>CAZCZO010000057.1:0-2074 GCA_964503275.1 uncultured Gemmatimonadaceae bacterium | reverse complement strand
CCCTTAGCTCAACTGGCAGAGCAAGCGACTCTTAATCGCTAGGTTGTAGGTTCGATTCCTACAGGGTGCATCTCGAACGCCGCCATCGCCATCCGCGCGATGGCGGCGTTCGTGCATGCGGGGGTCCGACCGACCGTGCTTGCTCGTGAGGTGGCGCCTCGCGCATCGTTCGTCCGCGGTGCGGTGTCCGTCGCACCGCCGTCCTCTTCCCAGAGCCACATGCTGCGTGCGTCCCGGGCTGGATGGATCCTGTCGCTGATCATCGCGTCGTCGATGCTGCTGGTCTCGTGCGACAGCGCGTCGCCGACGCCGACACCCACGCAGATCGTCCTGCGCGGTGGCGTCCCCAGTGTCGCCGTCGTCGGCGCGGTGGCTGGAGCTCCGGTGATCGAGATCCAGGCGGCGGATGGCCGGGGGGTGCGTGGCGTTCCCTTCGCCGTGCTCGTGGAGGGTGGAGGTACGCTTTCGGGCGGCAGCCGGCGGAGCGAGTCCGGACCCACCTCGATCGGGACGTGGACGCTCGGGATGCTCGCCGGGGAACAGGCGCTGACCGTCACGGCCGACGGCCTGCCCGCGCTGCGCATCGTGCTCGACGCGAGGCCCGGTCCGGCGGCGAGCATGGTCGCCGTGGGTGCGGTGAGCGGTCTCAGTGCGGAACCGAACGGCGTCGTGCCGGGCCCTCTCGCAGTGCTCGTGAAGGACAGCTTCGGCAACGCCGTCCCCGGCGTGCCGGTCACGGTCACGGTCTCGGATGGCGGGACCGTCTCGGCCCTCACGCTGCAGACCGACGGCGCGGGGCGCGCCGCCGTCGATTCGTGGCGGCTCGGCCCCGCCCCCGGGGCGCAGACGCTGACCTTCCAGACGGCCGGCGTGGCCCCGGTGCGATTCACCGCGCGCGCGAACCGCCCGTTCACCATCGAGCTCCGCTTCATCGGCGAAGCAGCGTCGGCGACCGTGCGAGAGGCGTTCGTCGCGGCGGCGGACCGCGTCGGCCGGATCATCACGCACGACATTCCCCCGTTCACGCTGTCGGCCTTCGACTACGCGGCGCAGTGCGATCTGCCTGGCGCCACCGTTCTCGATGGCGCGGTCGACGATCTCGTGGTCTATGTCGCGGTCATGGCGATCGACGGCCCGGGGCGGACCATCGGGCTCGGTGGCCCCTGCATCGCGCGCCCGGGGTCGATCCTGCCGATCGCCGGCGATGTGATCCTCGACAGCGCGGATCTGCCGGCGCTCATCGCGGCGGGCCAGCTCGGCGATGTGGTCCTGCACGAGTTGCTACACGTGGTGGGCATCGGCACGATCTGGGGGCCAGCCCCCTTCGGCCAGGATCGGGTCAGCGGCTACGGCGGCGGCGATCCGCAGTTCACTGGTCCGAGCGCGCGTGCCGCGTTCGCCGCGGCGGGCGGTGCGATGTCCGACCTCGGGGTTCCGGTCGAGAACCTCGGCGGCGCGGGCACGCGCGATGCGCACTGGCGTGAGAGTGTGCTGGGGGCCGAGCTGATGACCGGTACCCTGCAGTCCGGTCAGGCCAACCCCCTCAGCGCGATCACGATCGCCGCGCTCGGCGATCTGGGCTACGGCGTGTCTCTCACGGAGGCGGACGCCTTTTCGCTGCGCGTGCTGGCGCACGCGGTCACTGCCGCGGAGGGTGTGCAGGCGTCCATGGCGGGCGTCGTCGGGGACGTTCGCGCCCTGCGGTTCGTGGCGCGACCGGACGGCGGGTTGCGACCGGTGGCGCCGTCCCGCTGACCCTGGCAAGCGCGTGGTCGTGGGCGGGGGCCGGCGCCCGGCTCGCCTGCGGCGCCGGACGGCCCCGCGCGCGTGCTGAGTGGCCTTGCGAGGCCTCGGCGACGGGGTTATCCTTCGCGTCCTGTCTTCGAACGGATCGGTGGCGCCTATGCTGCCGATCGGACCCGGAGGCGGGAGACCGGTGGTGACGGCGTTGTCGACGGAGCACTTGACGAACACCGAGCACCTAGGTTATTCTTAAGGGCTGTCGCGGAAACGCGGCATGATGAGCTGATTGACAACTGGAGTGAGAGAGCAACAAGTGCGAGGCGATCTTGAT
>CAZCZO010000056.1:0-2106 GCA_964503275.1 uncultured Gemmatimonadaceae bacterium | reverse complement strand
CGCTTGGACCGTGCGCTCTCCCTCCTCCGCCAGAGCGGCCAGGCGATCCCGCTAGGCGATCGCGCGCCGGACCAATGTGTAGAGCAGCGCCGCCGTGACCGCTACGAAACCGAGTCCCTTCGCGATCTCGATGCCCATCGTGGGCACGGCCGACTCGGCGAGCGTGCCGAGCACCACGCCCGAGCCCACGATCCACAGGGCACTGATGCCGGCGTAGATCCCGACGATGCGGCGCGCCTCGGCCGGCGCACGATCCGGCGTCACACTCATGTGCGACCCTCGCGCACGGCAGCAGCGGCCACGCGATCGATCACGCCCGGGACCAGCGGACGGAGCACCGCCCCCACGCGCCCGCGCACCGTGAAGATCAGCTCACGCCGCCGCGCGACGATGGCGCGCACGCACGCCTCGGCACACTCGTCCACACTCATCGCCGTCTGCTCACGGATATGACTGACGCCGCGCGGCGTCCCATCGGCATCGAGCGCGTGCTCGCGGATCGGCGTCTGGACGAAGCCCGGGCACAGACTGGTCACGCTCACCCCACTGCCCGCGAGCTCGATCCGGAGCGAGTCGAAGAACCCCTGCATGGCGTGCTTGCTCGCGGCGTACGCGGCCCGCATGGGGACGCCGGTCTTGCCGGCCAGCGACGACATGGACACAAGGCGTCCGCGTGAGGCGCGCAGATGGGGCAGCGCATGATGCGTCACGTACACGGCCCCGAGATAGTTCACGCGCATGATGCGCTCGTACACCGATAGATCCGTCACCGCATCGACGCGAAAGTGACCACCGATGCCGGCGTTACAGACGACGATGTCGAGTTTGCCGTACGCCTGCTGTCCACGTTCCACCACATGGTGCGCGTGCACCGGATCCGTGATGTCGCCGGCGACGTACACCGCGCGTCCTCCGTGGGCGATGCACTGCTGCGCGACCAAGTCCAACTCGTGTTCGCGGCGCGCGGTGAGCACCAGCCACGCGCCCTGCGCGGCGCACTGCAGGGCCAACGCCGCGCCGATCCCGCTCGACGCCCCCGTGATGAGGATCGCATGGTCGGCGAGCGGGCGATCCAGCATCAGCGGGCGGCCACGGCCGCGGTGCACTGGATCTCGATCCCGAATCCGTAATGCAGGTCCTTCACCGGGATCACGGCCCGCGCTGGCTTGTGGTCACCCATGATGCGCGCGTACACACTGTTGATGCGGCCCCAGTCACTCAGATCGGCCACATAGATCGTCATCGACAGCACATAGTGCAGGTCACTTCCCGCCGCGACGAGGATCGCGGCCACGTTGCGCAGCGTGATCTCGGTCTGGAGCTCGATGTCGTCCGGCGCATGGCCGGGGCGCGCCGGATCGATCCCGAGTTGACCGGCCACATACACGAGGCCGTTGTGCACCACCGCTTGGGAGTAGTGCCCGGCGGGGGTCGGAGCGCTGGGAGTGTGGATCGTCGTGATCATCGTCGGAGGCATGGAGTCGGACCGTGCCGGGGGCGACTCACGCACCCCGCCATCGCAGGAAAACATCCCACAGGGGGAGCTCCAGCGGAAGCGCCAGCACCACGTGCTCGAACGCCGCCAGCCCCAACAGCGTGGCCAACAAGGCGCGCCCGACCCGATCGAACCCGTGGTCCGCACGGATCGCGTGATACCCGCTCCACACCGCGCTCCCCCCCAGCGCCAGTATCGACACGGGTACCAACCAACTGTTCTCGTGCGGGCCGAAGTACTGCGTGAGGAACGCCAGGTGCGGAGGGAAGAACGCCTCCCCGGGGTTCACCACGCCGAAGAAGATGTTGAGCTTGGCGCTCTGCTGGGCGCCCCAGAAGATCATGTAGGTCCACAGCCCGACGCGGTTCGCGCCCCGCCCCGTGGCCACGGCCACGGCGGCCAATAGCACGAGCCCGACGACGTCGGAGTACAGGGTGGCGTGGATGGCCTCGAGCGCCAAGGTCCAGCTCCCGGGCGCTCCGGTCGCGACCGCCTCAGCGGGTCCGACGATCCACCCCGCGAGGAACACCGTGCTGACCCACGCCCACGCGGCCGCACCACCCAAGAACGACCGGGTGGCGCCGATCGCATCGGTCTGGTCACGATCACGC
>CAZCZO010000055.1:0-2607 GCA_964503275.1 uncultured Gemmatimonadaceae bacterium | reverse complement strand
AGCATCGTGAGGAAGGACCGCATCTTGTTCGCGCGGAGCGCCCCGAGGGCGACGGCGAACGTCTCTCCGATCATCATGGTCGCTTACGGCTGGCCGCCACGACCGCCGCCGCCACCACCGCCACCGCCACCGCCACCGCCCGGGCCACCCGGACCGCGGCCACCACCACCAGCCGCCCCGGCCCCAGCCGCACCCGGGATCGGACCCTGCATGTTCTGACGCATGCGGTCCTGCTGCTGGTTGCGCGTCACCTGCATCGCGGCCGCGCCCAGGAGCGCCACCTGCTCGCCTTCCTTGAGGCCGGCGGCGATCTCGGTCACGTCGTAGTTCTGCAAGCCGAGCATCACCACGCGCGGCTCGAAGAGCATCTTGGGGTTCTTCTTGTCGGTGGTGCTATCGACGCCCGTGAGGACGAAGACGACACCCTGCCGCAATCGCGCACGGCCCGTGACGCCCAGGCCACCGTTGCGGCCGCCACCCATCGGCATCGCGGCGCCCGTGCCACCGGTGGCACCCGCGCCACCGTTCGCGCGCCCGCCCTGCCCGCCGCGCGCACCCTGGGCCGCGCCGGGGCCGCCCTGGCCCCCGCGTCCGCCCTGGCGCGCCGCGCCCGTCTGGCCGCCGCCACCCTGCTCGGCGCGCTCGCCGCGCGCGACCTCGACCGAGGGCGCGCCGTCCATCGTCGGCCCGCCCGACGACGGCGCGCCGCGGCTCACCGCCGCCTTCACATCGTCCGCCGTCAGCCCGAACATCGGCGCCAGCGGCTCGGCCTCACGCGCCGTGCGCACCGCGTCGAGCGGCAGCGCCAGCACGTTCTCACGCGTGTCGACGAGGATCGACACCTCGCCGTTCATGCCCGGCTTGAGTGCACCATCGGCGTTGGGCAGCGACACGAGGATCGGGAACATCGTCACGTTCTGCTCCACCACCGCCTGCGGCTCGATCTTCTCGACCACGCCGCGGAATGGGCGGTTGGGGTAGGCGTCCACGCTCACGGTCGCCGGCAGGCCGGGGACCACCTGTCCGATATCCGTCTCCGTGATGAGGACGCGCGCCCGGACCTGCGTCAGGTCGGCCATCTTCACCAGCGTCGTCCCACCGCCGGCCGAGTTGGTCGCCGAGAGGATGACCGTGCCCAAGGCCACCAGCTTCTCGATCACCACGCCCGCACCCGGGGCCCGCACCGTGGCATCCTCGAGCCGCTGCTGCGCGAGGTCCAGGTTGGTCTCGGCACGGATCACCTGCGTCTGGGCGTTGGCCCATTCGAGGCTGGCGCTCTCGTACTCCTGCGTCGTGATGACCTTGGCCTTCAGCAGATCCTCCGAGCGCTTGCGCGAGGCGTCGGCGACATCGAGGCGCGCCTTGGCGGCGTCGAGGTCGGCCTTGGCCTGATCGTACTGGTTCTGCACATCGCGCGTGTCCAGCTGCACGATGAGGTCACCCGAACGCACGAAGGTGCCGGTCTCGACGGGCATGTCGATGATCTGCCCCGAGGCGCGCGACTTGATCTCGACGATGTTGATCGGCTCGATCTTGCCGGTCGCATCGGCGGTCACGACGACGTCCTGGCGCGTGACCTGCACGGTCTGCACCGGAGCCGTCTGCGGGGGCTTGGGGCCGCAGGCGGACGCCAAGGCGACGAGGGACAGCGCGGCAGCGCCACGCAGGGAACGGGTCACGGGGATCTCCGGGGGACTGGATACGGTGGACGACAGCGTCACTGCAACTCGCGGCCGATGAGGGCCTCGATCTGCGCCCGGGCGACCCGGGCATCGAGTCGCGCCTGGATCAAGGCGGCGCGTGCGCTGTTGAGGGTGTTCTGGGACGTGAGGAGCTGCAACAACGTCGAGGCGCCGAGGGAGTACCGCTCCTGCTGCACGCGCAGGTCCTCCTCGGCGGCCGCGACCGACGCACGCTGGATCATGATCCGCGTCTCCGCGGTCCGCAGCGTGCCCAACTGGGTGATGATGTTCTGCCGCGCGAGGAACTGCGCGTCCCGCAGTTGGGCCTCCGCGTTGTCCTCGCTGACGCGCGCCGTGGTCATCGCCTGTTCGCGCTGGTACTGGTTCCAGATCGGCACCGACACGTTGAACCCGAAGCGGTAGTTCGTGGACATCGGGCCGGCCCCCCAGTCGAAGGTCGCGTCGGTGTTCTGGCGCGAGTAGCTGCTGGTCATGCTCAGCGTCGGGAAGTAGCCGGCACGCGAGGTGCGCACGGTCATCCGGGCCGAGGTGACCTGCGCCTGGGCCTGCCGCACGGCGGGGCCTGCCAGCGCGAGCGCGATCAGCTGGGCGCTGTCCACCCGCAACGGGGCGGGGTCGATGGTGTCGGCCACGATCGCCGTGACGACGAAGGGGGTGGCGACCAGACGCGTCAGCGCGATGTTCGCGTTGTTCAGCTGGTTCTGGGCGTTCAGGACGGCCAGTTGGGCGTTGCCGATCTGGATCACCGACTGCAGCGAGTCCGAGATGGTCGCCGCGCCGGCCGCGACGCGGGCGTTCGCGACCGCGAACTGCTGCTCCGCCTGCGCCAGCTGCGTCCGCGCGGCCGCGTCGGCCTCGCGCGCCGAGAGGATCGCGTAGTACTGCTGCTTGACCTGCAGCGCGA
>CAZCZO010000054.1:0-3586 GCA_964503275.1 uncultured Gemmatimonadaceae bacterium | reverse complement strand
ACGGGTACGCGATGGCGGCTCTGCTGGTTGCGATGAGCGTCGCCGCCGTCCTGGTGTCGGCACTGATGCCCACCTGGAAGACGATGGCCCGCCGCGAGAAGGAAGCCGAACTGGTGTTCCGCGGCGAACAGTACGTGCGGGCGATCGGCCTGTTCCAGCGTCGCGCGGGGCCCGGCGTGTTGCCGCCGAACATCGACGTGCTCGTCAGCCAGCGTTACCTCCGCAAGAAGTACAAGGACCCCGTGACCGGGCAGGACTTCGACGTGCTGTCGCCCACGACCGCCGCCGGTCCGGACGTGCCTGGAGGTCGTGGCGTTCAGGGTGGCGCGACAGGGCGGGGCGGAGTCGCCGGGGGCGTCCCCGGGCAGGCAGCGCCGCCGGGTCTGGGCGCCGTGGCGGGGCCGCAGGGGGCCGGCGGTCGCGGCGGCATCATGGGCGTCGCCAGCCGCAGCCGGGAGACGTCTCTCCGCCTGTACAACGGTCGCAACAAGTACAACGAGTGGCAGTTCGTTTACGTCCAGCAGGCGCAGGCGCCGGCAGCGGGTGCCCCGGGCGGTCGTGGTGGCCCGCCGCAGCCTGGCGGCGTCGGCCGTGGCGGGCCGGGGTCCGGTTTCGGACGCCCGGGGGCTCCTCCAGGCCAGCCCGCGCCCGGCCAGCGTGGGAATGCGCCGTTGGCTCCCCAGCCGCAGCCGCTGGCGCCGAGACCGCTTCGCTGAGAGCCGTCAGACGTCGGCCGCGGCCTCGTGGAACGCGCGCCGCACCTCCTGCATCTGCTCCGACGTCCCCCCGCCGCATACACGATTGGTGAGCAGCACGTAGTACCGGTCCCGCGACGGGTCGATCCACAGCGAGGTGCCGGTGAACCCGACGTGCCCGAATGCGGTGGGCGACATGCGCGCGCCGCACGAGGAGGTGGGGAGCATGGTGTCCCAGCCGAGCGCGCGCGAACTCCCCGGCACCGTGCCTCGCGCAATCGCCCGGGTTGCCAGTGCGCGTGGCAGCATCGGCCGGCTCCCGACCCCGCGAAGCGCGCGCAGCAGGGCGCGGGCGAAGACGCCGACCCCGGCCGCCGTGCCGAAGAGGCCCGCATGGCCGGCGAACCCGCCGAGCGCGGCGGCATAGTTGTCGTGGACGTCGCCGGTCAGGCGTCGTCCGCGTCTCAGGTCCTCGGGCAGCGGTTCGGTGGGCGCGGTGAACGGGCGAAGCGCGGGTGGGACATCGACGAGGAGTCGCGCCTCGTGGGCGCCAGCCGCGTGGTGTTCGAGGACCTCCGAGAGCAGTCGCGCGCATCGGGCGCGCAGCGGTTCGTCCCCGGCGCGCGCGATGCACCAGCCGAGCAGGATGAAGCCCAGGTCGCTGTAGAGCGCGCGCGTCCCGGGTTCGTATTCGAGCGGCAGCGCGCAGATGTCGTGTTCGAACTCGCGTGCGTCCGGTGGTGGTGCGCCCGGCAGGCGGGCGCTGAGCCCGCTGGTGTGCTCGAGCAGGTGGGCCATCGTCACGCGCGCGCGATCGGTGCCGCGCCAGTCGGGGACGTAACGTCCAACCTGCGCGTCGAGCGGCAGCCGTCCGTCGGCCGCGAGGGTCAACGCGGCAGTGGTTGTCGCGATGGGCTTGGTCAGCGAGGCGAGATCGAAGATCGTCGTCGGTTCACACGGCGCCGCCGTGTCGTCGAAGGTGAGCGCGCCGAAGACCCCGTTCCAGATGACGCCGCTCGCGGAGCCGATTTCCGCCGTGGCACCTGGGAAGACACCACGAGCGAGGGCGGCGGTGAGGGTGCCGGCGACGGGGTCCAGGCGGTCGGGCATGCGCACCTAGTACCATAGCTCGTATCTGCATGCATCCGAACGCGCCTGCCATCCGCCGCTTCGCCGATCCCGTGCGCCTTGCCAGGTCGCTGGCCGATGACCTCTCCGAGTCCCTGCGTGAGCGACCCGCGCTGGTGCTCGGGCTGCCGACCGGACGTTCGCCCCTGCCACTCTACGCGGAACTGGTCGCGCGCCATCGCCGGGGACTCATCGATTTCTCGCGGGCCACCACCTTCAATCTCGACGAGTTCGTCGGCATCGGGCCGCGCGATCACCGCAGCTACCGCATGTTCATGGAAGAGGCGCTCTTCCGGCATGTGAACCTCGACCGCCGCCGGATCCGGTTCCTCGACGGGACCGCACCGCGTGCGGGCGAGGAGTGCGATCGCTACGAACGGCGTATCGCCAGGGCGGGCGGCATCGACCTGCTGCTGCTCGGCCTCGGCGTCAATGGGCACATCGGCTTCAACGAGCCGGGGCCGTCGCTGGTGTCCCGCACGCACGTCGCAACGCTCGCGTACTCGACACGGGTCGCGAACGCCGGGCTTTTCGGGGGGCGCGTGTCGATGGTGCCGTCAGAGGCCCTGTCGATGGGGATGGGGACGATCCTGCGCGCGCGCCGCATCGTGCTGCTGGCGACGGGATCGACGAAGGCCGGCGCGGTGCGCGATCTGGTACGTGGACCGGTCACGACCCGCATGCCCGCGTCGTTCCTGCAACTGCATGCGAAGGCGGAACTGTGGGTGGACGCGGCTGCGGCCGCGAACCTCTAGCGGGGGCGGCTGCCGCCCCGTTCGCGAGGCGTCGGAGCCGGGGTCGGTGCCGGGGTCGGCGCCGGCGGGGCCGGCGGCGCCACGGGGACGTCGCCGTCGAGCAGTTGACGCAGTCGCGGTTCGACATCCTCGCCGATGGCGTCCCGCACGAAGTCGTGGGCGCGCCGCAGGCGCGACACCGCACGCTGGTAGGGGAGCCCGGTCTTCTGCATCACGATGGCCGCCTTGACGTTCCAGTGCGCGCGGCGGAGCAGGCGGTCGGCCTCCTCGTACTCCATGCCGGTCACGATGCAGATGATGCGTCGGGCGCGGTCGCGCAGCTTCTCGGACCCGATCTGGACGTCCACCATCAGGTTGCCGTAGGTCTTGCCGATCCGCACCATCGATGCCGTCGTCAGCATGTTGAGCACGATCTTGGTGGCGGTGCCGGCCTTGAGGCGGGTCGATCCGGCGATGACTTCGGGTCCGACGGCGGGGGCGATGGTGAGGTCGACGAAGGTCTGCAGCTCGGTGCGCGGGTCGCAGGTGACGAAGATGATCTTGCAGCCCGCGCGTCGCGCGCGGGTGAGCGCGCCCCGGACGAACTGCGTCATCCCGCTCGCCGACACGCCGATGATGACGTCCTTCCTCGTCGGCTTGAGGCGCATCATCGACCGCGCGCCCTCCTCGTAGTTGTCCTCGACCCCCTCCTTCGTGCGCAGCATGGCGTTCTTGCCGCCAGCCATGATGGCGAGCACGAGGTCCGCGCTGGTGCCGAAGGTGGGCGGCATTTCTGCCGACTCGAGGATGCCGAGGCGTCCGCTGGTGCCGGCACCCACGAAGATGATGCGGCCGCCCTTGCGCAGCGACTGCGTGATGATGTCGACGCCGACCGCAATCCGCTCCTTCTCGCGATGGACCGCGGCGAGCATCTTGCGATCCTCGTTCAGCATCCCCTCGACGATGTCGGCGGAGGAGAGCTTGTCGATGGCGAGCGTTGCGGGGTTAATCGCCTCTGTGGGAAGCGAT
>CAZCZO010000053.1:0-3996 GCA_964503275.1 uncultured Gemmatimonadaceae bacterium | reverse complement strand
CGTGGTCGGCCGTGATGAGCAGCCGCGCCCCGGACTTCTCCGCCGACGCCACGATTCGGGCCAACTGCTCGTCCACCACTTCGCAGGCGCGTATCGTGGCCGCGATGTTGCCGCTGTGGCCGACCATATCGCCGTTGGCGTAGTTGCAGAGCGTGAAGTGGTGCGACTTGGTCTCGATGGCCTTGCAGAGCACGTCGGTGATACCCGGCGCGCTCATCTCGGGCATCAGGTCGTAGGTCGCGACCTTTTGGCTCGGCACCAGGATGCGTTCCTCGCCGCGGTACGGGACTTCGTTGCCGCCATTGAAGAAGTACGTCACGTGCGGGTACTTCTCGGTTTCCGCGGTGCGCAGCGTCGTCATCCCCACGGCCTCCAGCACCTCGGCCACGATCTTGGCCATCGAGAAGGGCTCGAAGGCGACCGGCAGCCCAAAGGTCTGGTCGTACTGCGTCATCGTGGCGACGCGCAGCCCTGGGCGGTCGCGCACGTCGAAGCCGTCAAAGCCCTCGAGGGCGAGCGCGCGCACGATCTGGCGCATCCGGTCGGAGCGGAAGTTCCAGGTGATGACGGCGTCGCCGTCGCGCATCGGGGCTACGGGCGCGCCGTCCTTCTGGAGCACCACCGCCGGCTCCATAAACTCGTCGCTGATGTCGCGCGCGTAGTTGGCTTCGATGAACGCGATCGCGTCGGCGGTGCTTGGACCCGCGCCGCGTACCGCGGCGGTGTAGGCCTTCTCGGTGCGGGCCCAGCGCTGGTCGCGATCCATTCCGAAGTAGCGGCCCCCGATGCTCGCGATGACCGCACGGCCGCGGGTCTTCTCGACCAGCCCGCGCACGTAGCCCAGCGCCGAGCGAGGGAGCGTGTCGCGTCCGTCGAGGAGCAGGTGCAGGGCAATGCGCGGCACGCGTTCGCGTGTGGCAAGCTCGATCAGCGCCAACAGATGATCGTCGTGTGCGTGGACGCCGCCGTCGCCGACCAGGCCGAGCAGGTGCAGCGTACCGCCGGCATCACGCAGGCCCGCGCACAGGTCTCGGAAGACCGTGAGCTGGTAGAACGCCCCGCCCCGGATGCTCTCGCCGATCCGCACCAGGTCCTGCATCACCACGCGGCCGGCGCCGAGGTTAAGGTGACCGACTTCGGAATTGCCCATCTGGCCCTCGGGCAGGCCGACGGCGAGACCGCTCGCGTTGAGCAGCGTGCGCGGTGCGCGCGCCCACAGCCGATCCCAGGTCGGAGTGCGCGCCATCGCGATGGCGTTGCCGTCGGTCTGCTCGCGATAGCCCCACCCGTCGAGGACGACGAGCACAACAGGGCGATCCGCTGGGGATGCCATCTCTTTGCGGTGCGTGGAGGGGGTGATAGCTTCGGGACGAAGCGTCGCGCGACTCTGCGGCACGACTGCTCGCGCAATCTATTCTCGCTCCCGTTTCCCTACCAGCGATGCGCCTGCTCGGATTCTTGGTCCTGCTCGCCCTCGTCGCCCCGCCCGCCGCGGCGCAACAGCGCCTTGCGCGTGATTCCGAAGTGCGCTCCTCGCCCACCGGCAACCCGATCGCCGAGCTCAAGGGCGGCACGAGCTGGACCACGGGCGCCACGCGCAACGGATGGACGCTGGTCACGATCCAGGGCTGGGTGGAGTCGTCGCGGTTCGCCGGCCCGCGGGACTCGTTTCCGCAGAGCATCGGCGGGACCGGCACGATGCGCATCCGCGAGGAGCCGTCGCTCGACGGCCGGATTCTCGGAGAATTCCGAGCGGGTGCAGGTTTCCGGGTGATCGAGCGGCAGCGGAACTGGGCGCGGGTCCGGCGCGATGCCTGGGTGAGCGCGAACGCGTTCGCGTCGGCCACCGCCGCGCGGCCAGCGCCGCCAGCGGCCGCCCCGCCCAGCAACCGCCCGTCGACCGCCCAGCCCGGGAGCGGCACCGCGCCATCGGTGCCCTCGAGCTCTCCGGCGGCATCGCCCGGACCCGCGCCGTCCGGGTCGCTCCGGAGCGAGACCGCGGCGCAGCTTCGGATGGCGCCCGGGGGCAGTTTGGTGGCGGAGTTGAGCCAGGGTGCCCTCGTGGAGCCACTGGTTCGGGACCGGGGCTGGGTGAAGGTGCGCATCGAGGCCTGGGCACCCGAGTCGCTGTTCGTCCCGGCAGATTCGACCTTTCGGTCAGGATTGACCGCGGTTGACCTGAGGCTTGACCCCGCGGGCACCCGAGGCAAGGTGGTTCGCTGGGACGTCCAGGTGGTCGGGCTCCAGACGGCCGATCCCCTCCGGCGCGATTTGCAGAACGGCGAGCCGTTTCTCCTGGCCGTTGGGCCAAGAGGCGAAAATGCAATACTTTACATCGCTGTTCCGGCCTCCTTGCTCGAGGAGGCCCGCGGGCTTCCGTCGATGGCTGAAGTGACCGTGACCGCGCGGGTCAGGAACGGCCGATCCGCCCCAACGGGCGCCCCAGTACTGGATCTTCTCTCCATCGTACGACGCTGACCAAACGGTCAGTTTCTCCGAAAGACTCGCGCGCCGAACCCAGGCAACCCTATCTTGACTACTTGTGTTCTAAGGCAAGAAGCAGCCGCCTCCAGCCCAAGTCGTCCTGATGGTTCGTCCCGCCTACTCGCTCCGCACCGCGTTCGTGGCCCTCGCCCTGGGCCTCGGCGCCGTCGTCGCAGCAGGTGGGGATCGGCTGGCCCTCGCCACACCGGGTGACCCCGTTGTCAGCATCCCGGATTCCCTGCGGGGACTGAGCGGCAAGCTGCGCGCGCGGATCGTCCCGCCGCCCGCGGACACCTTCGACGTCGCCGAGCCTGTCGCGACGCTCTTCGGCGGAGAGGCCTCCCGCCGCCCGGACGTCTGGATGGTGCGCGACTCGGCCACCAACGCCACCTTCGCCTTCATCACGCTCGTGCGGTTCGCGGAGAAGCGGGACGGGCGCGTGGGCAACTTCTTCGTCGGACGCTATCCGGCTGAAGTGCGCAGCCCGCGGAACGAGCGCTACCTACCGCCCGCCGGGTTCATCGAAGTCACCGAGGCCAACGCCGGGCTTCTCGTGTCCGAGCACTTCGCCCTGCGCGACTTCCTCGATACCAAGCAGGCCGCGGTGTGGCCGAAGGCGCTGGTGCTCGACGAGCGCCTCGTGGACAAGCTCGAACTCATCATCGAGGAACTGCGCGCGCGCGGGCATCGTGGGGCGCGGATCCGGGTGATGTCGGGCTTCCGGACGCCGATGACGGCCCCGGGCCGCCCGCGCTCCCGCCGCACGCCGGACTCGCGGCACCAGCACGGCGACGCGGCCGACATCATCGTCGACGCCGACGGCGACCAGCGAATGGACGACCTCACGGGCGACGGTCGGCTCGACCTGCGCGACACGCGTGCCCTCATCGACGTCATCAAGGCGGTGGAGGAGCGGCACCCGACGCTGATTGGCGGAATCGGGATGTACCGGAACCCCGGCATCTCCGGCCCGTTCTTGCACGTGGATGCCCGCGGGGAATCCGTGCGCTGGGGACTGCCGTAGTATTCGGGAGCATCCCGCCCGACGGAGACCCAATGCACGACATCCTGAAAGACCGTATCCTGCGTCGCCTCGAGGCCCTGCCCGAGGAGCGCCAATACCAGGTGCTCGACTACCTCGAGTATCTCGAGAGCAAGTACGCGCAGCGCCAGGCGCCGCCTCCGAACGTCTTTCAGCGCTTCGCCGAGGGCATCGAGGACACGCTGCGCGCGGGCAACGTCTCCGCGGCCACCGTCTCGGAGGCGATGGGCTTTATGAGCAAGGCGATGGGCGTGCTGAGCGGTGTGGCTGCCACGGGGGCGAGCGTCGTGAGCGGCGTGGCCGCCGCGGGCGCCAGCGTGGCGAGTGACATCGCGGGATCGGCGAAGCCCAAGCCGACTGGCGAAGCAGCCACGGCAGCGCCGCCGCCGAGCGAGCCGCCGACGCCCTGACCGGCGCCGCTGGAAGACGAGGGGGTCGGCGGTTTACCTTACAAGATGGGACACCTGCCT
>CAZCZO010000052.1:0-3999 GCA_964503275.1 uncultured Gemmatimonadaceae bacterium | reverse complement strand
CGTGGTCGGCCGTGATGAGCAGCCGCGCCCCGGACTTCTCCGCCGACGCCACGATGCGCGCGAGCTGCGCATCCACCACTTCGCAGGCGCGGATGGTGGCCGCGATGTTGCCGCTGTGGCCGACCATATCGCCATTGGCGTAGTTGCAGAGCGTAAAGTGGTGCGACTTCGTCTCGATGGCTTTGCAGAGCACGTCGGTAATACCCGGCGCGCTCATCTCGGGCATCAGGTCGTAGGTCGCGACCTTCTGGCTCGGCACGAGGATGCGCTCCTCTCCGCGGTACGGGACCTCGTTGCCGCCGTTGAAGAAGTACGTCACGTGCGGGTACTTCTCCGTCTCCGCGGTGCGCAGCGTGGTCATTCCCACGGCCTCCAGCACCTCGGCCACGATCTTCGCCATCGAGAAGGGCTCGAAGGCGACCGGCAGCCCAAAGGTCTGGTCGTACTGCGTCATCGTGGCGACGCGCAGCCCTGGGCGGTCGCGCACGTCGAAGCCGTCAAAGCCCTCGAGGGCGAGCGCGCGCACGATCTGGCGCATCCGGTCAGAGCGGAAGTTCCAGGTGATGACGGCGTCGCCGTCGCGCATCGGGGCGACGGGCGCGCCGTCCTTCCGGAGCACGACCGCCGGCTCCATAAACTCGTCGGTGATGTCGCGGGCGTAGTTGGCCTCGATGAACGCCAGCGCGTCGGCCGTGGTCGGGCCGGTGCCGCGTACGGCCGCGGCGTAGGCCTTCTCCGTACGGGGCCAGCGTTGGTCGCGATCCATCCCGAAGTACCGGCCGCCGATGCTCGCGATGACCGCGCGGCCCCGCGTCTTCTCGACGAGCGCGCGCACGTAGCCCAGCGCGGAGCGGGGAAGCGTGTCGCGCCCGTCGAGCAGCAGATGCAGGGCGACCCGCGGCACGCGCTCCCGCGTCGCCAGCTCCACCAGCGCGAGGAGGTGATCGTCGTGCGCGTGCACGCCGCCGTCGCCCACGAGGCCGAGCAGGTGCAGCGTGCCGCCCGAGTCGCGCAGCCCGGCGCAGAGCTCGCGAAACGCCGCGAGCTGATAGAACGCGCCGCTGCGAATACTCTCGCCAATCCGCACGAGGTCCTGCATCACCACGCGGCCGGCGCCGAGATTGAGGTGGCCCACCTCGGAATTGCCCATCTGCCCCTCGGGAAGTCCGACGGCGAGCCCGCTCGCGTTGAGCAGCGTGCGCGGCGCGCGCGCCCACAGCCGATCCCAGGTCGGAGTGCGCGCCATCGCAATGGCGTTGCCGTCGGTCTGCTCGCGATAGCCCCACCCGTCGAGGACGACGAGCACAACAGGGCGATCCGCTGGGGATGCCATCTCTTTGCGGTGCGTGGAGGGGGTGATAGCTTCGGGACGAAGCGTCGCGCGACTCTGCGGCACGACTGCTCGCGCAATCTATTCTCGCTCCCGTTTCCCTACCAGCGATGCGCCCGCTCGGATTCGCTCTCCTGCTCGCCCTCGTCGCCCAGCCCGGTGCGGCGCAGCAGCGCCTCGCGCGTGACGCCGAGGTGCGCTCCTCGCCCACCGGGAACCCGATCGCCGAGTTGAAGGGCGGCACGAGCTGGACGACGGGCACGACACGCAACGGCTGGACCTTGGTGACCATCCAGGGCTGGGTCGAGTCGTCGCGCTTTGCGGGGCCCCGCGACTCGTTTCCCCAGAGCATCGGCGGCACGGGCACGATGCGGATCCGCGAGTCGCCGTCGCTGGATGGTCGGATCCTGGGTGAGTTCCGTGCGGGGGCCGGCTTTCGCGTGCTGGAGCGCCAGCGGAACTGGGCCCGCGTCCGGCGCGACGCGTGGGTGAGTGCGAATGCGTTCGCGGCCGCGACGGCCTCGACGCCGGCGCGCCCGGCCACGCCCGCGCCGACGCCCTCGGGAGGCCGTCCGGCCACGACACAGCCGTCCGCCAGCTCGGCGGCGCCGCAGTCCACCGCGCCGCCGACCACCTCGACTGCCGTCCCCGCGGGGTCTCTGCGCAGCGAAGGGGGGACGCAGCTGCGGATGGCGCCGGGCGGCAGCTTGATTGCGGAGTTGAGCGAGGGCGCGGTGGTCGAGCCGCTTGTTCGCGACCGCGGCTGGGTGAAGGTGCGGGTAGAGGCCTGGGCGCCAGAGTCGCTGTTCGTGCCGGCAGATTCGACCTTTCGGTCAGGATTGACCGCCGTGGACCTGCGTCTCGACCCGGCCGGCACTCGGGGGAAGGTGGTGCGTTGGGATGTCCAGGTTGTCGGATTGCAGACAGCCGATCCGCTGCGGCGCGATCTGCAGAACGGGGAGCCCTTCCTGCTCGCTATCGGTCCAAGAGGCGAGAACGCAATACTTTACATCGCAGTACCGGCTTCGCTATTGGAGGAGGCGCGCGCGCTGCCATCGATGGCTGAGGTCACCCTGACCGCTCGTGTAAGAAACGGACGTTCCGCACCCACCGGCGCGCCAATCCTGGATTTGCTCTCGATCATCCGTCGCTGACCATTTGGTCAGTTTTGCGAGTGGACTCGCGCGCCGGCCGCTGGCAACCCTATCTTGCCTCCTTGTGTTCTAAGGCAAGAAGCTGCCGCCTCCAGCCCGCGTCGTCCTGATGGTTCGTCACCCCTTCTCGCTCCGCACCGCGTTCGTGGCCCTCGCCCTGGGCCTCGGCGCTGTCGTCGCAGCAGGTGGGGATCGGCTGGCCCTCGCCACCCCGGGTGACCCCGTCGTCGCAATCCCCGACTCACTCCGGGGCCGCAGCGGCAAGCTGCGGGCGCGGATCGTCCCGCCCCCCGTGGACACGTTCGATGTCGCCGAACCCGTGGCGACGCTCTTCGGCGGGGAAGCCTCCCGCCGACCTGACGTCTGGATGGTACGCGATTCCGCGACCAACTCGTCATTCGCCTTCATCACGCTCGTCCGGTTTGCCGAGAAGCGCGACGGCCGCGTGGGCAACTTTTTCGTCGGGCGATATCCGGCCGAAGTGCGGAGCCCGCGCAACGAGCGCTACCTCCCGCCCGCTGGCTTCATCGAGGTCACCGAGGCCAACGCCGGGTTGCTCGTGTCCGAGCACTTCGCGCTCCGGGACTTCCTCGACACCAGGCAAGCCGACGTCTGGCCCAAGGCGCTGGTGCTCGACGAGCGTCTTGTGGACAAGCTTGAGCTCATCGTCGCCGAACTGCGCGCACGCGGGCACCGCGGCGCACGGCTCCGCGTGATGTCGGGCTTCCGCACCCCGATGCTCGCGCCGGGCCGCCTGCGCTCGCGGCGCACGCCGGACTCACGCCACCAGCACGGCGACGCTGCCGACATCATCGTGGATGCCGATGGCGACCACCGGATGGATGATCTCACCTGGGACGGCCGGCTCGACCTTCGGGACACGCGCGCCCTGATTGACGTCATCAAGTTCGTCGAGGAGCAGCATCCGGCCCTCGTTGGCGGGATCGGGATGTACCGCAACCCGGGCATCTCCGGCCCGTTCGTCCACGTGGACGCGCGCGGGGAATCCGTTCGCTGGGGACTGCCGTAGTATTCGGGAGCATCCCGCCCGCCGGAGACCCAATGCACGACATCCTGAAGGACCGCATCCTGCGCCGCCTCGAGGCCCTGCCCGAGGAGCGCCAGTACCAGGTGCTCGACTACCTCGAGTTTCTTGAGAGCAAGTACGCCCAGCGCCAGGCGCCGCCGCCGAACGTCTTTCAGCGCTTCGCGGAAGGCATCGAGGACACGCTGCGCGCCGGCAACGTCTCCGCCGCGACTGTCTCGGAGGCGATGGGCTTTATGAGCAAGGCGATGGGTGTGCTGAGCGGCGTGGCCGCGACGGGCGCGAGCGTAGTGAGCGGCGTGGCCGCCGCGGGCGCGAGCGTCGCGAGCGACATCGCGGGCGTCGCCAAGCCGAAGCCGAGCACCGACGCGACGGCGGCGGCGCCGCCAGCGGAGCCCCCGAAGCCCTGAGCGGGGCCGCTGGAAGACGAGGGGGTCGGCGGTTTACCTTACAAGATGGGACACCTGCCT
>CAZCZO010000051.1:0-4319 GCA_964503275.1 uncultured Gemmatimonadaceae bacterium | reverse complement strand
TCGGCTTGAACATCCGCCCTTCCATGCCGTCGAGCGTGAAGATCGGGATGTACACGGCGACGATGATCGCGATGCCGAACAGCACCGGCCGGGCGACCTCGAGGGCGGCGGAGCGCAGCAGGCGCTGCCGGTCGTCGCCCTCCTTCGCCCCCTCGAGCCGTCGGATGAAGTTCTCGACCATCACCACCGACGCATCGACGATCAGGCCGAAGTCCAGCGCGCCCAGCGACATGAGGTTGGCCGAGTAGCCGAACAGCCACATGCCCCAGAAGGCGAAGAGCATCGACAGCGGGATCACACTGGCGACGATCAGCGAGGCGCGCACATTGCGCAGGAACAGGAACAACACGGCGATGACCAGCAGCCCGCCGCCCACGAGGTTCTTGACGATGGTGCCCGTGGTGCGGGCGATCAGCTCGGTCTGGTCGTAGAACGGCGTCACGGTCACGCTCGGGGGCAGCGCGGCGCGCACTTCGTCCATCTTGTCGCGCACGCCGGCGATCACCCGCCGCGAGTCGGCCCCTTGGAGCTTGAGGACCATGCCCGCGACCGCCTCGCCCTCGGCGTTCGTGGTCACCGAGCCATAGCGCGGCAGTCCGCCGCGCTGGATCGTCGCGACATCGCCCACGCGAAGCGGCGCCCGGCCCGGCACGGCGATGGGGATCAGCGCCAGGTCCTCCGCCGCGTCGACGCGCGCGAGGCCGCGGATCGTGTAGCGCTCGCCGCCTTGCTCGAGGTACGCCGCGCCGAAGAGGCGGTTGTTCTCGTCGAGCGCGGCCTGCAGGTCCCCCAGGGTCAGCCCGTGCGCCGCCAGCACACCCGGGTCGGCCACGACCTCGATGCGCTCGGTGAGGCCGCCCCACGAATTCACCTCGGAGACGCCGGGCACGGTGCGCAGTCGCGGACGCACGACATAGTCGTGCAGGGTCTTGAGCTCCGTGAGCGACAGCGAGTCCGAGGTGAGCGTGTATTGGAACAGCTCGCCCATCGGGGTGGACACCGGCCCAAGACCAGGCTCCACGCCGTCCGGGAGCGCGTCCATCGCATCGCCCAAGCGCTGCTGCACGAGGGTGCGCGCGAAGTACACATCGACCGCGTCAGGGAATGACACGGTGATCAGCGACAACCCGCTCTTCGACACCGAGCGCACCTCCTCGGCGCCCGGGATCCCCATCAGGACGGATTCGAGCGGATAGGTGACGAGGTTCTCGACATCGCCCGGCGAGAGCCCGCGCGCCGGCGTGATGACCTCGACCCGGGTGCCCGTGAGATCCGGGAAGGCGTCGAAGGGAACGCGCTGCACCGCGACGAGGCCGGCCGCGACGATCGCCAGCACGCCCAGCATGACGACCAGGCGCTGGCGCAGCGCGAAGCGTAACAGGCGATCGAGCACGGCGGCGGCCTAGTGTTCGTCGGCGAACGCGCCGCGACGCTTCAACAGCTCCGCCTTGGCGATCGCCGCGCCCTGCACCACGACCTGCGTGCCCCGCGCGAGGCCGGCGAGGATCTCGACGGCATCGGTGGTGTGTCGCCCCACACGGACCGGGACCGCACGCAGCAACACCCCATCGCTCTGCGGCTCCGCGACGATCACCACGGTGTCGCCATCCATGCTCTGGACCGCGGCCCGCGGCACGACCAGCGCCATGGCGCCGGCGGCCGAGGCGAGCTCGCCCTGCGCGACCATCTCGGCGCGGAGCACGCCGCGGGGATCCTCGACCCGCGCCCACAGCGTCGTCGCGCGGCTCACGGCGTCGAGCGAGGGTGCGACGCGGATCACCGTGGCGACGAAGCGTTCCTCGGGGTAGGCCGGCACGGTGAAGCGGATGGTCGCGCCCATCGTCAGCGAGGCGACGCCGTTCTCGGGCACATAGCCCTCGAGCAACACGCCGCTGCGCTTGGCGATGGTCACCAGCGGCGCGCCCAGGAGCAGGACCTCGCCGGGCTGCACGCTGCGCGCCTGCACGACCCCATCGATGGGCGAGCGGATCACCGCCACATGCGGATCGAGATCGGCCGGCTCGGGCGACCCCACCAGGTGCTCGATCAGTCCTTCGGCGCGCGTGACCGCCGCGTCAGCGTCCTCGCGGGCCGCGCGGGCCACGGCGGCCGCGACCCGCGCCCGCTCGACATCGGCGTCGCTCGCCGCCCGCAGCGTCAGCAACCGCTCGGTACGCTCGAGGTCGCGCTGCGCCTGCACGGCGGCGACCACCGCGGCGCGCTGTACGGCGACCGCACCGGCCAGTTCGCGGCGAGCGTCCATCATCTCGTGCGTGTGCACCAGCACCAGCGGATCGCCGGCCCGGACCCGATCGCCCGGCAACACCCGCACCTCGGTGACCCGCCCGTCGACGATGGCACCGACCGGCGTCGTGTGCTCGGGGTCCGACACCACGCGGCCGCTGAGGCGCCAGGCGTCGCGCCAGGGGCTCGAGTCGGCCGTGGCATAGCCGAAGCCGGCGATCGCGACCGCCGCGGCCGACACGGTGGCACTGTCGACGCCCGGTGCCGCAGCGGCATCGTGCGCGTCAGGGACGGGATCGGCGCAGGCCAGCAGCGCGACGACCGGGACCAGCGCGAGGGAGGCGCGAGAGCGTGTGATCACGGGGACCAAGGATCGAGAGGAGCAAGGCCCACCGCGGCCTTGAGATCGAGCGCGGCGCGCAGCCGGGCCGCCAGACCTTCGGCGGCGGCCACGCGCACATCGTAGGCCGCACGCTGGGCCTCGAGCACGGCGGTGAGCGTGCTCGCCCCTTCGCGATAGGTGGCCCGGGCGATACCCGCGACATCGTCGGCGCGCGGCGCCAGCGTGACGGCGGCATCGCCCAGGGCCGCGACCGCCACCCACGCCTCGTGCGCCGCACGGACCTCGGCCTCGACCCGCAGCGCCAGCGCCAGCGCGTCGGCGCTCGCCAAGCGCGCCTCGGCGGCCGCCACATCGCGATTCCCGCCGTTCTGGTTGAACAGCGGCATGGGCACCACCACGCCGAAGAGCCCCGTATTCGCGATCCCCGCCGTGGTCTTGAGCCCACCGACGAGCTGGATGTCGCTGAGGATGCCGCGGCGCTCCGCGGTGCGGCGCAGCGCGGCCTGCGTCGCGGCCTCCTGCGCGGCGCGGGCATCGGGGCGCGTCGCGGCGGCGCGCGTGAGCAGCGCCTCGAGCGGCGGCGGCCGGTCGAGCGGGGCCGCGTCCAAGGGCGCCGTGGCCGCGACGGTGCCACCGACCCACACACTCAGGGCGGCACGGGCCCGTGCGGCATCCCCGCGCGCCGCGGCGGCGACGAGGGCCGCGCGGTCCGATTCCACGCGGGTGCGCAGCGCCGCGACCTCGGCCACCGCCCCCTCGCGAAAGCGCGCGGCATCGAAGATCGCGAGCGAGTCGAGGGCGAGCGCCTGCGCCGCCGCTGCCTCCGCGACCGCCGTGGCCAGCGTCGCGGCGATCCAGGCCTCGGCCACATCGTGCTCCACGTCGAGGCGCACGGCCGCGCTGTCCCACGCCGCACGCCGCGCCGCCGCCCGGCCCGCCTGCACCAGCGCGACACGGCGCCCCGTGAGGTCCAGCGGCAGCGCGATCTCGCGGAACTCGTCGGGCCGCAGCTGGGGCGTGTTACGCTCGCGCCGGAACTCGAACACCGGGTTCGGCAACTGCGACTCCACCCGTTGCAGGCCGCGCGTGAGCGCACCGCGGGCCCCCGCGAGGTCGCGCCATGGTCCCGACGCGCGCGCCCGCGCCAGCGCATCGGCCAGCGACAACGGGGACTGCGCACCGACGCCCGTGGCCACGAGGCAGAGCAGGGCGAGCAGCGCGCGCGGGAAGATGGACACGCGGTATAATATCGTCCTGTGACCGCGCACCATGTAGTACCGGATCGGCTCGCGCTCGTGTTGGGGGGCGGCGGCTTGAAGGGTTTCGCGCACATCGGGGTGCTCCGCGCCCTGCACGAGCGCGGCATCGTGCCCGACGTCGTCGCCGGCACGAGCATCGGCTCACTGATCGCCGCGGCCTACGCGACGGGCATGCCGGTCGCGGAGATGGAGGCGCGCGCCCTGGCCCTCAAGCAGCGCGACCTGTTCCGGATCGACCATGTGGGGATGGTCGCCCGGCGCATGCACAACCGCTCGCTGTACCTCGGCGGGCCGCTGCGGCGCTTGGTGGACGACATCGTGCCCGACCTCACCTTCGCGCAGTTGCCACGCCCGTTGCTGCTGGCGACCACCGACCTCGAGCACGGGGCGCAGCGGGTGTTCGGGCTGCCGGGCCTGCGCGAGGTGTCGCTGCGTGAGGCCGTCTTCGCGTCCTGCGCCCTCCCGGGGTTCTT
>CAZCZO010000050.1:0-5394 GCA_964503275.1 uncultured Gemmatimonadaceae bacterium | reverse complement strand
GCGCACCTGAATGGGGTTCAGGGGGTCGCGGGTTCAAATCCCGCCGTCCCGATGTTGCGTGGTGAAGGCTCCGCCGGCGGATTCCGCTGGCGGAGCCTTCGTCGCTCAGACCCTCGGACTACTTTCCACCGTATGGCTCCAGCACGACGACCGAGACGCGGGCGCAAGAAGGGCAGCGGAGGACCTCCGGTCGTCCAAGAGACCCACACCTCCATGCCGACGGGCCGGGCGGCCTACGCCGACACCCGCGTCTGGCTGCTCAAGGAATACGGCCCCATCTGCGCGTACTGCGGCGAGACCTTCCCCGCCAAAGTGCTGACGCTCGACCACGTGACGCCGCGGCGCGGGCGCTCGGCGTACGATCGGCGCGACAATCTGGTCCTGTCCTGCGCCGACTGTAACGGGCGCAAGGCCGATAAGCCGTTCCTGACGTGGATCCTCGCCAACAAGGTGCGGGCCCGCCATCTGTATGTGTATGGCCAGCACCTGAGCGTGGGGATCCTCGATATCCTGCGGCCGATGGTCGGCACCGAGGTCGATCATCTGCTGGAGCGCCGGCGCCGGGCGCCGGTCGAGCCGCGCCCGGTGTACGGGGGGCTCGCCGACGACGAGGACTCGCCGTATCTCGAGGACTCGCCCTACGCGCCCCCCCGCCGCGCCGAGCCCGAGCCGCCGGTCGCGTACGTCCAGCGTGCATCGCCTCGGCACGGGGACGGCGTCTTCGCGGCGGTCCCGATCGCGGCGTACAGTCCGGTGATCGAGTACACCGGCGAGCTGATCACCCACGCCGAGGCCGAGGCGCGCTACCCGACCGTGCCGGGCGCCGGCGCGGCCGAACACACCTTCGTGCTGCAGCTCGACGAGGAGCGCGCGATCGACGCGAACGTCGGCGGCAATGCCGCGCGCTTCATCAATCACTCGTGCGCGCCGAACCTGGAACCGATCCGCGTCGGCGACGCCATGTGGCTGTTCGCGGTGCGTGACATCGCGGCGGGTGAGGAGCTCGGTTATGACTACGCGATCGAGCTCGACGAGCGGCACACGCCGGCCGCGAAGCGCCGATTCCCCTGCGCGTGCGGGGCCACGACCTGCCGCGGGACCCTGCTGCGGTCGAAGGGCGCGCGCCTCTCCCCCGAGGTCGCCGAGGCGCGCCGCGTGGTCGAGGCGCGGATCGCTGCGCTCGACGAGGGCTAGCATCCCGGGGGTGCGGCAGGAAGATTAGGCAGATGCGCCTTCCTCTTCCTCGACTCCTGCTGGCGACCCTCGTGGCCGCCACCGTGGCCGCCTGCGGCAGCCCCAGCGACCCGCCGACCGTGTCGGTCCTGCGCTTGGACCGGAACACCGCGACGTTGCTCGTCGGTCCCTCTGGCGGTGGCACGGTGCAACTCACCGCCACACCCGAGACCAGTACGGGCCGCGTCGTGACCGGCAGGATCGTCGCGTGGACCTCGTCGGCGCCCTCCATCGCCCTGGTCTCGGCCGGCGGCGTGGTGACGGCGCTGGCGCCCGGCACCGCCACCATCACCGCCACCGTCGACGCGATCACCGCGACGGCGGCGATCACCGTGCAGCCCGTTCCGGTCGCAGTCGTGGAGGTGCAACCAGCGACCCTGGAACTCGGCGTGGGCGTCGTGCGCCGTGTGACGGCCACGATCCGTGATTCGACGGGCGCTACGTTGACGGGGCGCACGGTGACCTGGACGAGCGCGGTGCCGTCGATCGCCGAGGTGAGCGGCGCGGGTGATGTGCGCGGGGTCGCCGTCGGGAGCACGAGCATCACGGTCGCGGCGGGGGGACGCTCGGTCGCGATCCCCGTCAC
Source organism: uncultured Gemmatimonadaceae bacterium (assembly GCA_964503275.1). GTDB lineage: Bacteria > Gemmatimonadota > Gemmatimonadetes > Gemmatimonadales > Gemmatimonadaceae > DASRAP01. Next base: position 3,575 of record CAZCZO010000050.1, on the reverse strand, counting down.
CGTCCTGCCGCCACCCGGACCCTCGATCTCGGCGGTGTCGCCGGCGATCCTCGTGCCGGGCGCTGTGGCGACCCTGACCGGTGATGCCTTCGCCAGCACCGTGACAGGCAATACGATCCGGGTCGCAGGACGCATCGTCCCGGCGCAGTCGGCCTCGCCGTCGACACTGACCTTCGTCGTGCCGTGTGTGAACACGGGCTCCGTGGCCATCGATGTGACCACTGCGGAGGGCCGTGGTCCAGCCACCACGGTGCCGCTGTCGGCGCCCGTGCGGACGTTGCAGCCTGGCGAGGCGCTGATCCTGACCGGTGCGGCAGAGAGCCAGTGCAACGAGCTGGCGGCCACCGGTCCGGGCACGCGGTACCTGGTGTCGGTGTCGAACATCTCGACCGCCCTGAACACGCTGGTGGATTTCGAGTTGGCCGGCAACACGCCGGTCGCGGCGAGCGCGGCGCCACGCTTGGTCGCCCCGGCCACGCGCGCCCGCATGGAGATGCCGACGCTGGACCAGAGTTTCGACGTGGCCCACGCGGCGCAGCGGGCCCGCGAGGCGGCGCTCTATGAGTCCTTGCGGGCCGAGGGGGCATTCGCCGAGCGCGATGCCCCGCGGCGGCGCGCCCAAGTGGTGCCCCCTGAACTCGGCGCCCTGCGCACCTTCTACTACAATTTCAATTCGTGCAGTGACTCGAGCAACGCGTTCACGGCACGATTGATCTACCGAGGTCCGGTGGCGCTGATCTGGGAGGACACGGCCAACACGCTGCAGAGCACACTGAGTGCGTCGTTGGCGGGCTTCTACCAGCGGCTGGGCGAGATCTACGACACCGATCAGCACGCGGCGGTGCGGGACCACTTCGGCGATCCGCTGCTGCGTGATCCGATCACCGACGGTGACGGGCGGCTCGGGATGGTCTTCACGCAACGCCTGAACGGGTCGGGTGCCGCGGCCTACGTGACGAGCTGCGATCAGGTCGCGCGCAACACCACGAACCGGGCCGCGAGCAACTTCGGCGAGTACTTCTACGGGAACGTGCCGACCGTCGAGGGCAGCAACCTGAACTCGACGGCGAGTCCCGACGGCTGGTTCTACTTCATGGCCCGCACGGTCGTGCATGAGGTCAAGCACATCGCCTCACTGGCCGCGCGCGCGGCGAAGAGTGCCCCGTTCGAGGCCGGGTGGCTCGAGGAGGGCACCGCGCGCCATGCCGAAGAGGTGTGGGCGCGCGCCGCCTTGCACCGCGTGGCCTGGAAGGCCAATACCGGCTACGGGACGGCGGCCACGAACGGCATCTTCTGCGACTTCAATCCGGCGAACGCGACCTGTCTCGCGGCCGATGCCTTGCGTCGACCGAGCTACGGCATGCGCCGGCAGTTCAACGAGATCCGGCCCAAGCTGCTGGAGCCCTGGTCGTGGTCGCCGTACGGGGACGGGACGGGGCAGACGGGCGCGGTGTTCTACAACACGGCGTGGTCGCTGGTGCGCTACGCGATCGATCGCTACGGGGTCAGTGATGCGGCCTTCCTGACGGCGCTCACGCAGGCGACCACGACCGGCATGACGAATCTGAGCGCCGTGGCCGGGGTGTCGTCCGAGCGCTTGATCGGCGGCTGGGGCCTCGCGCTGTTCGCCGACGACTACCCCAATCTGCCGTCGCTCTCGGCCGATGCGCGGATCGACACCTGGAACTTGCGCAGCATCTACGCCGGGTTGAACGCGGATCCCGCGTGGAGTTCGCGATTCAACACGATCTTCCCGATCGTCCCGGTGGCGGCCCCCTACGGTCCCTTCGTGGTCCAGCGCCCGGGATTGCGCGCGGGTGCGCATGCGTACTTCGAGCTGAGCGGCGGCGTGGCGACGCCGCAACTGCTCGAGTTGCGCGATGTGACCGGTGGCACGCCGTCGCCGCTGCTTCGACTCGCGATCGTGAGGGTCCAGTGAGGACGGCGTCGCTGGTGCTGGCGCTCGCGGCGGTCGCGGGCTGCCGCGGTGGGTCGGTGCCGCACGGCATCGCGCCGGGCACGACGGTGGTTGCGCTCGACACGATGTCGGGGGTCGTGTCGGTGCGTGGGACGGCGACGGCGCCGCTGGTGGTGCTGGAGCGGCCCGGCGGCTCCGAGGTCGTCCTTGGCGCCACCGGCGCCGCCGAGTTGCGTGCGGCGCAGGGACTGGAGGTGCGTGTCACCGGGCGCATCGTGCGGGTCGATCCACTCGTGGAGGACGTGGGAGTGTCGGCGCGACTCCAGGTGGTCTCTTTCCTGGTGCTGTCCTCGGACGGGATCCCAGCGGTGGATGGGATCCTGGGCGTCAGCGCGACCGGCGCGCCCGTGCTGCGCCTCGCCGACGGCAGCGAACGCGTGATCCTCGGTCCGTTGCCCGCCGCGTGGTTCGAGGCGCAGGGCGCACGCGTGTACTGGGTGGGCCGCCTCGACGCGGCGCCGGCGGCGTACGGGATCCTGCGCCCGCCGCCGGCTCAGCGACGCTGGTAGCGCAGCGGGGTCCGGAAGAAGAACGCGACATCGAATTCAAGCGCGTTGCGCGACACGGTCCCGCGCATCTGCGGGGGGGCCGCACAGCCGACCACGCGCCCGCTGAAGGGTTCCTCGCACACGAAGGCGAGGCTGAGGCGATCGCCCTCGACGCCAAACTGGAACACGCTGCGCCGCCGCGACACGGGGCCCACGCCGTCCGCGGAGCGGAACTGGTACACCGCGACGTGCTCGCCTTCGCCATTCTGGTGGAACCACAGGGTGTCCGCGAGTGCGATGCGGACCAACGCACCACTGGTGGCCAGCGGAGCCGGCAGACGATCGCCGGCCACGCTGTGGAGTACATACATCCCCTCGACCGACGCGAGGGACGGACTCGCGGCCTCAGCACAGCCGAGACAGAGGCCGAGGATGGCGATGACGAGCAGCGCGGGTCGGATCTGCACCTCGCCATCGTACGCACGGTGCAGCGGAGCCGCCAGTCCCCGCGACCAGCGCCTAGAAGCGGAGGCCGATCACCAGGGGGGCGAAGTTGGTCTTGCCACCGTCGGTGTTCACGGTGTGGTAGCGCGCTTCGCCGAAGACCGTCACACCCAGCAGCGAGGTGCGCAGGCCGATCCCGCCGTGGAATCCGAGCACGCTCTCGTCGCGGTCCAAGCGCGAGATCTGTTCGAGCGCATCGGTCGCGTTCTGTGAGACGGAGCGCTGATAGTATCCCGCGCCGCCCAGCAGGTAGGGGCGGAGGCCCGTACTGGCGAGGTCGATGGTGAGCGACGCCAGGCCGCCGACCAGCCGTACATCGCCACTGATCTCGGCGTCGTCGGGCACCTCGACGCCGTCGGGCGATCGCTTGATGAGGGCGCCGTCGAGGTCACTGTTCGCCCACAGCGCTTCGAGGCGCAGGCTGAAGCGCTCGCCCAGCGGCAGGCCGAGGCCCGCGATGCCGGAGAACCCGGACTTGGCGTTCTCGGCCAAGGTGCCTTGCGGGATCAAGGTCCCGACGCCGAGGGAGAGGTCGAGCTTCTGCGCCTGAGCGGTGGTCGCCGTCGCGACGAGCGCGGTCAGGAGCGCGGTGCGGAGGACTCGCA
>CAZCZO010000049.1:0-5903 GCA_964503275.1 uncultured Gemmatimonadaceae bacterium | reverse complement strand
ACGGGCGGCGTCACGGACGCGCTCCGGCAGCGCAACATGTTCTTCTTCGCCGGCGACCTGAAGGAAGCCGAGCACGTGCTGGCGCACGAGATGGTGCACCAGTTCCAGTACGACATCTTCGCGCGCGGCCGCGCCGGGGCCAACCTTGAGAGCCTGGCGGCGTTCGCGCCGCCGCTCTGGTTCATGGAAGGGATGGCCGAGTACCTGTCGATCGGCCGCGGCCATGCCGCCACCGAGACGATCATGCGCGATGCCGCCATCAATGGTGACATCCCGTCGATCGAGGCCATGACCTACCGGCCGGACCTGTACTTCCCGTACCGCTTCGGCGAGTCGCTGATCGAGTACATCGCCGTCCGCTGGGGCGACGAGGTCGTCGGCGAGATCATGCAGGCGACGCCCGGGGTGGGGGTCGAGCGGGCCATCCGCCGGCACACGGGGCTCACGATCGACGAGCTCGGCGAGGAGTGGAAGGAGGCGATGCAGCTGAAGCACCTCCCGCAACTGGCCGACCGGGAGCGGGCGCGGCGCTTCGCGCAGCCGATGCTCACGCCGCGGCGCACGGGCGGCAGTGCCGGGATCTACCTCGCGCCCGCCCTCTCACCGGACGGGCGCAACATCGTCTTCCTCTCCACGGGCTCCTTCGCGCGCGCGGAGGTGTTCCTCGATCTCTTCCTGGGCGACGCGAACACGGGCAAGACGATCAAGCGGCTGACCAAGTCGACGCTGAATCCCGAGTTCGAGGAGCTGCGCTCGGCGTATTCGCAGAGCGCCTTCTCGCCCGATGGACGCATGGTGGCGTTCACGGCGCAGCGCCAGGGCAAGGACGTGCTGTACCTGCTCGACGTGCGCACGCGGCGCGAGGTGCGCCGGCTCGATACGGGGCTCGACCAGATGATCGGTCCGACCTTCTCGCCCGATGGACGGCAGATCATCTTCTCCGGCTCGACGGGCGGACTGTCGGACCTGTACATGATCGACACGGACGGCCGCAACCTGCGCCGCCTCACCGAAGACCCGTGGGGCGATCACCAACCCAACTGGTCGCCGGATGGGCGCAAGGTGGCCTTCGCGAGTGAACGCGGCGAGGAGAATGACCTCGAGACGCTGCGGCTCTCGAACTGGCGCATCAGTGTGCTCGACCTCGAGACGGGCGAGATCAGCACGATCCCCGGCCAAGCGGGACGCAACCTGAATCCGCAGTGGTCGCCGGACGGGGAGTCCTTGATCTTCATCTCGGACCGCACCGGGACGCAGAACCTGTTCCTGTATGACTTCGCGGCGAGCGCGCATTACCAGCTCACGAATCTGGTGGGCGCCGTGATGTCGTTCACCGAGCAGAGCCCGTCGATCAGCTGGGCGCGCTTGGCCGACAAGCTGGCCTTCGTGCACTACGATGCGGGCGGCTACAACGTGTGGTCGGTGGACAACCCGCGCTTGCTCAAGAAGCAGCCGTTCCGGCCGACCACGCCGGTGATCGTCGCCGGCACGACCGCCCCACCGACCGGTGCGACGCCTGGGCGACCGACCGCCGTGACCACGCTCCCGACCACGCCCGACTCGACCGCGGCCCGGCAGCGCGGCCTCATCGAACGCGGCATGGTGACCTTCGAGGACACCACGGGACGCCGGATGTCGGTGTACCGCAGCGGCAACGTGCTGCGCAGCGCCTCGGATGCCGGCAGCGCCCTCGGTGCGGCCACCGCCTCCAACCTGTCGCTGTCCGCGTTGCTCGACAGCGCGGACTTCGCCCTGCCGGACCCGCGCAGCTTCACCGATGAGCGCTACCGCGGGGGGCTGCGTCCCGAGTATGTCTCGCGACCGAACGTCGGCTACGCACAGGACAACTTCGGCCGCGGCGTGTTCGGGGGCACCACGGTGGTGCTCAGCGACATGATCGGGAATTCGCGTCTCGCGCTCGCCGCGGCGGTGAACGGGCGGATCGATGAGGCCCAGGTCTTCGTCGCATACAGTTCGCTGGCCCGGCGATTCCAATACAACGCGGGGCTCCAGCAGGCCCCCGTGTTCTTCCTGCAGGATGCGCGTCAGTCCGACCTCGGCGACGGGCGGTTCATCCAGCAGACGTCGCTGGCCCGCTATATCATCCGCGAGGGATTCCTCTCGGGCAACTATCCGCTCAATCGCTTCTCGCGCTTCGAGATCGGCTCGACGGTGAACAGCATCGAGCGGTCCACGATGTTCCTGTCGCAGGGCGTGGACTTCCTCACGGGGTTCAACTCCGGGCTGTTCGTGGATTCGATCGTCGGTCGATCGACGCTCACGTACGCGAGCCCGTTCGTCGCCTTCGTGTCGGACAACACGCTGTTGGGCCAGACCGCGTCGCCGATCATCGGCCGCCGGATGCGCTTCGAAGCGGGGCCGACCATCGGCTCGGCGCGCTGGATGCGGTACATGGCGGACTACCGCCGCTATGACCCCATCATCTTCAACTACCTGACGGTCGCCACGCGCGTGTCGACCGACATCGCGGTGGGGCGCGATGAGATGGAATTCCCCAAGTACATCGCGCGCCCCTTCTTCGTGCGTGGCTACGACCGGGAGCAGTTCCAGAGCCAGCAGTGCAACGTGCTCGTCAATGACCCGGGCGCCTGCACGGCGACCCAGTTGCTCGGCAGTCGCGTCGCCTATGCGAACGCCGAGCTCCGCTTCCCGCTGATCCGGCGCCTCGACCTCGGCCTCCTGCCGATCGCGCTGCCGCCGATCGAGGGACTGTTCTTCTACGACATCGGGGCCGCGTGGGAACGCGGGCAGTCACTCTCGTTCCGCCAGCCGGACAACTACGACTTCACGAAGCAACGCTACTTCCTCAGCTCGTACGGGATGGGGATCCGGCTCAACCTCTTCAACTTCGCCATCGTACGCTGGGACTACTCTATCCCACGCGACGCGGTGAACCGCAAGGGCTACTGGCTCTGGTCGTTGGGCCCATCGTTCTGAGGCGGCGCGGCATGACCCCGGCGGGGCGTCCTCTCTCGAGGGCGCCCCGCTATTCTTCAGGGGTGCCCCTGAACCATCTGCGACTGCGCCGCGCCCTCGGGCTGGCCGTGCTGATCGTCGCCGCCGCCTGCGGCCGCGACACGCCGACCTTGGCCGCCGACACCACCTTGCCGGACCTGCCGACGCGCGGCGGCCCCGACGCGGTGCTCCTGCGTGTGCCGGTCGACGGTGGGACGCCGTCCGCCTATCGCTGGCCCGACCTCGACCAGGCTGCGTGGACGGCCGCCGACAAGACCCCGCCGCTGCGCCGACTGCTGGCCTTCGACGCCTCGGGCGGCATCCTGGCGATCGAGGACACGGCAGGACACGCGGTGCGGCTCGACCTTCGCACGGGCCGCGTCTTCACGGGCGACGTGCGGCTCACCGGGGTCGCCTCGGCCGATGGGTGGACGATCTTCGGGGTGGCCGGCGGACGGGTGCAGCGCGTGACCCCGAGTGGACTCTGGCGCGGGCCGACGCGCACCGCCGATGACCTGTTCCCGTTGCCCAATGGCGACGTCCTGGTCGCGACCCATGGCGATCTGGAGTCGCAGCTGGTGCGCTTGCGCCCCCCCGACCCGAACGCGGTCGACAGCACCTCGGTCCCGCGCATCCTCAAGGCGACGCGGACCGTCAGCGGTGACCGCTGGTATCTGGAGACCGCCGAAGGGCTGCTGGCCCTTGAGAGCCGCACACTGACGCGCGGAGAGGCCCCGCCGGAGGACGCGATCCGGGCCCTCGCGGTGACGCCGAGCGGCGACCGCGTGTTCACGCTGAGCACCGATGGTCGACAGTTGCGCGTGTGGGAGCGCTACGCCGCCCGCACAGCGGCGACGCTCAACCTGACGGCGGCCGCGACGGCCTTGCGCATGGACCCGCTGGGACGCTTCGTCGTGATCCGCGACGAGGTCGGCGACTCGATCCGGGTGCTGAGCGTGCCGTTGCTGAGCCTCGTGGGCGTGCTCTCGAGTGCGTGGCGCGACGACCTCCCCGCCGTGATGCCGGACGGCGCGGTGCTGACCGCGGAGGCGAAGGATGTCGTCGTGCGCGATCCGCAGCTCGGCACCGAGCGCGCGCGGATCGCGGGGGGGGCGAGCGACCGATGGTTGCTCGTCCCGTGGGATGGGTTCCGGCCGCGTGATCGCGCGCTCGACGCACCGGTCACCTTCGATTCGTGGACACCGGCGGACAGCGCCGCCGAGGCCGAGGCGGTGGACTCGCTGTTGGCAGCAAGTGCGCGCGAGGCGCGCGCTGAGGTGCTCGACGCCTCGGCGCAGCACGCAGCCGCGCCACCCATCCCGGACGATTCGGCGGCGGCAGTGGGCGGCTACACCCTGGCCTTCGCGTCACTGCTGTCCGAGTCACGGGCGCGCGCCTTGGCCGATCGCCTGCGCGTGGACGGACGACCGCCGCGCGTGGTGGTCAGCACCAGCGAGGGCGCGACGATCTATCGCGTCGTGAGCGGTCCGTATCCCACACGTGAGGCCGCCGAGGCCGCCGGCCGCCGCAGTGGCGTGAGTTTCTGGGTGTTCGTCGGCTTGCCATGACGGAGGTCGGCACGGGGTCGGTCAACGACCTTGGGGTGATCGCGGTGGTCGGGACGGTCCCGCGGTCCCTGGCGGTCCTGGCTGAGCGGATCGCCGGGTCGGTCGCACCGGACCGCCGAGTGGCGATCTTCGATCTCGCGGGGGCATTCCCGGCGGCGCGGGGTGAGGGACTCATCGCCGCGTTCCGTGACGGACGATCGCTGAGCGCGCTCGCACAGCCCTTTGGTCCGAGCGATCGCGAGTGGTTCGTCGTGGGGCGTGGCCCCGAACGCGATGACGACGCCATCGCCCGACACCCGCGCTGGGCCAAGTTGATCGCCGGCTTCCGGTCGACGGGTGCGCTGCTGATCCTCTTGGTGCCGAGGTCGCTCCCCGATGTGGAGTGGCTCACGGACCAAGTGGACCGCGTCATCGCGTCGCCGGACCCGGCGGCCACGGCCGCCGCGGTCGCGGCCGCTGCGCGACCCGCGTCACCGGGTGAGGCGCCCGAGGCCGCGGCGCGCCCGACAGGCTGGCGTGGACCCGTCGCGCGCCCGCTGGCGTTGCTGACCGTCGCGGCGCTCCTCGCCGTCGTGTACCTGCAGCCGTGGCGCTGGGGAACAGCGGGACCGACCAGCGACGAACTCGCCGATGCCGACGCGCGGCGGGCGATGGTCGCCGCCACACCGGCCCCGCCGCCCGCCCCGGTCGCCAGCGACACGATCCTGCTGCCCGAGGTGGTCAACCCGTCGGACTCGTCGGTCGCCGCGCGCTGGGGCGTGATCCTGTTCGCGACGAACGACCGCACCGATGCTAACTTGCGACTCGAGTCAGCGGGAGCCGATGCCACCGCTGGGTCGGTCGCGCCGGTCGTGGTGGCTGCGGATGGAACGCTGCTGTACCGCGTGGTCGCGGGGGCCTTCACGGACCGCGCCGACGCGGAGGCGTTGCGCACGCGGTTGCGGGACGCGGGACATCTGCCCCCCACCGCAGGTCTGGTGGAGCGGATGCCCTACGCGGTCCAGCTCGAGACCGCGCTCGGGGTCGCGGAGGCCCGCCAGCGCGCGCGGGCGTGGATGGCGCGGGGGGTCGCCGCGTACGCGTTGGCGGACGTCGAGCGTGGGGCGTCGGTATACACGGGGGCCTTCGAGTCCCCAGAACAAGCTGCCCTGCTCCTCGCCGCGCTCCGCGACGAGGCGCCGGGCGCGGTGCTCGCTTTTCGTGTCGGGAGATCGTTCTAGGTGCGACTGACCAAGCTGCAATTGCACGGATTCAAGTCCTTCGCTGACGCGACGGATCTGTCCTTTGATGCGGGATGTACGGCCATCGTCGGCCCCAATGGCTGCGGCAAGTCGAACGTGTCCGACGCCGTGCGCTGGG
>CAZCZO010000048.1:0-6032 GCA_964503275.1 uncultured Gemmatimonadaceae bacterium | reverse complement strand
GCCCGAGATCGGATGGATCGCTTTCAGGGTCGGTGCCGGTCATTGTCTGGCTAACTTCAAATTAGACAGCGAGGATATCCGCCGATAAATGCGGCAACCTCGCAAGCCTCGCGGCCTATCCCCAAGGTGTGGCTCGGCGCCTGACCCCGCAAGGTGCGGCACTGCAAGAGATTACGCGCTACTGAGGTTTGCCACTCAGCAGTTTATGCCGCGTGGCGTTGCGGCATAATCCCGCTCGGTTCAGAAATCGTCTGTAGCGTTCGGCAAGAGACTCCTACAGCCCCGACAGCGCATCCGCAGGGCTGTTCACCGAGCGACCGCCACGGTTCAGTACGTGGGTGTAGATCATCGTCGTGCGCACATCGGTGTGCCCCAGCAGTTCTTGGATGGACCGAATGTCGTAGCCGTCCTCGAGCAAGTGCGTGGCGAAAGAATGGCGGAACGTATGCGACGTGACGCGCTGCGCCAGCGCCAGTCGGCGTCCGGCCGCAGTCACCTCGCGCTGCACGACGCTCTCATGGAGATGGTGCCGACGCCGCTCACCCGTCTCGGCGCTGATATGCGTTCGGGTCGCGGGGAAGACCCACTGCCATTCCCATGACTGCGCGGCCCGGGGGAGCTTGGCCCGCAGGGCGGTCGGCAACTCGACGTATCCGGCACCGGCTCGAAGATCGCGACTGTGCAGCTCGCGCACCCGACCCAAGTGCACGGTCAACGGGCCGACCGCAGATCGAGGCAGCACGGTCACGCGATCCTTGTCACCCTTGCCACCACGGACAGTCACCACGGCCCGAGTGAGATCGATATCCTTGACCCGCAACTGCAATCCCTCCATCAATCGCAGCCCGCCGCCGTAGAGCAGCAGTCCGACGAGACGTGGCACCCCCCGCATCTCGCGCAACACGGCGGCCACATCGGCCCGGGACAGCACGTTCGGTAAGCGCTGCGGTCGTCTGGCGTGAACGACATCGCCCAAGAGCGGTAACGGCGCCCGCAACACATCCCGGTACAAGAACAGCAGCGCCGACAAGGCCTGGTTCTGCGTCGAGGCCGCCACCCGCTGCCGCACCGCAAGGTCCGTCAGGAACGCGCTCACCTCAGCCGCCCCCATCGTCGCGGGGTGCTTGAGCCCGTGGAACTTCACATAGCGTTTGATCCACCCCGTATACGCCTCGATCGTCCGCACGCTGCGGCGCCGCACCATCAGCGCGTTGCGCACGCGGCCCAACAACGAGAAGCGGCCCGTGTTCCGGATGGGGTCCCCAAGCATGCCCCAACGTCACCGGCGGCCCCCAGCAACCCATCATCGTTCCATCGCAACCCGGCGCAACCCGCGGCAGCAGCGCCGCACCCCCACCCTTGCACTTCGGCTTTTATTCGGTACATTCCCTCCCCCGCTCCCTGCCCGTCGCACCGGCCGAACTCGGCCCCCGCACACGCCCCCCCGTGCCTCGACTCGCCGCCCTCCGCATCCCTCGATTCCCCATCGCGGCACACTGGCTCCAGCTCGAGCGGCAGCACCGCGACCACTGGGACAGCCTCCCCATCGCCCTCATGCGCGGCACCCGGCTCGCCTGCGTCAGCGCCGCCGCCGCCCGCCAGCAGGTCCGCACCGGCATGACGGTCGCCCAGGCCCGCAGCAAGTGCGCCACCCTCGAACTCCTCCCCGCCGACGACGCGATCCTCGCCCGCGAACTGGCCCGCGCCACCGCCGCGCTCCTCACCGCCTCGCCCCAAGTCACGCCCGTCCCCGACACGCCCGGGCTTTGGTGGGTCGGCGCCGACGGCTTCGACGCGCTCGGCGGCGACGCGATCCTCGCCGCCGCCCTCCGCGACATCGCCCGCGTCTGGCACCCGCAGGCACGCGTCGCCGTGGCCGACTCCGCCGTCACTGCCCACGCCGCCACCTGGGCCCGCGGGGGCGGCGGCACGGTCCCCGGCGCCGGCCTGGCCAGCGGCACCCACACCCCCGGCCCCAGCACGGCCCCCATCATCGTCCCCCGCGGCCACGACGCGCAGTACCTCGCCACCGTCCCCCTCACGCTCATCCCCATGGACGCCACCATGCGCGACACCCTCCGCGCACTCGGCATCACCACGGGCGGCGCCCTCGCCACCCTCGACGCCAGCGAGATCGAACGCCGCTGGGGCGACCCGGGCGTCACGGCCTGGCGACTCGCCCGCGGCGACGACGCCCGCCGCGCGGCGCTCCTGCGCGGCGACCCGCACCACAGCGCCAGCGCCGACCTCGGCCTCAGCACCACCAGCACCGAACCGCTGCTCTTCCTCGTGCGCGGCGCCCTCGAACGCCTGGTCCCCGAGGTCCGACGCGACGGGCGCGCGATCGCCGCCCTCAGCATCACCCTCACCCTCGACGACGGTCGCCCCGGACACACCATCACCCGCGAAGCCCGGGCGGCCCGCCCGCTCGCCCGCGTGGCCCCGCTCTTCGAACGCTGCCGCGCCCTGCTCGATCACTGGACGCTCCCCGCCCCCGTCGCGGCCCTCGAGATCCGCGTGGCCGCCACCGCACCGCTCACGGGCGAACAGGGCGACCTCCTGCGCCCCGCCTGGCGCGACCCCAGCGCGGCCGACTCGGCCCTCGAACGCCTGCGCGCGGCCGGGGTCCACGTGCGGCGCGGCACCGCGACCGACCGCTGGGGCATCGACCGCGCCGGCGCCTGGACCGACAGCACGGTCGGCGCAACACCCGGCAACACCGCGACGGGAGCCGCACAGGGGGCCACCGCGCTGGGCACCACCGCACAGGGCACCGCCACGCAGGGCACCACCACACAGCGGCACGTCACCCCGAGCGTCCTCCCCACCGTCCACCGCCTGCTCCCCACGCCCGCACCCACCACCGTGCACTGCGAACACGGCCGCCCCGTCTCCTGCACCCTCACCGACGGCCCTATGCGCCTGCTCACCGCCGTCGGGCCCGAACGCATCGCCGGCGAATGGTGGATGGGGCCCCAGGCCGCGCGCGACTACTGGCGCTGCGTCGAGGCCGGTGCCCCGCACCGCGAACTCATCCTCGCCCGCGAAACACAGGACGAGGCCGAGCAGTGGTTCGTGCTGGGATGGCGCGACTAGGCCGGCGGCAGATCTTCGGTGAGCGGACGCCCCTCGTGATCGCTGATCATCACCCACACCGTGCGCGTGCGCTTGCTGTAGAACAGCCGCACCGTCACATCGCGCGGATGCTGCTTGAACGCGAAGTGGAAACTGAAACTCGTGTCCAGCGACTCGTGCAGCACGCCCTCGCGAAAGCGCCCGTAGAACGCCTGCACCTTGGTGCAGGGCGCGACCTCGGTGAAGAAGTGCTTGCCGATCTGCGCCGCCTGGTCCAGCGAGGCCAGGCGCGACTCCACCGCGTTGAACTTGAGGATGTGCCCCGTCAGGGAGAGCTGGATCATCCCGTAGGGCAGGCGGTCCAGCTCACCCGGACTCATGCCGTCGGCGGCCGAGAGGATGGTGTCAGGTTCGCGCAGCGGATCGCTCATCACCATCACGAGCGCCACACCCCGTGCGTTCGTTCCCAGTGACCCGACCGCGCGCGGCAGCGCTGCCTACGCCGCCGGCGGCACGTCATCGATGTCCGCGATGATCACCCACACACTGCCCGTGCGCTTGCTGTAGAACATCCGCACCGTCACATCGCGCGGCCCGTGCAAAAAGGGGAAGTGGAAGTGGAAGGTCTCGTCCAGCGCCTGCGCCGCCACCCCGGCGCGGAAGCGCCCGTAGAACTCGCGGACCTTGGTGCAGGGCGCGACATCGACGAAGAACTGCTTGCCGATCTGCTCCTGCTGCGGCAAGCGCGCCAACTGCGATTCGGTCGCGTTGTACTTGAGGATCACGCCACGCCCGTCAAGCTGGATGATCCCATAGGGCAGCTCGTCCAGCTCCGCGGCGCTCAGGTCGTCGACCTGTCCGAGAAGACGATCGATGGGCATCCCTGAAATCTACTGCGAATTGCACGCGCACTCCAGCTTCTCCCTGCTGCGCGGTGCCTCCGCCCCCGAGCGCCTCGTGGCCCGCGCCCACGCCCTGGGCATGCACCACCTCGCCCTCACCGACCACGACGACCTCGGCGGCGCCGTGCGCTTCAGCACCGCCGCCACCGAACTCGGCGTCGGCGGCATCATCGGCGCCGAACTCACGGTGCGCGTCCCCGGCCGCGACGCCCCCACAGGCCTCGTCCTGCTCGCCGAATCGCGCGAGGGCTACGGCAACCTCTGCACGCTCATCACACGCGCCCGCATGGACGCCCCGCGCGGTGAGCCCGCCGTCCCACTGCACACCGTGGCCACCCACAGCCGCGGCCTGTTCGCACTCACCGGCTCGCTGCGCGGCTGGGTCCCCGCCCTGCTCGCCGAGGGCGACCCCGCCGCTGCCCTCGCGGCCGCCGGCACCCTGCGCGATGCCTTCGACGGGCGACTCGCCGTCGAAGTGTGGGATCACCTGCTCCCCGGCGAACGCGAACTCGTCAAACGACTCGTCCCCATCGCCAAGGCCCTCGGCGTGCCCTGGGTGGTCGCCAACGACGTGCAGTACGCCGAGCCGCACGAACGCCTCGTGCACGACTCGCTCGCCGCTCTGCGCCACGGCCGCCCGCTCGACGCCATGGGCACCCGCCTGCACCCCAACGCCGAATGGCAGCTCAAGAGCGCCGCGGCCATGGCGGCGCACTGGGGCGCCGACAGCCCGGGCCTGCGCGCCTCCGTACGCATCGCCGAACGCTGTACGTTCCGCCTGCACGACGTGCGCCCCACCCTGCCGCAGTTCCCGCTGCCGCCGGGCGTCAGCGCCGAGGAATACCTGCGCGCGCTCGTCGAGCGCGGCGCCGAGGAACGCTGGGGCTGGCGCCGCACCGTGCGCCACGACCGGCAACTCGAACACGAGCTGGGGTTGATCGGCAAGCTCGGACTCGCCGGCTACTTCTTGATCGTCTGGGACATCGTGCGCTTCGCGCGGCGCGAGGGCATCCTCTGCCAAGGCCGCGGCTCCGCCGCCAACTCTGCGGTGTGCTACGTGCTGGGCATCACGGCCGTGGACCCCATCAAACTGGAGCTGTTGTTCGAGCGCTTCCTCAGCGAGGAACGCGCCGAGGCCCCGGACATCGACATCGACTTCGCCCACCGCGACCGCGAACGCGTGCTGCAGTACGTGTACACCCGCTACGGGCGCGACCACGCGGCGATGGTCTGCGAACACATCACCTGGCGCGGCCGCAGCGCCGTGCGCGACGCGGCCCGCGTCCTCGGCTTCTCACCACAACAGGGCGAGGCCCTCGCCGTGTGGGCCGACCGCTGGAGCGCCAAGCGCACCGCCGAAGCGCTGCGCGGCGAGAGCGAGGCCGAACCCCTCGCGCCCGAGATGCAGGTGACCAAAGGCCCCGCGAATTACAACAAGGAGCTCGAAGCCCGCTTGATCGGCCAGAACATGACGGCCGGCACCGAGGCCGCCACGCTGCTGCGCGAGGTCCGCGCGGAACACCGCCGCACACTGACGGTGGCCGCCCCAGGCAGTACCGCGGCCAACAGCAACACGACGAACAGCAGCGCGGCCGACAGCCGCCGCGACAGCACAACGCCCCCCCCACGCCCCTCCCTCCTCAGCAAGGCGGGCCTCGACGCCCGCGACCCGCGCACCCAGCAACTCGCGCACATCGTCGCAGGTCTGCACCAAGCGCCGCGGCACCGCGGCATCCATGTCGGCGGCTTCGTGCTCACGCACGAACCCCTGCACACGGTGGTCCCCATCGAACCGGCGGCGATGGCCGAGCGCAGCGTGATCCAGTGGGAGAAGGACGACCTCGACGCCACCGGCCTCGTGAAGATCGACCTGCTCGGCCTCGGCATGCTCACGGTGCTGCAAGACTGCCTCAAGTACATCCAGACCACGCGCGGCGTGCACCTCGACCTGGGACAGCTCGACATGAGCGACCAGGCCGTGTACGACGACCTCTGCCGCGCCGACACCGTGGGCGTGTTCCAGGTCGAGAGCCGCGCGCAGATGAACACGCTGCC
>CAZCZO010000047.1:0-6087 GCA_964503275.1 uncultured Gemmatimonadaceae bacterium | reverse complement strand
GTGGTGGAAGTGCCGCGGGCCAAGGAGCCCGTGCACGTGGAGCCCGGTGACGTGGCGGGCGCACTCGGGCCCGACGGTCCGATCGCGGCACGACTGGGGCGCTACGAGGATCGTCCGAGCCAGCGTGAGATGGCGCGCCTCATCGCACAGCTGTTCACGCGGGGCGGGGTGGGGCTGATCGAAGCGGGCACCGGCGTCGGCAAGTCCCTGGGTTATCTCGTGCCCGCGTTGCGCTGGGCGGCGGCCAGCGGCGAGCGCACGGTGGTCTCGACCAACACCATCACGCTGCAGGAACAACTCACTGGCAAGGACCTGCCGTTTCTCCGCGAGGCACTCGACGACCAAGAGGTGCGCTTCGCGCTGCTGAAGGGCTGGAAGAACTATCTCTGCCTGCAGCGACTCGAGCAGGCGCGCGGACAGGCGCCGGTGCTCTTTGATGACGACGCCAGCGTGGATCTCGCGATGCTCGAGGGCTGGGCCGAGAAGACGCAGGATGGGTCGCTCGCGGACCTGCCGTCGCCGCCGCGCCACGAAGTGTGGGACGAAGTCGCCGCCGAGGGTGACCTCTGCACGCGACTCAAGTGCCCGCACTTCGATCGCTGCTTCGTGTTCAAGGCGCGGCGCGCCGCGGCGCAGGCCGACGTCGTCGTGGTGAATCACCATCTGCTGATGGCCGATATCGCCGTGCGTCGGGCCTCCGGGCGCTGGGACGAGGCCGCGGTGCTGCCGGCGTACAAGCGCTTGGTGATCGACGAGGGGCACCACATCGAGGACGCGGCGGCGTCGCACCTGGGCCAGCAGGTGTCGCGCCGCGGCCTCGAGCGCCTGTTCGCACGGCTCGAGCGGCGGGGCAAGGGCCTGCTGCCTGCACTCGAGCACAAGCTCGCTGGCAACCGCGATCTCTACTCGGTGGCGTCACTGGACCTCGTGCGCGCGCGGCTCTTCCCGGCACTCGCCACCGCGCGCGACAAGAGCGCGCTGCTCTGCGATTTGCTCTCGCAGTGGATGCAGGGCCGCAGCGAAAGCACGGTGCGGCTCACGGAAAGCTTTGACGAGGAACCCATCTGGGCAGCGGGCCTGAGCGTGGCACTCGATGACCTGCTGGCCGAAGTGGAGCTGCTCGGCGACGGCCTGCGAATGGTGCGGGAGCGCCTTGAGACCGACGAGTCAAAGGCCGAGGAGATGGCGCCGCTGCTCAATGAGGTGCGTGGCGTCACCCGCCGGCTGCAGACCGCGGGCGATGCCCTGCGGGCTGCGCTGCGACCGGGCCGCGAAGGGATGCCGCGCGTGCGCTGGCTCGAGGTCCGCGGTGGCGATCGCAACATCGGGGCGACCGCGGTACCGCTCGACCTCGCGCCGATTCTCCGCGAGGACCTGTTCCGCCGCGTCGAGACGGCGGTGGTGACCAGCGCGACGCTCTCCGTCGGCGATGGCTTCGGCTTCATCACCCGGCGACTCGGGCTCGATGACGAAGCCCTCGAGCCGGTCACGGCGTCGCTGGCCTCGCCGTTCGACTATCCGCGGCAGGCGATGCTGCTCATCCCGAGCGACTTTCCGCCGCCTAACACGGATGGCGCGGCGCACCTGCGGCGCACGGTCGAGGCCTGTGCCGATGTGATTGATGCCGCGCAGGGCGGCGTGTTTCTCCTGTTCACCAGCCACCGCGACGTTCGTGAGGCGGCGCGTGCACTGCGCGAACGCGGCGTCGAGGGACGCTTCCCCGTGCTCGTGCACGGCGAGGCGCCGCGCGACGAACTGCTGCGGCGGTTCCGCGAACACGGTGACGCCGTCCTTGTCGGCACCGCGAGCTTCTGGGAGGGCGTGGACGTGCCCGGGCGCGCGTTGCGCGGGATGGTCATCGCCAAGATTCCATTCCGCGTGCCCACCGAGCCGATGACCGCCGCGCAGTGCGAGGCCATCGAGGCCGCGGGTGGCGATCCCTTCGGCGAGTATATGATCCCGCACGCCGCGCTGCGGCTCAAGCAGGGATTTGGGCGACTCATCCGCACCGCCGCCGACCGCGGCACCGTGGTCATCTGCGACCCGCGCGTCGTCACGAAGTCCTACGGGCGCCGCCTTACGGAGGGCTTGCCGCCCGCCACCCGCCTCCAGGGCCCCTGGGCGATGCTCCGCGAGGAGCTGCGCGCATTCTACGAGCGGGAACCCAGTAAATTGCCGGGATGAACCGCCCCTCCAAGATCGTCTGCGCCGGTCGCAATTACCGCGAGCACGCCAAGGAACTCGGCAACGAAGTCCCCACGGCGCCGCTCATCTTCCTCAAGCCGTCGTCCACCGTCATCCGCTCGGGCGAGGCGATCGTGCTGCCCGCGCACGCGGGCCGCGTGGACTTTGAGGGCGAGATTGGGGTCGTGATCGGTCGAGAGCTCAAGCGGGCGACGCCCGCTGAGGCTGCGCGGGCCGTGCGCGGCGTCGTGGCCGTGAATGATGTGTCGGCGCGCGAGTGGCAGAAGGCTGATGGTCAGTGGTGGCGAGCCAAGGGCTCCGACACCTTCTGCCCACTGGGTGAGGAGAGGCAGGGCGCAGTGGACCTCAGCGACCTCTCGGTCGTCACGCGAGTGAACGGCGAGGAGCTCCAGCGGGGTCACGCGCGCGAGATGGTGTTTCCGATCGCGGAGTTGATCGCGCACATCACGACCGTGATGACGCTGGAGCCTGGCGATGTCGTGGCAACCGGCACTCCCGCCGGGGTACGAGCGTTGGCTCCCGGCGACGTTGTCGAGGTGGAGGTGGTCGGTTGGAGCCGCGTGAGCAACCCTGTGACCGCTGAGTCGTGACCGAGCAATGATGCGCAAGCGCTTCGAACTGCTGCCCAAGCGACGTGCGACGGATCCGCGCGCGTCGGCGGTGGCGTTCGTGGTGCAGATCGCGCTGATTGCGATCATCGTGCCGGCGTTCCTCGTGCCGGTGGCGCTGGATCTGATCCGGGATGACGCGGGCGAACGCATCGTGCCCGAGCGGATCAGCTTCGAGATCGCGTTGCCGACGGACCGGCCCACGGAGCGCCGGCCCGCGCGCGCCGGGGGTGACAACCGCCCGATTTCCGAGCGCCCGCCGAGCGCGGCCGCACCTCTCGTGCCGCCGACGAGCATTCCCTCGATGTTGCCGACCGCGCCTGCGGTGCCGAGCCCGCCGGGTGGTGGCGCTGGGCCGATCATCGGGGGCGGCGGACCGCTCGAGGGCGTGCAGCCCAGCTTCACGGATTCGCGACTGTGGGTGCGACACAACGACGTGGTCATCGCCCCGATTATCCCGCTGACGCGCGCCGACACCCTGCGCATCCGGCTCGCGGAGCGCCTGATCGCGGTCGAGGATTCGCTGGCCGGCCTCCCCAATGATGCGGGGCATCGCTTCTTCCAGGGCGACTGGACGACGCGCGTGGGTGGTCAGAAGGTCGGTGTCGACCCGGGCTTCATTCGCCTCGGGCCGGTGTCGATTCCGACCGCCGCGTTGGCGCTGATGCCGATGAACGTGCAGGCGAACCCGACGGCGATGGAGCGCGTGCAGCGGCTCGCGTCAATGCGCGAGGACATCCAGCGGCAGGCGTATCGTTCGATGCGCGAGGATGAGTTCTACGCCGCGGTCCGCGCACTGCGGGCGCGCCGTGAGCGCGAGCGGCAAGAGCGCGAAGCGGCCCGCCAGACGCCGCCGCAGGCCCCCTAGGCCCTAGAGCTCGGCGTCGGCGTCATCCGGGCGCGGCGCTGTCAGTCGCACGACCGCCCCCAACGGGCCGAGCACGCGAAAATCGTCGCCGTCACCAAGGATCAGGTCCTGCGCCTCCGGCCCCGGAGCGATCAGGCGCACGCTGGTCCCGCGACGCTCGATCGAACGCACGAGGATCTGCGTGAGCACGCGCGCGACGACCGGCGTGCCCTCGGGCACTCGAGCGGACGGAACGACGAGCGCGAGGTCACCTTCGCGCACCGCGTGCTGCGGCGCGTCCTCGAAGTTCACGCGCACGAGAAACGCGTCGTCGCTGGCTAGGAGCGTGCGGTCCAGCGTCAGATGTTCTTCCGTCAGCGTCCGCCCATCGGGTGTCCAGCGCACCACGGGAACCGGCTGCGTCCCCACGCCACCGGTGAACCCTTCGATCACCACGCCGCGCGAGCGGCCCGGAGCCCGACGGATGTAGCCCTTGCGCTCGAGCGCTGAGAGCAGGTCCACGACGGTCCGCGTGGACGGGATGCGAAAGTGGCGCGCGATTTCTCGGATGCTCGGCTGAAACGAGTGCGTCGCGAGAAAATCGATGAGGAAGTGCCAGAGCCGACGCTCGACCTGCGTGAGGGCCGACCGCGGCGCGTCCACCTCAGCGGCCCGCGATCAACCCGCTCAGGTGTACCTGCGCCCGCGCGATGCGCGCGAGTGTGCGCTCGCGTCCGAGCAGCGCCATCACCTCGAAGATGCCCGGCGATGCCGCCGAGCCAACCAAGGCCACGCGCAGCGGCTGCAGCAGCTTGCCGGCGCCGACGCCCAGCGACTCGGCGAGTGCGCGAAGGCGTTCCTCCATCGCCGGCTCGGACCAGTCAGCGAGGCCCGTGAGCGCGTCGCCGGCCGAGCCGAGCAGAGAACCTGCCGCCGCGGGGTCCTTCCACTGCTTGGCGACGGCATCGGCGTCGTAAGCGAAGTCGTCGGTGAAATACGGCCGGGCCTGCGCGATGATGTCGTCCGTGAGTCGCGAGCGCACACGCAGGAGCTCGAGGAGCTTGTGGAACCACGCCGTGCGCGACGCAAGCTCGCTCGCCCTGGTCAGGCCAGCTGCGACGAGGCCTGGTGTGACCAGCGTCGCGAGGGCGTCGAGCGGCATCCGCACGAGGTGCTGCCCGTTCATCCATTCGAGCTTCTGCGGATCGAACACGGCGGCCTTCTTGAGCAATCCGTCCTCGCTGAACGTCTGCACGAGCTCGTCGAGTGACATCACCTCGTTGAACTCACCACCCGGCGACCACCCCAGCAGCGCGAGGAAGTTGACCATCGCCTGCGGCAGGATGCCCTGGTGCTGATAGTCGCCGACGGCGGTGGCGCCGTGCCGCTTCGAGAGCTTCTTGCCATCGGTGCCGTGGATCATCGGCAGGTGGCCGAAGCGCGGGAGCGGCGCGCCCAGTGCTTCGTAGAGCAGAATCTGCTTGGGGGTATTCGAGATGTGGTCGTCGCCGCGCATCACCAGCGTGATGCCCATCGCGATGTCGTCGGAGACGACGGCGTGGTTGTAGATCGGTGTCGCGTCCGAGCGCAGAATGACGAAGTCGTCAATGTCCTTGTTCGGAAAGCTGATGCGACCGTGGACGAGGTCGTCCCACGAGGTGTCGCCGTCACGGACGCGGAAGCGGAGCACGAACGGCGCGCCGGCGGCGACGCGGCGCTCGATCTCCGCCGGCGGGAGCAGGTCGCAGCGGCGATCGTAGGCAAACGCGCCGCCCGCCGCCTCCGCCGCGGCTCGGCGCTGCGCCAACTCATCGGCCGTGCAGAAGCACCGGTACGCCTTGCCCAGGGCGAGCAGACGGTTGGCATCGCGGCGGTGCCGCTCGAGGTTGGCGCCCTGAAAGACGACCTCTTCGTCCCAGTCGAGCCCCAACCACGTCAGCCCCTCGAAGATGGCGCGCGTGGACTCGTCGGTAGAGCGCGCTTTGTCCGTGTCCTCGATGCGAAGCAGGAACTTGCCCCCCGTCTTCCGCGCGAGGAGCCAGTTGAACAGGGCCGTGCGCGCGCCGCCCACGTGGAGGTAGCCGGTGGGCGAAGGGGCGAAGCGAAGGCGTGGCGGAGTCGTCACGGCGGGGCAGACGGGGCGATGAAAACTGCAACGGGCCCGACCGGACAGACCGGCGGGCCCGCACAACGGAGACGGAGGGATTCGAACCCTCGATACAGGTTTAACCCCGTATAACGGTTTAGCAAACCGCCGCCTTCAGCCTCTCGGCCACGTCTCCTGCGCTCGGGCGTGCCCGAGAGGGAGAAATCTCGCCCGACGCAGGGGGCGAATCAAGGCGAAAGGCGCCGCAGTTCGTAGGTCACGGCACCCAGCTCGGCGCGCCAGGTGTTCGGTCCCGTGCGGATCCAGCGGTAGGACACGCG
>CAZCZO010000046.1:0-6373 GCA_964503275.1 uncultured Gemmatimonadaceae bacterium | reverse complement strand
CCTCTGCGCCGATGGATCCGTACTCGACAACCTGCCCGTGCGCGTCGCGAGCATGGACGTGGATGCGGTCATCGCCGTGGATGTCGGGAGCGCGTCGCTGGCCGTGTCGCGCAACGTGGACCGCAAGGGCTTCGCCATGACCTACCAGCGCGCGGCGCAGATCATGATGCACACGCTCGCGCAGGAGCAACTGCGGCAGTGGGGGCGTCCGCCGATGCTCCTCGTGCGTCCGGCCACCTGGTACTTCCCGTGGTTCTCGTTCCGCCGCACGCGCGAGGTGATCGAGGCGGGTTACGCGGCCGCCGTGGACGCCCTCGACCGCGTCGGCGACGCGCTGCACGTGGGGCGCGGCGTGTATCCCCGGCGGCGCATCGAACTCACCGTGGACCGGCCCGCCTGCGTGGGCTGCGGCCTCTGCGCCACCCTCGCGCCCCAGTACATGCAGATGGATGAGGACGGCAAGGCCGTCGTCCGGGAGGGGACCTTCGAGTGGTCACGCGCCGAAGGCGACTTCGTGCACCATTGCCCGACGAGCGCGATCCACGTCACCGTGCTCGACCCCGAAGGACGCCGCCGCCCCTCGCTGCGCGTCGAGATGCAGGAGGACTGACGCCCCGCCGGGGCCCGCGGTTGTCCCGTGCACGACCGATGCAGGCCCTGCACCGCGATCCTAGCGCAGGCCCCGCGCCGCGACCCTAGTGCAGCCCCTGCACCGCGAAGACCCGCGCCTCGGCCGCCTGCGCCCGCAACGCGGCCCGGTGATCCGGATGCGCGATGGAGATCAGCCGCTCCGCACGCTCGCGCACCGAGCGTCCGTGCAGATGCACCGCGCCGAACTCGGTGACCACCCAGTGCACATGACCACGCGACGTCACGACCCCGGCCCCGGGCGTCAGCGTCGCAGCGATCCGCGAGATGCTGCCGTCCTTCCCCGCGGTGGATGGCAGCGCGATGATCGGCACCCCGCCCACCGAGCGCGCGGCGCCGCGCAAGAAGTCCAGCTGCCCGCCGATCCCCGACACGATCCGCGTCCCGATCGAGTCCGCGCAGACCTGCCCGCTGAGATCCACCTGCAGCGCCGCGTTGATGGCCACCACCGCCGGATTCGCCTGGATGATCACCGGGTCGTTGGTGCGGTCGCAGGGGTGGAACTCCACCTGCGGATTGTCGTGCACGAAGTCGAAGACCTTGCGCGTGCCCGCCACGAAGCTGGTGACGATCCGCCCCGCATGCACCTTCTTGCGCCGGTTGGTGATCGCGCCGGTGGCGAAGAGATCGACCAGCCGGTCCGAGAACATCTCCGTGTGCACGCCGAGGTCGAGCTTGTCGCCGAGCCGCGCGAGCACGGCGTCGGGGATGGCGCCGATCCCCATCTGCAGGGTGGCCCCGTCGGGCACGAGGCGCGCGATCTGCTCCGCGATGGTCGCGATGGCCGGTGAACCGTCGCGCTCGGGGGCCTCGTACAGCGGCCGGTCCACGTGCACGA
The DNA here is from genome assembly GCA_964503275.1 of uncultured Gemmatimonadaceae bacterium. Taxonomy (GTDB): domain Bacteria; phylum Gemmatimonadota; class Gemmatimonadetes; order Gemmatimonadales; family Gemmatimonadaceae; genus DASRAP01. The sequence goes on along the minus strand of CAZCZO010000046.1, from coordinate 4,887 downwards.
AGCGATGCACCCGCGACAACGGCACCACCGTCTTGCCCAGCGTGCGCGGCATCTGCTCGTTGATCTCGGCGATCACCAGCCGTGCATGATCGACCGCCGCCCGCGCCGCATCCACGGAGGTCCCGAGCGAGCAGAGCCCGTGGCGATCCGGCGGGGAGAGCTGCACGAAGGCGACATCGAGCGGCACCAGCCCGCCGCTGAACAGCCCCGGCACCTCGGACAGGAAGATGGGCACGTAGTCCGCCCGGCCGTCGTTCACGGCGGCCCGCAGATTGGCGCCCGTGAAATAGGCCGTTGAGCGGAACCGATCGGCGTGCTGCGGATCCGTATGCCGGACCGGCCCCTCGAGGTGCAGATGATGCAGGCGCACCCGCTCGAGGTCGGCGCGATCGACCAGCGCGTCGAGCAGGCTGGTCGGCGTGGCCGCCGCGCCGTGGACGAAGACATGGGCGCCGCTCGCCACAGGGGCGACGGCCTCGGCAGGCGAAACGGCGCGCGCGCGCCAGTCAGAGGGCGATGGGCTCACGCCGGATAATGATACACCACCAACCGCGCCGCATCGCGGATCAGGTCCACCTGACGCACCTCGACGCGATGCACGTCGAGGCCGGTGCGCTCGCGCAGGCGCGCCAGCAGGGCCTCGCGCTGCGACGGCACGATGAGCGCGAGGTCGTCGAACCACACATCCTGCGCCAGCTCCCGGCGCACGAGCACTTCGCTCTCGAGCAACGCCGTGCCGCCCACGATCAGGCCGCCGATCACGGCCAGCGCCCCCATCCCACCGGTCCCGGTCGCCATCAACAGCCCCAGCGCGATCACGAGGAACAGGTAGGTCATGTCGGTGGCGTTGATGTCCTCGGTGCGATAGCGCAGCATCGAGAACACGGCGAAGAGCCCGAAGGCCGCCCCGATGGTCATCTCCACGCGGCTCAGACTGAACGCGATGAGGAAGATGACCAGGTTGAACCCGAAGAACGTGAGGAACAGGTCGGCCCGGTCGTAGCGCCGGCGGTAGATGCCGACGATCAACAGGATCACGCAGAACAGGTCGAGCCCGAGGCGCAGGAAGAAGGCCTCGTCAACGAGCGTGGACATCGTGGGAGCCTAGCCGGCGAGAGGGAGCGGGACCGAATCGCGCAACCGCGTGATGGTCGACAGCAACGGCTTGAAGCGGTTGTGCTTCACGTCGGGGCGCAGCAGCGCCACGCCCAGGCAGTACTTGCTGATGGGCTTGGGCCGCAGCCCCGCGCGGCGCAGCGCATCGAGCACGGGCGACGGACCGCGCAGCTCTTGTTTGACCTCCACGAGGATCATGCCGCGGAGTGCGACCTCCTGCGCCCCGTCGGCCACGCGCAGGTCGGTATCGATGGTCACGCGCTCCGACCCGCTGCGCCGCAGCAGCGTCGCCCGGTCGAACGAAGTGGTCAGCACCGGCAGCAGCGGCGCGTCCTCGATCACCGCCTGCGTCGCACTGGGCAGGGCGCGGACATCGATGGGGGTCGCGGCGTCGGACGCGGGCCACGCCGAGCGCTGCTTCAGGGTGCGCCCACTGGCCGAACGCGTCTTGACCTCGAGCATCCGGGCGCCCGTGGCGACATAGTGCCGCGCCCGCACTTTGTGCCGGTTCGGTCGCCCCGCATGGTGCGCATGATAGAACGCGAGCGTCGGCGTGTCGAAGTACGTGGTCTCGTAGCGCTGCGAGCGCGCCCCGCGGACCGTGAGCACGTCGTACTCGCCCTGCGCGGCGGTCAGGAGCTGCGGCAGGAACGCGGCCGGCACGAGGAACTTCGCATCCACCCGGTCGAGCAGCGTGGCGGCCACCATGGTCTCGAGCGGGCGCGCCGGGAACGCCTCGAGCAGCGTGCTGAGCGGCGACGGACTCACTCGCTCAACTCCGCCACGCGCGTGAGGAGGAACGCGCGCCGCTCCTCGAAGAAGGTGCGCAACCCGACCACATCGCCGCGGAACCGCTCGGTGCTGTAGAGCTTGCGCGTGTCGGCCTCGACCCACGGCGCCAGCGCGTCCTGCCAGGTCGTGACCAGCGGGGCCACGCGCTCCCAGTCCATCCACTGCGTGGCGATATCGCGGACATAGCCGAGGTAGCGCGCGCGCAGCGCGGGCACGGCGAGCAGCCGGGAACGCAGCGGCTTGCTGGCGTCGTCGAGCCCGACCAGTGGGTCGAGTCGCACGCCGCCGGCGCCGGGCATCCCCATGATCGGTGGCCCACCGCCTGGAGGACCACCCATGCCCGGCGGACCGCCCCCCGGGGGACCACCCATGCCCGGCGGGCCACCACCGCCCGGAGGCCCGCCCATCCCCGGCGGGCCGCCCCGTCCTCCACCGCCCACGGCCGACATCGCCTCGTTCATATCGTGAGGCACGAGGTGGAACTTGCCCGTCGAGTCCTCGAACAGCGAGTAGTCGCTGGCACGGGTCCAGTAGCCGTCGCTGTTCACGAAGGCCAGCTCCAGGGCCAGGAACTTGAGCGCGCCGTCCACATCGAGCAGCGGCGCGAGCGCCGCCTCGAGCTGATCCAGCGGCGTGGTGTTGAGCACCTTGGTCAGGCGGATCAGCGAGGCCCAGCGCGCCGGCGCATCCTTGGTCTTGAGCTCGTAGCGCTGCTTGTACGGCGCGGCGTCATCGCCCAGGTACTCGAGCCCGGCGCGGCCCGCCGGACTCCCCGGCGTGTGCCACCGTGCGCCCGCGCTGGTCTTGAAGTGATCGACCAGGAAGTCGCGGTTGAATTGCTGCTGGTTGAGGTACACGCCCCAGTCCTCGCCATTCACCACGGCCCGCACCCAGTTCACGCGCGGCGCGGCGATGTACTGCCGCGCGATGTGCGAGTACAGCGCCGTACGCAGGAACGTCGCATCGTTCATCGCGTTCAGCAGGTTGGTCGTGCGCACGCCATGCAGCGACTGCTCCGCCACGAACTCGTCGAACGACAGGTTCAGCGAGCGCTTCGACCCGCGCGGCACCATCATGAACGACGACGCGCCACGGAAGTGGATGCCCACGTTCCGCAGGGTCCGCCCATCGGCCCGCAGCCTGGCGGGCACCTCGACATCCGTCCCGCGGAAGGCCTCCAGCTCGGCCTCCCAGTCGGCGTTCTCGAAGTCCACGAACAGGGTGCGCAGCACGGCCGGGTCGTGGAAGGCTCCGCGCGGGACCGCAGGCACGTCAGCGGGGGTCAGTCTGCGCCCCGCGCTGGCCGGCGCGAATCCGCCCCCGCGCCCGCCACCGCGACCGCCGCCGGGTGGCAGCATCCCACCCCCGGGAGGGCCGCCACCCGGAGGACCGCCGCCCGGCGGACCTCCCATCGGCGGCCCTCCAGGCGGCACACCCATCGGCGGACCACCCCCCATCATCCCGCCCCGGCCCGCCATCGGCTGCGTCGCCAACCACGCCCGCGCCGCCGCCCGCTCGGTGGAGTCGAGCATCTTGCTCTTGTCCGCGTCGAACTGCGCGAGGATCTCGCGCGTGGGCTGCTGCATCGGCGGGCCACCGCGGCCGCCGCCCGCCGGCATCGGGGGCTGTGCGCCCGCCAGCGTCGCCGCCAGCACCACGCCGACCCCGGCGCCAAACCCCATCAGCTGTCGCTGCATCGTTCCACCCTCGGTCCAGGATCGGCGCCACATCCCGCACGGCACCCGTACTGTAAAATGTCACGGTCGCGTCACGGCGCGATGCCACGGGGGACGCCCCCAGCGCGCCCGCTGTTAACCGATGCGCTCGCCCCGACCCACCCATTTGGGTAGATTACAGATAGCCTGAGGAGTGCCCCTCCTCAGTGGCTCCGGCGTTCAATCCCCTGGCCGCGCCCCTGGGCGCGGCTGATTCCACGGTCGCGCCCCCGGCGTGGCTGACTCCCGCCCATGCCCAGCTCCAACTCCTTCGGCGCCCGCGCGCAGCTCGCAGTCGCGGGCCGCACCTACACGTACTGGCGCCTCGACGCCGCCGCCGCTCTCCCCGGCGCGACCGTCGCCCGCCTGCCCTTCTCGCTCAAGGTCCTCCTCGAGAACCTGCTCCGCAACGAGGACGGCCACTTCGTCTCGGCCGACGACGTCCGTGCCCTCGCCACCTGGAACGTCAAGGCGCCGCGTGACCAGGAGATCGCCTTCCGCACCGCGCGCGTCCTGCTGCAGGACTTCACCGGCGTGCCCTGCGTCGTCGATCTCGCCGCCATGCGCGACGCCATCGCCACCCTCGGGGGCGACCCGGCCAAGATCAATCCGCTGCAGCCCGTGGACCTGGTCATCGATCACTCGGTGCAGGTCGACGAATACGGCAGCGACGCCGCGTTCCTCATCAACGTGGACAAGGAGTACGAGCGCAACGTCGAGCGCTATCAGTTCCTGCGCTGGGGCCAGACCGCCCTCGACAACTTCCGCGTCGTGCCGCCGGGCACGGGCATCTGCCATCAGGTGAACCTCGAGTACCTCGCCTCGGTGGTGTTCACCAAGTCCGAGGGCGGTGAGACCCTCGCCTACTGCGACTCGCTGGTCGGCACGGACTCGCACACCACCATGATCAACGGCCTCGGCGTGCTCGGCTGGGGCGTCGGCGGCATCGAGGCCGAGGCCGCGATGCTGGGCCAGCCGGTGTCGATGCTCATCCCCGAGGTCATCGGCTTCAAGCTCACCGGCAAGCTGCCCGCCGGCGCGACCGCGACCGACCTCGTGCTCACCTGCACCGAGATGCTGCGCAAGAAGAAGGTCGTCGGCAAGTTCGTCGAGTACTTCGGCCCCGGCCTCTCGACCCTGCCGCTGGCCGACCGCGCGACCATCGCCAACATGGCGCCCGAGTACGGCGCGACGATGGGCTTCTTCCCGGTGGACGCCGAGACGCTCAAGTACCTGCGCCTCTCGGGCCGCAGCGAGCATCAGG
>CAZCZO010000045.1:0-6614 GCA_964503275.1 uncultured Gemmatimonadaceae bacterium | reverse complement strand
CCGCCGGCCGGACGCGGCGCCGCACCCGCCGGGGGTGCGCGCCGCATCGAGATCCGTGACCTCCGCACGCAGAGCGTCAGCGTGATCCCCGGCGCCAGCAGCATCACGTTCCTGGCCGGCAGCGACGTCGCGCTCATCCGCATGCCCAAGGCCGTGGCCACCGCCCCGCACGACGGCGCGGATCTCCTCGTCCGGACCCTGTCCACGGGCGAGACCCGCAACATCGGCAATGTCGGGCTCTTCGCGGCGAACCGGGCCGGGACCTTGCTGGGCTACACCGTCGACGCCACAAGCCGTCAGGGCAATGGCGTGTATGTCCTCGCCCTGTCCAGCGGCAGCACCCGCGCGCTCGACACCGAAAGTGCCGACTACGCCGGACTCACGTGGGACAGCAGTGGGACCCGCTTGGCCTGGCTGCGGGGCACGACGCCGGAGGGCCGACTGCATCGCGACAATGTGCTCGCCGCCGCCACCGGCATGGACGCCAGCGGCCAGCCAGCGACGATCGCCCGCGTCCGCAGCGAGGCCCTTCCGGCAGGCATGGTCATGAGCGAGTTCACGGCGCCGCGCTGGGGCAGCGACGGTCGGCGCCTGTGGCTGGGCGTGAAGGCCCAGGAGGCCGCCGCCCCCGCCGCCGACTCGGCCGACCGCGCGAACGTCGATGTGTGGCACTGGCGCGACCCCGAGCCGCAGTCCGTGCAGTTGGTGCGCGCCGCGCAGGAGCGACGCAGCACCCTGCCGGCCGTGGCCGACCTGGCGAGCGGTGCCGTGCGCGTGCTCGGCGACTCGGCCATGCGGACGCTCACACCGACCCACGACCTGGCGACGGCGATCGGCCGGCTCGACGCACCGTATCGCGGTGAGGTGGCCTGGGGCGGTAGCCGGGCCGATGTGTATCGGATCCGCACCGCGAGTGGCGAGCGGGCCTTGATCGGCCGAGGGCTGTCCCGCACGATGGGCACCTCACCGAACGGAGAATGGTTCCTGTTCCTCGAGGACGGCAAGGTGTTCGCGTACGACCTGCGCCGCGACACCAAGGTCCAGATCGATGCGGCGGCCCAACGCTCGTTCGTCGACATCACGGACGACCACGACTACGAGCGCCCCATCTACGGCGTGGCCGGGTGGAGCCGCGACGGCCGCTCGGTCCTGCTCTACGACCGCTATGACATCTGGCAGCTCGGCTTGGACGGGAAGTCCGCAGTCAACCTCACGCGCGGCGAAGGGGAGAAGCAGTCGATCCGCTTCCGGCTCGTGTCGCTGGATCGCGCCGCCGGTGGCGGTGGTGGCCGCGGCGGCGGTGGCGCCGCCCCCGACGACGCGAGCATCGACCTGAGCCAGCCGCTGTTGCTGAGCGCCTACGGCGAGTGGACCAAGCGCTCGGGATACTGGGAGCTCGCCCCGGGCGCCGCGCCGCGGCCACTGCTGTACGACGACAAGGCGATCGGCGGGATCCAAAAGGCCAGCGACGCGGACCGCCTCATCCTCACGCAGTCCACCTTCCGCGAGTATCCCGATGTCTGGGTGACGGACCGCCGCTTCAGCGCGCCCCGCAAGGTCACGGAGGCCAATCCGTTCCTGCGCGAGTATGCCTGGGGCTCGAAAGTCCTCGTGGACTACACCAACAGCAAGGGCCAGCGGCTCCAGGGCACGCTCACGCTGCCGGCGGGCTACGAGCCCGGCAAGCAGTACCCGATGATCGTGTACTTCTACGAGACCATGTCGCAGACGCATCACAACTTCTCGATGCCGACCTACGACGACCGTCCGCATATCTCGACCTATGCGAGCAACGGCTATCTCGTGCTCCAGCCCGACGTCGTCTATGAGATCGGCAAGCCCGGTTCGTCGGCGCTGGACTGTGTCTTGGCGGCGGTCGACGAGGTGATCAAGCGCGGCTACGCGGACCCGGCACGCATCGGGCTGCAGGGCCACAGCTGGGGCGGGTATCAGTCCTCGTTCATCCTCACGCAGACCGATCGCTTCGCCGCGATCGTCACCGGTGCCCCGCCGACCAACCTCACCAGCTTCGTGGGCACGCTCTACCGCTCCACGGGCACCATCCAGCAGGGCATCACCGAGGTCGGCCAGGTGCGCATGGGCCGCGACCGGAATCCCTGGAACAGCGAGGCCCTGTACGAGAGCCAGTCGCCCGTGCATCACGCCGACAAGATCCGCACGCCGTTCCTCATCCTGCACGGCACGGCCGACGGCGCCGTCGAGTGGAGCCAAGGGTTGGAGCTGTACGCGGCCGCGCGGCGGCTCGGCAAGCCGGGCATCCTGTTGTCGTATCCCGACGAACCGCATCATCTGGCGCGCCGACCGAACCAGAAGGACTTCCAGATCCGCATGAAGCAGTTCTTCGACCACTACCTCAAGGGGACCCCCGCACCGGCCTGGATGACCGAGGGCGTCCCCGCCATCCGCAAAGGCATGCCACCCACCTGACCACCGCGCGGCGACGGCGCCGTCGCGCGCACTCTTGTGCACCCCGGCTCCGCGCCGCAAACTCTTGCACCTGCCCCTTCACCCCCCACGCCGGTCCTCATCATGGCTCATCGCAGAGGCCTCACGCGCGCGACCCTCCTCACCGGACTGCTCGCGACCGCGCCCGCGCTCGCGGCGCAACAGCCGCCGGAACCCGTCAAGTTCGTCCGCTATGCGGCCATCGCCAACGATGGCAGCATCGCATTCACGTATCACGACGACATCTGGCTCGCGCAGGCCGACGGGAGCAATCCGCGCCGCCTCACGGCCCACGTCGCGCGCGATTACATGCCGCGCTTCTCCCCGGACGGACGCTGGATCGCGTTCACCAGCAACCGCTTGGGCAACGACGACGTGTTCGTGATGCCGACGACGGGCGGAGAGCCGCAACAGCTCACGTGGTGGTCGGGTGCCGACCAAGCGGTGGGCTGGACCCCCGATGGCAAGGAGGTGCTGATCTCCTCCTCCCGCGGGCAGGACCCCTGGGGGTCCCCATTGTATCGCGTCGCCCTCGATGGCTCGATCCCGCGGCCGCTGCCGATGGACATGGCGCGCACCGGGGCGATCAAACAGGACGCCACGCAGGTCGCCTTCAACCGCTCGCTCCCCAGCTACTGGCGCAAGGGCTATCGCGGCAATGCGAACGCCGACATCGCCGTGCAGGACCTGCGCAGCGGCCAGATCCGTGAACTCACCGACACGGTGCTCAAGGAGCATCGCAAGGCCGTCCACGACGTGCACCCGATGTGGGGGGCCGACGGCAAGATCTACTATGCCTCGGAGCGCGACGGCATCTTCAACATCTGGCGCATCGCCGCCAGCGGCGGGGCCGCGGAGCAGGTCACGCGGCACCGGGACGATGGGGTGCAGTTCCCGTCCATGTCGCCCGACGGCACGAAGCTCATCTACGAGAACGACTTCGAGCTGTGGACGCTCGACGTCCCCTCGGGACAGCCGCGCCGCGTGCCGATCCGCATGGCGGTCGATCCCAAGGAGACCGACCTCCGCATGCTGATGGCGACCAACCGCACCGACGGCTTCGCGCCCTCCCCCACCGGCGACTACGTCGCGATGGATGTGCGCGGCGAGATCGTGATCGTCCCGTCGGAGCAGGGCGTGGGCGAGATGCAGCAGGTCACCAACTCGGCCTGGCGCGACAAGGCCCCGCTGTGGTCACCCGATGGGGCCCATCTCGCGTACGTCTCCGACGAGTCCGGTGAGGAAGAGATCTGGCTGTTCACGCGGGCGACCGGTGCCAAGCGCAAGCTCACCACCCACGAGTCGGAGAAGACCAACCTCCTCTGGTCGGGGAACTCGCAGAAGCTCGTGTTCACGGGTGCGAACCGCCTGTTCGAGATCGACATCGCGAGCGGCCGCAGCACCGAGCTGGCCTACAATCGCGCGGGGGGCTACACCCCGACGGCGTACTCGGCCGACGATCGCTGGCTGGTCTACACGCGGCGCGACGACGACCAGAATGCGGACGTATACCTGTTCGAGATCGCGACCCGCCGCGAGACCAACATCACGCGCGATCCGTTCACGGACGGCAACGGCACGCTGACGCCCGACGGCACGCACGTGGTCTTCACGTCGAACCGCAGTGGCACCGGCCAGGTGTACGTGGTGTCGCTCGCGCGCATCACGGAGGACCCGAACGACCCGCTGGTGCGCGAGCGGCGCGCCCGGGAGAATTCGGGGGGTGGACGCGGCGGTCAGGGCGGTCAGGGCGGCCAAGGCGGCGCCGAGGCCGCCGGCGACCGCACGCTCACGATCCGCGTCGACACCGCGGGGATCGCGCGACGCGCCGTCGCGCTCACGACGGGCAGCGCGGCGGCGGGGAGTCCGTTCCTCTCGCGCGACGGCCGGACGGTGTACTACACGGTCGGCGGTGGTGGTGGTGGTGGCGGGGGGGGACGCGGCGGTGCGGCCGCGCCGGCCGCTGAGGGTGAGGGCGGCCTGTTCGCGATCGGTATCGACGGGCAGAACGGACGGCGCCTCGCACCGGGGAGCTTCCCTGGCCTGACGCCGTCGGGTGACCGCCGCTATGTGTTCTTCCGGCGCAACGCGCCGGGGGGCGCCGGCGGCGGCGAGGATGCGCCCGAGACGGTGGGCAGCGCCGAGGTGCATCGCCTGGCGATCGCCACGCCCACGCGCACGGAGCGGGTCTCGTTCTCGTTCCCCATCCGCGTGGATCGCCGCGAGGAATGGCGGCAGGTCTTCGGCGAGTCGTGGCGCGTGATGAAGTACCGCTTCTACGACGAGAAGATGCACGGCGTCGACTGGAACGCGATGAAGCGGAAGTACGAACCCCTGCTGCGGCATGTCGGCACCAACGAGGACCTGCACGATCTCGCCAACGAGATGATTGGCGAACTCAACGCCTCGCACACGGGCGTCAGCGGCCCGTCCACGCGCGCGCTGCCCCGCGTGTACACCACGCGCTATCTGGGCTTCGAACTCGCGCCCGCCAACGGGCGCTATCGCATCTCGCACATCTACCGCGACGGGCCGGCCGACAAGGAATGGCTCGGGCTCGCGGTGGGCGACTATGTGCTGGCCATCGACGGGCAGGAGCTGAAGGACGGCGACAATTACTGGAAGCTGCTCAGCACCACGCTGAACACCTACATCCCCGTGCGCGTGGCCAAGACGCCCGCCGGTGAGGCGGCACGCACCGTGCGCATCGCGTCGGTGACCAACCTCGGCGACATCAAGTACGAGGAGTTCGTCGCGAAGAACCGTGAGCAGGTCGCGGCCGCCACGAACGGCGAGATCGCCTACGTGCATATCCGCTCGATGAACCAGCCGTCGCTCGAGCGCTTCCGTCGCGAGATCGACCAATACGCGAACGCGAAGGGCATCATCATCGACATCCGCTTCAACGGCGGCGGCAACATCGACCAGGAACTCATCGACATCCTGGAGCGCCGGCCGTACGAGTACTGGAACAGCCGCAACGGGTCACCGGTCTGGGGCCGCCGCCCGCGACAGCTGATCGACGGGCCCAAGGTGATGCTGATCAATCAGCGCTCGGGCTCGGACTCCGAGGTCACCCCGCAGGCCTTCAAGGACCTCGGGCTCGGCCGCGTCGTCGGCCAGCCGACCGCGGCCGCGGTGATCGCGACGGGGAGCTACTCGCTGCTGCACGGCGGGAGCATCCGCACCCCGGGCTCGCTGGTCGCGACCTTCGATCCGACCAAGCCGAACAACTGGGGCATCAACCTCGAGAACTTCGGGGTGGAGCCCGACGTGTGGGTGCGCAACACGCCGATGGATCATCTGCGCGGGGTGGACCGCGAGCTGCAGGAGGCCATCAAGGAAGTCCAGCGCATGAAGGCCGAGGAGGAGGCCAAGCGCCGACGCGCCTCCAACTGAGTCGGTCACCGATTACTTTCTTCAGCGGGGCGGTCCGCAGGGTCTGCGGATCGCCCCGTTGGAGCGGTGGCCGAGTGGTTGAAGGCAGCGGTCTTGAAAACCGCCAGGGGTTCACGCCCCTCGTGGGTTCGAATCCCACCCGCTCCGTTTCCGCTCACCGGGAGGCCCCGATGCTACTTCGCTCCGCCGTGCTCGTCCTCGCCGGCATGTTGCTGGCCTGCGGCAAGGATTCACCGGCCGAACCTGAGCCCTTGGTGGTGACCATCACCCCCACGAATCCCACGATCGGGGCCGGGCAAGAACTGCGGCTGCAGGCGTCGATCAGCCGCGGTCTGACCCAGTTGTTCGAGTGGGAGTCCGAGTTGCCGAACGTCGCGACCGTCTCCCTGACCGGCGTCGTCACCGGGCTGATCCCCGGTTCGACACTGATCAAGGCCACGTGGAGCGCCGATTCCACGGTCTTCGCCACGACGCGGGTGACCGTCTCGGACGGCGTGGAGGACCGCGCGGCCGCCGCGAGCGTGCCACCGCGCGACTGACGGCGCAGGGCCGGGAAGGTGCCGCCGCGCGACGGACCGCGCACGGCGGCGACGGCGCCGCGCGACCGACAGAGTTGCGCCAGCCCCCTCGCGCTGTTTCTATTCAGAGGTTGTGCACTGGAGACGTGGCCGAGAGGCTGAAGGCGGCGGTTTGCTAAACCGTTATACGGGGTAAACCCGTATCGAGGGTTCGAATCCCTCCGTCTCCGT
>CAZCZO010000044.1:0-7850 GCA_964503275.1 uncultured Gemmatimonadaceae bacterium | reverse complement strand
CCCAAGCAGCATAACCGCCCAATCCCACCGGCTCTACGAAAGCGGGGCAAGTTCAAAGATATTCCGCGGCACCGTGGAAACACCGCACCGGGATCACGCGGGAGCGACCTACCGTACGGAGTACGCTCATATTGAGCCTTCAGTACTTGCAGCAGGAGGGAGACTTCTCATGTGGACGCTGATGCACGAATCCATACACTTGAACAGCGGTCGTCATCCCGATGATTTCGAAGAGCCTTACTCGGCCCACCCTTTCAATCGTGTCAGACTCGATGCTGGAGACAATACGTGCTTAAAGTAGCGGCCGCAGTACTGATTCTTTCCGCCGTCTCACCCAAGGCGGCACCCGGACAGCATCAGAGAGACAGATCTACCATTAACGAGATCGTCCGCTCAATCCTCGCGACGCGATCGGTTATCCTGCGTGATACGATGCCACTTGACTTCTGCGAGTGGCGCGACGCTTTCGACTCCACTGGAACTCTCCCTGGAGCGCCGCCAGCTTATTTGCGCATGCGAATGCACGTACCGCTGAGCGAGTGCGACCGACCGCGGCCACAAACCACCTCGGTCCCAAGTGCGAGGGTACGCTCCGTACGATTCGTCGGAGACACGACCGTCGTCGAGACGTTGACGGATCGACTCTATGTCACCTACTGGGACGAGTATCGTTGCGCTCGCGCCGGTCCCCACATGGACTGCAAGTACTTACTGCTCGGATGGATGCAGAAGTAGCTTCCGCGTGGCGACACCACGCCTCTTCCCCACGACACAGGTGACCTGCTCATGACGACACTCCGACACCTCCCGCTGCTGGTGTGCCTGCCGCTTGCGCTCTCCGCACAGGCCCCCGTTGGATCGGCGGTGCGCCAGATCGCCGCTGTGCTTCGCACGGACGGGCACGTCAGTGGACCCGTGATCGTCGCGGCCATGTCGAATTGTCAGCGCGTGCTCGCGGATCCGACCTGCACAGGCGCAGAGTATACCGAGGCCGGACGGCGGGCCGCGTTCGATGTCGCCACGCTACTTGGCGCTGCGGTCTTGGTCCCGGCTTCGGCTGACCTCGCGGCGGCTCGTGAGCGACTCGTGGTCCCTCGGAACGAGGTTGGAACGCCCGAGACCTGTGATGCCGAGGGGAACGTCGTGCGGACGCTGCTGACAACTGCTCCGGTCATGCAAGGTGACGGGCGGCAGTTCCGCATCGGCGTCACGGTACAGCAGCTCCCGTTGCTGAGCGGTTGCCGGGCGTCGGCACGCCTGTACGAGTACTCCTTCGAGGTGCCCGACGGTGGGGGTGATCCGAAGCTGACGGGATACCGCCTTCTCTTGTCTGGGACTGGCATCCCGTCGGTCGATCGGTGACGAATCGGAGCCGCCTCTACGGCGAGCAGAGCCGATGTAGGAGCAGTGCATTCGATGATCGCCCAGAGGCCACGGTCACGTCGAGGTGTCGGAACAGGCCGACGCCGGACGCAATGGTATCGCCCACCACGTCATAGACGCCAGGCGCCAGACCGCTCACGAACCAGGCCAGATCGGCGGCGTGAGGCGACGGGAACAGCTCCTTCACTGGTGGCTCGATATCGATCGTTCCGCGGCGATATACTCGAATGACGCGCGCAACGATGCCGCCGCGCGTGGAACAGATCCCTCCGCTGAACCGCGCGCGCTCGTACAGGCCATTCCCGCGGATCCCCCCGACCGATGCGTCGGTCGCGACCATATCGTGCCAGCCGCCGCCTGGGAACATCGCCGACACGAAGCCCGGCGCGGACACGCTGACCGAGTACTGCAGTGTCGGAATGATGAATCCGGTGTCATAGGTCCCATCTGGACCAGGATAGAATGCGTGGTGGAAATCCCGCGGACTCGACGGGTCAGACGCGACGGTCACGATGGCGTTCGGGATCGGCGCCTGCGTGTACGCATCACGCACGATGCCAGTCGCGCGAAAGCATGTCACGCCCGGTGGGCACACCACACCGCCGCCACCCCCCGTCGCCCACGGCTTGTCGCTGCTCGGCGGTGCTTCCGCCTCTGTCTGAACCGGGTCTGTCGGCACGTCACGATCGCAACCCGATGGAACGATGGCCAGCAATCCGACCACAGCGAGTGCACGCATTGTCATCCTCCGAGGCCACGCGGCTCATGTTGGGGGGGAACCCTGAACACGACGCTACGGTCGCCGGGTCATCATGTCAAGCACTTGATCGGTTCGGCCACGGTGCCGACGGCGGCAGCGACTTAACTTCTGGAGTGCACCGTCCTCACAGCGTCGACTTTCAACTCACCATGCGCCGACCCGCCTTGCGATCGCTGCTGCTCTCTGCGCTGCTCGTCGCGCCACCCTCCCTCGCCGCTGCCCAATCGCTCCCCCGCTGGACCCTCGCCCCTGAGCTGCGCATCACGGAGCAGGCCGACATCGCGTGGACACGCATCTCGTTCGTCGCCCCTACGCCCGACGGTAGCGTCGTGATCGCCGAGTCGTTCCCGCCGATGGTCCTGCGCTTCGATGCCTCGGGCACGCTGCGGCACCGTGTGGGACGGCAGGGGGGTGGCCCGGGAGAATACCAGTCCGTCGGCCAGATCGGCTTCGTCAATGACACCCTCTTCGTCGCGGACTACCAGCAGCGGCGCGTCGTGTTCTTCGATGCGGCGGGTCGCGGGGCGGGGATGCTCTCCGGCTTCACTGGCGTACCGATCGGTGACGGGGGCTCGGCATTTCCCGGCACGCCACTGCGGGGCGACCGCGCCCTGTCGATCGCCATGCTGATCTCCCGAGACGTCGCGACCGGCGAGGTCCCGACGCGACCGCACCTGCTACTCTCGCGCAGCGGTCGGCTGCTCGACACCATCGCCGTCACGAGCCTGGGCAACTCGCAACTGATGCTCCGCATGGGCACGAGCGTCTCGCTCACGTCCCAGCCCTTCAACGACTCCCCGTTCTTCATCGCTGCGCCCGCCGCTGAACGCGGGTACGTCGTAGATCGCTCGGCGGCGACCGCGGCGCGGGGCGCGACGTTCAGTGTCACGGCGCTGCGCTTCACCGGCGACACGATCTGGACGCGACGTTACCCCTACGAGCCGGTGCCGTTGACCCGGTCGGCGGTGGACAGCACCATCGACCGCATGCGCCCGACCATTCGCGGCACACGGGTCCCCGAGGCCACGGTCCGCGAAGCGCTGTATGCGCCGGCGTTCCGACCACCGATCAGTGCCGCCTTCGCGGCTGCCGATGGGACCTTGTGGCTGCGGCGCAGCGACCGGGCGCAGCATCAGTACCTCGTCCACGACCCGGGCGGCACAGCAATCGCGACGCTCAACGTCCCGTCGAACACACAGTTGCACGCCGTGGTCGGCGACCAGGTCTGGGGCGTCGAGCTCGACGCCGATGATGTGCCGACCGTCGTGCGCTATCGTATTCGCCGCTGACCGCGACGACGCTCTCTCCCCTTCACCGCAGGGAACTCGCATGAACGCAGGAGCCGCAGGAGGGGCCGCCGCCGCGGCCGCCATCGCCAACGCCATCAAGGCGTCGGGCAGCTTGGTCCGCGTCGAACCCGAGGAGTTCCAGCGCTTGCTCAACCGTCAGCCGGACGCGCTGGTCGTGCATACCGAGGGCGGCGTGCTTCGCAAGAACTACCAGTACCTCATGGGCTACCGTGGGCTCACGTTCTACACCAAGAGCCGTGATCCGCTGTCGCTGCCGCGTGGGACCGAGGTGGTGCTCGCCGGCTCGATCTGGATGCCGCACTGAGTTCGTCGGGGCGCGCCGCACACGAGCGGCGCGCCCGCGCCGTGCTCAGCTACTGCACGAGAGCATCGAGCACCCGGCCTTCACGCGCGCCCACTCGGGCCGCTTCGCCGCGAAGTGCGCCGCGCTCGGCTGCTCGTCGTAGGGACGACGCAGCACCTCGTGCAGCGCATGGAGGACCGACAGGTCGCCCTGCTCGGCGGCGTCGATCGCCTGCTGCGCGAGATAGTTGCGCAACACATACTTGGGGTTGACCGCGCGCATCGCTGCACCGCGCGTCGCGCTGGCATGCCAGCGGCGTAGCCACGCCCCCAACGGGGCCGCGTGCTGCGCCCGTGCGGCATCGCTGTACCACACATCGCCGAGCAGATCGACGGCCGCTGCGTCGTCGGCCGGGACCGCGTCGGGGTAGTCGGACAAGGCACGGAAGGTCAGCGTGTAGTCCATGCCGCCCTGCTCGAGTAGCGCCATGCCCTCGGTCGCGAGGTGCCGGTCGTCACCGACGAACGAGGCCAGTCCGAACTTCGCGGCGAGCATCGCGGTGTAGCCCGCGTTGAAGGTGTCCACATAGTGCTCGAGCCCGGCGACCAGTGCGGCATCGCCGTCCATCAGCGGGAGCAGCGCCTCGGCGAAGCGCTCGAGGTTCCACTGCGCGATGGCTGGCTGCCGGCCGTAGGCATAGCGACGGCCATGCGCGTCGGTGGTGTTCGGCGTCCAGTTCGGATCGAAGTCGTCGAGCACCCCATAGGGGCCGTAGTCGATGGTCAGGCCCAGCACCGACATGTTGTCGGTGTTCATCACGCCGTGTACGAAGCCGACGCGCATCCAGTGGACGAGCATGGTCGCCGTGCGCTCACAGACCTCGCGGAACCACTGGGCGACGCGTGCGGGGGCGTCCGCTGCGAGGTGCGGGAAGTCCCGCGCGATGGTGAAGTCCACGAGCTGCCGCAACAGGCCGAGGTCACCACGCGCGGCGAGGATCTCGAAGTTGCCGAAGCGAATGAAACTCGGGGCCACGCGGCAGACCACGGCCCCGGGCTCCATCTTCGCGTTGCCGTTGTAGAACATGTCGCGCAGCACCGGCTCGCCCGTAGCCACGAGACTCAGCGCCCGCGTGGTCGGCACGCCGAGGTGGTGCATGGCCTCGCTGCAGAGGAACTCGCGGAGCGACGAGCGCAGCACCGCGCGCCCATCGGCCGTGCGCGAGTAGGGCGTGGGGCCGGCACCCTTGAGCTGCAACTCCCAGCGCTCGCCGGCGGGCGTCAGCACCTCGCCCAGCGTGATCGCGCGGCCATCGCCGAGCTGTCCCGCCCAGGTGCCGAACTGATGCCCGCCATAGCAGGCGGCGTAGGGCTGCATGCCGCGGAGCAGCGCGTTCCCCGCGAAGACCTCGGCGAAGCGCGCCGTGAGGACGTCGGCCTCCGCGAAGCCGACCAACGCGGCGACCTCGGCAGCATGCGCGAGCAACTGCGGCGCGGCGACCGGCGTGGGGCGCACGGCGCTCCAGCAGGCGCCGAGGACCTGACGGCGGGCGTCGTCGCTGCGCGGGTCGCCGGGCAGATCGCGCACGAAGCGGTTGTCGAAGTGCAGCGCGGTGGGCACACTGGAATCTACCCTGCCCGCCGCAGAGCGATGCCGGACGGACCGCGCCCGCGTCAGCGTGTGCCGGAGGGCTCGATACGCAGCGCCGGCAGCATCCGGATGGTCCGCGTCACGGCGACGACCCGGAAGTTGGCGCTCGCCTGGCCGCCGGGTGCGACGAGCACCTTTTGCTCGGCCTGCTCGACGCGATGCAGGTCCGGGATGACCCCACCGACCACGCGCAGGGTCCATTCGCCGGCGCGCAGTTGATCGAACTGGAAGGCGCCCTCGGCATCGGTGACCGCGCGACGACGTTCTGCACCCAACGACGCCTCGATCACGAAGCCCGGCAAGCCGCCGACGTCGGCCAGGACGCGGGCGCTGCTGTCGTCGAGACGCTGGCGCGGCGGGGTGTCGAACCGGCGCAAGCGGCCGCCGATCCGCGCCCCTTCGATCAACAGGGCATGGACCTCGCGACGTTCCGCCGCCGCGACCGTCACCAACTCCGGGGCGTCGTGCGTGCTGACCCGGTCGCGAGGGACCGTGCTGCGATCGATCTGCACGGCATAGGCGCCCGGGGCGAGCTCGTTGAGCGTCACGCGTCCGTTGCGGTCGGTGACCGCGCCGCGATTGCCCACGAGCACGAGAACGTCACGGGCCGGTCGGCCACTGGACTCGTCGCGGACCACGACGGTGAGGCTGCCGACATCGCGGCGAGGGCCCACCGGCAGCGCGAAGGGCATGGACAGTTCCACGGCCGCGACCTGCAACCATGGCGCGCCGCGGGACGGTGACTCGACGGCGCGCCAGCGCATGCCCATCGTGTAGCCACCGGGCAACGACTGCTTCAGCGTCGCATCGAGCGAGCGCTGGGCCAGCACGGCCACGCCGCCGCCCGAGCCCAGCGAGATCCCCGAGCCGCGGTTCTGGCGTCCGCCGAGCTGCAGCGTCGAGCCCGTGCGCCGCGAGTCCAGGGTGAGTTGCGCGCCGATCCCCGTCCGGATGATGGAGCCGCTCGACGCGCGATCGGGCGTGACCTGCCGGTCGGCGAGCAGCGTGATGGCATTGCGACCGACCAGCCGCAGCGTGCCCGTCGCCGTCGTGCGGTAGAACGGGCGCCACGCGGCGGAGTCGGCGGTGCGCGCATCGCCGCGGAAGTAGATGGCCGTCGCGTTGAAGCGACGCCCGGTGCGCCAGGACCCGATGACGTTCACGCCGGACTCCTCGCGCAGCGCGCGTGTCCCGATGAAGTGGAAGGACTGCTCGACCTCGCGCCGCTCCGCACGCAGCCAGGAGCCGATGGCGACCCCGGCGGTGGTCAGGGACGAGCGATCGCTGAGCACGCTGAGGGTCCCGAGCGAGTCACTGAGATCGAGCAGATCGAGGCGATTCTGTTGCCGCGAGGCGTGATCGGCGTAGAGCCGCAGCCGCGCGACCGTTGGCGTGCTGATCGAGGCATTGCGCTCGATCACCCCGCGCCGGGGACCGATCCACGTGGAGTCACCGTCGATGAGTCGCGCGGAGTAGTGGAAGCCGAGCGGTGCCCCGCTCGCACTCATGGCCCAGCCGTTCACGGTGGCGCCAGGGCTGGTGGGAAGACTGCCCTCGACGCTCACGGTGCCCGCACGCTGCAGGGGCAGGGTCAGTCGGCCGGTGTGATGCGCGCGGCGTGAGCCGTCCACATCCTGCCGCAGCAGCGAGGTGACGGCCAGCTCGGCGCCCATGGGCACGCGCAGGCCGATCTGCGCCGCAGCTTCCCGGGTATCGTCCGGCCGCAGATCGTCATAGCCCGCGTGGGCCGCGAGACGGAGCGGTCCGGCCTGCACCGCCGCTCCGGCCCCGAGCAGCAGCAGCGTGCTGCTGGTCAGCGGCGTGAGGCCATAGCGGGCGTGCCCCAAGGTGATGTTGCCCCAGTCGCCTTCGAGGGCCGCGCGGAACTCATTGCGGATGGCGTAGGGCGCATTGCGCGTTTCGCTGTAGCGGGCCACGAGCTCCAGCCGCGTGCTGGACCCCTTGGCCATCGCGCCACGACCGACCAGTTCGACGGTGGTCCCCGACGCGATCCCGCTGTTCGCCACCGGCGTGCCCGCGCTGCGCAGCGTCGCGGTCATGGGGATGGTCTGCAGCGAGGAGCCGTGCTCGGCATCGCGTGGCACGACGCGCATGCGATGCGTCAGGCGACTCGCCACCGAGTCCGTCGTGCCCATACTCTGATCGGCGACCTGCACCGTCAGCTCTTCGCTCGTGACCGTGCCCTGCGGTGCGGTGGCGTTCACCGAGATCACGCGCTGCTGCCCGGCGGCGAGGCGGAACGTGGGCACATCGAGCAGGGCGTCGCCGCCGCGTCGCGCGGCCGCGGTGAGGACGACGTCGGCCGTACGATTGCCGCTGTTCCGGACGAGCACAGCGCTGCGGTAGTCCTGCTCCGCCACGAGGTGGCTCGGCGCCTCGAGCATCTGGAGTGAGAGCGCGGCCCGCGCCGGCACCTCGACCTCGGCCTGCAACTGTGCGGCGA
>CAZCZO010000043.1:0-11811 GCA_964503275.1 uncultured Gemmatimonadaceae bacterium | reverse complement strand
GGCGCGTTGATCGCGAAGTACACGCCGGGCGTCAGCACACAGGCCGCGATCAGCGCCATCACGGCGACCAGTGACTCCATCAGCATGCCGCCGTAGCCCACCATGCGCGCGTCCACCTCGTTGCTGAGCAGCTTGGGCGTCGTGCCCGAGGCGATCAGCGAATGGAAGCCCGAGATCGCGCCGCAGGCGATGGTGATGAACACGAAGGGGAACAGCTTGCCGGCGAACACCGGCCCCGTGCCGTCGATGAACTGCGTCACGGCCGGCATCTGCAGCGGCGGCAGCACCCACAGGATGCCCAGTGCCAGGGCGACCACCACGCCGATCTTGACGAAGGCCGAGAGGTAGTCGCGGGGGGCCAGCAACAGCCAGACCGGCAACACCGACGCGAAGAACCCATAGGCCATCACCGCCCACGCCAGCGTCGTCGCGTTCAGCGTGAACATCGGGCCGAGCACGGGGTGCGTGGCCGCCCACTGGCCGCCGTAGAGCGAGACCACGAGGAGGATCAATCCCAGCACGCTGACTTCGAGGACCCGCCCCGGCCGCAGATACTGCAGGTACACGCCCATCAGCATGGCGATGGGGATGGTCAGGGCGACGGTGAAGGTCGCCCAGGCCGAGTCGCGCAGCGCATTCACGACGACCAGCGAGAGCACGGCGGTCAGGATGATCATGATGCCCATCACCGCGACCAGCGCGGTGTACCCGGCCACGGGCCCGATCTCCTCCTTGGCGATCTGCCCCAGCGACTTCCCGTCGCGACGGATCGAGGAGGCCAGGATGATCATGTCCTGCACCGCGCCGCCGATGGCGACGCCGATGATGATCCACAACGCCCCGGGCAGGAAGCCGAACTGGGCCGCGAGCGTCGGCCCCACCAGCGGTCCCGGGCCCGAGATCGCCGCGAAGTGATGCCCGAAGACGATCCACTTGTTGGTGGGGACGAAGTCGCGCCCGTCGGCCAGTCGCTCCGAGGGCGTCGCCCGCGCTGGGTCGAGCGCGAAGACCTTGGCCGCGATCAGTTTGCTGTAGAAGCGATAGGCCACCGCGTAGGTACAGACGGCCGCGGTCAGCAGCCAGGCGGCGCTGACGGTCTCGCCGCGCTGGAGCGCGAGACCCGCGAACCCGGCCGCACCGACCAGCGAGACGGCGACCCAGATGAGGACCGACAGCGTTCGGGACATGGGGAGCAGTGAGGGGTGGGAGGACGACCGCGGCAAGATGCGCCCGGGGCGCGGGAGCGTCAACGCGGGATGGGTGCGGCTGCGCGGCGCGATGCGTTAACTTCCGACGATGCGTACGTCCTGCGTCCGGTCCGCGTTCATCGTGCTGCTCCTCGGCGGCACGGCCCTGCGCGTGGGTGCGCAGGCGGCCCCGCGCCTCGGCGCCTACGCGGCGGAGCGCATGACGCTGCTCCCGGCGCAGGAGTGGACCGGGACCGCCGACGCGCGCGCCCACCTCGATGCCTTCGATCTCGCGCTGAGCCGCTATCTCGCCGATGGCGGCATCGGGGAGGGCTGGGCCTACCCCGCCGACGTCCTGCGCACCGCGCGCCGCAATCCCACCTACGTGACCAACCCGCTCGCCCTCGGCGCGCAGCCGCTCAAGAGCGAGAAGGCGCGCGAAGGCACGCCGTTGCCCGAGCCGTTCCAGTCACGCCTGCGGTCGATCATCGCGTTGACCGGGGGGCGGCACGCGGTGGTGCCCGTGGCCATCCGGGTGGACACCACGCAGTCCCCCGCGATGGCCGAGCTCCGGCTCACGCTGGTCGATGGCCGCCAGAGCCGCGTGCTGTGGACCGCCATCCTCGAGACCCGCTTCGCCGGCGCGCCCTCGGCCGCCGTCGATTCCCTCGCCGCGCGCACGGCGGCCCTGTTCGTCGTGCGCTGATCCCGTCCTTTCGTCCCACCTGCTCGTGTCCACACCTGTTACGCTGATCCCCGGCGACGGCATCGGCCCGTCCATCACCGACGCCACGGTCCGGGTCGTCGAGGCCTCCGGCGCCGCCATCACCTGGGACCGGCAGCTCGCCGGCATGGCCGCCGTCTCGGCGATCGGCGATCCGATCCCCGACGCCACGCTGGACTCCATCCGCCAGACGCGGATCGCCCTCAAGGGCCCCTTGCAGACGCCGGTGGGCGAGGGGTTCCGCTCGATCAACGTGGCGCTGCGCAAGACCTTCGACCTGTACGCGAACGTGCGGCCGGCCCATGTGATCCTGCGCAACGGCCGCTTCGAGGATGTGGACATCGTGCTCATCCGCGAGAACACCGAAGGGCTGTACATCGGGATCGAGCACTACGTGCGCATCGGTGACGATCCCCGCGCGGTGGCCGAGTCCACGGCGGTGATCACGCGCTTCGGCGCGGAGCGGGTGTGTCGCTATGCGTTCGAGTATGCGCGCAAGCACGGGCGCAAGAAGGTGACGCTCGCGCACAAGGCGAACATCCTCAAGTACTCGCAGGGGCTCTTCCTCGACGTCGGGCGTGGGGTCGCCACGGAGTACCCCGACATCGCGTTCGACGAGCGCATCATCGACGCCATGGCGATGGAGCTGGTGCTCAACCCCGAGCGCTTCGACGTGATCGTGACGACGAACCTCTTCGGCGACATCCTCAGCGATCTGATCTCGGGCCTGGTGGGCGGGCTGGGCCTCGCCCCGGGGGCGAACATCGGCAAGAACGGCGCGATCTTCGAGGCGGTGCACGGGACCGCGCCGTCGCTGGTGGGCAAGAACATCGCGAACCCCAGTGCGTTGATCCTCGCGGCGTGTTTGATGCTGGAGCACATCGGCGACGATGCGCGCGCGGCCCGCATCCGGTCCGCCGTGGAGGAGACCCTGCGCGAGGGGCGCACCGTGACGCCCGACGTCGGCGGCACGGCGACGACCGACCAGTACGTGGACGCCATCATCGCCCGCCTGCAGGGGTGACGCGCCTCCTGCATGTGTCCGACCTGCACTTTGGGCGGCACAGTCTGCCCGAGCCGGTCGCCGCCATCGAAGGTCTGATCCAGCGCGAGCGCTTCGACGCCGTGGTGGTCTCGGGCGATCTGTCGCAGCGCGCGCGCATGCGGGAGTTCGCCCGGGCCCGCGACTTCCTGGACCTCGCCGCGCAGGTGTCCCCGGTCCTGGCCGTGCCCGGCAACCACGATTGCGCGTGGTGGCGCGCGCCGCTGCACCTCGCGCCGCCGGCGTGGATGTTCCGCAAGTGGCGGCGCGGTCTGGGGCGGCCGGAGCAATCGGTGCTGCGGATCGCAGGCGCGACGATCGTCGGCCTCAACAGCGCCCACGGGATCTCGCGCCACACGCTCACGACGCGGCCGCGCGATCTGTCGGTGATCGGCGATCTGCGTCCGGCGCAGATCGCGTGGGCGCAGCAGGAGTTCGCCGCGAGCCCCGCGCGCGACACGCGCATCATCGTGATGCACCACAACCCGGTGGCCGGCGAGATCTCGCAGCGTTTCGGCCTCAGCAATCACCGTGACGTGCTGGAGGCGTTCGCGCAGCTCGGCGTGTCCTTGGTGCTCTGCGGGCACGACCACCAGGAGGATGTGCGCGCGGTCGAGCACCCGGCACAGCGCGTGCAGGTGGCGGTGGCCGGGACGATCACCACGCGCACGCGGGGCGGGCGACCACCGGCGATCAACGTCGTGGCGTTGGACGGTCCCGCGCCGCGGGTCCAGCATCTCGTGTGGGATCCCGGCACGCGGACCTTCCGGTGAGCACGCCGCAGCTGATGCTGTTCGAGGAGGTCGTCACGCCCGAGACCTTCCTGACGGTGTTGCAGCGGCGGGGCCTGCGGGGCGTGGAGCGCATCGTGCTGACGCAGAATCGCTCGGTGGTCGTGTCGTGCAAGGGCGGCGTGCTGCGGGCGCATCACGCCTTCGTGCAGGCGCCGGAGCATGTGCACGAGGCGATCGTCCGCTTCGTGATGGCGCGCACGCGGGCCGATCGCGCGCGAGCGGTGGAGACCATCGTGCAGTGGCCTCTGCCGATCGGTGCGGCGGTGCGTCGGCCCGAGCGGACCCACCCCGACGACGAGCCGCTGCGGGTGCTGCTCGCCGACTGGCACCACAAGTTCAACGCGCAGCACTTCGGGGGGCTGCTGGCGAGCATTCCTGTGCATGTGTCGCGCCGCATCGCGCGGCGCCTGGGCCACTACACGCCGCGCGCGGCCGAGGCGCAAGGGCTGGAGCGCGGCATCGCGATCAGCCGCAAGCACCTGCGGCGTGACGGGATCGCGGCGGCGCTGGAGACCCTGCTACACGAGATGGTACATCAGTGGCAGGACGAGACGGGGCGCCCTGTGGATCACGGGCCGAGCTTTCGGCGCAAGGCGCGGGAGCTGGGGATCACGCCGCGGGCGGTGCGGGTGGTGGGGTGAGGTGAGCGGCGCGCTCTTCGGCCTCAGGGCCGCGGGCTGTAGATTTCAGAGGTCCCACGCTGCTCCCTGCCCACATCCTCGGCCCTCGGGCCGTTCCCGCTGCTATGACCTCGAATTTCCTCGCCTCCCCCGAGCTGGCCCCGCATGCCGGCGACCTCTACGGCATCGACGCGGCCTTCACTGAGGAGGAGCGTGCCATCCGCGACAGCATCCGCCGCTTCGTGGACGAGCAGGTGCTGCCGGTGATCGGGCCGGCCTACGTGGACGGGCGCTTCCCTAAGGAGATCATCCCGGGGATGGCCGAGCTGGGCGTGTTCGGGCCGACGCTGCCGGAGAAGTACGGCTGCGCGGGGCTGTCGAGCGTGGCCTACGGGATCATCTGCCAGGAGCTCGAGCGCGGTGACTCGGGCGTGCGCTCGTTCGCGTCGGTGCAGGGCTCGTTGGTCATGTACCCCATCTATGCGTTCGGCTCTGAAGAGCAGCGCATGAAGTACCTGCCGGGGCTGGCCAAGGCGGACCTCATCGGCTGCTTCGGGTTGACCGAGCCGGACTTCGGCTCCAACCCGGCGGGCATGATCACACGGGCGGCGCGGCAGTCCGACGGCTCCTGGGTGCTGAACGGCAGCAAGATGTGGATCACCAACGGCTCCACGGCCGACGTGGCGATCATCTGGGCCAAGACCGAGGGCGATGATCCCAAGTCCATCCGCGGGTTCATCGTGGAGACGGACACCAAGGGTTTCAGCGCCAAAGATCAAAAGGGCAAGCTGTCGCTGCGGGCCAGCGACACGAGCGAGCTGGTGCTCGACGACGTGCATGTGCCGGCCGACGCGCTGCTGCCGAACTCGGGTGGCCTCAAGAGTCCGCTGATGTGCTTGACGCAGGCGCGCTACGGCATCGCCTGGGGCGCGATCGGCGCGGCCATGGCCTGCTTCGAGGAGGCGGTGGCCTACGCCAAGACGCGCGTGATGTTCGACAAGCCCATCGGTGGCACCCAGATCCAGCAGGTGCGATTGGCGAACATGCTCACCGAGATCACCAAGGGGCAGCTGCTCGCGCTGCACGTGGGCCGCATGAAGGATCAGGGCACCTTCACGCCTCAGATGGTGTCGCTGGCCAAGCGCAACAACGTGGACATCGCGACGGACATCGCGCGCGAGACGCGGCGCTTGCTGGGCGGCAACGGCATCCTCGCCGAGTACGCGGCGATGCGGCACATGGCGAACCTGGAGAGCGTGTACACGTACGAGGGCACGCACGACGTGCACTCGCTGATCCTGGGGCAGGCGATCACGGGGTTGAACGCGTTCGGGGGGTAGGGGTGACGAAGGGGGGGCGCGACAGTTTGACATACGTATGCCAGTAGTTAGTATGTACGTATGCGCCGCACCTCGATGTACCTCGACGAAGCCACCCTTGCCGCCGCCCAGCGGGCCGCCAAGGCGCGGGGCGTGCCGTTCGCGCATGTCGTGCGCGAGGCGCTCGCGGAGTATGTCGCCAAGCCGCGGGCCAGTGCGTTGCCGTCCGTCGCTGGGCAGTTCGCGAGCGGTGAGACCGACACGTCGGAGCGCGTGGACGAGCTGTTGTGGCGCGATCCGCATCGCTGATGGTGGTCGCGGACACTGGGGCGCTGTACGCCTTGGTGGACCGCTCCGACAAGTGGCATAGCGCGGTCGTCGCTTGGTGGGGCACTCGCGCGGGGCTCGTGATCGTTCCGGCGCCGGTGCTCCCCGAACTCTGCTATCTGTTGCAGACGCGGCTGGGTCCGCGTGCCGAGCAGGCGTTCCTCGGCGCAGTCGCGGCTGGCGAGTTCGACATCGAAGCGCTCGAGGCGGACGACTATGCGCGCGTGGCCGCGCTGACGTCCGCCTACGCTGATCTCCCGCTGGGCTTCACCGATGCGGCGGTCATCGCGGTGGCCGAGCGTATCGGCACGCGTGATGTGCTGACCACGGACCGCCGACACTTCGGCGTGGTGCGACCCGGGCATGTGAAGGCGTTGCGGCTGCTGCCGTAGGCCACCTACCGCGATAACCCCCGCATCCTGCGCCGCAGCGCATGCGGCACCCACTGCGCCAATGCCGTGATCACCCGGTAGCGCCAGGTCGGGATCAACACCGCCGGCCCGCCGTTCGCGCAGGCCGCGAGCGACGCATCCACCACGGACTCCGGCGACAGCCACAGCCAGCTGGGGATATTGCCCTTGTCCACCCGCATGCGCGCGTGGAACTCCGAGTGCGTGAAGCCCGGGCACAGCGCCTGCACCACCACACCCGTGCGGTGCAGCTCGGTGTCCAGCGACAGCGTGAGCCGCGTGAGGTAGGCCTTGGTCGCGCAGTAGTTGGCGTTGCCTGGCCCGTACAGGAAGCTCGCGACGCTGCTGTTGTTGATCACCCAGCCGCTGCCCCGCGCCACCATCCGCGGCAGCACCGCATGCGTGAGCCGCATGGGGGCCAGCACGTGCAGGCGCAGCATGTCCATCTGTGGACCCAGCGGCGCCTCGTGCAGCTTGCCCTTGGTCCCGAACCCGGCGTTGTTCACTAGCACGCCCACCTCGGGCTCGGCGGCCAGCCGTTGGGCCAGGGCCTCCATGCCCGCTTCGCTGGCCAGGTCGGCGACCATCGTCTGGCAGGCCACCTGGTGGGCCGCGCGCAGCTCGGCGGCGAGGGCCTCCAACCGCGCGGCGTCACGCGCCACGAGCAACAGGGCATGCCCCCGCGCCGCCAAACGCTGGGCGAAGACGCGGCCGATGCCGGCCGTGGGGCCGGTGACGATGGCGAGGGAGCCAGGGGAGGGGAGCATAGCCGGGAAACGTGAGCGGGTGACCGGAAGTTAGCCCCAGTCGGCGCTCCGCCGAGCTGGACAGCACCCTCCACCCCACCCGTCCGGGGGGCTAACTTTCCCCGGTCATCAACACAGGAGACCCCGCGGTGAAGATCGCCGTGTGCATCAAGCGCGTCCCCGATATGGACGTGAAATTCAAGATCGCCCCGTCCGGGACCGCCGTGGACGAGACCGGGCTCAAGTTCGACATGTCCGACTTCGATGGCTACGCCGCCGAGGCCGCGATCCAGATCAAGGAAAAGCTCAACGCCGGCGAGGTGACGGTCGTCGCGCTCGGCCCCGACGCCGTGCAGGAGACGCTGCGCAAGGCGCTTTCGATGGGCGCCGACAACGCGGTGCAACTGAAGGCCGACCCCGTGCCAGCCGACCCCTGGGCCATCGCCGAGGCGCTGGCCGCCGAGCTGCGGAATGGCGGCTACGACCTCGTCCTGTTCGGGCGCATGTCGCTCGATGCCGCGAATCAGTCGGTGGCCCCGATGGTCGCCGCCCTGCTGGACCGGCCTTGCGTCACAGCGGTCTCGCAGCTCGACGTGTCGGGCGGTCGCGTCAAGGCCCGCCGCGAGTTGGAGGGCGGTGCGGAGCTCGTCGAGGCGCCGCTGCCGGCCGTGGTGTCGATCGACGAGGGCGTGGCGCGCCCGCGCTACCCCTCGCTCAAGGGCATCATGGCCGCCAAGAAGAAGCCGCTCGACAGCAAGCCGGCGCAGCTGGGGGCCGTTCGCCTCACGCGCACGGCGGCCAACCTGCCGCCCGAGCGGGCGGCCGGTCGCATCATCGGCGAGGGCGCCGCGGCCGTCCCTGAACTTGTTTCGCTGCTTCGGACCGAAGCAAAGGTGCTCTGACATGCCGAACATCCTTGCAGTTGCCGAAGCGCGCGGTGGCGAGTTGCGCCGCGTGGCCTTCGAGGCCGTGACCGCGGCCCGTGCCCTGGCCGATGGGGGCGCGGTGCACGCCGTGCTGTTCGGCCCCCCGGGGATCGGCGCGCAGGCCGCCGCGCTCGGGGAGTACGGCGCCGCGACCGTGCATGTCGCCGAGCACGCGGCGTTCGCGCACAATGCGCCGGAGTCGCAGGCCGCGACCATCGCGGCCCTCGTGACCAGTGGGGGGTACCGCGCGGTGGTCTTCGGTGCGTCGGCGACGGGGAAGGACCTCGCGCCCCGCGTGGCGGCGGCGCTGCAGGTGCCCGCGGCCACCGATGTCACCTCGCTGCGCTGGGACGGCGACACGATCGTCGCCGACAAGCCCGGCTACACGGGCAAGGTCATCGCGACCATCGCCCTCTCCGCGTCGCCTGCGGTGGTGTCGGTGCGCCCCGGGGCCGTGGTGGCCACGCCCGCGCCGACCTCGGCGGCCACCCAGTCGCTCGCGCTGGCGATGGATCCCGGCGCCGCTCGCGTCCAGGTCACCGAGACCATCACCGGCAGCAGCACGGCGCTGGACCTGGGCGATGCGCCCGTGATCGTCGCCGGTGGTCGTGGTCTCAAGGAGGCGGCGAACTTCTCCTTGCTCGAGGACCTCGCGGCCGCGTTCGGCAACGCTGCCGTCGGCGCGACGCGCGCCGTGACCGACGACGGATGGCGGCCGCATGCCGACCAGATCGGACAGACGGGGCGCCTGGTCAGTCCCGATCTGTACGTGGCGGTGGGCATCAGTGGCGCCATCCAGCACTTGGCGGGCATGCGCACGTCGCGGACCATCGTCGCGATCAACAAGGACAAGGAGGCCCCGATCTTCAAGGTGGCCGACTATGGCATCGTCGGGGACTCGCTCGAGATCGTCCCCGCGCTCACCGCGGCCGTGAAGGCTGCCAAGCAGGGGAGCTGATCCCGTGACCGCATCGCAGATCCTCTGGCTGTTCGTCGTCGTCCTGTCGCTGGGCTTCTTCTCGTACAACGTCCAGCGCCTGGTGAGCTACCTCCGCCTGGGCACGCCCGACGACCGCAGCAACGATCTGCGCGTGCGGTTCATGAACTCCCTCGAGATCGGCATCTTCCAGAAGAAGATCTTCCGCGACGGCGTCGCCGGGCCGATGCACGCGGTGATCTTCTGGGGCTTCGCGGTGCTCACCGCGGGCACGGTGGAGTTCATCATCCGCGGCGCGGCGCCGCACTTCACGTATCAGTCGTTCCTGCCGTCGTGGCTGTACACCTTCTACGCCGTCAATCAGGACGTCTGGGGCGCGCTGGTGCTCGCCGCGCTCGCGATGGCGCTGTGGCGCCGCCTCACGCGCCGCGTCCCGCGCCTGCAGGGTGCCGAGACGCACGAGGGCGACCCGATCCTCATCCTGTCGTGGATCGCGCTGTTGATGGTCACGATGTTCGGCACGCATGCCTTCGAGATCCTGCTGGAGCCGGGCTCGCCGCACCTCGCAAAGCCGTTGTCCGTCGCGCTGTCCGGCGCGTTCCGCGGACTGGGGGAAGGCGCGCAGCACGTGGGGCTGACGCTCAACTGGTGGGCCCACGGCCTGCTGGTGCTGGGCTTCCTGAACTATCTGCCGTACAGCAAGCATCTGCACGTGGTGGCGTCGCTGCCCAACGTGTTCCTCTCGAACACCAGCGGTCCTGGGCCGGTCGGTGTGATGCGCCCCATGGACCTCGAGGCCGAGGACGCCGAGGTCTTCGGGGCGTCCGATGTCTCGCACCTGACCTGGAAGAACCTGCTCGATGGGTTCGCCTGCACCGAGTGCGGGCGCTGTACCTCCGTGTGCCCGGCCAACCTCACGGGCAAGACGCTGAGCCCGCGCAAGATCGTGATCAATGTGCGCGAGCGGCTGGAAGAGATCGCGCCCGTCGCCTTGGCCGAGCGCGTGGAGGACGAAGGCTCGGTGGCCAAGCGCCTGCTGGATGACTACATCACCGACGAAGAGCTCTGGGCCTGCACGTCGTGCCGCGCCTGCGTGTACGAGTGTCCGGTGTCGATCGACCAGCTGGACATCATCAACGAGATGCGGCGCAACCTGGTGCTCACGGAGTCGCGCTTCCCCGAGGAGATCCTCCCGGCCTTCGAGTCGATGGAGTCGGTGGGCTCGCCCTGGCAGTTCGACCCCGGCGACCGCGGCCGCTGGGCCGATGGCATGGACATCCCGACCATGGCCGAGCTGCACGCGCGCGGCGAGACGCCCGAGGTGCTCTACTGGGTGGGCTGCATGGGCAGCTTTGACGACCGCGCCAAGAAGACCACTGTCGCCTTCGCCAAGGTGATGCAGGCGGCCGGCGTGCGCTTCGCGATCCTCGGGCAGGAGGAGAAGTGCAACGGCGATCCCGCGCGGCGCATGGGGAACGAGTACCTGTACCAGATGCTCGCCAAGGACAACGTGGCGACGCTGGCCCAGTATGGGGTGCGCACCATCGTCACGGCCTGCCCGCACTGCTTCCATCAGCTGGGCAACGAGTATCCGCAGTTCGGGGGCGAGTACGATGTGATCCACCACTCCACGTACATCGAGCACCTGTTGGCCGAGGGCCGGGTGCCGCTGCGCAACCAGCAGGCGCACGAGGGGGTGTCGCACTTCACCTTCCACGACTCCTGCTACCTGGGCCGCTACAACGACGTCTACGAGGCGCCGCGGGAGACCCTCAAGCGGGCCCTGCCGGTGGTGCAGCTGACCGAGATGCCGCGCGCGAAGGACCGCGGGCTCTGCTGTGGGGCCGGGGGCGGGCGCATGTGGATGGAGGAGACCCAGGGGACGCGGATCAACGTGGAGCGGGCCCGGGAGGCCTTGGCCACCGGGGCGGCCGGGATCGCCGTGGCCTGCCCCTTCTGCATGACCATGATGCAGGACGGGGTGAAGGCGAATGGGCAGGAGTTGCCGGTCATGGACATCGCCGAGGTGGTGGCCGACCAGCTGGCGTGACGGGGCCGTTACCCGCCCCCTTGACGCCCCCCCTTGCTTGTTGGGACGGGGGGACAGTACTTTTCAGGAGTGTCCCGCTTTCACCTCTGAGAGCGACATGTACGTGAGGACCAGATGGGATCTGGCGCACGCCGGATCCCGTTTCGTTTTCACAGCCACTGCGTGGACACCGCGGGGGCGCTCAACAACAGGTAGTCGGTGCATGCGGCATGTCCGTCTCCGATTACAACATCAAGGAGTAGGGCAATGCGTAGCACCGGCACCGTGAAGTGGTTCAACGACGCGAAGGGCTTTGGCTTCATCACGCCTGAGGGCGGCCAGAAGGACTGCTTCGTGCACCACTCGGCCATCCAGGGTCAGGGCTTCCGTACGCTCGCCGAAGGCGAGCGTGTCGAGTTCGACATCGTGCAGGGCCAGAAGGGCCCCGCCGCTGAGAACGTCGTCCGCCTCGGCCGCTAGTTCACCGGAGTCATCGCCGCCGCGCACCAGCGCGGCGGCGATGTGCTCTGGATCTTCCACTTATTGACCTGGCCCAGCGGGCCGCAGGAGACTGGTTCGAATGAGCGAAGTGCAGCTGGCTGACGACGATCGTATTGACGTCGCGCTGAAGCGGTTCAAGCGGTTGGTGCAGCGGTCGGGGCTCCTCCAGGAGTTGCGTCGGCGTCGGGAGTATGTGAAGCCGAGCGAGGCCCGTCAGCGCAAGGCCGCGGCCGCGAAGCGTCGCAGCCG
>CAZCZO010000042.1:0-12335 GCA_964503275.1 uncultured Gemmatimonadaceae bacterium | reverse complement strand
GGCACCCCTGTGAGCCCCGCTCGTCCAACCGGACGACCGGGGCTCGCGTCGTTTCAGCTCTCGATTCCCTCCACTCCGATTCCCTATGCGCGCGGGCTTCGTCGCACTCGCAGGACGTCCCAACGCTGGGAAGTCCACGCTCCTCAATCGCATCGTCGGCGAAAAGCTCGCCATCACCAGTCCCAAGGCGCAGACCACGCGCGATCGCGTCGTCGGCATCCGGACCGACGCCGAGTCGCAGATGGTCCTCCTGGACACCCCGGGACTCCTCGACCCGGACTACGAGCTCCACGAGCGCATGCGACGCACGGCACAGCGCGCCCTCGAGGACGCGGACGTCATCATCCATCTGCAGGACGCCGCACGGGGCGCGCCAGAGCCGCTGCACCAGCTCGCGGGGCTCGATCGGCCGCCGCGCGCACCGGTGTTGGTCGCATTGAATCAGATCGACCGACTCGGCCCGGCGGAGCGCGAGGCGCTGCGTGCGCAGTGTCCCGATGCCATCCAGTGCTCGGCGTTGGATGGGACCGGGATCGACGACTTGCTCGAGGCGGTGCGGGCACAGCTGCCGATGACGCAGCTGCTCTATCCCGAGGATGAACTGTCCACCCTCCCCGTGCGCTTCTTCGCGGCCGAGCTCATCCGCGAAACGGCGCTGGACCAGCTGGAGGAGGAGATTCCCTACAGCATCGCGTGTGTCATCGAGGAGTTCCGCGAAACGCGTACGCCGGTGTACATTCGAGCGACGCTGTTCGTCGAGCGGGACAGTCAGAAGCGCATCCTCATCGGCGCGAACGGGTCGCGCATCAAGGCACTGGGGAGCGCCGCCCGCGCCAAGATCGAATCGCTGATCGGGGCCGCTGTCTTCCTCGATCTGTGGGTGAAGGTCGAACCGAACTGGCGGCGCAAGCCGCACGTGCTGGACCGACTTGGCTACCGCCTCCCTGGAAGGAACTAGGCATCGATGACCGTTCCGCCGCAGTTGCTCGCTCTGTTGGTGTGCCCCCGGTGCAAGGGGGAGTTGGTGTGGCGAGACGAGCCCCCCGCGCTCGACTGCCCCCAGTGCCGGCTGCGATTCCCGGTGCGCGACGGGATCCCCGTGATGTTGCTCGACGAGGCCACCGCGATCTAGCGTGCTCGGTCGCAGCGTCTGGTTCCTCTTCCTGTTGCTGTCGGCGACCGCCACGACTGGCGGTGCGCAGCGCGGGATCGCGCGCGAAGGGGCGATCTTCCTCCTCCTGCCGCTTGGCGCATCGTCGGCGGCCAGCGGGCAGTCGGTGGCCGAGCCCGTCGCGTCCACCGATCAACTCTACTGGAATCCCGCCGGCGTCGCGCCCATGCGGACCCGCGAGATCGCGTTCCATCACGGGTCCTATTTCGTCGGCCCGCTGAATGCGGTCGCCCTGGTCTTGCCCTTCGATCGTGCCGGGGTCCTCGGGCTCGGCGTCGGCATCCTGGACTATGGCCAGCAGGAGACCGGCGACGCGAGCGGACAGACCGGTACCCTGTCCCAACAGGCGTACATTCTGCAGGCGACCTACGCGACCCCGATGGGTCCGCGCACGACATTCGGGGTCACCTACAAACTCGCGAAGTTCGTCGGCAATTGCTCCGGACTCTGCCCGCCGGTCGCGGCGTTCGATGTGTCGAGCAGCGCGGTCGACGTCGGACTGCAGCTGCGGATCGATTCCGCCGGGGACCTGGTCGCCGGCGCCACCGTGCGCAACGCGGGTCTCCGCCTCCAGGTGAACGATGAGGCCCAGGCCGACCCGCTGCCGTCCCGCGTCCAGCTCGGGCTGAGCTATCGGGTGCGACGCCTGGAGGCAGAGCTCGATGGGGCACAGATCCGCGTCAACGTGGATGTCATCGACCGCCTGCGGTCGCCGGGCGATTGGGCCCTGCGCGGCGGGGTGTCGGCGCTGTATCGCGAGCGACTGGGCATGCGCGTGGGCTACGTCGGCGGAAGCGGCGAGGGGACGGGGGCGAGTGTCGGATTCGGGGCGCGACTCGGTCGCGCGACCATCGACCTCGGGCGCATCCTCGGCGGCGGGATCGACTCGAACCGCGGTACCTCGTTCGTCTCGCTGCGGACGGCGTGGTGATGCCGAGGATCTTCGTGCGCTTCGCCGGGCTTGCGGTCCTGGTCCTTGCCGCTCCCAGCGCCGCCGCGGCCCAGCGGGTGCAGGCCTCGCCATTCCGGTCGCCACCGCTGTCCTCGTCCGCCGAGGCCGACTCTGCACGGTCGGCGCTACCAGATCGCCTTGTGCGGTGGGCACCGGTGGCATCGCTCGTGGTGCCCGGCCTCGGGCAGGCCATGCTCAAGGAGAACCGAGCGCTGGGCTACCTCGTCACCGAGGTCTATGCCCTGCTCGAGTTCAACGCCTGGCGCACCGAGGCGCGGCGCCGACGCTCGGAGTACCGGCGACTGGCCGCCGATGTCGCCCGGTCGCAGTTCGGTGCCGATCCGCCGGTCGGTCCGTTCTCGTACTACGAGACCATGCGGAGCTTCGTCTCCAGCGGGGCGTTCGACCGGATCCCCGGCGGCGGACTCGACCCGGAACTCGACGAGTCGACGTTCAATGGGCGTCTGTGGCGCCTCGCGAGGGAGACCTACTGGTCGGACCCCGAGTCGCCCCCCGACGAACAGAGCGCCGCGTATCGCAGTGCGGTGGGCTTGTACATCCAGCGGGCCGTGTTGCCCGAGTATGCCTGGTCCTGGCGCAATGCGTCGCTCGAGTTCGACCTCTATCGCCTGACCATCCAGCGTTCGAACACGGCCTTCCGCCGGGCGGGTGAGTTTGCCAGCGTGCTGTTGGCGAACCACCTTTTGAGCATGGTGGATGCCCTCGCGACGATCCGGCTGCAGCTCCCCGACGATCCGGCGACCGGCGTGTGGGCCGTGCAGGCCTCGGTCCCGTGGCCGCGCTGATGTTGAGGAGCGGCGCGCGCCGACGCAGATTGCTGTGGGCCACCCCGTGCCGCGCGGCGCGGCGCGGCACACGGTCGCCCGTCCCTCTCACGCCTGTGTCGTGACCACCAGCTCGGTCCTCTACTTCGTCCACGACGGGCAACCGACGCCGACCCTGCTCCAGGAGTGGTTCGACGCCTTGCAGCTGCCGGTCCTGCGGACGGACGATCCCGACGTGCTCCTGGGAGCGGCGTTGCGGGCGCGCCCGCGCGTGGTCGTCGTCGATGCCAGGAGCGCCGCCGCGTCCTGCGTGGCCGTGCTGCAGCGACTCAAAGCCGACTCGTACACGGGGATCGTCCCGACGCTCGTGCTCTGTGCATCCTCGGATGCGGCCTTCGCAGAGGCCTTCGCGGCCGGCGCCGATGAGATCCTGCGCGAGGACTGTCCCGTGACCGAGGCGCGGTTCCGGCTCGCGATGTTGTTGCGCCGCTCGGACCGCGACACGCTGGTGCATCCGTCCACTCGCCTGCCGGGGGCGGTCGAGATCGAAGCGGAGTTGTCGCGCCTGATCGGGTTGGGGCAGCATTTCGCGATGTGCTATGCCGACCTCGATCACTTCAAGGAGTTCAACGATCGCTACAGCTATTACGATGGCGATCGGGTCATCCGCATCCTGTCGAAGATCCTGCACGATGTGGTGAAGGGGACCTGCGGCGAACGCGGCTTCGTGGGCCACATCGGTGGGGACGACTTCGTATTCATCGTGCCGATCGCCGATATCGCCGCCACCTGCGGGGAGATCGTGGAGGTCTTCGATGCCCTGGTGCCGTTCCAGTACTCCGAGCAGGACCGCCGGGCGGGCTACTACTTCGGGAAAGACCGTCGCGGACAGCTGCACAAGGTGCCGCTGATGACCGTCTCGATCGGCGTCGTGACCAACGAGCGACGGGCGCTGTTCACCGCCGCGCAGGTCAGCGAGTTGGCGACGGAGATGAAGAGTTACGCGAAGACGCTCCCGGGCTCGGTGTTCACCGTCGACCGGCGCACGGACACCCCGCCGCTGGGGAGCACCATCGATCCGGCCGTTCCGCCGTCCGGCCCCAAGGAGGAGACGTGAACGTCAGTTGTCCCGAGTGCTCATCGCTGTTCCGCGTGGATCCCGCCAAGGTGCCGTTCGGTGGGGTGCAGGCGCGCTGCTCGGTCTGCGGTGGCATCATCGCGGTCCCGGGCGGTCCCGACGAGGTCGCGGCCGTGACCGAGACGGCCGCCACTCCGGCGCGCGCGTCGGCGCCGGTCGCGACCTTCGACATCGTGGCCCCCCCCGCCACGCTCGCGCCGCCCCGCGGCAGTGGCGAGATCTCCTCGCCGCGGTCAGAGAGCCCCACGCCGATCATGACGCCGGCGCTGACGATGCGCACGCCGGAGTCCGCGCCGAGGCTGCGCACCGATCAGCCCGTGGGCGCCGCGCCGGTCGTCGCGCCACCGCCCCCATCACCGTCGAGCGCGGTGCCGCCGGTGACGCCGCTGTCCACGCCCCGAGCGACCTTGCCCGGCTTCGTGCCGCCGGAGCCCCCGCCGGCCGGGGCCACGGCAGCGTTGCGCCCCACCGGCATGTTCACGGCGCACCGAGATGTCGAGCCGCGGCAGGCACTCCCGCCGGTGGTCCCGCCGCCAGCGCGTTCCTCGCAGGGCGTGAGCGCGGCGCCCCCGCGCAGTACGGCGCCTGGCCCCGCGCTGCCTGGGCGGCCCTCCGCCCCAGTCCCCGCCGTGCCGGCACGCCCGTCCGTGCCGAGCCCCGCGTTGCCGCCGCGGCCGTCGGTCCCCAACCACGTGGCGGCTCCGGCACCATCGCCGCTGCGAGCGTCCGCCCCTGCGGCAGCCCCGCGGCCGCTGGCGCCGCCGCCCACATCGCCGATCGCCATGCGTGGCGGCGTCACGCCGCTGTCTTCTCCAGCCTCGGCGCCGGCCGCATCGACCGGCGAGCCGAAGCGGCATCAGAATCCGTTCTTGTCGAACGATCCCAACGTGAAGGCCAAGCGGCTGGCCCGGGCGTTGGTGTCCGATATGATCGCGTACCTTCCGCACAAGCGGGAGGAAGGGCTTCGGGAGGGCACGCTGAAGCAGCTGTTCCGCGAGGAGATCAAGAAGAGCTACGAGGAGTATGTGGAGCAGGTGGGGAAGAGCTTCGCCGAATCGACCTCACACTTCCAGGACGCCCTCAATGACATCCTCGCGGGGGGACAACGCTTGTTCTGACGCGTGTCGCGACCGGGCACCCGCGGGACCGCTCGGTTATATTCCAACGATATGCGCGCGAGCCGCTCTTCCACGCGAAGGTCGGCTCGCGTTGTCCTCCGGGGGTCCGCCTGGGATCCCCACCCCTGATTGGAGAGTAGACCCGATGGCCGAGAGCGACCGGTCCCGACGGCTGCGCGACGATGTCGCGCGCCTCGATGAGCTCGGGAGGTTCCTTTGACATCGACCGCAAGCGTGCGTCGCTGACGGCGTTCGAGGATGAGATGTCGCAGCCGGACTTCTGGAATCGCCAGGAGCGCGCGCGCGAAGTCGTCAACGAGGTCAAAGCGCTGAAAGGCTTCGTCGATCCCCACCAATCATTGACGGACCGGGCGGCCTCGGCGGTGGAGCTGGAGGCCCTGCTGGCGCTGGAGCCCGACCCCGCCCTTGACGCCGATCTGGAGCGTGAGGCGGCGACCTTGCACACGGACATCGACGCCTTCGAGCTGAAGTCGCTGCTGCAAGGCCGCGATGACTTTCGCGACGCGCAGGTCGAGATCTCGGCCGGCGCGGGGGGCACCGAGGCGCAGGACTGGGCCGAGATGCTCGAGCGCATGTACATCCGATGGGCCGAGCGGAAGGGCTACGGGGTCGAGGTCCTGGACCGCTCCGAAGGTGAGGAGGCGGGGATCAAGGGCAGCGTGCTCGAGATCAAGGGCGCGTACGCGTTCGGTTTCCTGCGCCCCGAGACCGGCGTCCATCGGCTGGTGCGGATCTCCCCGTACGACTCGCAGGCGCGGCGGCACACGAGCTTCGCCTCGGTCTTCGTGTATCCGGTGGTGAACGAGGAGATCAACATCGAGATCCGTGACGAGGACATCGAGATGGACGTGTTCCGCGCGAGTGGCGCCGGGGGCCAGCACGTCAACAAGACGAGCTCCGCGGTGCGGTTGCGGCACATCCCCTCCGGGCTCGTCGTGGCCTCGCAGGCGGAGCGTTCGCAGCACAAGAACAAGGCGCTCGCGATGAAGATCCTCAAGAACAAGTTGTACCAGCTGGAGGCGGACAAGCAGGCGGCCGCGAAGGCCGCGCTCGACGCGACCAAGGCGGACGTGTCGTTCGGGAGTCAGATCCGGAGCTATGTCTTCCAGCCGTACACGATGGTGAACGATCACCGGACGGAGTTCAAG
This sequence comes from uncultured Gemmatimonadaceae bacterium, assembly GCA_964503275.1. Taxonomy (GTDB): domain Bacteria; phylum Gemmatimonadota; class Gemmatimonadetes; order Gemmatimonadales; family Gemmatimonadaceae; genus DASRAP01. The sequence continues at coordinate 6,002 of CAZCZO010000042.1, read as the reverse complement.
TTGACGGACGTGCAGAAGGTGATGGATGGCGACATCGACCCGCTCATTGAGGAGTACCTCAAGCGCTTCGGGGCCCCCGCTCCGGTCGATGGAGGCGCCCGATGACGGACGATCTCAATCACGTGCTGCAGGCCCGGCGTGAGAAGCTGGCCGCGTTGACCCACGCGGGGATCGAACCGTTCGCCTATCGCTTCGACCGCTCGCACGGCACGATGGCCGCGCGTGCGTTGCTCCCCGAGGGGCAGGACGACGGGCCGGTCGTGCAGCTCGCGGGACGGATCGTCGCGTGGCGCGGCCATGGCAAGACCATCTTTGCGCATTTGGGTGACCCCGAGGGGCGGCTCCAGTTGTACTTCCGTCAGGACGTGCTCGGGGAGGCCTTCGCGGCGCTGGTGCACTTCGATCTCGGCGACATCATCGGCGTGTCGGGGCCACTGTTCCGCACGCGCACCGGGGAGGTCACCGTGCGCGTGGAGTCGGTGACCATGCTGGCGAAGTCGCTGCGTCCGCTCCCGTTCGGCAAGGAAGAGGTCGTCGATGGGGCGATCGTCCGGCACAGCGGGTTGAGCGACAGCGAGCAGCGCTCGCGGCAACGCTACGCGGACCTCGCGGTGCATCCCGAGGTGCGCGCGTTGTTCGCTGCCCGCTCCCGGATGACCTCCGCGATCCGGGGGTACCTGGATGGGCTGTCGTATCTGGAGGTCGAGACGCCGGTGTTGCAGCCGCTGTATGGGGGCGCGAGCGCACGGCCCTTCGCGACGCATCACAACGCGCTGGACATGCCACTGTTCCTGCGCATCGCGGACGAACTCTATCTCAAGCGACTCGTGGTCGGCGGCTTCGATCGGGTGTATGAGATCGGGCACGATTTCCGCAACGAGGGCATCGACCGGACGCACAATCCGGAGTTCACGATGTTGGAGTTCTACGAGGCCTACGCGGACTACACCGTGATGATGGATCGCGTCGAGGCGCTGCTCGCCGTCGCGGCGGCCGCGGTGCGGTCGTCGCTCGGGGACTGGTCCGGCCTGTATCCCGCGGGGGCCGCGTTCTCGTCGGACACGCTCGCGACCCCCTTCCCGCGGATCGAGTGGGTCCCGGCGCTCGCCCGGGGATTGGGTGCCGACCCGCTCACCATGAGCGACGACGCGGTGCGCGCCGCGGCCACGAAGCACGGCGTGCATGGGGTGGCCCAGTTGAGCCGCCCGAAGTTGCTCGACGAGTTGTTCCAGGCCTTGGTGGAGCGGCACATCGACCGGCCGACCTTCGTGGTCGATTATCCGGTGGAGCTGTCACCCCTCGCGAAGCCCAAGCGCGGCGACGCGCGACTGACCGAGCGCTTCGAGCTGTTCGCGAACGGCAAGGAACTCGCCAACGCGTTCAGCGAATTGAACGATCCGCTGGATCAGCGGCGGCGCTTCGAGGCCCAGGCCCGGCTCAAGGCCGCCGGGGACGATGAGGCCTCCGGGGTCGATGAGGACTATCTCCGCGCGATGGAGTACGGGATGCCGCCGATGGGCGGCGTCGGCGTCGGGCTCGATCGGTTGTTCATGTACCTCACCGGGCTCGCGAACATCCGGGACGTCATCCTCTTTCCCACGATGCGGCCGGAATGATGCGGCTCGAGTGGATGATCGCGTGGCGCTATCTGCGGAGCCGGCGCCGGTCGTCGCTGCTGTCGTTCATCTCGATGATCGCGATCGGCGGGGTCATCGTGGGGGTCAGCGCGCTCATCGTGATCCTCGGGGTCATGAACGGGCTGCAGATCGACCTGCGCGAGAAGATCCTCCTCGGGAGTCCCGATGTGCGGGTCCAGAGCTACGGGGAGAGTCTGTCCATCGCCAACTGGGAACCCATCCTCGGGGCGGTCCTCGACGTGCCCGGGGTCGTGGCCGCGGGCCCGTTCGTGCTGACGCAAGCGCTGGCCAGTGCCCGGTCGGATTACGTCGAAGGCGTGTACGTCCAGGGGATCCCCGCGGGCGACTCCGCGCCGGAGGTGACCGACATCCGGGACCGCGCGATCGACGGGTCGTTCTCCTTCGGAGCCGGCGACGGGGCGGTCGTCGGTCGCCTGCTGGCGCAGCGGCTGAACCTCTTCCCGGGCGATACGTTGCGCCTGATCTCGCCCGCCTCGGCGCGCAACAGCGGGCTGCTCGGCATGCTCGTGCCGCAGATCTCGGCCTTCCCGGTCACGGGTATCTTCGAGACCGGGATGTACGAGTACGACAACGGCTGGGTGTACCTCGAACTGGGGATGGCCCAGGCCTTCGCCTCGATGGGGCGCGCCGTGTCCGGTATCGAGGTCAAGACGACGGACCGGTGGGCCGCCCCGGACGTCGCATACCGCATCGACAGCACGCTGGGCTTCCCCTATCGCGCCATCGATTGGCAGACGCAGAACCGGTCGCTGTTCTCGGCGCTGAAGCTCGAGAAGTTGGCGATGACGGTGATCCTGCTGCTCATCGTGCTGGTCGCGGCGTTCAACATCGTCGGCACCTTGACCATGGTCGTGCGCGACAAGACGCGGGAGATCGGGATCCTGCGCGCGATGGGCCTGCCGGCCCGGTCCGTGCGACGCGTGTTCCTGTGGCAGGGGATGGTCATCGGGGGCGTCGGGACCGCGCTGGGCGCCGCGCTGGGCGTCGGGGCGGCGATCGCGCTGGGGCGCTACAAGCTCATCGCGCTCGATGCCGAGATCTATTTCATCGATCACCTCCCGGTGGTCCTCGAGTGGCGGGATACGCTGCTGATCGTGGTCGCCAGCGTCGCGATCGCGACGCTGGCCACGCTGTACCCCGCCCGGGAGGCATCGCGCCTCTACCCGGTGGACGCCATCCGGCACGAATGATGGTGCTCGACGCGCAGGGACTCGTCATGCGGTACCGGGGTGGTGATGGCAGCGTCCTCACCGTCCTCGACGGCGTGGACCTCCAGGTCGCGGCGGGCGAGATGGTCGCGATCGTCGGCGCCAGCGGCGCAGGGAAGAGCACCCTGCTGCATTGTGTCGGTGCGCTGGAGGTGCCGACGGCGGGGAGCGTCACGATCGCGGGCGAGCGGGTCGCCTCGTCGCAGGACGAGGTCCTCTCCGCCCTGCGGAACCGCCGGATCGGATTCGTGTTCCAGTTCCATCACCTGTTACGGGAATTCACGGCGCGCGAGAACGTGATGATGCCCCTGCGGATCGCGGGACGCAGTACGCTGGAGGCCGGGGCGCGGGCCGATGCGCTGCTGGAGCGGGTCGGCCTTGCGGCGCGGGCATCGCATCGCCCGTCGGCGATGTCGGGCGGCGAGCAGCAGCGCTGCGCCGTGGCGCGGGCGCTGGCCACGGAGCCCGCGTTGTTGATCGCCGATGAGCCCAGCGGCAATCTGGATCGGCAGAACGCCGAGCGGCTCCACGACCTCTTCGGGCACTTGGCGAGTGAGTTCGGCCTGGCGGTGGTGGTGGCGACGCACAATCGTGCGCTGGCCGACCGCGCGTCGCGCGTCCTCGTGCTGTCCGAGGGGCGCCTGACGGCGACGTCCACCGCGGAGGGCGTGGTCTGATGCGCTGCGCGACCTGTGGGACCGCCGAGGCGGTCGTGCATCTCACGCAGGTGGTGGACGATGCGGTGACCGAGCTGCACCTCTGCGAACGCTGTGCGGCGGCCCAGGGCATCGAGGCGGCGGTCCCGGTCCCCGCACACCCGCTGGCTGGCCTGCTGCAGTCGGCGCAGCGCGCGTCGCAGCCACGGGACGCCGCGCGCTGCGCGTTCTGCGGGACCTCGCAGAGCGAGTTCCGGGCGTCCGGTCGCTTGGGATGCGCCCACTGCTACGGCGCGTTCACGGAGTCGCTGCGGGATCTGTTGCGGCGGGTCCACGGGAGCGCGCAGCACGTCGGCCGCCGCTACGCGACGCCCGATCCGGCCACCGCACCGCCGCGCTCGGTGGACTCGCTGCGGGCCGAGCTGGCCGCGGCCATCGCCCGCGAGGAGTTCGAGCGGGCGGCCATGCTCCGGGACGAACTGCGGAGCGTGGAGTGATGCTCGACCTGTCCTTGCTCCCCGATGGGGATCCGGCGTGGCTGGACGGTTCGGGCGCGTCGGCCGGCATCGTGTTGTCGTCGCGGGTACGGCTGGCGCGCAACGTGTCGGGGTACGCCTTTCCGGCCCGCGCCCGCGACGGCGAGCGGCTGCGCGTCCTCGCCCAAGTCCGGGACGCGGTCGCGGCGGTGCCTGCACTGGCCGACGGGGTCCTGGTGCGCGTCGATGAGCTGCCCGAGCTGGACCGTCGCCTCTTGCACGAGCGCCGCGTCGTCAGCGGCGAGCTGGCGGGACTGGTGAACGCGCATCCGGTGCGGAGTGGGTCGGCGGTCTGGCTCGCGGATCGGGCGTCGCTGATGATCAACGAGGAGGACCACCTGCGCGTGCAGTCGCTGCGATCGGGCTTCGCGGTCGAGGCGGCGTTCGCCGAGGCGATGGCCGTGGATCGCGGGCTGGGGGCGGTCCTGCCGTACAGCTTCCATCCGGACTTCGGGTTCCTGACCTCATGCCCGACCAATGTGGGAACGGGGATCCGGGCATCGGTGCTCATCCATCTACCGGGGCTGGTGCTGACGAAGGAGATCAGCAAGGTCCTCGCGTCGCTGCAGCAGATGGGGTTGACGTACCGGGGCTTGTACGGGGAGGGGAGCGAGGTGGTGGGCAATTTCTTCCAGGTGTCGAACCAGACCACCCTGGGGCGCACGGAGGAGGAGCTGTGTGAGTTGCTGACGCGCGTCGTGCGGGTGCTGATCGAGAAGGAAGAGGAGGCCCGGCGCGTGTTGCTCCGGGACGCGGCGTATATTATCGAGGACAAGTTGTGGCGGGCCTTCGGGATCCTGCGGTATGCCCGGAGCCTGACGTTCAACGAGGCGATGAATTACCTGAGCGGTGTCCGCTTCGCGGCTGGCTTGCAGCTCATCGCAGGGCTGCCGGTGTACACCCTCAACAAGCTCCTGATCTTCAGTCAGGCGGCGCATCTCGCACAGCGCGAGGGGCGCGCCCTGACGGCGAGCGAGGTGGATGTGGCGCGGGCGCGCTACATCCGGCAGGTCCTCGCCACCGAGGGACCGACGCGCGAGTAGTGGGGCCGCGCCCCACACGAGGCAGCAATGAACGGCTACAACTTCACGGAACGGGTCCGCAAGGTCCTGGCGATGGCGCGCGAAGAGGCCGCGCGCTTGCACAACGAGTATGTGGGGACCGAGCACATCCTGCTCGGCCTGATCCGTGAGGGCGAGGGGGTGGCGGCGGCGGTGCTGCAGAGCCTCAACGCGGACCTCGACGAGATCCAGCAGCGCATCGAAGAGCAGGTCAAGAAGGGCAAGGCCGCGCAGGCGACCGGCCCCGACCTCCCCTACACGTCGCGGGCGAAGAAGGTGCTCGAGCTGGCGATGGCCGAGGCGCGGGAGCTCGACCACAGCTACGTGGGGACCGAGCACCTGCTGCTCGGACTGCTCCGCGAGGAGAAGGGGATCGCGGCGACGGTCCTGACCGATCTGGGGATCGGCCTGAACGCGGCCCGCAGCGAGACGCTCCGCCTGTTGGGGACCGAGATGCCCCAGGGTGGCGGGCCGCCGCCGTCGGTGGCGCCGACCACGCCCGGCGCCACGCCGGGCGCCAAGGGGGACAAGAAGTCCAAGACCCCGGCGCTGGATCACTTCTGTCGCGACCTGACGACGCTGGCGGCAGAGGGCCAGCTGGACCCCACCATCGGCCGTGCGAAGGAGATCGAGCGGGTCATGGAGGTCCTCACCCGCCGCAAGAAGAACAATCCCGTGCTGATCGGGGAGCCTGGGGTCGGGAAGACGGCGATCGTGGAAGGCCTGGCGCAGCTGATCGCGACCGGGGAGTGCCCGGATTCGTTGCGGGATCATCGGGTGCTGTCGCTGGACATGGCGGCGGTGATCGCCGGGACCAAGTATCGGGGGCAGTTCGAGGAGCGGCTCAAGGCCGTGATGAACGAGATCGCGCAGAACAAGCAGA
>CAZCZO010000041.1:0-13751 GCA_964503275.1 uncultured Gemmatimonadaceae bacterium | reverse complement strand
GGCCTCGTCCCGGCCGAAGTTGGTCGGGGCATCGGCCACCGGGTCGAGGGCGATCAGGGCGGTCGGGCTGGGCACGTCTCCCAACCTAAACCCGGGACGCCGGCGGGCGGGCACTGGGGCGGGGGGTCGTCTATTTTCCAGTATGACCGTTTCTCACGTGCTCCCCAACGCCCCCGACCCGGACACCTTCATCGCGCGCCATATCGGGCCGCAGGATGACGATGTCGCTGCGATGCTCGAGGCGGTTGGTTTCGATTCGCTCGACGCGCTCATTGACGCGACCATCCCCGCCGACATCCGGCTCCCCGCTCCCCTCCGCATCGGCGAGCCGCAGACCGAACACGCGGCCCTCGCGCGCTTGAAGGCCATGTTCGCGGCCAACGAGGTGCACCGGTCGTACATCGGGATGGGGTACTACGGGACGCACACGCCGCCGGTGATCCAGCGCAACGTGCTGGAGAATCCGGCGTGGTACACGGCCTACACGCCGTATCAGGCCGAGATCGCGCAGGGTCGCCTCGAAGCGCTGCTCAACTTCCAGACCGTGGTCATCGACCTCACGGGGTTGCCCATCGCGAACGCGTCGCTGCTCGACGAAGCGACCGCCGCCGCGGAGGCGATGGCCCTGTGTCACGCCGTGACCGGCGATCGCCGGGTGTTCCTGGTGTCGCAGGACTGCCACCCGCAGACCATCGACGTGGTGCGCACACGCGCGGGCTTGCGCGGCCTCGAGGTCGTCGTGGGCGATCATCGCGACTTCGCGCTCACGCCCGACGTGTTCGGTGTGCTGGTGCAGTATCCCGCCAGCGACGGTGCGCTGCACGATTACCGCGCGTTGGCGGAGCGGACGCACGCGGTCGGGGCCTTGGTCGTGGCCGCGACGGATCTCCTGGCGCTCACGCTCTGCGTGCCGCCCGGCGAGTGGGGCGCGGACATCGCGGTCGGGTCCGCGCAGCGCTTCGGCGTCCCCATGGGCTACGGCGGGCCGCACGCGGCCTTCCTCTCGACCAAGGACGAGTTCAAGCGACACATCCCGGGTCGCATCATCGGCGTGTCGCGCGACGCGGCCGGCGCGCCGGCGCTGCGCATGGCCTTGCAGACGCGTGAGCAGCACATCCGCCGCGAGCGGGCGACGTCGAACGTCTGCACGGCGCAGGTGTTGCTCGCCGTGATGGCGTCGATGTACGCCGTGTGGCACGGTCCCGAGGGGCTCTCGCGCATCGCCCGCCGCGTGCACGGGCGCACCCGACAGTTGGCGGCGGGACTCGAGGCGCTGGGATTCCGGGTCGTGCATCAGGCGTACTTCGACACGCTGCGCGTCGCGCTCGGCGACCGGCCGATGGCGCCGATCCTCGCGGCGGCGGCGGCGCGCCGTGTGAACCTGCGCCAGATCGATGGTGCGACGCTCGGCCTGTCGCTGGATGAGACCACGAGCGCGGACGATGTGGCCGATCTGCTCAGCATCTTCAACGCGGGGGCGCCGGCCGAGGTCCCGCCCGCGGCACCGGTGGCGATCGCGCCGGCGTTCCAGCGCGCGACCCCGTTCCTGCTGCACCCGGTGTTCTCGCGCTACCACGCCGAGCAAGAGATGGTGCGCTACATCAAGCGTCTCGAGCGCAAGGACCTGTCGCTGGTGCACTCGATGATCGCGCTCGGCTCGTGCACCATGAAGTTGAACGCGACCGCTGAGATGTATCCGGTGACCTGGCCGGAGGTCGGTGGTCTGCATCCGTTCGCGCCGCGGACGCAGGCCGCAGGGTACACCGCGATGTTCACCGAGCTGGAGCGCTGGCTCGCCGACGTCACGGGTTTCCACGCGGTCTCGTTGCAGCCCAACGCCGGGTCGCAGGGTGAGTATGCGGGGCTGCTGGTGATCCGGGCCTACCACGCCTCGCGCGGCGAGTCCCACCGGGACATCTGCCTCATCCCCCAGTCGGCCCACGGGACCAATCCGGCCTCCGCGGTGATGGCGGGCATGCAGGTCGTCGCGGTCAAGACCGATGCCGACGGCAACATCGATGTCGCGGACCTGATCGCCAAGGCCGATCAGCACGCCGAGCGGCTGGGGGCGTTGATGGTGACGTATCCGTCCACGCACGGCGTGTTCGAGGCCTCCATCGCCGAAGTGTGCCGCATCATCCACGCGCGGGGCGGGCAGGTGTACATGGATGGCGCGAACATGAACGCGCAGGTCGGTCTCACGAGCCCAGGATTCATCGGTGCGGACGTCTGTCACCTCAACCTGCACAAGACGTTCTGCATCCCGCACGGTGGCGGCGGACCGGGCATGGGACCGATCGGCGTGGCGAAGCATCTGGCGCCGTTCCTGTCGTCGCACCCGGTGATCCCCACGGGTGGTGCGACGCCGACGGGTGCCGTGAGCGCGGCGCCCTTCGGCAGCGCGAGCATCCTCGTCATCTCCTGGATGTACTGCGCGATGATGGGCAGCGCGGGCCTCACGCGGGCGACGCAGGTCGCGATCCTGAGTGCGAACTATGTGGCCAAGCGCCTCGAAGGGCACTTCCCCGTGCTGTATCGGGGCAGCGGCGGGATGGTCGCGCACGAGGCGATCATCGACCTGCGGCCGCTGAAGGGCAGCGCGGGCGTCGAGGTCGAGGACGTGGCCAAGCGCCTCATGGACTATGGATTCCACGCGCCGACCGTGAGCTTCCCGGTCGCCGGCACCATGATGATCGAACCTACGGAGTCGGAGTCACTCGCCGAGCTGGATCGCTTCTGCGACGCGATGATCGCGATCCGCGAGGAGATCCGCCGCATCGAGCGCGGCGAGTGGGACCGGGCGGACAACCCATTGAAGCATGCGCCGCACACCGAGGCCGCGGTCACGTCCGACACGTGGGATCGCCCCTACAGCCGGCAGGTGGCGGCGTTCCCGGCCCCGTGGGTGCGCGAGGCCAAGTTCTGGCCAGCGGTCGGGCGCATCGACAGCGCGTACGGCGACCGCAACCTCGTCTGCGCCTGTGTCCCGATGGAGGCGTACGCGAGCGCTTAGCTCGCGTACGCCCGCAGGCACTACTGGCCGATGTGCGCGGCGTAGGCGGCCGCGTCCATCAGGCCCGTGGCGTAGTCCGCCGCGACGCGCACCTTGAGCATCCACCCGGCGCCGTAGGGATCACTGTTCACCAGCGCCGGCTCCGCGTCGAGGGCGGGGTTCACCTCGAGCACCTCGCCCGCGACCGGGGCGTACAGATCCGACACCGCCTTCACGGCCTCGACGGTCCCGAACACATCGTGCGCACCGAACGATGCGCCCGGCTTGGGCAGGTCAAGGAACACGATATCGCCCAGTTCGCCCTGCGCGTAATCCGTGATGCCGATGAGGACGACCGCCGGGTCGTCGGTCGCCTGCACGTATTCGTGCTCGGCGGTATAGAGCAGATGGGAGGGGATGTTCGCCACGCGGGGCTCCGTCGGGGTAAGAGAGACTGCGCGTGAAGTCTAGTCGAGCGAGCGGGAGGGAGCCAGCAGGGGCCACAGCTGTCGCACCGCCTCGGCCAAGGCGGCCTCGCTGCCGTCGTTGTCGATGATGTGATGTGCACGCGCGCGTTTCTCGCTGGCGGGCATCTGCGCGGCGATCGCCGCGTCGGCCTCCTCGCGCGAGAGCCCGCGATCGCGCTGCAGTCGTTCGCGGCGCAGGGCCTCCGGCGCGTCCACGAGCACGATGCGATCGACCGAATCCTCCAGCCCGGCCTCGAAGAGCAGCGGGACATCGTAGACGATCACCGGTGCACCGGCGCGCCGGGCGGCGGCGATGGCCGCGTCGCGCAGCGCACCGATCGCGGGATGCGTGATGGCCTCGAGGGCGGCACGTTCGAGCGGGGCACGGAAGACGATGCGTCGCAGAGCGGCCCGGTCCAGACTGCCATCGGAAGTGATGACGGATGGCCAGCGGGCCCCGATCGCCGCGAGCGCCGGCCCTCCCGGAGCGACGACATCGCGGGCCAACTGGTCCGCATCGACGCGGGCGGCGCCCATCTGCTCCAGCAGGCGCGAGACCGTGCTCTTGCCGCTGGCGATGTTGCCGGTCACGGCGACCACGGGGGCGGGGGGGATCACGTGGCCCGCAGTCCGCTGATCCGGACGAACTGTTCGATGACCACTTCGGGGCCGCCTGCCGCCCGGATCTCGTTCGGCCGCAGTCCCAGATACCGCTGGCAGGTATTGCGGAATGCGCTGCCCGACGGAAAGGCGAGGGCCCGCGCGACCGCATCGGCGGCGCGGTGCTGGTCCATGAGTAGCTGGGCGGCGACGATCAATCGCCCCCATGTGATCAGCTTCGACGGCGACGGCAGGCCGGCGGACGCCAGCATGTCGGAGAGCGAGCGACGGGAGACCAGCAGGATCTCGGCGAGGCGCTGGGCCGTCAGATCCTCGTGGGCGCGCGTGACCACGACGAGGACCGCGTCGCGCACCAGCACCCGCTGACCACCAAGGTACCGGCGCAGTGACGCCGCGACGCCGCGGGCCTGGGCCCGCTCGATTACCTCCACGATGAAGCGCGGCCGGTCGTCCGAATCCAGTTGCAGGAGACCGACCACGCCCGCCCGGCCGAGATCGAACAGGTCGCGCCCTCGGTCGCGCTCGGTCGCCACGTAGGCGATGAGCGGAAGCGAGGTGTACGCACCGCGCAGGCCTCGCACCGCCTCGAAGTTGGCGCTGCCATCGGCGTAGAGGTCCACCACGGCCAGCGAGACGGCGGACGTCTCGCAGACCGCCTCGAGCTCAGCCCACGAGGCGCAGGCGCGGATCTCGTGCGCTTCGCCGACGGCGCCGTACAGCCGCGACAAGGCCCGCGGACTCGGGAGCAGTGCAGCGATCAGTCCCATACGGCGTTACGGAGCATCGGCGCGGTCCAGTGAAGGGAAGGTCGTCCCGGTGCGGGAACACGATCAGGCCGTATTCCCGCACGTTCCGTGCCGCGGGTCTAGTAGCGGTCCCGGTCCGGCCGCGGTGGACGCCCTCCGGTCGGACGCGGACCGCCCTTGGAGAAGCGCCCGCCAGGACCGCCCGAGGGCTTATCGCCCCGGTCAAAGCGACCTGCGCCGCCTGCGGGCCGGTCGCCGCGGTCATAGCGACCTGCGCCACCTGCCGGCCGGTCACCGCGGTCAAAGCGACCTGCGCCACCCGCAGGCCGGTCACCGCGGTCAAAGCGACCCGCGCCACCCGTCGGCCGGTCACCGCGGTCATAGCGACCCGCGCCACCCGCTGGCCGGTCACCGCGGTCAAAGCGGCTCGCGCCACCCGCCGGCCGGTCACCACGATCGAAGCGGCCGGCGCCGCCCGTCGGCCGGTCACCACGGTCGAAGCGGCCTGTGCCACCCATCGGCCGCTCACCGCGGTCGAATCGACCGCCGCCAGCGCCGGGGCCGTCGCTACGCCGCGGACGATCGCCTCCGTCGAGGCGCGGACCACGCGCGCCGCGGTCCGGTGCCTCGAATCCGCCGGCACGCGCCGGGCGCTCGGCGGCCGCCGGCCGCGCCGTCCCCGCCGAGGCGCTCGCCTCTGCCCGCGGTGCAGGGATGTAGAGCTTGGCGGCGGCACGCTCGGCCTCGGTGGCCAGTACCAGCGCCGCCGCCGCGATCTCGCTGGCGTCGAACTCGTCGAACAGCGGCGCGAGAGTGCGCAACTCGCGCTCCAAGGCACCGCTGGCCAGCAGGCCACGCAACTTCGCGCGCGTGACCGCCTCGCGCGACTCGGCCTGCGCGAGCGGACCGTCCAGGTTCCAGACCTTCACCGGCGCCGTGTCTGCGAGCGTCCGCAGACTGGGCAGTTCGCCCGGTGCACAGAGTACCACGAGGTGCGTCGGCTGGGCCGCGATGGCCTCGGCCAAGGCCTTGGCGGTGGGGAGGCCTGGAAAGAGTACCAGGCCGGCGTTGGCGGGTGCGCCGTCGCGCCGCACCTGCACCACCTCATCGCCGATGTGCCCGAGCGCCGCGAGGGCCCGCGTCGCGGCCGCGGCTTCGTCCTCATCGCTGACCATGATCACCGCCGATGGCGGGTCGATCTCATCGAGCAAACGACGCAGGGTGACCCAGCGGGCCGCGGGGCCCGTGGTGAGCGCGCGGACGATCACCGTGAAGTCCGACTCCGCCGGGGGCAGGACGTCCTCCCGCATGCGACGGGCCTTGTGGAAGTGCCGGTCGATGAGAGCCTCGACGGCGGGGCTCTCCGTCGGGGTCAGCAGCAGGCGGCGCGCGCCCTTGGGCAGCTCAGCCAGCACCGCGTCGAGCGCCTCGATCCCGGCGGCGTCGAGATCGGCGGGCATCTGCACCACGACCAGCGACACCTCGCTGAGCGAGAGTGCGGCCCGGCTCAGGAGCGCGGCGGCCGTTGTGGCGGGCATCGCGAGGGCCGTCGGCACCCGGGTCCCGAGGAGCCGCGCCCCGCGCGTCGCGCTGGTGAGCGCCGCCACGTGCGGTCGCATGGCCGGGTCCCGTTGCAGACGCTCCGCCACGGCGACGGCGGTGTCGGCGTCGGCGGTGAGGACGAGGGTGCGCACGGCGTGCGTCCCGGCGTCGGCGCCGGAGAGCGAGGGCAGGGCGAGTCGCGCCAGGCGCGACGGGTCAGCGGGTGCAAGATGCACGAGATGCGCGGCGCGGGTGGGCGCGGCGGCACCGGAGAGTGATTCCACGAGAGCGGACGAGTTGTGAAAAAGCGTGGCGACAGCGGCGGTTTGCCTGTAGTCTTCCGTATCCCTTGAATCTAACGCATCGGTCCTCGCCGTGGGGCCGATCCCCGCTCGCGCCTGCCTGTGACCTTCGTTCCATCCGCCAACATCGCGCAGCTCAAGCCCTCGGCGACCATCGCGGTCGCGGCCCAGGCCAGAGCGCTCAAGGCCGCCGGGCGGCACATCATCGATCTCGGCGCGGGTGAGCCGGACTTCATCACGCCGCAGTTCATCCGCGATGCGGCGGTCCGCGCCATGCACGCCGGCGCCACCAAATACACCGCGACCGAGGGCATCCTGCCCTTGCGTGAAGCGATCTGCCGGCGTGCCAATGCCGAACGGGCCCCCCATCTCCCTGAGGTGGAGCCCGGCGATGTGGTGGTCTCGAACGGCTCGAAGCAGTCGCTCTACAACGCGTGCATGGCCCTGTTCGGGCCCGGCGACGAGGTCCTGGTGCCGGTGCCGAGCTGGACCAGCTACTTCGAGATGGTCGGCCTCGCGCGGGCTTCCGTGGTCGCCGTGCCCTGCGACCCTGCGCAGTCCTTCAAGGTCACGCCCGACGACCTGCAGCGGCACGCGACGTCCCGCACGCGCGGCGTCATGCTCAACTCGCCGACGAATCCCACTGGCGCCGTGTACGCGGCCGACGAGCTGCGCGCCCTGTTCGCGCTGGCGGCGGAGCGGGGGTGGTGGATGCTCACCGACGAGATCTATCGCCGTATCGCCTACGACGGGCCAGCGGCCGGCGGGCTCGAGGTCGCCGTGGACCGTGAGCGCATGGTGGTGATCGATGGCGTCGCCAAGGCCTATGCCATGACGGGCTGGCGGATCGGCTGGACCATCTCGAGTGCGCCCCTCGCCAAGGCGATGGGGGCCTTCCAGTCGCACACCACGTCGAATGCCTGCTCGGTGTCACAGCACGCGGCGGTGGCCGCGCTCACCGAGACCGTGCAGGCGGACGCCGAGATCGCGGCCATGGTCACCCAGTTCCGCGCGCGCCGCGATGCGGCGATGGCCATCCTCGCCGAGGAGCCATCGCTGCAGGTGGTCGTCCCCGCGGGTGCGTTCTACCTGTTCGTCCGCGCCCCCGGTGCCGACCGGGATCCCAGCTGTGGCGCGCGCTTCACCGCGCGGCTGCTGGACGCGCACGGCGTCGCGGCCGTGCCGGGCGAAGCCTTCGGAACGCCGGGCTGGGTGCGGGTCTCGTACGCAGCCTCGCTCGAGGAGGTCACTGCCGGTGCCAACGCGATGGTCGCGGTGGCGCGGGAGGGCATCGCATGATCACGACCATCGTGTTGATCAAGGCGGAGCCGACGCAGATCACGGCGTGTGCGCGCCATCTGGCGGGGGTGCCCGGGGTGACGGAGGTCTATTCGGTGTCCGGCGAGTGGGACTTGGTCGCGATCGTCCGCGTGCCCGAGTACGAGGGCATCGCACACGTGGTGACCGAGGAATTCCCGCGGGTGCCGGGGATCCGCAGCACGCAGACCATGACGGCGTTCCGCGCCTACTCGCGGAAGGACCTCGAGCAGGCCTGGGACATGGGGGTCGAGTAGGGTCCGCTACTCGCGCCGCAAGCACCAATCGCCGCGGCCGCGGAACACCTCGCGCCACGCCGTTTGCCGCCAGCTCAGCACGACGGGGGTCGGTTGGCCCCCGTAGCGCCACGATTCGAGCAGGAGTTCAGCGACCCCATCACCGGTGAGGTCGAGGCCGTCCACCACGCGCCGGAACTCCGCGCCGGTCGCATCGCCGTTGTGCGCGAAGCGGTAGGTGGGCACGTAGCCGCCGCCGGTGTCGTCGGCGATCGCGAGGACCGTGGCGGTCTGGCCGCGGCCGCGACCCTCGTCGCCGCCCGTCGGATCGATGAACGCGGCGATGATGCTCGGCCGTGGGGTCGCGCGGGTGTCGATGGCGGAGCCACGGAACTCGAGCAGCGACAGCGACTCCGCGTCGAGTTCGACCTCGCCGCCGACGGCAGTGCCCATCGCGAACGCGAGTGCCCGGACGCTGTCGTCGGGCGGGACCGTGGCGGCGTCGCTGAGCGCGACGACCCCTGGCGTGGTCGCCAGCAGCTCGACCGCGAAGGCGCCGGCGCCGGGGTCCTCCAGCGACCCGGTGGCCACGGGCAGGGCGAGCCGACACCCGGGCAACGTGTAGTTGGCGCCCCCCTCCGACCACATGCCCCGGGTGACCGTGATCTGCCCGGTGATGCGTCCGCCCCGCAGGACGGGGTACGAGGTGCCCGGCGCGAAGTAGCGCGCGTCGAACGCGGCCCAGCCGGCGCTGTCGAGCTCGATGGCGGCGAGCGTGCCGTTCTCGATGCTCGCGATGGGGATGAGCCGCGGGGCGTCACGCTCGCCGGCGACCTGGAACAGGATCTCGCTGGCGGGGCTCAGGCCGCGCACCGACGATGGCGTGTCGGGCGCGGGCGCGGTCTCCGGTGCCTTGTCGCACCCAGCGGCGGCGACTACGATGCCGAGCATGACGGCGGAGATGCGCATAGGCCAAGAATCTCGCGTAGGAGTGCCCCCGGCGGCAACTCGGCGTGCGATCGGCCGCGCCCTCGCGGCGCTGTCGCCGGGCCTCAGTTCGGTGTCGGATGATGCGCCTCCGCTCGAAGGGCGCCTGCAGCAGAGTGCGCCGCCGCGGCTCGCCGCGATGCCCCGCGTGGAGCCCGGCGGCTTCACCCGCGTCGTACCGGCTGCGGAAGTCGCCTTCGGCGGCTTCCTCGATGGCGTGCAGGAGAGTCGGATCGTCGCGTGGACGCCGGCCGGCGTGCCCGTGGTGCTGGGGCGCGTGGGCGCGGTGATCCTGGCGCGGCCCGAGCGAGCGCTGCGCCTGTGGTCCGACGCCTTGGTGGAGCGCACGGTGGTCGTTGCGCCGCGCGCGCGGCTCGATGCGGGCCTCTGGGACGCCCTGGGAGCGGAGCTTGACCTGCTCGACAGCGCGGTCGCGGCCGACGTCCGTCACCCGGAGGAGCTGGTCACGGCAGCGGTGCACACGGTGGAGCAGGCGCGGGCGCTCGCGGAGCGGCGACTGGCCGAACGATGGTGTGCCGAGGCGGTGGAGCCGCTGTGCGTCGATGGGAGCGTCGCGGTGCTCGGTGCGGCCGCGCACGCGCCGCAGGTGGTGGGGATCGTGAAGTCGCACCGTACCTTGGTGGTCGCGCCCGACGAGCTGCCGCAGCTGCTGGCATTACCCGAGGGGCACCGCACGCCGGTGGTGGCCTTTGCGTCGAGCCACCATCGCTCGGCGGTGTGGACGTGGTATGTGCGCGTGCGGCCGCCGATCGCGGCCGATCCGCTCTTCGGGCTGCTGCGGGTCGAAGTGGCCGATCACGGGCAGCCGACTGAGCGGGCCGATACGGTGTCGCGCTGGGTGCTCGCGGAGCGGACGCCGCTCGCCTTGCCCGATGCCCGCTGGGATGTGATGCCCTACGGCATCGCCCGCTGTGAGCTGTATCTCAAGCGCGGCCGTGGGCTGCGGGGGGTCACGTGACCCGCGCGCTGGGGCTCGTGGTGGCGACGGAGCGACGCCCGACCACGCCGCACACCTTCCACTTCTGGACGGCGCTCGACGCACCGGTCGGCATCGGGACCATCGTGCGCGTGGAGGGTGAGCTGGCCGTCGCGGGGCGGCGGCCGGTGGTGTACGGCGTCGTGACCGAGGCCGAGGCGTGGACCGACGTCCAGTCGCCGCTGCACGAGGTGATCGGGCGCGACGGGGATCCCGAGGCGCCGGCGCCGCCCACTGCGCGCGCGGAGATCCGTCTGTACACCGCACAGGTGCTGCGCCAGGTGCCCGACGAACCGATGCAACCGGTGCCGCTGGGGCGCGTGTCCTTGGCCGACGATGCCGATGTGGCGGCGGCGCTGCGCATGGACGGCTACCTGCGCGAGGAGGCGCGGACCGCGATCCCCATCGGGGTGTACCGCGCGGGGCCCGTGCAGTCGCCGGTGTATCTCGACGCGGACTTCCTGCTCGGCCCCGAGGCCGCGCACCTCAACATCACGGGTGTGTCGGGCCTGGCGACCAAGACCAGTGCCGTCGAGTGGCTGCTCGCCTCGACCTTCGCGCATTTCCCGGCCGGCAAGGGGTCCATCGCCGCGGTCTGCTTCAACGTGAAGGGGTCGGACCTCTGCTTCCTCGATCAGCCCGCGACGCTCAGCGCGGAGGATCGCGCGCTCTACGAGGCACTCCGCGTACCGGCCCAGCCCTTTGCGTCCGTGCAGGTGTTCGCGCCGTACACCGCGGCCGGGTGGTCGCTGGCGACCTATCGTTCGCACGACGCGCTGCAGCACAACGTCACGCCGCTGACGTGGGGCCTGGGGGAGGTGCTGCAGTATGCCGAGGTCCTGCTGAACAAGGACGATGTCGATGCCAAGTCGGACGCCTTGATCGACTTCATCCGGGAGCGCGTGGTGCAGCGTCGCTTCGAGCTCGAGGATGGGAGTGCGCATGAGGTCCGCAGCTTCGCAGATCTCGATGCGTGGTTCCGGGCCGTGTTGCGCTACGTGGAATCGAAGAGCACCGACATGTGGCGGACGCATCATGCGGCGACCATCCGCAAGGTCCGGAACCGTCTCACGAACATCTCCACGCGCTGCCGTGGACTGGTCACCGACGACGGCGTGCCCTCGGACCTCCCGTACGGGCGCTTCGCCGACCGCACGGTGTACGTGGTGGACGTGGCGATGCAGGACGAGGACGCGCAGGACCTGATCTTCGCCCGCGTCGTGTCGCAGTTGCGCGAGCATCTGGAGCGCCGCGATCTGGGCGTCGATCACGTGGTGGTGTTCGTGGACGAGCTGAACAAGGTGGCCCCGCACGACGGGCCGGACACCTACGTGCGGAAGATGCTGCTCGAGATCGCCGAACGCGGGCGGTATCTCGGTCTGGTGCTGTTCGGGGCGCAGCAGTTCCGGTCCCAGGTGCATCGGCGCGTCGTCGGCAACGGCGGGACGGCGCTCTTCGGACGCATGGACCCGGACGAGCTGGCCACGCCGGGCTATGCGACGCTCTCGCCGGCCGTGCGCACGCGGTTGGCCACCCTCGAGAAGGGCCAGCTGATGGTCCGGCATCCCCACTTCGCGCAGCCGGTGTTCGTGCGCTTCCCGCGTCCGGCCGTGCTGTCGGGGCGTGAGGGGGCCGAGCGCTTCCCGCCGGCACCGCCGCCCACGCTCGAGGCCGCGGTGACCCGGTCGTTGCGGACACTGGACCCGGCCGTCACCGTATCGTTCGTGCAGGAGTTCACGGCGCTGTATCCGGAGCAGGAGGTGCTGCGCGCCCGCGACGCGACGCTGCGCACGCGGCCGGCCGAGGTGCGGGCGTTCTTCCGTGCGCAGTTCCGGACGCAGGTCCCGGTCGCCTCGGGCCCTCCGCCGGTCGTCGCACCGGCGCTGCGGGCCCCGCCGCCCGGCGACGACCCCTACGCCTTCTAGGCGCCGCTCAGGACGCACGATGCGGATCATCCACTTCGCGGACCTGCACCTGGGGGTGCGGCAGTATCAGCGGCAGACGCCGGCCGGCATCAATCTGCGTGAGGCTGACGTCGCACAGGCGCTCACGCGCGCCGTCGACCTCTGCGTCGCGCGCGCGCCCGACCTGGTCCTGGTCGCGGGTGATGTGTTCCATCATGTGCGGCCGACGAATCCGGCCATCCTCCACGCCTTCGGCCAGTTCGCCCGGCTGCGGCAGCAACTGCCGGCGGCCGACATCGTGATGATCGCCGGCAACCACGACACGCCGCGCTCGAGCGAGACGGTGTGCATCCTGCGCCTGTTCTCCCAGCTCGGGATCCACGTGGTCGAGGGCGGCGCCAAACGTCTGCGGCTGCGCGACGGCATGGTCAGCGTGCTGGCGGTGCCGGATGTGCCTGCGCTGACGATGGCGCTCGAGGCGGATCCATCGTCGTCGTTCAACGTCCTGCTCATGCACGCCGAGGCCGACGCGATCCTCGCGGATCGCGTCGAGGGCGAGCGGGCCGCGTTGGTGGTCCCAGCGGCGACGCTCGAGGACCCGGCCTGGGACTACATCGCCCTCGGTCACTATCATGTGCATCGGCCGGTCGGACCACGGGCCTACTACGCCGGGGCGATCGACTACACCTCGACGGATCCCTGGGGGGAACTGCGCGCCGAGCGCGCGGCCGGGCTGCCGGGCAAGGGCCTGGTCGAGGTGGAACTGCCTGCGCATCGCGTGCGCTTCCATGCGCTGCCACCCGGCCGGGTGTTCCTGGACCTGGAGCCCATCGACGCCCGCGGCCTCGGTGCCGAGGCGATCGATGCCGCGATCCGCGCGGCGGTCGAGGCGGTGGAGGGGGGCATCGACGACAAGGTCCTGCGCTTGGTGGTGCGGAACGTGCCGCGGCCCGTGTCGCGCGACCTCGATCAGCGTCCGCTGCGTGAGTGGCGGCGGCGCGCGGTGCACTTCCATCTCGATCTGCGCCGGCCCGAGCATGCGCGCGTCGATGCATCGGGGGCCCCGGGACACCGGCCGACGTTGCAGGACGCGGTCGCGGCGCGCCTCGCGGCCCATCCCCTCGACGAGGAGCTGGCGCGTGAGCGCTTCGTCTCGCTGGGCTTGGGCTATCTCGAGGCCGCGACGGCCGGAAGCGCGCAGGCCCCGCTGGTGGACGACGCATGAGACTGCACGCGCTGCGGCTGCAGAACTTCCGCCAGCATGCGGACACGCTGCTGCACTTCGACGCCGGGATCACCGGGATCATCGGGCCCAATGGGGCGGGGAAGACGACCATCCTCGAGGCGATCGCGTGGGCCCTGTACGGCATGGATGCGGCGCGCGGGAAGCGGGACTCCATCAAGTTCTCCCGGGCGGCCGCGCGGGCCAGTGTGCGCGTCGAGCTGGAGTTCGATCTCGCCGGGCATCGGTATCGCATCGTGCGCGGGTTGACCAGCGCGGAACTCTACCTCGACGGGGGAGCCGCGCCGGTCGCGAACTCGATCAGCGCGGTGAACGATCTCGTGGCCCGTCGACTCGGGATGTCGCGCACCGAGTTCTTCAACACCTACTTCACCGGGCAGAAGGAACTCGCGGTGAT
>CAZCZO010000040.1:0-16395 GCA_964503275.1 uncultured Gemmatimonadaceae bacterium | reverse complement strand
ACGTCGAAGCGGCCGAAGTTGTTGTAGAACTCCGAGGGGCCGAGATAGATCTCGGTGTCCCAGCCGAAGAGATCATCGTACTTGGCGATGCGCGGGAACCACTGCGTGGGCTGGTAGAGCGTGTCGCCCCAGCGCTGCGTCATGCGGTGCCCGGCGCCGGGGCCGCCGGGCAGCTTGTGGTTCCAATCAATGTCGACCGTGACCGTACCGCGGGGCGGGACGGGCGCGGCGAGGTTGATGACGCCGTTGGTGCTCTGCAGTCCGGACGCCGAGAGTGACGGCGCGCCGCCGGGTGCCCCGCCGCGGCCGCCGCGACCGCCAGCACCGGGCGCGGGGGTCGTCGGGACCTCGGCCCCCGCGACCGCGAGGCGCGTGATGACCATGCCGTCCGTCTCCTCGGCGGGGGTGGACGGCGCCGCGTGCGGCGTGCGGGGGCGGAAGATGTTGGGATCGAGCCGCAGACGCAGCGCGCGCAGTGAGTCAGGGCTCTGGTTGATGACCGTGACGGTCCCGCGCCCGAAGAGCCGCGACGTGGCCGTGTCCACGCGGACGGTGATGGCGTAGTCCGTGCGGAGCTGCCAGTAGTTGCGGCCGGGACGACCCGTCGAGTCGCGCGTGCCTGTGGCGTGCGCGCGGCGGATCGCGTTGCTCATCGGGATGTCGCGGCGGATGGCGCGGGGGGGTGCCTCCTGCGCCGGGAGCTGATCCGGTGCGAGGGCGATGGTAGCCGCAGCGGCGGCCAGCAGGACATGACGCATCAGGGAGCGCTCAGGTGGAAGGACCGTGTGCCTGTAGGCTAAGCGAACAGGCCGAGACCGGCAAAGCGCGCGGTGACGCGGTCTGGAACACCTACGAGCAGGGGACGGCCAGTGTTTCTGCTCACTGGCGGTCGCAGCCGATCGGCGGTCCCCCGGTGATCGGGACCACCGCCGGCGCGCCATCACCGAGCGCCCGAACCACCTCCTCGATGGCATCGGTGACCCTCCCGACATGTGCATAGTCGATCGACGACGCCCGATCGTGCAGGGGCTCGATGCGGCGGGTCGCCCCCGTCGTCAGCAGCACGCTCTTCGTGCCACGGCGCGCGACGGCCGCATGGTCCGAGGCACATACCCAACCCGGCGCAGGCCCCGTCGCCGCGCGCAGTCGGAACGCTCCCGCGACGCCATCGGCGGCAAGCCCGAAGGCCGCCAGCGAGTCCGCCGTCGGCTGCCCGACACGATCCGCTGAGACGACCGCCACAATGCGGTCCGTCGGGACCGGTGACTGCGCGAGCATCGCGAGGGCTCCGAACGCACCCTCGGCACCGCCCGTGAGCACGAACAGTACCGAGCGACGCGTTGGCGCTGCGGCGATGCGATCGGCGAGCGCGAGCGCCACGGCGGCACTGGTGCCACCGATATCGGCGCCGAAGTACACGGAGTCCACTCGTGGTGGCTGGAAGAAGCCTGTCGCACGCGCGGGCTCCACGCCGAGGTGATCGAGGCGTCCCATCACGACGATGTACTCCTGCGCCGCGTCGCGGTCGGTGCCAGCGACCTCGCCGATCACGTTCCGCCCCGACGGACCGGTCGCGGACTGCACCTCGCGGAACCCAAGGGTGATCCGATGACGACGCAGCCCGGGTGTCGACAACCCGTACTGCCAACCGGGTCGCAGTTGCTCATTCAGGATGACGCGGCGCGCATGATCACTGATCGCGATGATCGGCGGGCCGTTGCCCCCGTCCTGCATCGACCGGTCATTCGTACGAAGCGTCCGCGCGACGCGTCGGCGTGCGCTCGGTGTGAGGTCAAGCACCGCGAACATCAGTGCGTCCGCCGCTCGATACGGCTCGAGGTCCGTCGCGTAGGCGAGCACATCGAAGTCCTCACGCCCATCCGCCAACTGGGGCGGATCGAACAAGACGATCCGTCCGGTGACCTCGCTGGGACCGATCGCGCCCGGGGAGCCGAGCCGACCCCCGAAGACGACATTCGCCGACTCGGGCACGATCGGCGCGCGCAACGGTCGTCCACCCACGTCCAGCACGAGCCAGTCCACCAGTGGCAGCAGTGCGTGCGATGCACGGGCTGACCATCGATCCCAGGGTGGCAGGGACGCTTCTCGTCGCAAGACCATACCCGTGGAGTCCACGTACGAGAACCACGACCGGAAGGGGTGAAAGAAGTCGGTGGCCCCGATCGGACGGAGTCCAGCGGCCGCGAATCTCTCGGCCGCGTACGTCTGCTGCATGACGAGCGCCTCCGTGCCGAACCCACGACCCGCCGCCACCGCACCCGCGAGTTGGGCGATCGTGGCCCGGTGCGTCGGCTCCTGTGCGCCCACCGCTGTCGAGGACAGCAGCGCTAGGACCGCCAAGACGATGACTGGCATCAGTCGACGAAGAAGGCGATTGAGGACTGTACTGGCGGTCGACCGCGGACCGACGCGGCCACGCCGATCCGGTACTCTCCGCGCGTCAGCGACTGAACGTCGACGGCGAGAGCCCGGCCGATGATCGGAACGCGTCCGTCGATGATGAACGCCGTGCGCGGCGGGGTCTGCTCCTCCCATCGGACGGCCACCGGCGCGTTACGATCGGTGGCGATGCGCAGTGCCATCCCGATCTCGCGCAGGCGACCCTGGGGCGTCACGCGCTCGATCCATATCAGATGCGTGACCGAGTCACCCGGCTGATGGCCGTAGGTCTCCCAATACAAGCCGATGGACCGAGCGTCACCCCGCCGGTGGGAAGGTCGCAACGCCGCGAGTGTCGCCCCCGCGTCGTAGGCCAGCGACGCATCGACGAGGATCGGCGGCGAGATCGACACCTCCCCGGCGGGCATCTCCCGCAGCGGTGGTGGTGGAGTTGACACGACGCGCACGCGCGCTGCGGGCTCAGACTGGACTGCCGCCACCTCGAACGAGAGCAGTGCCGTGTCCGGTGTCACCCGCCCTCGCAACTGGAGTACGCTCGCGGCATCGCCCTCGCCACGAGCGATACGCCACGCTGTGTCCGGACCCGGCGACCACCACAGCTCGGCGTCGAACGTACGCGTCCTCGTGGACGATCGCGACGGGGATGGGGCTGCGACGAGGACTTCCACCACGCTGTCGCGGCGGAGATATGCCACCTGCCGGTCCGGGAGCTGGACGAGGCCTGACCGCGGCACGAAGTGCTCCGGGAACGCGGCGACAGGACCAGCTGCCGCTCGGCGAACAGCGAGGTCAGCCGGCGACGCGACCGCCACGTCGCGCGCGACGCTCAGCGGAGCGAAGGTGGCGATCGCGGCCTCGCTGTAGGGCAGCACGGCGTGCGCACGCACGGGTGGAGCGATCGCCGTTGCGGAGGTGACTCGGCCGTGTAGGCCAGCGATGGTCCCCCGCACACCGGTCCCGTAGAGCGGGTAGCGTGTCGGCAGCCCGAAGCGCACGAGGGCTTCCCGCCACACGCTGGCGCCTGCCTCCAGGCGCCAGTCGAACGAGTGGTCTGCTGACAACGCGGACGCGAGCGCGATCGAGGCGACCCGCGTGAAGTGCTCGACGCGTCGCTCATTCGAGGGGTCGCGGAACAGGGGCCGCGCAAGCCACCACAATCGATCGTTCAGCGCCGACCGCTCGTCGCAGGTCGTGGCGTCGTAGGCGGCGTGCTCGTCGCGCTGCAGCAGGAGCCTCAGGTCCGTCCACTCGCAGCGGACGGTCAATGGCGCCAAGGACATGGCTCGGAGGAACGCGCCCTCCGCGTGCGCCAGATCGCCGTTCCGGGCCAACACGTAGCCCTCGAGTACCGCACACCACCACAGCTGCGCGTGACAGGCACGAGCCTCCGCCAATGCGCGGTCACGTTCGCCCGCATCGTACAGCGCTCGCACGCGCTGACCGATGATCCAGTCATCCTGCGGAAAGTCCCGCGAGGCGGCGGCGGTCACGGCGATCAGATGGCGCCACTTCACCTCGGCATTCGGCTGCCACCAGCGGCGCTCGTTCGGTCGAGGGGACAGGGGGACCGTGTCGTGCGACGCGGGAGGCTCGCTCGCCCAGCGGAGGCAGACGGCCGCCTGCGCAGTCGGATCTCGCATCGGCCGAAAGCGTTCGACGGCATCGGTCGCTCCGCACTCGAAGTCCGTCGGTGTCGCCGTGCCCCGACTGGGCGTGAACCTGACGAGCGGCACGACCTGATAGAACGCCGCCTCGATGGAGTCGCGCCACATGGTCGCGGTGGGGCGCACTGCCTGAGCCACAGGCTGCGCAGCGAGCGATCGGCATGTGAGGAGCGCGAGCGGTAGCAGCACGAACCGTGCGTGCGGTGCGACCCACTGCAACATCCCGATCGCGCGCGTGACCCGAGTCCGCTCGGAGGAAACGATCATCAGGTCGGCGCGGCCGCCGGGGGGTTGGTCGGGGCGTGACAGTGAGCCAGTCGCCAGAACAGCGAGATCCGTCGCTGATCGGACACCCAGCGGGTCGTCACGAATCCTACCCTCCGAACCGCTCCTGCGCCTCCCGCACCGCCAGCACCAGCGCCTCCACATCGCTGGCGTCGCTGTACACCCAGAACGACGCCCGCGTCGTCGCGGCGACGCCCAGCGCGCGCATCAGCGGCTGCGCGCAGTGATGGCCCGCCCGCACACAGATGCCACGCGCGTCCAACCACTGCGCCATATCGTGCGGGTGCACCCCCTCGACGGCGAAGCTGACCGCCCCGCTGCGTCGGTCCGCCGGCGGTCCGAACACCGTGACCCCAGGGACCGCCCGCAGACGTTCGATCGCCAGCGCGACCAGCGACTCCTCGTGCGCTCGCACCCGGTCCAGCCCCAGCGCCGACAGCCACTCGCACGCCGCCCCGAACCCCACCGCACCACCCACGTTCGGGGTCCCGGGCTCGAACTTGTGCGGGATCACGTTCCAGGTGCTGTCGAAGTCCTGCACCCACTCGATCATGTCACCGCCGAACTGCCAGGGCGGCATCGCCTCCAACAGGGCGCGCCGACCCCACAGCGCCCCGATGCCCGTGGGTCCGCCGAGCTTGTGGGCGCTGAAGGCGTAGAAGTCCACCCCGAGCGCATGGACGTCGGCGGCCACGTGCGGGACCGCCTGCGCCCCATCGCACACCGTGAGGGCACCGGACGCCCGCGCCATCGCCGCCAGCTCCGACACCGGGTTGATGGTCCCGAGCACGTTCGAGACATGCGTGAACGCGACGAGCTTCGTGGGCCCATCGAGCGCCGCGATGTACGCGCCGATATCCAGCTCGCCATCGGTGGTCAGCTCGACGATCCGGAACTCCGCGCCCGTCCGCTTCGCCAACTGCTGCCAGGGCACGAAGTTGGCATGGTGCTCCATCCGCGTCACGACGATGCGGTCGCCGGGACCGATGTTCGCCGTGCCCCAGGTGTTCGCCACCAGGTTCATGGCCTCGGTGGTGCCGCGCGTGAACAGCAGCGAGGCCGGATCATCGCCGGCGCCGATGAACGTGGCGACCGCGCGCCGTGCGGCCGCGAGCCGCTCCGTCGCCCGCACCGACAACGCGTAGGCGCCGCGATGCGGGTTCGCGTTGTCGTGCGTGTAGTACTCGCGCAGCGCCTCGAGCATGACGGCGGGCTTCTGCGACGTGGCCGCCGAGTCCAGGTAGCGCAGCGTCGGCTGGGCGGCGAGCAACGGGAATTGCGAACGATCGACGAGCATCAGAATGGCTCCGGTGCCGGACGGACCCACACGGCCCCGTCCTCGACACGACAGTCGTACACGGTGATCCGACCCAGCGGTTCTTCGCGCACACCGCCGCCCCGCAGCGGCCCACGCACCGCCCGTCCCGTCCGGCAGTCGAAGGCGGCACCGTGCCAGGAACACACGATCGCGCCCGTCGCATCCACCTCGCCCTCCGACAGCGGGAACTGCAGGTGCGGACAGCGGTCACTCACCGCGTGGACCGCCGCGCCCTGCGCGATCACGCAGACCCGCGTGCCGTCGGACAACACCACGCCGAGCAGTCCGGTCGGGGCGAGATCGGCGACCGCGCAGACCCGCTCGAACGGACGCTCAGCGTCCACAGCTCACTCCGACGACACGGTCGTCTGCTCGCCGGCCAACGCGGCCTTCATCGCGTGCCACGCCAGTGTGGCGCACTTCACGCGGATCGGGTACTTCGATACGCCACTCAGCACCTTGAGCGAGCCGAGGGACGCGTCGGGCCCGGCCTCGCCGGTGACCATGGCGTGGAAGCGCTCGAACAATGCCTCCGCCTCGGCGCGGGACTTGCCCGCGACCGCCGCCGTCATCAGCGACGCACTGGCCTTGGAGATGGCGCAGCCCTGGCCCTGGAACGACACCTCGGCGACCTGATCGCCGTCCATGCGTACATAGACGCCGATCTGGTCACCGCACAGCGGGTTGCGGCCCTCGGCGTGCCCCGTGGCGCCGTCGAGCGCGCGGAAATTGCGCGGCCGGCGGTTGTGCTCCAGGATGGTCTCCTGGTAGAGCGCCTCGAGGTTCGGGTCCGTCATGACGCGACGACGTCGAAGCGCTGGAAGGCCAGCGCCTCGAGCGCCTCCTTGAGCCCGTCCACCTCGATGGTCTCGAGGGCTTCGGCCGCAAAGGCGTAGGTGAGCAGCGCGCGGGCCTTCTCGCGCCCGATGCCGCGGCTCTTGAGGTAGAACAGCAGGAGGTCGTCGAGACGGCCGACGGTCGCGCCGTGCGTGCACTTCACATCGTCGGCGAAGATCTCGAGCTGCGGCTTGCTGTCGATCTTGGCCGTCTCGGACAGCAGCAGCGCATGATTCGTCTGCTTGCCGTCGGTCTGTTGCGCGATGGGATCGACCAGCACCTTCCCGTTGAACACGCCGCGCGCGCTGTCGTCGAGGATGCCCTTGTACAGCTCACGGCTGGCACAGCGCTCCGCCGCGTGATGCACATAGGTCTGATGGTCGCAGTGCTGCTCGCCGGTGAGCATGTAGAGGCCGTTCAAGCGCCCCTCGGCGCCCGGCGCGGACAGCCGGGTGTAGATGTTCGAGCGCGAGAGTCTCGCACCGGTCGCGTACGAGAACTGATGGAAGACCGAATCGCGCCCCTGATCCGCCTGCACCGTGGCCACGTGGTAGGCATCCATCGCCTCGCGCTGCACCTTGTAGTGCTCCACATGCGCGCCGTCGTCGAGGCGGACTTCGGTGACGGCGTTGGTGAGGTACTGCGCGCCGCCGAGCCCGACGAAGGACTCGATGATCGCACAGCGCGCGTGCCGACCCGCGCTGACCAGCAGCCGCGGATGCGTGACCGTGCGCTGCGCCGCGCTGTCGCTGACCCAGAGGATGTGCAACGGCGCATCGACCACACAGTCGTTCGGCAACCGCACGACCACGCCGTCGGTCACGAAGGCGGTGTTCAGCGCCGCGAAGGCGTTCTGCTCGACGCTGGCGAGCGCGCCGAGCTGGGCTTCGACGAACTCGGCGTCGGCGCGGAGCGCGTCCTGCAGCGTCGAGATGACCACCTCGACCGGCAGCTCGGCGAAGGACGAGAGGTCCTTGGCGAAGCGTCCGTTCACGAAGACGAGGCGATGCCAGGACGGGTCGACCAGGTACGGCGCCAGGGCCGCCACGGTGACCGTGCCCGTCGTGGACTTCACGGGGGCGAAGGGCGTCTCGGCGATCGCCGCGACCGAGGTGTAGTGCCAATCCTCGTCGCGCGGCGTCGGGAACCCCAGCGAGTCGAAGCGATCGAAGGCGCGGCGACGGAGCGCGGGGAGCCATGCCGGCCCCTCGCCCCCGCCGTTCGCGCTGACGGTCGCGAACTGTTCGTGGAAGGCCGTGGTGCTCACGCCGACGCTCCCTCGAGCAGCCAGTCGTAGCCCTTGGCCTCGAGCTCGAGCGCGAGTTCCTTCCCGCCGCTCTTCACGATGCGGCCCTCGGCCAGCACGTGCACGAAGTCGGGCACGATGTAGTTGAGCAGCCGCTGGTAATGCGTCACGACGATGGTCGAGCGGTCCGGCCGCTTCAGCTTGTTCACGCCCTCGGCGACGATGCGCAGCGCGTCGATGTCGAGCCCGGAGTCCGTCTCGTCGAGGATCGCGAGCGTCGGCTCCAGCACCGCCATCTGCAGGATCTCGTTGCGCTTCTTCTCGCCACCCGAGAAGCCCGCGTTCACCGAGCGGTTCACCATCGCCGGATCCATGTCGACGATCTTGAGCTTCTCGGCCATGATGTCGAGGAAGTCCATCGGGTCGATCTCCTCCTCGCCCCGCGCCTTGCGGATCTCGTTGTACGCCGAGCGGAGGAAGTAGGCGTTCGAGACGCCCGGGATCTCGACCGGGTACTGGAAGGCGAGGAAGATGCCCTTCTGGGCGCGCTCCTCGGGCTCGTCCTCGAGGATGCTCTCGCCCTGGAAGACGATGTCGCCGCCGGTCACCTCGTAGGCGGGGTGCCCCGCGAGGATCTGTGCGAAGGTGGACTTCCCGGAGCCGTTCGGCCCCATGATGGCGTGGACTTCGCCGGGATTGACCGTGAGGGAGATCCCCTTGAGGATCTCGGTATCAGCGACGGTGGCGCGGAGGTCGGTAACGGACAGCAAGGACATGGGGACGGGTCTGGAAAGGGCTCAGCCGACGGAGCCTTCGAGTGAGATGCCGAGGAGCTGCTGGGCTTCGAGCGCGAACTCCATGGGGAGTTCCTTGAAGACTTCCTTGCAGAAGCCCGCGACGATCATCGAGATCGCATGCTCGGTGTTCATCCCACGCTGCTTGAGGTAGAAGATCTGGTCCTCGCCGATCTTGCTGGTCGAGGCCTCGTGCTCCACCTGCGAGGAATTGTTCTGGACCTCGATGTACGGGAAGGTGTGCGCCCCGCAGCGATTCCCGATGAGCATCGAGTCGCACTGCGTGTAATTGCGCGACCCCGTGGCCTTGGGCAACATCTTCACCTGCCCGCGGTAGGAGTTCTGCCCCTGGCCGGCGCTGATGCCCTTCGAGATGATCGTGGACTTGGAGTTGCGCCCGAGGTGGATCATCTTCGTGCCCGTGTCGGCCTGCTGGTGGTTGTTCACCAGCGCCACCGAGTAGAACTCGCCGATCGAGTCGTCGCCCTGCAGGATCACGGAGGGGTACTTCCACGTGATCGCCGAGCCGGTCTCGACCTGCGTCCACGAGATCTTGGCGCGGTCCATCGCCTTGCCACGCTTGGTGACGAAGTTGTAGATGCCACCCACGCCCTCGGCGTCGCCGGCGTACCAGTTCTGCACGGTGCTGTACTTGATGGTCGCGCCGTCGAGGGCGACGAGCTCGACCACGGCCGCGTGCAGCTGATTGGTCGAGCGCTTGGGGGCCGTGCACCCCTCGAGGTAGCTGACCGTGCTGCCCTCGTCGGCGACGATGAGCGTGCGCTCGAACTGCCCGGTGTCCGCGCTGTTGATGCGGAAGTAGGTGGACAGCTCCAGCGGGCACTTCACGCCCTTGGGGATGTAGCAGAACGAGCCGTCGGAGAAGACGGCCGAATTCAGCGCTGCGAAGAAGTTGTCGGAGTAGGGCACGACCGAGCCGAGGTACTTCTGGATCAGCTCGGGATGCTCGTGCACGGCCTCGGAGATGGGGCAGAAGATGACCCCGGCCTTGGCAAGCTCCTCCTTGAACGTGGTGCCCACCGAGACGGAGTCGAAGATGGCGTCGACCGCGACGCCCGCGAGCGCCTTCTGCTCATTGAGCGGGATGCCGAGCTTCTCGTAGGTGCGCAGCAGCTCGGGGTCCACCTCGTCCAGCGACTGCAGCGGCTTGACGCTCTTGGGCGCGGAGTAGTACGAGGCACCCTGGTAGTCGATCCGCGGGTACTTCACGTTCGGCCAGGTGGGCTCGGTCATCGTGAGCCAGCGCTTGTAGGCCTTGAGGCGCCAGTCGAGCAACCACTGCGGCTCCCCCTTCTTGGCCGAGATGGCCGCGACGACCTCCTCGCTCAGACCGGGCGGCAGCGTGTCGGCTTCGATCTCGGTGACGAAGCCGTGTTGATACTCGCGATTGACGAGGGACTCGATCGACGCACTCATTCGGCGTCTCCTGTCGTGCGGTGTGAGGGTCTGGCGCGAGGCGCCTGAGCGCCGCCAGGCGGCAGCATCGGACCCGTTCTCGGAAAGACCAGTAAGTTACTCGGAAAAGACGGGCGAAGCAATACGAGAAGAACCTCGACACAGGGTGCCGAGGTTCCCGGGTAAGTCTTGGTGAGTCAGGAACTTAGGTCGGTCAGAGCACCGGCCGGGGCGGGACCTTCACCTGGCCGAGGAAGCCGTTGTCCGAGCCGTACCAGATCGAGCGGGTCTTGGGGTCGAAGACCATGTGGCGCACGGCGTTGCGGCCGTCGCCACCGGTGATCGGGGTGTTGCTGATGATCGACTTGGTCTTGGGGTCGAATCCGACCATCCGGTTCGGCTGGACGCCCGTCTCGACATACCAGAGCCGGTCCTGGTCATCCACGGTCATCGCATAGGGCTGGGAGCGGGGGCCGCTGGGCGTCGCCCATTCCTCGACCTGCTTGGTCTTGGGGTCGAGCTTGCCCAAGTAGCCGCGGCTGTAGTCCACGTACCACACGTCGCCGTTGGTGGTGCGGGCGATCCGGCGCGGGCGCGAACCCTCGGGCAGGTCGAACAAGGTCAGCGCGAAGCTGGCCGGGTCGATGGTGCCGAGCTTGTTGGTGCCGAACAGGTCGAACCACGGCCGCCCCGACTCGTCGATGACCAACCCGTAGGGGCGCGAGCGCTCGACGGGGATCGACACGACGCGCACCTGTTCGCTGCGCATGTCGAGCCGCCCGACGAAGTTCGAGCCCTGCGAGGTGAACCAGATGCCGCCCTTGCCGTCGAACATCATGGTGTGCGGGTCACGCACGCCCTCGGGCATCTTGATGACCTTGATGGCTCCGGTCGCGGGATCGAGGCGGCCGATCGTGCCATTCGCATTGCCGGCGTACCACACGATGCCGTCGGCATCCACGATGTTGTTGTGCGGCAGCGCCCCCGCTTCGAGGTCGTACTTCTTGAACGCACGGGTCGCGGGGTCGTACACCGCCACGTAGTTCCCCACCTGCCCGACGAACCAGATCTTGCCGTCCGGGGCGACATACGGATCTCGCGGACGGCTCCGCTCCCACGGGACCTGGGTCTCGGCGATGGGCACATCGGCGGCCGCGCGTTGCGCACTGACCGGGGCGGCGGCCAGCGCGGCGCTGACGGCGGCGAGCAATAGGCGGCGTGACGGTGACATGGGCGTCCGGGGTGGAGGGTGAAGACGGTGCCTGACGGGTCTTACGCGTCCAGCTCGCTCCAGCGTTCGACGATGCGACCGACGATGCCATACTCCTTGGCGTCGTCGGCGCCGAGCCAGAAGTTGCGATGCGTGTCGTCCTCGATCCGGCTCAGCGGCTGTCCGGTCTCGCGGGCGAAGATCTTGTTGAGCCGGTCGCGCATCTTGAGGATCTCGCGGGCCTCGATCTCGATGTCCGACGCGGTCCCGCCCGAGCCACCGGCCGGCTGATGGAGCAGGAACCGCGTGTTCGGCAGGCAGAAGCGCCGTTCCCGCGGTACGCTCACGAAGATCAGGGCGCCGGCCGAGGCCACCCAGCCGGTGCCCACGATCCGCACCGGCGGCGGGACGAAGCGGATCATGTCGTGGATGGTGTCACCCGCCTCGACGTGCCCGCCCTGTGAGTTGAGGATGATGGTGATCGGCGCGGTGGCCGAGTCGGCGGTCATGGCCAGCAGCTGCGCCGTCACGCGCTCGGCGAGCTTCTGATTGATACCGCCGGAGATGATGATGGTGCGCGCCTTGAGCAGGCGGTCAGCCACCGGGTCAGAGTGCGAGACCGTCGACTCGGCGGGTGCCGGGGGGGTCTCATCGTCGTCGTCAGATCGGAACATTGGGGTCGGTGAAGGGCTGAGGGGAGCCTAACCGCCCGACGGTCCTCGCGGCAAGCGCGGTGACTGGAACCGCAGGCGGCCGTCCACCACATTGCGCAGATGCACCGGATCCGCGTACGGCGCCTGTGGATGGTCTGTGCGCTCGCCGCCTGCGGTGGGCGCGCGGCGCCCTCGCCGTCGGCTGGGATGACCGACGCCGAGTACCTGCGCGCGGCCCGGTTGATGGTGCCGGTGGATGGGGTCCATCCACGCGATGTGACCGATACCTATGCGGCGCGGCGCGGCGAGCGCGCGCACTTGGCGCTGGACATCATGGCGCGGCGCGGGACCCCGGTGCTCGCGGCCATGGATGCCGAGATCCGTCGGGTCTCGGAGAGCGCACTCGGTGGTCGCACCCTGTATCTCGTGGACCGCGGCGGGCGTTTCGTGCTCTACTATGCCCACTTGGACCGGTACCACAGCCGGTCGAAGGAAGGGGCGCGTGTCGCGCCCGGCGATGTGATCGGCTACGTTGGCAGCACGGGCAACGCGCCACCCGACCTGCCGCATCTGCATTTCCAGCTGATGCGCATCGCGCCCGGCGCACGCTGGTGGGATGGCCCCCCGGTGAACCCGCACCCCTACCTCGCTCGCCCCGGACAGGCCCGATGAGCCGCACTGGCAAGGAACGCGCCGCCCTTCGCGCCGAGGCGCATCATCTCGACCCGCTCGTCCACGTGGGCAAAGACGGGCTGACGCCGACGCTCTTCACGGCGCTCGACGACGTGCTGCGCACCCGCGAGCTCGTCAAGATCGCGCTGGTGCGCAATGCCGCGCTGACGGCGAAGGAGGCGGCAGGCCAGCTCGCGGCACAGATGGGCGCCGAGGTGATCCAGGTGATCGGCCGGACGGTGACGCTCTACCGGCACAACCCGGCGCTGCCGCGCAAGGACGGCGACACGATGCCGTGGCGCCGCTGACCGATCGTTAGGGCGAGCGCGCGGCACCCGGCGCCGCGATCGCCGGGAACGCGACGTCCCAGGCGCGGTCCTGGCCGATATGCATCACGGTCGCACGGCCGGCCGGGTCGCGGTCGAACCAGACCACGCGACCACCCGCGACGAAGCGGCCGTCGGCCCGAGGCAGGAGGCGGAGCCGCAGGGCCGGGGCCTGACGCAGGATCAGTGCGTCGTTGTCCCACGACACCTCGAACGGTTCGCCGCCGACCTCCGCCGACGCGTACCATCCGGCGGTCGCGCGCGCCGACTCCGCGCTGAGCGTGCCGGCCTCCTGCGCGGCGGTGACGCGCTCCGGACGGCCGCTGCCGACCGGTGCCGGGCGCCGGACCCGCGGGCCGACGAGCGAATCGGCGAGGGTCTCGGCGATCTGCGTGGCGTTGAGCGACGCGCCATTGCAGAGCACGCTCACGGCAGCGTCGCGCTCGGGGAAACTCAGCAGATGGGCGCGGTAGCCGCCGGTCGCACCGCTGTGCGAGAGCTCCCGCGTGCCGCGATGGCTGAGCACATTCACCCCCATCGCGTAGCTGATGGTGTCGCCGTTCGTGAGGACGAAGCGCTGCCCCATGCCGTCGGTCACGGCGCGGCCGAGGGTGGCACGCTGCAGCGCGGCCGACCAGCGGAGCAGGTCGTCGCTGGTGGTCAGGAGCCCGCCGTTGCCGTAGGCGCTCTCGTCGGGCATCGCGAGCTCGACGGTCGGACCACCGGTGTAGGCCAGCGCCCGGTCGCGCACGATGCGCCGGTGATCGTCGCGCCACGAGGTGCGCGTCATGCCGAGCGGCACGAAGATGCGGTCGTGCGTGAAGGCCGCGAGGGACTGCCCGCTGATGCGCTCCACGAGCAGGGCCAGCAGGTTGTAGCCTGTGTTGGTGTAGGAGTAGGTCGCGCCCGGTGGGTAGTTGAGGGCGCGTTGCCGGGCGGCGACCTGAAGGACATGCGCGTTGGTGTGAGCGCGGCTCCCCCGCGGCCAGCCCTCGAGCGCGACCACGGCGCCCCAGTCGCGGAGCCCGCTGGTGTGCGTGAGCAGGTGCCGCACGGTGATCGGGCGCTCGTACACGGGCAATTCGGGGAACCAGCGCCGCACGTCGTCGTCGAGGGCGAGCCGACCGTCGGCGACCAGCAGCAGCGCGGCCATTGCGGTGAACTGCTTGGAGACCGACCCGGCCTCGATGATCGCGGCCGGGCTGAGCGCGACACCGCGCTCGAGGTCGGCCATGCCCAGGGCCCGCGAGAGCGAGGTGCCGGCCACGCGAACGCCGACCGTGCAGCCAGCGCCGCTCGCCGTGACGTGCTGCGCCAACGTCCGCTCGACGAGTTGTGCCACCCGGGGCGCGTCCTGTGCCGCGACGTCGCTGGCGGTGGCGAGGCCGGCGACGAGTGCGCCGGCGAGTGCTAGGGTGCGAAGCAAGTTGGTCATCGATCCACGCGTGGTGAAGGAGGGTCGCCTGGGTCCCCTGTTGCCGCGTCGCATCGGGTGATTAGGATACGGGGCACCGTTGCCCCCGTCCGCCATCCCCTGAGCCATGCCGTACGTCATCACAGAAGCCTGCAAGGACGCCAAGGACAAGTCCTGCGTCGACGTTTGTCCTGTGGATTGCATCTACGAGGGTCCGGAGCAGCTGTACATCCATCCGGACGAGTGCATCGACTGCGGGGCCTGCGAGCCCGAGTGTCCGGTGACGGCGATCTTCCCTGAGGAAGATGTGCCGGTGTCCCAGCGGGCGTACATCCAGATCAACCGCGACATCTTCACCAGCGACGATCCGCCGGGCCGCCCGACGCGCTGAGGCGCGTCGCCTCAGCCCTGCAGGGCGAGTTCCTTGAGGATGATGGCGGCCGTGATCACGACGAAGGCCGCGGCGGAGTGCCATTCCTTGTGCCAGGCGCTCCGCCAGTCACGCGCCCCGCTGGCCGGACGTGCCGGCCGGCGGGGTACCCAGCGCGGCACGCTGGACTTGTAGGCGAGGTACTCGTCGCCGAAGGTGGACTCGAGCACCCCCTCCTCGTACCGGACGATGCAGGCGTAGATCGCCGAGAAGGCCAGCAGGACACCCGGGGCGATGAGCCAGGCCTGCGTCGCCACGAGGACCCCGGTCCACAGCAGCAGATTCCCGAGGTAGAGCGGGTTCCGCACCCAGGCGAATGCGCCATGGGTGATGAGTCGCGCCACTGCGCGGGAGCGTCGCCGGGTGCTGGTGCCGGCCGCGGCGACACCGGCGGCGCGGATCGCCATCCCGGCCATCGTGACCAGAGCGCCGAGCAACAGGGCCGGGGCCTGCACTTCGGTGGGGCCGGCAACGAGCAGCAGGACCAGCGGGACCGGGATCCAGCTGCGGTGCCGGAAGAGGACCGAGCCGATGCGTGCCCGGAGCGCACACTCCGCGGCGCAGGGCGGCGGCCCGTCGGTGGCGCTCCGGCTCACAGCCCGTCGCTCACAGCCAGAGGCGATCATCGTCCTCGGTGACCGCGACCACCGCGCGCGATCCCCGCAGGGGTTGCGGGGGCGGGACGTCGCCGCGCACCCAGAGCATGCGGACAGCGACCATCAGTGCCGCCAGCAGGGGCACCGCGATGAACAGGCCGACGAAGCCGAACACGATGGCCATCAGCGCCTGCCACAGCAGGGTGAGTGCCGGTGGCAGGTCAAGCTCCTCCTGCATCAAGTAGGGAATGAGGAGGTTGTTCTCGAGGAACTGGATCCCCCAATACAGGACCAGCACCGCCATCGCCTTGCTCGGCGCGTCGGCGAAGGCGATCAGGACGGCGGGGATGGCGCTGAGCACCGGGCCGACGTTGGGAATGAACTCCAACAGTCCGGCGATCAGGCCGAGGGGCAGCGCACTCTTGACGCCGAGGAGCAGCAGTCCGACGGTGGTGATGGTGCCGATCGCGACCATGGCGATGAGCTGCGTACTGAGCCACTTGCGTAGCGTCATCACGACAGCATCGAACACCTTTGCGCTCTTTTCTCGACGTTCTGGGGGTACCAGTAGCAGTAGCCCGCGTCGGTAGGTTGCCGGCGCAACGGCGAAGTAGATGGTCAGGAAAAGCACGAACACAAAGCCCGCCACGACCGCAAAGGTCGAGGACACGGCGCCGAACAGCAGCGCTCTGGCCGATCCAAGATTCGACGAAAGCTGGGCCTTTAGGCGCCCGGAAGCCCCGGAAGATTCATCAGTGGCGCTTGAATCGCTCGTCACTGGCGGCAATATGGCGTCAACGAGCGTTGAGTGCTCCGCCGCCAGATACGCATCCAGCCTATCCACCGCGAGCGGGAGCTGCACCCGCAGACCGTCGATCTGCTTGACCATCGTGGGACCGGTCAGCACGAGCACACCACCGAACAGCCCGAGGAGTCCGAGCACGACCAGCGGGGCCCCGACCGAACGACGAACGCGTCGCGACTCGAGCCAGTCCACCGCCGGGGTCGCCGCGATGCCCAACAGGATGCCCAGCATGGTCAGCAGGACCAGCGACCGCGTCTGCCACATCAACTGGAGCGCCACCAGCACGGCGACCACCGTCAGTGCAGTGC
>CAZCZO010000039.1:0-16566 GCA_964503275.1 uncultured Gemmatimonadaceae bacterium | reverse complement strand
CCCTCGCGCGAGCCCTTGTGCGCGAGCATCGGCGGGCCGGCCACGTCGCCGATGGCGTACACGCCCGGCACCGAGGTCTCGAAGCGCTCGTTGATCTTGACAAAGCCGCGATCGGTCAGCGCGACCCCCAGCTCCTTGAGGCCGAGGTCCTCGATGTTCGGGGCCCGACCGGCCGCGACCAGCACGCGGTCGACCGTCAGCGCTGTGGTCTCGCTGCCCACCGTGACCTTCATCGACACGCTGTCCTTGCCGACCTTCACGTCGCTGAGCTTCGCGGCGGCCATGACCGCGATGCCACGCTTCTTGAACGACTTGGCCAGTTCGGCCGAGCAGTCGGCGTCCTCGAGCGGCAGGATGCGGGGCAGCGCCTCGATCAGCGTGACCTCGGAGCCGAAGGCGTTGAACACGTCGGCGAACTCACAACCAACGGCACCGGCACCGACGATCGCCAAGCGCTTGGGCGCGTGGTCGATGGTCAGCGCTTCGTCGGAGGACATCACGAGCTTCTTGTCCAAGGCGAGGCCCGCCTGCGGCAGCCCCTTCACCCGCGAGCCCGTCGCGATGACCACGGCCTTCGTCGCGCTGTGCGTCTCGGTCTTGCCGTCGGCCCCGACGACCTTGACGCTGTTCTTCGCGGTGAGCGTCGCCGTGCCCTTGAGCCAGGTGACCTTGTTCTTCTTGAACAGGAACTCCACGCCTTTGGAGTTCTGCGACGACACGGCGCGCGAGCGCTTCATCGCCTTGGCGTAGTCGAGCGTGACCTCGCCGACGTTCACGCCGAAGTCCGCGGCATGCTTCACCTGATTGGCGACCGCCGCACTGGCGAGCAGCGCCTTGGCCGGGATGCAGCCCCAGAGCACGCAGGTGCCGCCCAGCGCCTCCCGCTCGACGACCGCCGCCGAGAGGCCGAGTTGCCCGCAGCGGATGGCGCCGACATAGCCGGCCGGTCCGCCACCCACGAAGATCACGTCGAACGATGCCATAACGGAGAGTGCGAGAGGGAACGTGTGGGAGATCGCGGCGCTCAGAACACCAGCATCAGCGGGTTCTCGACGAGGCGACGCAGGGTCTGCAGGAACTTAGCACCGACCGCCCCGTCGATGACGCGGTGGTCGCAGCTCATGGTGACGCGGACCCGCGTGCGCCACTGCTCCACGCCGTCCACCATCACGGGCTTCTGCTCGGCGCTGCCGATCGCGAGGATCGCCGCCTCGGGCGGATTGATGATGGCGGTGAACTGATCGATCCCGAACATGCCGAGGTTCGACACCGAGAAGGTCGAGCCCGTGTACTCGGCCGGCGTGAGCTTGCGCTCACGGGCCTTCTTGGCCAGGGCCTTGGCTTCGGTGCTCATGGCGCTCATGCGCTTCTGGTCCGCGTCGAAGATCACCGGCACGATGAGTCCGTCGTCGGTGGCGACGGCCATGCCGAGGTGCACCCGGTTGTAGTAGCGGATCTTGTCGCCAAGCCAGTGCGCGTTGCACTCGGGGTGCTGGGCCAGCGCCGTGGCCACGGCCTTCATGAGCACATCGTTGACGGAGACCTTGTAGGCGTCGCCCATCGCGGCCATCGCGGCGCGCATCTCCATCACGCGACCGAGGTCGAGCTCGGCGGTGAGGTAGAACGTCGGGATGGGTCCGATGGACTCGCTGAGGCGCTTGGCGATGGTCTTGCGCATCTGCGTCAGCGGGACGTCCTCGAAGTCGGCGCCACTCGCCGCGCGGCTCGGGACCGCGGCCGCCACCGGTGCGGCGAGTGCGGCCTCGATGTCGCGCTTGATGATGCGTCCGCCCGGCCCCGTGCCCCGCAGCCCCGCGAGGTCGAGGCCACCTTCCTGCGCGAGGCGACGTGCGAGCGGTGACGTGAGGATGCCCGCGCTCTCTGCGGCATGCGGCGCCTGCTCGGAGCGTGGCGCGGGGGCCGCGGGGCGTGCGGCCACCGGTGCGGCAGGGCGCTGAGGCGCGGGGGCGGCCGGAGCTACTGGCACCGACACGGCGCTCGGCGCGGGTGCGGCCGCCGGAGCCGGCGCTGCGGCGGGCGAGCCCGAGCTCGCCGCGCCAGCGGTCAGCGCCGAGATGTCCTCGCTGCTGGCCGCGATCACGCCGACCAGCGTCCCCACCGCCGCCGTGCTGCCCTCCGGCAGCAACTGCACGCGGAGCACACCATCGCCACGCGCCACCAGTTCCATCACCGCTTTGTCGGTCTCGACCTCGGCGAGCACGTCACCGCTCTTGACCGTGGCCCCTTCGGGGACGTTCCACTTGACGAGGCGTCCCTCTTCCATCGTGGGGGACAGCGCTTCCATGAAGACTTTGGTCGCCATCTCAGTCGAGGTAGAGGACTTTGCGCACCGCCGCGATGGTCTTCGCGGCGTCGGGCTTGGCGGTCCGTTCGAGGGTCTTGGCGTACGGCATCGGGACGTCCTCCATGTGCACGCGCAGCACAGGGGCGTCGAGGTGATCGAAGCACTCGCGCTGGATGTAGTCGACGATCTGCGCCCCGATGCCGCAGATCTCCCAGCCTTCCTCGAGGACCACGGCGCGGTTGGTCTTGCGCACGGAGGCGTAGATGGCCTCGGTGTCCATGGGGCGGATGGTGCGCAGGTCCACGACGTCGCAGCGGATGCCGTCCTTGGCCAGGGTGTCGGCGACCTGCATGGCGACCAGCACCATCTTCCCGCTGGTGATGATCGAGCAGTGCTCACCTTCGCGCTTGAGCTCGGCGACGCCGATGGGCACGATGAGGTCCGGATCGTCGGAGACCTCGCCCTTGGTGTTGTAGAGCATCTCGCCTTCGAGGACGATCACCGGATTGTCATCGCGGATGGCCGCCTTGAGCAGCCCCTTGGCGTCGGCCGGCGTGCCGGGCGTGACGACCTTGAGACCGGGGATGTGTGCCAGCCACGACTCCCAGGCCTGCGAGTGCTGCGCGGCGAGCTGCAGCGCCGCGCCGTTGGGGCCGCGGAAGACCATGGGCATGGGGAACTGCCCGCCCGACATGTAGTTCATCTTCGCGGCCGCGTTCACCACTTGGTCCAGCGCGAGGAGCGCGAAGTTCCAGGTCATGAACTCGATGATCGGCCGGAGCCCGACCATCGCGGCCCCGACCCCGACGCCGGCGAAGCCGAGCTCGGTGATCGGGGTGTCCACCACGCGCTGCTCGCCGAACTCCTGGAGCAGGCCCTTGGACACCTTGTAGGCGCCTTGGTACACGCCCACTTCCTCGCCCATCAGGAACACGCGGTCGTCGCGCTGCATCTCCTCGCGGAGGGCGGCGTTGAGCGCGTCACGGTAGGTCATCACGGTCATGTGTGCGACTCCACGAGCACGTCGGTGTAGAGCGCCTCAGGCGGCGGCTCGGGGCTGGCATCGGCGAAGTCCCAGGCATCCTGGCACAGCGCCTTGATCTCGGCGTCCATGGTCTCGAGCTCGGCGGCGCTGATCTGCCCGTGCGCTTCCATGTGCGCACGCAGCAGCGAGATGGGGTCGCGCTTGAGGTACTCGTCGAGCTCGGCCTTGGAGCGGTAGGTGCCGCTGACGGCGTCGCTCATGGAATGGCCCATGAAGCGATAGGTGCGGATCTCGAGCAGCGTCGGGGTGGACTCGGTGCGCGCCCGGTGCACGGCTTCGTCCATCGCGGCCCGCACGGCGAACACATCCTGGCCGTCGACCATGGCGCGGGGCATGTCGTAGGCGATGCCGCGCTCAAAGATGTCGTTGATGGCCGAGGCCCGCTCGACGGCCGTGCCCATGCCGTAGCGGTTGTTCTCGATGACGAAGATGGCCGGCAGCTTCCAGAGCGCGGCCATGTTCAGGGCTTCGTGGAAGGCCCCGTTGTTGACGGCGGCCTCGCCCATGAAGCACACGATGCACTGGTCGCCGCCCCGATACTTGATGGCGAAGGCCACACCGGTCGCGATGGGGATATGCCCGCCGACGATGCCGTGGCCGCCGAGGAAGCCGAGGGACTTGTCGAAGAGGTGCATCGAGCCGCCCTTGCCCCCCGAGCAGCCATCGACGCGACCGAAGAGCTCGGCCATCACCGCCCGGGCGCTGATGCCGCGCACCAAGGCCTGCCCGTGATCGCGGTAGGTCGTGATGACGTAGTCGTCGGGCCGCAGCGCCGTGAGCGAGCCGGTCGAGACCGCCTCCTGCCCGATGTAGAGGTGGCAGAAGCCACCGATCTTCCCGAGGGCGTACGCCTCGGCGCACTTCTCTTCGAATCGACGCTGCAGGAGCATCGAGTGCAGGTACGCGCGGTTGGTCTCGGCGTCACCGGCGGCGGAGGTCGAGGCGCGGCCCGTGGACTTGGGCGCGCGCTTCGCAGCGGCTTTGGCCATCTGTGCGGGAGTAGGGGTGATCAGGTCGCGGCGCCGGCTGCCTGCACTTGTTCCCAAGCGTGGTAGCTGGAGCGGACGAGGGGACCGGACTCGACATGCTTGAACCCCATGGCCATGCCGGCGTCATAGAACATCCGGAACTCGGCGGGGGTCACGTAGCGGTCGAGTGCGATGTGACTGTCGGAGGGGCGGAGGTACTGCCCCAGGGTGAGGATGTCGACATCGACCTCGCGCAGTTCGCGCATGGTCTGGAGGACCTCTTCGTTGGTCTCACCCATCCCCAGGATGATGCCCGTCTTGGTGGGGATGTCTGGGGCGAGGCGCTTGCTCAGCCGGAAGATGTTGAGCACGCGCTCGTAGCGCCCGCCGGGCCGCGCCTTCTTGTAGAGGCGCGGGACGGTCTCAGTGTTGTGATTGTAGATCTCCGGCCGCGCCTCGAGGACGGTGCGGATCGAGTCCTCATTGCCCTGGAAGTCGGGGACCAGCACTTCGATGGAACAGCCGGGCACGGCCTCGTGCACCTGACGGATGGTCTCGGCGAAGGCCCAGGCCCCGAAGTCGGGCAGGTCGTCGCGGTCCACGGAGGTGATGACCAGGTGGCGCAGCGCCATGGCCTTGGCGGCCTCGGCGACGCGGGAGGGCTCGGCCGGGTCGAACTTGGGCGGCCGGCCGTGCGCGACGGCGCAATAGGCGCAGTTGCGGGTGCAGACATCGCCGAGGATCATGAAGGTGGCGGTGCCGTGCTCCCAGCATTCCCCGACGTTGGGGCAGTGGGCTTCCTCGCAGACCGTGTGCAGGTCCAACTCGCGCATGAGCTGCTTGAGGCGCAGATAGTTGGGCCCGCCGGGCGCCTTGACCTTGAGCCAGGACGGCTTGCGCTCAGGGAGCGGTTCGCGGCGGTGCCGCCCGAGGATCTGGTAGAGATGCATAGGCGCGGAGGTCATTCTGAGGGAAGGTAGCGCGTCCGGGCGGTAGGCGATAGAGACCTAACCGCCAAAACTGCTTTTGGTGGTTAGGTGTTCAGGCGCTCGATGAACCGATCCACCGCGAACGGCCCGATGTCGGCGCGGTCCGTGCCGGTGAGCAGGTCAGCGATCACTTCGGCCGTCAGCGCCGCCTGCAGGAACCCATTGCGCGAGTGGCCGCAGGCATAGAGCAGGGCCGGCAGTGCGGGGTCCGGGCCGAGGATCGGCAAGCGATCCGGCGTCATGGGGCGGAGGCCGGTCCAGTGCTGGGTGATGGGTGCGGCGGCCAGCGCGGGCAAGATCGAGCTCCCGGTGCGCTGCAGGGTGGAAAGGTCGCTGGGGCCGGGCGTGGCGTCGAAGCCCACCGCGTCCGCGGTGGCGCCGATGACCGTCCCGCCCTCGCGGGGCAGCACATAGCAGTGGCCGTCGGGACCGTACACGGGCACGGAGAGCAGCGGCACGCCGACCGCCGCGAGTGTCCCGCGCAGCGGGGTGACGGGGAGCGCCCGTGGCAGTCCCTCGAGCGTCGGGCTCCACACGCCGGCGGCGAGGACGCCGTGGTCCACCTCGTGGTCGGCGCCCGCCGCATCGGTGAGTGTGAGCTGCGCACCGCAGGCATCGAGCCGTCGCAGCGGCGTGCGGTGCCGCGCGATCAATGGATGGCGAAGGGTCGCCCGCTCCAGCGATGCGAGCGCCGAGGGCACGTCGGCGAGCCCGTCGTCCATGAAATGGGCCGCGCCGACCAGGTTCGGCTGCAGCGCCGGCTCGGCGCGGCGGGCCTCCGCGGCGCCCAGCCAACGGTCGGGCCCGCGAAGACTGCGCTGCAACCGGTCGGCGTCGGCCTCGGTGAGCGCCACTTGGAGGATCCCCTGCTGGGTGAGCCGGAAGCCGGGATCGCCCTGCACCCGCACGAGCTCCAGCAATCGCGGCCAGGCCGCACGGGCGGCATCCGAGAACGCTTGGCCCGGACCATCGCTGCGTTCCACCGACGGGGCCAACATACCCGCAGAGGCCGGGGACGCCGCGCCCGGGGTGTGGTCGCCGAACAGCGTCACGGCGATCCCGCGCGACGCGGCGACCAGCGCGATGGCCATGCCGATGACACCATCGCCGACGATGCCGACCCGTGAAACCATCGTCAGCGCCCCCGCGTAAGGAGCACACGTACCCGACCCCTGAGGCCCACCATGCTCAAGACCATCTTCGTCGTTGGCGTCTTCACCCTGCTGGGGCTCTTCGCCCTCAAGCTGGTGTTCGGCGTCCTCGGCTTCGCGTTCAGCCTGTTCGGCGGGTTGTTGTTCCTCGCGCTCAAGATCGCGCTCATCGGCGGGGCGGTGTACCTCGTGATC
The DNA here is from genome assembly GCA_964503275.1 of uncultured Gemmatimonadaceae bacterium. GTDB lineage: Bacteria > Gemmatimonadota > Gemmatimonadetes > Gemmatimonadales > Gemmatimonadaceae > DASRAP01. The sequence continues at coordinate 9,913 of CAZCZO010000039.1, read as the reverse complement.
CGGATCGTGTCGCCCTCCACAGCGGCGAAGCTCCGCGCGACCTGGGGCGGCTGAGCTCCGCGCCCCGCGTCAGGGGCGCGTGCCGGGCTGGTAGGACTTGAGGTACAGGTTGATGGAGCCGAACGACAGCTTGGACTTGAGCTGCAGCACCGCGCGCGTCGGGTCGTCGGCGATCCACACCTCGGCCCGCCCCCCCTCGCTGAAGATGCCGCGCGTCTTGATGATGGGTTGGATCACGATCGCATCGAACTTGCCGGCCGGGACCTCGATCCGCTCCTTGCGCAGCACCTTGATGCGCACCGGGTTGCTGCCCGGCTTGAAGTAGCGATCGAACGCGTACTCCTTGCCCACTTCGAGCGGGAGGGTGCGCACGAAATACAGGAATGACGCGTCGTCCAGCGGCTCGGTGACCGAAGCCGCCATCGCCTTCCCCTCTTCCTGGAACTCCGCGCGCTCGGGGAAGATCTCGTAGCGCCGCTCGCGCGAGCGGCGCCCCTCCTCCTGGTCCTGGATGTAGCGCAGCGAGACGAAGCGCGCGGTATCCACCCAGCTCTCGAGCACATCGTCCACGCGATACAGCGGAATGCCCCCCGTGATGCGGAAGGCGAAGTTCCACGCGTCCACGCCCCGGATCCGCTCGATGCCCTTGACCTCCATCGTCCCGGTCCCGGCATTCACGAAGCCGAACTTCACGGTGTACACGGCCTTCTCGCCGACGGCGAAGGGCACGGGATTCTTCGGGCTGGTGCGCGCGGCGGCCTCCGGGACCGGCGGACCGGCCGGGATCTGTGTGAGGGCCATCGCGATCGCCACGAGATCGGTGAGGAGCGGGATCACGCGGAGGCCTCAGCGCGCGGCGCACGCGCCGCGACCGCGGGGGATGGGGGCTCCGGGCGCGCGGCCACGGCCGGCCGCAGACTGCGCCGGGCCTTCCACAGCTGCCACGCATCGTGCCACGGACGGCGCCGCGTGCTGCGCTGGCGCAGGTCGAAGCGCCTGGGCACCGCGACGGTCTCGACCCGCCGCACCACCGGCACCAGCGCGTGCGTCAGGCGGAGATTGGCTTCGAGCACGGGGCCCGAGGTCAGCGCCTGACCGCCCGCCCGCTTGATGAGATCGCGCACCATCGCGAGGCGGATGAGCCGGAAGCTGCTGCAGGGATCCTGCGTGCCCGGCGTGAGTCCCGCAGGGCGGACGATCCAGCGGATCAGCTGCTCGAGGCGGACGATCTCGCGCGGGGCCGCGGCGTGTGGTTCGCGCTCGGCGATGACCTGGTCGGCACCACCTTCGAAGCGTCGTACCAGCTCGGGGATCTGCTCGGGCGCGTCGGTGAAGTCGCCCTGCAACAGGATGATCGCATCGCGGCGCGGGTAGCGCGTCCGCGCGGCCGCCTCGCGCAGCAGGGCGTCGACGGCCGCAGCGTAGCCCACCGGCGTCGCGCCCCCCAGCACGGTCAACGGGAGCGCCTTGGTGTAGGGGGCGAGGACGTCGGCCGTCGCGTCGGTGCTGCCGTCGTCGAAGACGAGGACCTCGTACTCCCGAGGGTAGTCCTGGAAGACCGTTCGCAGGCGCCACAGCAGGACGCCGATGGTGGTCGCCTCGTCCCGGGCCGGGATCGCGATATAGAGCACAGCACCTCGCGGGAAAACCGAAATCTAGACGACGGCAAGGGCCGCTCGCTACTGAGACCTACCCCGCCACGCCCGCGCGGTTCGCCGCGCGTCGTCGTAGACGGCCTCCACGCCCGCGACGAAACGCGACACGTCGAACTGCGCGGCGCGCGCGGGTCCAGCACTGCCCAGGCGTCGGCGGAACTCCTCGTCGTGAAGCAGACGGCTCAGGGCCTGGGCGAGGGCGACGGGATCCCCTGGCGGTACGAGGAGACCGTCCACGCCATCGTCAACGATCTCGCCGAGGCTACCGGTCCGCCCGACGACGACGGGGACACGCAGCGCGAGTGCCTCGACGATCGGTGTGCCCAGCCCATCGCCTGCGACCGGCTGCACCAGCAGATCGAGACCGGCGATCGCCGCCGGCATGTCGTGGACGTGACCCACCCGGAACAGGGGTACGTCGTTGAGCCGTTCGGTGCCGACCATCGTTCCCCCGAAGGTGATGAGGCGCAGCCGGGACCGGTCCTCGGGGAGCAGGCGCTCGACGGCGTCGGCCAGCGTGATCAGTGCGATGTCACTGCCTGCCCGGATGACCCCGGCGATCACATCGTCGGCCGCCCAGCCGGTCTCCGTACGCCAGTCGCGCGCCGCCGCGACCACGGGCGGTCGCACCCCCGGATACACGCGGCGGATCCGGTCGGGGGGGACGCCCGCTTCGTGCAGCGCGGCCGCCACCGCGTCCGAGATGGCGATGACCCGCGTGGCGCTCTTGGCGTACTGGCGCACCCGCCCCGGAGCGGCCGTCGAACGCCGCGTCACGATCAGCGGGATCTCGCGGTGCAGCAGCCGCGCCACCGAGGCGATCGCCAGCGAGCGGGCATCGTGGGCATGGATCAGGTCCGGGCGCCACTGCCGGATCAATTGATGCAGGCGGCGCACCGCGAGCAGGTCCAGGTGACTGCGCATGCGCACGGCGGCGACCGCGATGCCATGGTCCCGACAGCGCGAGAGCAGCGCGGTGTGCGGGGGGGTGACGACCAGCGGCTCGAGACCGGCCGCTCGCTGTCCGTCGGCGAGCAGCAGGAGCTGTCGCTGACCGCCGCGCCATTCGCGCCCGGAGTCGAGGTGTAGGATGCGCCTGGGCATCGTCCACGAAACCTGCGCCGCGCTCCGACCCCGCGCCAGCGGACTTGCGCGAACCGTGCACGGGGCAGATAGTGGCACGCGACGGCGGTGCGGCGGGTAGGACCGCCCACCATCCCCCAGCGCCTCGGAGGGCACCCGATGATCCTCGCTGATGTGCGGTCCCAGCTCACCCGTGACGACGCGGCCTTTGCCGTGCGCTTGATCGGCCATGCCGGTGCGGACGCGGCCGATGCCGCCGAGACGGCCCTGCGCGAGCGGGGCGTGGACGCGGTGCTCGACGATCCGCGCCTCGTGGCGGCCCTGTTGCATCACGCCCCGGCCGCGCACGCCTCGGTGCGACTCTTCACCTATGTGATGGTGCGCCATGCCTGCCTGGCCGCCGGCGAGCCGGACCGCATGCTCGCCGACTACACGGCGTCGATCCTGCTGCACTTCGGATGGCGCGACCGGGCCCAGCGCATCGCCGCCACGGACGATGAGCTCTTCGACACGCTCGTCGCGCTGTCGAGCGCGGCCGCGTCGAGTGACCCGCGCCGCGCGTTCCTCGCCCGGCAGCACCTCGGCAACTACGCGCTGTGGCTGAGTGGGCTGTTCCCCGATCATGTCGAGTACCGGCGGTGGCGCCGCGGCGGTCCCGATCTCGATTATTATGAGGCGATGGGACAGCGTGGCTATGCATCGGCGGCGCGACACGACTGCGCCGAAGAGCATGGACTGCGTCCCCTGTTCCAGCAGGCGGCCTCGCGGTTCCCCGTGTTGCGGCGCGCGCTCAACCGCCTCAGCGATTCGCTGTTGTTCCCGCACCATCACACGCCCGAGCGACTCATGCGACAGGTGCGCGACGACGCGCAGTGGCGACGGACCGGATGACCATCTTCGACGGGCTGCGTCAGGCCATCGACGACCTGGCCGGCGGCCGCACGGCGCCGGACGACCGATCGGGCGGGCTGCGCGCGATGAAGGCCGGCCTGGTGCAGGCGAAGATGGCGATCGCCGATCTCCACGACGGCGTGGCCGCGACGCGCGGCCGCGTCGAGCGTGAACAGGCCGAGTTGGCGACGGTCGAGCGACGCCTCGCGCTCGCCGAGCAGGTGCGCGATACCGAGACGGTCGCGATCGCGCAGCGCTTCGCCCAGCAACATCGCGAGCGGGTCGCCGTGCTCGAGGCCAAGCTCGCCGCGCAGATCGCCGAGGTCGAGCTGGCCGAGCGCGAACTCGCGGAGATGACCGCTCAGCTCAAGGCGGCGGCCGCGGGGGTGGGGGACCTGCCTCCGTCGCGCGCGCCGAGTGATGCTGAGTTGGGGCTCGACGACCCAGCGCCATTGCAACGTGACCTCGACGCACTGGGGCGCGCCGCTGCGCGCGCACGGGCGGAAGACGACGCCGAGGCGCGTCTCGCCGAACTCAAGCGGAAGATGGGGCGCTGAGGGTCGCGGCGCGCGCCGCGTCGTAGAGCTGTCGGCTGACGGGGTGCGTGGGAGCCGCGATGATCGTCGCGAGCGGAGCGTCCTCCACCAGCGTCCCCTGATCCAGCACGAGGACCCGGTCGGCCACCTGCGGGGCGAACGCGAGGTCGTGCAGCACCGTCACCACGGCGACCCCGGTGCGGGCATGGAGTCGCGCGAGGAGCCGCGTGATACCCGCTGCGGTGACCGGGTCCAATCCCGTCAGGGGTTCGTCGAGCATCAGGACCCGGGGTTCAAGGGCGAGCGCCCGCGCGATCGCGACCCGCTGGCATTGACCGGTCGAGAGTTCGTGGGGGTAGCGGTCAGCGATCGACGGGTCGAGCTCCACCGCGGCGAGCGACTGTGCCACCTGCTCGGGGGTGGTGGTGAGGTCATGGGCCGCCCGCGCCTCGGCGAGACTGCGTGCGACGCGGAGCCGCGGGTCCAGGGATCGTCCCGCGTGCTGCATGAGCCACTGGACCTGTTGCCGCCAGCGTCGCGAGCGTGCTGCGCCGAGCCGAGCGCCGTCGAACCAGACGGCGCCCTGCGCTCTGGGCTCGAGGCCGAGGAGCGCGCGCAGCAGCGTGCTCTTGCCGCTGCCGGACGGACCGACGATGGCGGTGCGCTCGCCGGCATGCAGGGTGAACGAGGTCGCGGCGAGTGCGTCCACCGCGCCGAAGCGCACGCGCAGCGCCTCAGCGCGCAACAGGGGGGGACCGGTGGTGGGCGTGGTGATCTGCGCCGGCGCGTCGAGCGTGGGCCACGCCGCGATCAGCGCCTGCGTGGCGGCCGACTGCGGGGCGCGGCGCAGGGTCGCCGAGGCGGCGCACTCCACCATGCGCCCGGCGTCCATCGTCAGGACGGTGTCGGCCAGTGCGAACGCGACATCGAGGTCGTGCGTGATGAGCAGCATGGTGGTCCGCTGCTGCTCGCGGACACGGCGGAGGGTCGTCAACAACGCGCCGCGGCTGATCGCGTCGAGCGCGGTCGTCAATTCGTCGAGCAGCAGGACCTGCGGCTGTCGCAGCAGCGCGAGCGCGAGCCCGACCCGCTGCGCCTCGCCGCCGGAGAGCTGATGGGGGTATCGGTCCAGATACCTGGCGGGTGCCGCGAGTCCGACGGTCGCGAGCAGAGCCTCGAATTCGTCGTGTCGCTCGGGGGTGAGCGCCGCGATCAGCTGCGCCTGCTCGCGAACGCTCCGTACCGGATCGAGCGCGGACTGGACCGCGGTGGGCACGACCCCGAAGGTCCTCCGGCGCCAGTCAGGTCGCTGCGCCGGCGTGATCGTGCCGAGGTCGCGACCCTCGATCACGATGCGGCTCGCGGCATCGCGGGAGAGGTCGGTGGGGAGCAGGTCGAGCAGGGCGCGCGCGGTCAGGGTCTTCCCGCTGCCCGAGGCGCCGATGATCGCGACGGTCTGCTCGCGCGCGACGCTGAACGACACATCGGAGACCAGCACGCGCCCCGCCGCGCGGATCGTCAGCCCCTGCACGTCGATCATCGGGGCGGTCATCGGGCGCGCGGGTCGAGCAGCGTCCGTGCGGCGTCGGAGATCGCGACGCAGGCCGCGCTCGCCGCGAAGAGTGGGACCGCCGCCGCGGCGAACAGCCACCAGTAGAACGACACCTCGGTCACCGCCGTGACGAGCATGGTGCCCCAGCTGGCCTGGGGCACCGCGATGCCGAGGCCGATCGCCGCGAGTCCGGCCTCGAGCATCAGCGCGTGTGCGGCGGCCAGCGCGGCCGCGATCGCCGCCTGACGCAGCACGACCGGCAGCAGATGCACGCGGAGGATACGGGCGTCGCTCGCCCCGATCGCTCGGGCGGCGACGATCCACGGCGCGGTGCGTGCGGCGCGCACGTCGGCCCGTACGAGGCGGCTCGTGCGCATCCAGTCGGTGAGGCCGAGGATCACGCCCACCACCAGGGCGGAGCGGGCCTCCCAGAAGCCCAGGATGATCAGCAGCAGCAGGACCCTGGGAATGGCGAGCAGCGTGTCGACGATCCCCATCAGGACCGTGTCGACGATGCCGCCGCGCCAGCCGGCCACCAGACCCCAGAGGGTGCCGACGACGAACGCCACCGCGCTGGCGAGGAGCGCGACGCCGAGTGAGACGCGCGTCCCGGCCAGCAGCCGGGCGAGGACATCGCGGCCGAGGGCATCGGTCCCGAGCCAATGCGCGGCCGACGGCGCTCGCCAGGCGAGGCCGACCGGGTCGGGCATCGCATTGGGATCGATCCCGTAGAACAGCGGCACGACGAGTCCGGCGATCGCCAGAGCGGCGAGGGTCGCCACGCCGAGTGGCAGGCGTCGATCGCGCCACGGCGAGGCGCGCGTCGCGGGGTCGGGCGGCATCGGCGGCGCGGACTCAGTCGGCATCGGCATCGCGGAGTCGCGGGTCGAGCGTGCGGTGGAGGAGGTCGGCGAGTGTCGAGCCGAGCACCACCAGGAGGGCCGTGAGGGCGACGCAGCTCGCGACCAACGGCGCGTCGCGGCGGGCGACTCCCGTGGCCACGAGCGTGCCCATGCCGGGCCACGCGAAGATCCGCTCGACGATGACGGCGCCGCCGACCAAGGCGGGGAACGCCAGTCCGAACAGCGTGATGACCGGTGCTGCCGCGTGCCGCAGGAGCACGCGCCGCCACAGCGCGCCCTCGGGCATGCCGCGCGCACGCCACAGCGTGACGAAGTCCTCGGGCAACACCGCGAGCAGCGCCGCACGCTGATGCCGGGCGACCACGGCGGTGCCCGCGACCGTGAGCGTCGCTGCGGGCAGCGCGAGGTGCGTGAGCAGGTCGGCGACGCGCCATCCCCAGCCCCAGGTCTCGGCGTCGATCTGATGGGCGCCACTCGCGGGCAGCACGCCCCACGAGACGGCGACCAGACCGATGAGCGCGAAGGCCACGCCGGCCTCGGGAGCCGCCACGGCGGCGACCATCACGGTGTTCAAGAGCCGGTCACGCGGACGGCCGGCGGCTCGCGCCTGCACCACGGCGATCACGACGCCCAGCACGAGCGAGAGCAGGATCGCCGTCCCCATCAGGAGGGCCGTGTAGGGGAGCGCGGCGGCGATCGCCTGCGACACGGGCGTCCCCACGGCGATCGAGGGGCCGAGCTCGCCGCGCGCCACCGCGCTGACCCACGCGACGTAGCGCACCGGACCACTGCGATCGAGCGCCCACTGGGCGCGCCATTGCTCGCGCGTGGCTTCGTCGATGCTGCCGGCGTCGAGGATGGCCGACATCGGGTCGCCGGGCGCCGCGAGGATCAGGGCGAAGGTCGCGCTGGCGGCCAGCCCACTGACGACGACCGCTCGGGCGAGACGCCGGAGCAGGAACGTCCGCACGCCCTCAGCGCACCGGCGCGCGTGGCGTCACGCGCCACGACGCGAGGTCGAACCACCACGCATCGCCCCGCACCGGCGGGAGCGCGATGTGACGACGGATGGCCAGCACGGTCGCGGCCTCGTAGATGTAGATCGCCGGCGCGTCCGCCAGCAGCGTCCGGTATCCATCGGCGAAGTGCCGCCGCGCCGCCGCCGCATCGCGCGTGGCGAAGGCCGAGTCGATCTGCGCGTCGAATCGCGGATTCATGTAGCGTCCGACGTTCCGGCCGCCGGACGAGGCACCCGCGCTCCCCCACGACTGCCGCAGCCCCGACGGCGTGACCCCCGTACGGATGGTGCCGAAGGCCAGCTCGAACCGCCGCGCGGGCACGCGCTCTCCCATGACCGCCGACTCGACCGGCTCCACCTGCAGGGCGATGCCCCGCGCGCGCCACTGCGCCTGCAGGGCCTCGGCCATCCGCACGCGCGCGGGCGCCGAGGTCGGGACGAGGATCGACAGCGTCAGCGGACGTCCACCGCGGGCGCGCAGGCCGTCGCGACCGCGCACCCATCCGAGACTGTCGAGCAGGCGGTCGGCACGGAGACTGTCGCCGCGTCCATCGTCGGGCGCGGGGAGTGCGCCGAACTGCCGCGTCACGAAGGGACCGTGCGAGACGGCTGCGAGCCCCTCGAACACCGCACGCGTCAGCTGTTCGCGGTCGGTCGCATCGCGCAGCGCCCGGCGCAGCGCGGCGTCGCCGAGGATGGGATGCGGCCGCGCGGTCGCGCCGTCGAACAGGTTGAACTGCAGGAAGCTGTACTCGAACGAATCGCTGGCGTGCAGCGCGATGGCCGAGTCGGTCGCGAGCGCCCGTGCGGCATCGGCGGTGACCTGCTCGATGACATCCACCTCGCCGGTGCGCAACTGACTCACGCGGCTGGTCGGGTCCGACGCGACGCGGAAGATCACCCGGTCGAGCACCGGACGACCACGGGGATGGCTGGTGTCGGCGACCAAGGTGATGCGCTGCATCGGCACGCGCTCGGCGAGGCGGAACCGCCCGCTGCCGATCACCGGGGCTTCGATCGCCGCCACGGTCAACTGACCGCGCGGGATCGAGTCCCAGCGGTGCGCGGGGAAGGGGACCAGCCCCATCACGAGATCGTGGAACGCGAACGGTGAGCGATCGCGGAACCACGCGCGCACCGTCAGCGTGTCGAGCGCGACCACGGAATCGACGCCCGCGAGCGTGCTCCGGGCCGGCGAGGCGACCACGCTGTCGCGCACCACCGCGAACGAGCTGACGATGTCGCGGGCTCGCACGGGGACGCCATCGTGCCAGCGGGCGGCCGGGTCGAGCGCGAAGGTCACCGCACTCGAGTCCGCATTCCAGCGCCAGCTGGTCGCCAGCTCCGGCGCGAAGTCCCCGTCGGCGGTGGGGTCGAGCGATGGCCCCAGGCGGGCCAGCCGATCGAAGAGCAGATCGACGATCTGCCGCTCATTGACGCTGCTCGTCAGTGCGGGGTGCAGCCGCTCGGCCGCTGCGGCGCTGGCGACGACGACGGTGCCACCGGGCGCGGGGGCCGCGTCCCGCTCACCGCAAGCGAGGAGGAGGGTCGCCGTGGCGACGAAGTGCAGGGAGCGGATGCGGCTCATATGGATGGCAGAAAGCATCGTGTCGGGGAGACTACGCCGCAAGCGCGTCAGCGTTGCCAGATCCACGTGGGGTCGGCATAGCGGTCGCGGAAACGCGCGACGAGATCGGGGGGCAGCAGTTCGTCGCTGTGGACGCACTGCACGGGCGCCCGATGCTCGGCGGACCATGCGTCGGCGAGGGCCAGCGCGAAGTCGGGGGCCGTCACGCCCTCCGTGTGCTCGCCGAGCGTGGCGGCTGGCCGAGCCTCAACGGGAGTGCCACGCGAGGCGGCCGCGAGCAGGCCTTGGTCGTCTCGGACCAGGATGGACCCGTGCTGCAGCCATGCGTTGGCATCGCGCCACTGGGCGGATCCCGCCAGCTTGCGCCCGCCGAGCACCAGCTCGCCCGGTGCGCTCGCGGCGAAGCAGGCGCCCTGACCCCCGACCCCCGCCGTACTCGGCCCGGCGAGGTCGGCGGCGACGCCCAGTGCGCGCAGCGCGTCGCGCAAGACCCTGTTGATGCGGTCCACCGAGGCGCGCAGCGACAGGGCCGCGGCCAGTGGTCCCGCGACCGCGTAGGTGATCTCGGCCGTGTGGACCAGGGCTCGCCCACCGGTGAGGCGGCGGGTGGGGGTGAGCCCCAGACGGGTCAGCGCGCCCGGGTCGTAGCGATCGCGCGCGCGTTCGTGGCGGCCGAAGGAGACGGTCGGGGTGGCCCAGCCGTACACGCGCATCACGACCGTGTCGG
>CAZCZO010000038.1:0-16618 GCA_964503275.1 uncultured Gemmatimonadaceae bacterium | reverse complement strand
CCCGAAGATCGCGATCGGCTTGCCCGTCTCCGGCGACTCGAAGTACGACATGTTCTCGACGACGCCGAGGATCGGCACGCCCACACGCTCGAACATCTTGGCGCCGCGCAGCGCGTCGCCGACCGCGACCTCCTGCGGCGTCGTGACGATGAGCGCGCCCGCGACCGCGGTCGCCTGCACCAGCGACAGCTGCGCATCGCCCGTGCCGGGCGGCATGTCCACGAGCAGCACGTCGAGCGTCCCCCAGTCGACATCGCGCAGGAACTGCGTGATGATCTTCATGACGATCGGCCCGCGCCAGATGGCCGGCTGGTCGCGATCGATCAGGAAGCCCAGCGACATGACCTTCACGCCGTGGGCCTCGAGCGGGATGATCTTCTCGTCCCGCACTGGCGGTGGCGTGTTCACGCCGAGCATCCGCGGGATGTTGGGACCGTAGATGTCCGCGTCGAGGATCCCCACGCGCGCGCCGGCCTGCGCGAGCGCCACCGCGAGGTTCGTGCACACGGTGCTCTTGCCGACCCCGCCCTTGCCCGACGACACGGCGATGATGCGCCCGAGCCCGGGATAGCTGACCGGCTGCGGGGCCGTGTTCTTGGGGGCGGCGGTCTCGGCGCCCATCACAGGCAGCGCGCGCGAGGCCGGCGGCTTGGGGGTGGCCGGCTCGGTGGCGTCCTTCACATCGATGCGCACGTCCGTCACGCCAGCGATCGCCGCCACGGCCTGACGCGCCGAGCGCACCAGGGTCGCGTCATCTGCGGCATGCAGCAGCATCGTGAAGCGGACGGCCCCCTCGCGCGTGGTCGCGATATCGCGCACCATCTCGCCGGCGAGAAGGTCCAGCCCGGTACGCGGGTTGCGGACGCCAGCGAGTGCGGCGTCGATCTGAGCGGTCAACGAAGACGACATAGTCTCAAAGTAACGGTCGCGGCACGCGACCGGGTCCCTACGGGGTCGGGGTCGCGGCGAGATGCGCACGCGCGGCGGCCAGCACGGTCGCTCGCACCGAGGCCAGCGAGCCACTGACCATCGCCCCGCTGGCCTTGGCGTGGCCCCCGCCGCCGAACTGCTGCGCCAGCGTGTGGACGTTGACGCCGCCGCTGCTGCGGAACGAGATCTTCACCCGGCCATGGCCCAGATCGCGGAACAGGATCGCGCAGCGCGTGCCGGCCAGCGAGCGCGGATACTCCGCGATCCCGTCGAGATCCTCGGTCTTCACGCCGTGCCGCTCCACCTGCCCCGCCGCCAGCTCGATCCACGCGAGGCCGATCTCCGGCTCCGCGTCCAGCGTGGCCAGGGCCTCCGCGATGAGCCGGAGGCGGCCCATGGGCACGGACGCGTACACGCGCCGGTACATCGCCTCGGGGTCCACGCCGGCCGCCAGCAGCACGCTCGCGACCGCATGGCAGCGTGGCGACGTGTTCGAGAAGCGAAAGCCGCCGGTGTCGGTGAGGATCGCCGTGTACAGCGCGGTCGCGATCTCGACCGTGATCGTCAGCCCCAGCGTCACCGCGACATCGTAGACCAGTTCACCGGTGGCGCAGGCCGCGGTGTCACGCACCGTGATGGGCCCCGGCGGCTCGGCGCCGGGCAGATGATGATCGATGACCGTCGGCGGGACGGGCAGCGCGCGCACCGCCGGTGCCAGCGCACCCAGTCGCCCCACATCACTGATGTCCAGCACCACCAGCTGATCGGCCTCGCGCAGCGCGTCATCCCCCTCTGCGGAGCGATCCTCGACATCGGTGCCGAGCAGGTACTGGAACATCGCGGGCCACGGCGTGGGGTTCACGATCCACACGCGGTGGCCGCGCTGCGCCAAGAGTCGCGCGAGCGCCGCCTGCGACCCGCAACCATCGCCGTCGGCGTTGAGATGCGTACTGAGCGCGATGCTCCGCGCCGGTGCGATCGCCTCGGCCCACGCGAGGATCGCCGCGCGCCGCGCGGCTGGGACCTCGAGCGACTGGCTCACGCGGAGTAGTTCGGGGCTTCGCGCGTGATGGTCACATCGTGAGGATGCGACTCGCGCAGGCCCGCCGGCGTGATGCGCACGAACTCCGTCTCGGTGCGCAGCGCCTCGATGTCGGCGCAGCCCACGTAGCCCATGCCGGCCCGCAGGCCACCCACCAGCTGGAACAGCACGTCGCCCACCGGGCCCTTGTACGGCACACGGCCTTCGATGCCCTCGGGCACGAGCTTCTTCGGCGACAGCTCGCCCTCTTGGAAGTAGCGGTCGGCACTGCCGTCCTGCATCGCGCTGAGCGACCCCATCCCGCGGATCATCTTGAAGCGCCGCCCTTCCATCAGCAGCGACTCCCCGGGGCTCTCGTCGGTACCGGCGAGCATCGACCCCATCATCACGCTCGAGGCGCCCGCGGCGATGGCCTTCACGGCATCCCCGCTGTACTTCACGCCACCGTCGGCGATCACGGGTACATCGCCGGCGCCTTCGACCGCCTCGAGGATCGCCGTCAACTGCGGCACGCCGACGCCGGTCACCACGCGCGTCGTGCAGATCGACCCCGGGCCCACGCCCACCTTCACCGCATCCACGCCCCGCGCCACCAAGGCCGCAGCGCCCGCTCGGGTCGCCACATTGCCGGCCACCAACTGCACCGCAGGAAACGCCTCACGCACCTGCGCGGCGGCCCGCAACACCCCCTCGGAGTGGCCGTGCGCGGTGTCCACCACCAGACAGTCGACCCCCGCGTCGATCAACGCCGCCGCCCGCGCGAGGTAATCCCCACCCGCGCCGATCGCCGCAGCCACCCGCAGGCGCCCGTGGGCGTCCTTGTTCGAGTCGGGATACTGCCGCCGCTTGTGGATGTCCTTGACCGTGATCAGGCCCTTGAGCCGGCCCTCACCATCCACCACTGGCAACTTCTCGATCCGGTGTGCGCCAAGGATCCGCTCGGCTTCGTCCAGCGTGGTGCCCTCGGCCGCGGTCACCAGGCCATCGCTGGTCATCGCGTCCCGCAACGGGCGGTCCAGCGCGCGCTCGAACTGCAGGTCGCGGTTCGTGATGATGCCGACCAAGCGACCGGACTCGTCGACCACCGGCACGCCCGAGATGCGGAAGCGGGCCATCACCGACACGGCTTCGCGCAGCGTGGCGTCGGGCGGCAGCGTCGTCGGATTGATGATCATCCCGCTCTCGGAGCGCTTCACCCGATCCACCTCGGCGGCCTGCCGGTCGATCGACATGTTCTTGTGCAGCACCGCGAGCCCCCCCATGCGGGCCATCGCGATCGCCATCTCACTCTCCGAGACGGTGTCCATCGCCGCCGCGACGAAGGGGATGTTGAGCGTGAGCCCCCGCGTGAATCGCGAGGCGATGCGGACGTCCTTCGGGAGCACGAGCGAGTGGCGCGGGGCCAGCAGCACGTCGTCGAAGGTGAGGGCCGGCTCGACCCGGACACGGGGAGTCGGGGCGGCCGCCGGGGCCGCGCTGGTACGCGAAAGCCCGCGGTCGGTCTGGGCCGATGCGGGCTCTGGGATCGATTGGGTCGCCATTTATAAAAATACGTCCCGCCGAGCGCCGTTTCAAGCGCCCGACGACGGGCTCCGCTTGGTCACGTCACCAGCCACCGACTCGGCGGCCGCCTTGACGCCATCGAGGATCCCCAGCGCCTTGCTCATCAGCCCCATGGTCTCGGTGATGGCCGCCTGCGGCACCGACGTCGCCCGCAACGTGTCCTGCACCCCTTCGGCGAAGCGCTGCACCACGCTCGGCGCGGGGGTCGGCGCGGCCGCGTAGCGCGACTCCAGGAACTCGATGTAGTCGAGCACCTGGTACACCCGGTCCTCCGGCAGCGCCTCGATGCGGCGCAGCACCCGCTCCTTCAGGAACTCGTTCACGGTCAGTAGGCTCCCCATCGCACCCGCTCGCCGCGGGTGTCGATATGCAGGTATCCGCTCGAGGTCCGCGTCGCGCGGTAGATCCCCAGTCCCCCCAGCAGCTCCGGGTACTGCTTCTCGACCCGCTCGACGATCTGCACGAACAGCGCCAGATCGCGCGAGGTCACCCGCCCGTCACGGTTCAGGTCGTCCATCTTCCCATTGCCATCGCCGTCCACGATCACATCGGCCGCATCGCCGTACTGGTGCCGGCTGTCGGCCGAGGCACCGCGGGAGCGCACGGTGCGGTTGTGGTCCGGGGTGCGGAACCCCGAGATCACCGAGAGCTTGGCCCGGGAGTGCCCACTGCGCAGCAACTCGGCGCGGATCAGCTCGAGCTTGTCGAGCAATCGCTCGTCGAGCACCAGGTACTTCGGCCACACGTCGGCCTGGTTCCGCGTGACGAAGTCGCGGAGCCGGAAGTGCTCGGACACGAAGAGGTCCTGGTTCTCCTCCGTGACCTCGATGAAGCCGATGGGGTTGCCGTAGCGGTCGTTGCGGCTACGGCCGCGCTCGCCGGGCCAATACCCGACGCGGTAGTCCCCGACCTGCGCGCCGACCTTGCTGCTGAAGTCGCGCATGACGACATAGTGGAAGGCCGGATACCCCGCGGAGTCGGGGATCGTGTACACCCCTGGCGTGCGCGCCGCGTCGAGCCCGAAGCGCTCCTCGACCATTCGCAGTCCCTCGCCGTCGTTCGGCGCGATGAACCGGGCCGTCAACCGCCGGCTCTGCCCACGCAGCGAGTCCGGGACGGGGACCACCGACCTCGTCTCCGTCGGCGCCGGTACCCGCGACGCGAGCAACGGACTCGCGGCCAGCAGGCCCGCGAGCGTGGCAAGAGCGGTCAGGACGCGAACAGAACGGGGCGCACGTCGGGAAGGCCGACGCGCGATGCGGTGGGAGACCGGCACGAACGCGAGTGGGGGGTGGGACCGCGATCTGGCTCGGCCACCGGAGCACCGGGCCGAAACAGGGACAGACCCGAAATATGCCCCGTTCGGACCCCGATGGCTACCCAGCCCGCCTACTTCACCAGCGCGATCGACTGCAGGTCGAGCACCGGGATCCCCACAGGCTCCGAGCGCCCCTCGCGGACCCGTGCCGTGATGATCACCCGCGACATCGGGCGCAGGCCCCGGGCCAGCTCCAACAGCGAGGGCGGGACCGCCGCGTACGTGACGCTGGCATCACCCGCCGGCCCGCGCAGCAACAGATAGGGCTCGTTGGGGGCGAAGCCCTTCCGCAGTACGTCGGCCCGCTGCAGGGCGATCACATCGACCTCCCAGCGGACCACCGCCCCGCGGAACCGCTCGGGATCAGCGCGCAGGTCCGTGGCCGAGATCCGGCTGGCCTCGCCGGCGGCCGCGACCTCGACGTCGGCCTCGGGCAGCCAGCCCTCGACGCGCACCCGCACCCACCCCCGGTCCCGGCCGAGGATCTCGACGGGGCTCCCGGCGGGCAGTGCCGCACGTTCGGCGCCGCCCGGCGCGCTGAGCAGCGAGGTCGCCCGGGCGGCCTGCTCGAGCGAGACGCCGCTGCTGCCCGCGCGGGGCGGCGGCGCGGCAGCCGACGTCGGAGTCGATGTCCCGCGGGGATCGGTCGCCTGCCCCGGCCCTGCGGGCGGCACGGCGCGACTCTGCGTATCGCGCGGCGGTGCGGACCGCGCCGGTGGCGACGTCCGGGCCTCTGCATCCGCGGCCGCGCCACCCGTCCGCAGACTGGCCGAGCGCACCCATCCGGTGCGGCGCACCCGCGTCCAGCCGTTGCGCTCCGAGAGCTTTCGCAGGTAGGTCCCGGGCTCGAGGGTCGCGACGATCGGTTGCCGCGGCCCATCCTGCGCCCGCAGCGGCGCGGTGGACTCGCCGGTGACGCTGCGATCGAGCGTGTCGCGACGCGTGCCCAGGCGCGACGACGCGACCCAGCCCTCGATGGTCACCTGCGTCCATCCGCTGCGGGTGGCGCCCGTCCGGATGGGGGAACCCTTTGGCAGGGTCGCGATGACCGACCCTCCGGCGGTCCCGTGCAACGTGACGTCGGCGGGGACACTGGATTGCGCGGTGACCGTCGAGGCCACCGCGCAGCAGAGAAGGACGAGTCTGCGCATCGCTGGAGAGAAAGCCGTCAAGATGTGTACATTCAATAGACGTTCGGCGCGCGCGCACGAAACACTCCACCGTCCAGTCCATGCCTGATCGACCGCGCCACCCCGTAGTGCTTGTGATCCTGGATGGGTGGGGCTACCGAGAGGCCCGGGACGCGAACGCAGTGGCCCTCGCCGGTGCGCCCAGGTGGCGCGAACTGTTCGACGCCGGTCCGAGCACGCTCCTGACCGCCTCGGGCGAGGCCGTGGGCCTGCCCGCGGGACAGATGGGCAACTCCGAGGTCGGGCACCTGAACATCGGGGCCGGACGCATCGTCTCGCAGGACCTCGTCCGCATCGGCGCGGCGATCCGCGACGGCAGCCTCGCGGCGCATCCGGTGCTCCTCGCTGCCTGCGAACGCGCCCGGACCCACGGCCGCACCTTGCACCTGATGGGCCTGGTGGGCGACGGCGGGGTGCATGCGCACGATGAACATCTCATCGCGCTGCTGGCGATCGCGCAGGCGCAGCAGGTCCCGCGCATCGCGGTGCATCTCCTGCTCGACGGGCGTGACACGGCACCGCGCGGCGGACGCGCCTTCGTCGAACACCTGCTGCCGGTCATCGCGTCGCACGGCGCACGCATCGCCAGCCTCGGTGGCCGCTACTTCGGGATGGACCGTGACCAGCGCTGGGAGCGCACGGCGCGCTGGTACGACGCGGCGGTGCTGGGCAGCGCGACCCCGGCGCGCGACGTGCTCGCGGTCATCGACGACGCCTACGCGGCCGACATCACCGACGAGTTCATCCCGCCCTGCACGATGGTCGATGCGTCCGGCCGGCCCATCGCCCCCATGGTGGATGGCGACGAGCTCATCACGTGGAACTTCCGCTCGGACCGCATGCGGCAGATCATCCGCCGCTTGGTCGAGCCCACGGCGGTCCCGGGTGCCACCGCCACCACGCCTGCCGTCGGCATCACCACGATGACGTCGTACGACGCGACATTGCCCGTGCAGGTGATCTTCCCGCCGCAGAACATGCGTGCCGTGCTCGGGGACGTGCTCGCCGCGCATGGGCTCACGCAGTATCGCACGGCGGAGACCGAGAAGTATCCGCACGTGACGTACTACTTCAATGGCGGCGTGGAACCACCCGCGAGTGGAGAGCAGCGCGTGCTCGTGCCCAGCCCGAAGGTCGCGACCTACGACCTGCAGCCCGAGATGAGCGCCGAGGGCGTGACCGACCGGTTGGTGGATGCCATCGGCTCGGGGGCGTACGACTTCCTGCTGGTGAACTTCGCGAATCCCGATATGGTCGGTCACACGGGTTCGCTGCCCGCCGCGATCGCCGCCGTGCAGGCCGTCGATCGCTGCCTGGGCCGCGTGCTCGATGCGGCCGCTCAGCGCGGTGCGATGGTCTGTGTGACCGCCGACCACGGCAACTGCGAGGTGATGGTCGACCCCGAGACCGGGGAGCCGCACACCGCGCACACCACGAATCCGGTGCCGTTCTCCATCGCGCACGCGCCTGCGGGAACGCAGCTCCGCGATGGCGGCATCCTCGCCGACATCGCCCCCACGGTGCTCGGGCTCCTCGGCTTCCCGGTCCCTCCTGACATGACGGGGCGCGACCTGCGCCTCCCGCCACTCTCCTGAATGCGACGACTGCTCTGTACGTCCCTGCTGGCCTTCGCCCCGCTCACGCTGACCGCACAGGTCGGCCACCCGCCGGCCGAGAGTCCGTATCGCGACATCAACAACCGGCACGGGTTCACGCTGGTGCTGGGGCGCTATCTGGGTGCCGACGATCCCGCCGGCGCGCTGCCCAAGAGCGGCCCGCTGGCCGGCGTGCGCTATGACACGCACATCGGTGGCCCCGCGCAGCTCACCGCGCGCCTCCTCATGGCGCCGACCACCCGCGATGAGCTGGACCCCACACGGCCCGCCGAGTCACGCGTGCTCCGCGAATCGTCCAGCTTCCTCACCATGGGCGATGTGGGGATCAACATCAACCTCACGGGCGGCAAGAGCTGGCGTGGACTCGTGCCCAGCACGCTGGTGACCGTGGGCCTGATGTCCGACTTCGTCCCCGAGGACGTCCACGGCTACTCCCTGGGACTCAACTTCGCATTCGGGTTCGGGGGCGGGCTGCGCTACATCCCCAAGGATTCGCGGTGGGAGCTGCGGGCCGACGCGCACTCGATCCTTTCGCAATCCGAATACCCGGCCTCGTACTTCCGCGCGCCGCTCGGGTCGACGGCCATCCTGCCGACCGGCACGCCGCGCTCCGCCTGGCGCCGGCACGGGCTGCTGTCGCTCGGCGTCACCTACCACGTGGCGCGCTGACCATGGCCCGGGTGTCGCTGACCCGCCGTCTGCACGTATCGGCCGCGCACCGCTACCGGCGCCCGGAGTGGGACGAGGCCCGGAACGCAGCGACCTTCGGACTCTGCGCACGCGAGACCTATCACGGACACACCTACGTGTGCGATGTGACCGTGAGCGGACCGATCGATCCGCTCACAGGGTTCGTGGCCGATCTCGGCACGCTCGATGCGATCCTGCACCGCGAGGTGCGCGAGCCGCTGGATCATCGCAATCTGAATCTCGAGGTCGCCGAGTTCGCCGAGGGGCGCGACATCCCGAGTTCAGAGAACATCGCGACGTGGATCGCGACGCGGGTGCAGGCGGCCTTGGGCGCGGCGGCCGCGGTCGAGCGCGTGGTGGTACGTGAGGAGCCCAACCTCTGGGCCACGTGGGAGCGGGACTGAGTCCATCGCTGCGCGGCGCCATCGTGGTGGGTGGCGCCGCGCGCCGCATGGGCGGCCAGCCCAAGGGGCTGCTGATGGTCGGAGCGGCGCGTATCGTCGATCGCGTGCATGACGCTCTGGCATCGGTGGTGGATGAGGTGGTGGTGGTGGGCGAGCCGTCCGTCGCGGCCGCGTGGTGTCCCGGCCTGCGCGTGGTGTCGGACCTGCTGCCCGGTCGAGGCGCGGCCGTCGGGATCCATGCGGCGCTGCGGCAGGTGGCATCGCCGATGCTGGTGGTCGCGTGGGATATGCCGTTCGTCAGCCCGGCGCTCCTGGCCCTGCTCGCGCAGCGCGGCGCCCTCGGCGGCGCGGCGCACGACGCGGTGTGCGTCGACGGCGCGCAGCCCGGCACGCTGGAGCCGCTCTGCGCCTGGTACACGCCGCCGGTCGCGGACGCCATCGAACGCGGCTGGGCTCGCGGCGAGCGCAGTGTGCAGGCCGCGCTGGCCGCTGTGCGGTGTACGCGCATCGCGCGCCGTGATCTGCAGGCCATGGGCAGCGCCGACCGTCTGCTGTTCAACGTGAATACGCCGGCCGATCTCGCGGTCGCGCAGGCCTGGGCCGCGCAGACGTGATGCTCCGCCCGCGGCCGCACTCGCGCGTCGGCGTGCTGCTCACGGCGCTGGCCCTCAGCGCCTGCGCGCGAGGGTCGCTCGCCCCATCCCCCCCGGCGGTGTTCAGCGACCGTGCGCTGCAGATCGCCGTGGACTCCATCGCCACCGACCCGGCCTGGGCGTCCGCCTTGCTCGCGGTCGCGGTGACCGATGCCCGCAGCGGCGCCACCGTCGTACGACACCGCAGCGATGCCCTGCTGGTACCGGCATCGAACCAGAAGCTGCTGATCGCCGCCGTCGCGCTGGCGGAACTGGGTCCCGGGTATGTCGTGGAGACGCTGCTGACCAGCGACGCCCCGATCCGCGATGGGGTCCTCGAGGGTGATCTCATCGTGATCGGCGCAGGTGACCCGTCGTACAGCGACCGGGTCCGCGGGCGCGCGGCGTCGGGGCTCGAGGCCCTCGCCGATTCGCTGCAACAGCGCGGCATCCGGCGCATCCGCGGCCAACTGCGCGCCGGACCACCCGCCTTCACCGACGCGCCGGTCGGCAGCGGATGGGAGTGGGATGATCTGGGCGCGGCCTACGCCGCCTCGTTCGGCGATCTCATGTACAACGACCGCTACGCGCAGGCACAGGTGGTGGTCGGGAGCGACTCGCTGCTGCGCGGGCGCGGCAGCGACCGGCTCGCGTTCCTCGATGCCTTCGCCGCCGTCCTCAGTGCGCGCGGCATGCTGGACGCCGGTGCCGTGGCCACGACGCGCAGCGGCACCGCGCCGAGCGACACCGTGCTGCGGGTCGCGTCGCCTCCGCTCGCCGCGCTGCTGCCGCATTTCCTCAAGCCGTCGCAGAACCAGCACGGCGAGTTATGGCTGCGCCACATCGCGCGGCAGGTCACCGGCGTCGGCCGAGCCGACAGCGGCGCGGCGGTCGTGCGGCGGCGCCTGCGCGCCTGGGGCGTCCCCGAGGGCGCGGTGCACATCGCCGACGGCAGTGGTATGTCGCGGCACAACCTGCTCTCGGCCGATGCGTTGACGCGCGTCCTGGCGAGCATGCTGGCGTCTGAGCACGCGACGGTGTTCCGCGATGCGCTGCCCGTCGCGGGTGTCGATGGCACGCTCGAGCGACGACTGGCCGGGACCGCGGTCGCGGGGCGATTCGCGGGCAAGACCGGCTCGCTCGACCGCGTGCGTGCGCTGTCCGGGTACCTCACCGATGCCGCCGGACGCCCGCTGATCGTCGTGCTGCTCATCAATCATTTCGCCGGGTCGGCCGCGAGCGCCGAGGCGCTGCTCGATCACCTGCTCCAGCGGGTCGCCTCGCTGGGCGCGCCGCTCCCCGTCCGCTGATGCTCGGGCCTCGTGAGGCGGCTCGCCGCATCGTGGACGCGCTCGTCCCGCTGCCCGTCGAATCGCGGGCGTTGATGGAGGCCGACGGTGCCGTCGTGGCGGCCACACTCCACGCGCCGATCGCCATGCCGCGCTGGCGGAACAGCGCGATGGATGGCTTCGCGTGCCATGCGGCCGACGTCGCAACGGCCACAGCGGCGGCACCCGTTCGGCTGCCGATCGTGGGGTCGGTGCGCGCCGGGGACGATGTGCCCCCCGCGCTCGCGCGGGGCGCCGCGATGCGCGTGGCGACGGGGGCCCCCGTGCCCGACGGGTGCGACAGTGTCATCCGGGTCGAGGACACGACGACGGCGAGCGACACGGTCTCGATCGCCGATGCGCGCGATGCGGGCCGCAACGTGCGCCGCGCCGGCGAGGACGTGCACCAAGGGGCCGTCGTCGCGCGGGCCGGGGACCGCCTGCACCCGGGGCGGATCGGTTTCCTCGCCTCGGTGGGTATCCGTGAAGTGTCGGTGCATCGCGCGGTCCGCGTTGCGATCATCGCGACCGGCGACGAGTTGGTCACGCTCGAGGACTTCGATGCCGCCGCGCGGCCGCCGCGCATCGTGTCGTCGAACTCGGTGAGTCTGGTGGCCGCGGTCCGTGCGCTCGGCGCGATTCCCATCGATCACGGGATCATCCGCGACGACGCCGAGGCCTTGACGCGCGCATTGGAGGCAGCGGCGGCCAGCGCCGATCTCGTGCTCACGACGGCAGGCGTCTCGGTGGGCGAGTACGATCATGTGAAGCAGTGCGTGCAGGGACTCGGCGGCCGCGTGGATCTCTGGCGCGTGCGCATGCGCCCGGGCTCGCCGTTGGCGGCTGGCCACATCGCCGGCACGCCGTGGATCGGCCTGCCCGGCAACCCGGTGTCCACCCTCGTGACCTTCACACTGTTCGCGGCGCCGGCGATCCGTCGCTTGGCCGGTGCGACGGCCGTGTATCCGCGCCCGGTGCCCGTGCGCACGCACGACACCGTCCAGCCCGCGCCCACGCTCACGCAGTTCCTCCGGGTCGCGATCGATTCCGACGACGACGGCACCCTGCGGGCCCGCAGCAGCGGCGTGCAGGCCTCGAACATCGTCTCCTCGCTCGCCGGGGCCGACGCCGTGCTCATCGTGCCACCGGGTGATGCTCCCATTCCCGGCGGAAGTCTCCTGCAGGCCATCCCGCTGGGCAGCGACCCGTTGTTGTCCAGCACGCCATGAGCCAGCGACTGCGTGACCGCTTCGTCACCGTCGACGAGTCCCTCGCGCTCGGCGATTGGATGGTCACCATCACGAAGCCGCGCAGCGCTGAGGAGCTGATCTCGGAGGCCGACTTCGACCTCGATGAGCGTCTGCCCTACTGGGCCGACCTGTGGCCGTCCGCGGCGGTGCTGGCCGAGCAGGTGCTCGCGCGGGCACGGCCGACGTGGCGCACCCTGGAGCTGGGCTGCGGCCTGGGGCTGGCGAGTCTGGCGGCGAGGCGGCGAGGTCTCGACGTGCTGGCCACCGACTACTACGAGGATGCGCTGCGCTTCGCCGAGCTCAACGCCACACAGAACGGGGTCGCCCCGCTGGCGACGCGGCACGCTGACTGGCGCCAGTGGCCCGCGGACCTCGTGGACTTCGACCTCATCCTCGGGGCCGACATCCTCTACGAACGACCGATGGGCACGCTGGTGGCTGAGGTCCTGGGCCAGGCGCTCGCCCAGGGCGGGCGGGCGTGGATCAGCGATCCCGGCCGTGTGGGGGCCGAGACGTTCCTCGAGCGCTGCGCGCCGCTCGGCCTCCGGACGCGGCGGCGCAACGTCCCGCATCCGGCCGACCCTGACCGCCGCATCGCCCTGTACACCGTGACCCGTGCAAGCGACGACTGAGGCGACCGCAGGCCCGCCGGGCCCACTGCCCACGCCCGAGATGCCCAGCCTCCGGTACGGGTTCGAGGCCGCGTTCTGGCTCTATGTCTCGTACCGGATCCTGCGGTGGGTCTTCCGAACGTTGCGCTCGCTGTAGACGTTACTGGCACAGCAGCTCCTCCCTCGCGCGTCGGGCCATGGTCGGCGTCGGCGCTCCCTTCCGCACCGACCCCGATGTTCGTCCTCCGCTCCGTTCTCGTCGCCGCGCTCGCCGTCCTCGTGACCGCCCCGCTCGCCGCGCAGTCCCCGTCCTCGACGACGGGCCTCGTGCGCGACGCGAAGCTCGCCTCGGTGCTCGGGGACATCGAGCCCGCGCGCATCCGGATGTACGACTCGATGCTCGTGTCATTCGGCACGCGGCATACCATGAGCGACACCCTGTCCGCGACGCGCGGCATCGGCGCGGCGCGGCGCTGGATCTTCCAGCAGATGGGCCAGTGGGACCGCGACTGCAACGGCTGTCTCAACGTGCAGTACCATGCGACCGAGGTGCCGATCACGCGCCGCATCGACCGGCCGGTGGTCAACGTGGTCAATGTGCTCGGCTGGATGAAAGGGCGGGACACCACGCGCGTGGTGGTCATCGGCGGCCACTATGACTCCTGCGTGTGCTCGCAGGACGCCTGGGATTTCACCTCCGATGCACCGGGCGCTGACGACGATGGGTCGGGCACGGCAGCCGTGATGGAGCTGGCGCGCGTGTTCGCGAAGCACTACCCGCAGGGGCTGGAGACGTCGGTGATCTTCGCTCTGTACGCCGGCGAGGAGAACGGCCTGCTCGGCTCCACCGCGCTGGCGCAGCGGCTGCGCGCGCAAGGCTATACCGTGGTCGCCGCCTTCACCGACGACATCGTCGGCAATGTGGTCGCGGACGACGGCACCAAGGACGACAACACCATCCGCATCTTCGCCGATGATCCGGACAACGGTCCCAGCCGTGAACTGGGCCGCTATGTGTGGGCGATCGGTGCGACCTACACGCCCACGGTGAACATCCTGCCCGTGTTCCGGCTGGACCGTATCGGCCGCGGCGGTGACCACTCGCCGTTCGTACGCCAGGGCGACGCGGGGCTGCGCTTCACCGAGATGTACGAGAACTACAAGCGGCAGCATCTGCCGACCGACGACCTCGCGAACGTGGACTTCACCTACGTCGCGAAGGTCGCCCGCTTGAATGCGGCGACGGTGGGGTCGCTCGCGGCGGCGCCGCCGATGCCGACGCGCGTCCGCACGCGTCGCGATCGCGCGTCGGGCGGCCAGAAGTGGGAGATCCTCTGGGACACGATCCCGAAGGCCGCGAGCTATGAGATCCTGTGGCGGCGGTCGATCAGCGCGCAGTGGGAGAAGGTGATCCCCGTGCCCGCGGGGCGCACGTCGCTGGTGGTCGATGAGCAGCTGGATGACGGCTATGTCGGTGTCCGATCGATCGGCGCGAACGGGCATCGCTCGTTGGCGCAGATCTACCCGGCGCCGCCTGCGCCGCGCCCGGCCGGTGCCGGTGGACGCAGCGGGCAGTGAGGTACACGCGTGGGCTGCGGGCTCTGCTGCTCGCCGCCACTGCGGCGTGTGCGGGGACGGCATCGCCTCCCCCCGCCCTCGAGACCGCCTTCGCGCCGTGGCTGAACATCCGGCCGGACTCGATGACGCGGCGACCGTCGGGCGTCTGGGTGCGCGACCTTGAAGTGGGCAGTGGTATCCCCATCACCGCCGGCGACCAGATCGAGGTGCGCTACAGCGTGTATCTCAGCGACGGCACCGAAGTCGATGGGACGGGTGGCGATCAGCCCAGCCGCCTCTTTCGCTACGGGCGCGGCCAGCTGATCGCCGGCTGGGACGATGGCATGCAGGGGATGCGGGTCGGCGGGCGTCGCACGTTGGTGATCCCGCCGGCCCAGGGCTATGGGTCCCGGCAACGCGGCAACATCCCGGCGCACTCCACGTTGATCGTCACCGTGCAGGTGCTCGACGTGATCAAGTAGCGGTCCGCTGCCGGGGCGCGGCGCACCACGCCCCCGGACCCGCTAGATTACAGTATGTCTGATACCAACAGCCCCCCGGCCGGCTTCGCCGCCCTTGGGCTTGACCCCCGGCTTGCGAAAGCGCTCGCCGACCTCGGCTACGAAGAGCCGACCCCTGTCCAGTCGGCGGCGATCCCGCCGCTCCTCAGCGGCCACGACCTGCTCGGGATGGCCGCGACGGGCACCGGCAAGACCGCCGCGTTCGCCCTGCCCATGTTGCACCGCATCGCGCAGCTCGAGCGGCGCATGGGTGGCCCGCTGGCCCTGGTGCTCGTGCCCACGCGCGAGCTCGCGATGCAGGTGGCCGAGGCCGTGCATAAGTACGGCAAGTCGCTCGGCGTGACCTCGCTGGCCATCTACGGCGGCGCGCCGATGCAGGCGCAGCTGCGGGCCCTCGCGCGCGGCGTCGACGTCGTGGTGGCGACGCCGGGCCGGGCGCTCGACCACCTGCAACGTCGCTCGATGTCGCTCGCCGCCGTGCAGACGGTGGTGCTCGATGAGGCGGACGAGATGCTCGACATGGGCTTCGCCGAGGACCTCGACGCGATCCTCGGCGCCGCGCCGGCCGAGCGGCAGACCGCGCTGTTCAGCGCCACGCTGCCGCCGCGCATCGCCGACATCGCCGCCACGCACCTGCGCGATCCGGTGCGGGTGAAGATCGACCGCGAGATCGTGCCCGCGGGCGAGGCGCCACGGGTGTCGCAGACGGCGTACATCGTGCCGCGCGCGCACAAGCCGGCCGCGCTGGGGCGCGTGCTCGACATCGAGGAGCCGACGTCGGCCATCGTGTTCTGCCGCACGCGCGGCGAAGTGGATGAGCTCTGCGAGTCGCTCAACGCGCGTGGGTATCGGGCGGCCGGTCTGCATGGCGGGCTGTCGCAGGAGCAGCGTGACCGCGTGATGAAGGCCTTCCGCGCGGGGAGCACGGACCTGTTGGTCGCCACCGACGTCGCCGCGCGCGGGTTGGATGTCGATCATCTGTCGCACGTGGTGAACTACGATGTGCCGAGCGCGGCGGAGAGCTATGTGCACCGGATCGGCCGCACGGGTCGTGCGGGACGCACGGGGGTGGCGATCACCTTCGCGGAGCCGCGCGAGCACCGCTTGTTGCGCAACATCGAGCGGCTGACCAAGCAGAAGATCACGATCGCGGCGGTGCCCACGGCGGCCGACCTGCGGGCGCGCAAGCTGGAGCGCATCGGCGAAGCGGTGCGGGAAGTGCTGGCGGGCGGCGGCTTCGAGACGGGCCGCGCGGTGGTGGAGCAGTTGGCGCAGGAGTTCGACATCATGGACATCGCGGCGGCGGGGATCGTGGCGCTGTCGCAGGCGCAGAAGGCGGCGGGCGACGAGGCCGACATCCCCAACGCGCCGGCCCCGCGCGAGCGCGAGGGCCGCAGCGAGCGCGGTGCGCGCGGCGACCGGCCAGAGCGCTTCGAGCGCTTCGAGCGCTTCGAACGCGATACGCGATCCCCACGTGCGGGACGTGGCGACGAGGCCCCGCGCGGTGCCTACAAGGGCAGCGGCCCGCCGACGCGGACCTCCGCGAACATGGCGCGGCTGTGGGTCGGCGGCGGCAAGAAGCTCAAGATCCGCCCGGGCGATCTGGTCGGCGCGCTCACTGGCGAGGCCGGCATCAGCGGCTCTGAGGTGGGGGCGATCCGCATCACGGACCGCTACTCGCTGGTCGAGGTGCCCGAGGACCGCGCGGAGATGATCGTGGACGCCCTGCGTGCGACGACCATCAAGGGGAAGAAGCTGCTGGTGCGGCGGGATCGGGCGTAGGTCCCGCCGGCGTTCGCCCCCCCCAACGAAACGGCGCCCCTCACAGGGCGCCGTCTTCACTTCCTACTCATCGACGCGACGCCGTCACGGCACCGCCCGAGACGGGTTCACTCTCCGCGACGCTTCTTCCGGCTGCGACGCTTCGCGGCCGCGGCCTTGCGCTGACGGGCCTCGCTCGGCTTCA
>CAZCZO010000037.1:0-18235 GCA_964503275.1 uncultured Gemmatimonadaceae bacterium | reverse complement strand
CGCGCACCGAGTTCTTCAACACCTACTTCACCGGGCAGAAGGAACTCGCGGTGATGGCCGCGCTCGGCCCCACGGAGCGCGCGCAGTTCCTCTCGCGGGTGCTCGGCTACGAGCGGCTGCGTGCCGCGCAGGAGCTGGCGCGCGGACGGCGCCGCGAGCTCGCAGCGGAGTTGCAGGCGGTCGAGTCGGTGATCCCCGATGAAGCGGTGACGGCGCGCGCCGTGACGGACGCGGAGGCCGAGTCGGCCCGCGCGACGGCCGCTGACGAGGCCGCCGCCACGCGGCATCTGGCGACCGCCGCCGCGCTGGCCGATGCCATGGTGCGATGGGAGGCGGCGCAGGCGGAGTTGGCGGCCCATGAGGCGCGGCAGCAGGAGTTGCGCACGCGCGAGGCCGAGCTCCTCGAGCGGGAGCGGGATGCGCGGCGGGCGAGCGCCGCCCGCGACGAGGCCGCGGCGGCGGCGGTCGAGAGCGCGTCGCTGCAGCAGGCGGTCGCGCCGCTCGCCGCCCTGCTGGCGGAGCGCGAGATGCTCGATCGCCTCGCCGTGGCCGATGGGCGCCGCGCCGCGCTGCAGACCGTCGTCGCGGACGCGGAGCAGGAGTTGCTCCTTCGTGCGGAGCGCCGGGCCCAGCTCGCCACCGCGCCGCAGCTGGAGGAGGCCACGGTGGCGCAGCTCGAGGCGGCACGCCGGGCGCTGGCCGGGACCGAGGAGCAATTGGATCGCCAGCAGACGGATTGGGTGCGCGACCGGCAGGAGGCCGAGACCAAGCGTGATGCCCTGCGCGCGCAATATGCGGAGCTCAAGGAACAGCGTGAACGGTTGATCGAGGCGGGCGAGGCGGGACTCTGCCCGACCTGCCAGCGGCCGATCGGCGCGAATTACCGCACTCTGCTCGACACGCTGGACCAGCAGTTGGACATCGTCAAGGTCGACGGCGGTTACTGGAGTGCGAAGCTCGCCCAGATCGCGGAGCGTCCGGCGGCACTCGCGCACTTGGATGCGCAGCGGCAGGTGCAGGTCCAGGCGGTGAGCCAGCTGGAGCGGCGGGTGGACCGGATCCGGCACGCGAGTACCGAGTTGATGGAGCTTGAGAAGGAGATCGATCGTGTCACGGTGCGGCTCGCCGCGGCCCGCGCGGATCTGGCGTCGATCCCGACGGGCTACGATGCCGCGCGGCATCAGGCCGTCCGACGCGAGGTCGAGCAACTCCAGCCGGCCGAGCGCGCGCTCGTGCGGCTCAGCGCGTTGGTGGAGCAGCTGCCGGCGCGGCGTGCGGAGTGCGAGCGGATGGACGCCGTCGTCGCCGCGCGCCGCACGGAGGTCGAGGCGTTACGGGCGGCGTCCACCGCGGCCGCCGGCGACGTGTCACAGTGGGCCGCGTTGGAGCATGCGCTGCACCGAGCCCGTGAGGCGGATCAGGCCGCCGCGGTGGCGAGCGCCAAGTCCAGCGCGGCACGCGCCGCGGCGGCGGCGGCCGTGCAGCGCGCGCTCGCGGCCGCCGAGGAGCGGGCGCGGCTCGTGGCACGCCGGCGGGCGTTGGGCATCGAGCGACGATTCCACGACGAGCTCGACCGCGCCTTCGCGGAGTTGCGCGCCGACCTGAATGCGGCCGTGCGGCCGGAACTCTCGGAGCTGGCGAGCCGCTTCCTCGCGATGCTCACCGACGGGCGCTACGAGGAGTTCGAACTGGATGACCAGTACCAGCTCGTGGTCGTTGAGGAGGGACTGCCCAAGCCAGTGATCTCCGGCGGCGAGGAGGACCTGGCCAATCTGGTCTTGCGACTGGCGATCTCGCAGATGATCGCCGAGCGTGCCGGGCAGGCGTTCTCACTGCTGGTGCTAGACGAGATCTTCGGGTCGCTCGACGAACTGCGCCGCCAGAACGTGATCGGATTGCTGCGTCGCTTGGGCGATCGCTTCGAGCAGGTCATCCTGATCACGCACATCGAGTCCGTGCGTGACGGCTGCGACCGGGTCCTCGCCGTGCGCTACGATGCGCGGAGTGGGGCGGCGGTCGTTGCGGCGTCGACCACGGGTCACGAGGCGGTCGACGCGCCGTCGCCCGGCGCCGAGGTCGCGCTGTGAATCTTCCCGTGACGGGTCCGTTCGCGATCAGCGATGCGGACATCGCGCCGCTCAACAGCGTCTTCAGCGAGGCGTTCACCGAGCGCTACCGGCGCGACGGCATGGTGGGCGTCCGGGTCCCGACGCTGAACCCGGACATCTGGCGCTTCGCCCTCGACGACGCGGACGGTGGCGCCATGCTGTGGCGCGATCCCGAGGGGCGGATCGCCGCGTTCAATGTGGCGCACCGCTCGGGGATCGAGGGCTGGATGGGCCCTCTGGCGGTCCGGACGGACCTGCAGGCGGTGGGGATCGGCCGGACGATCGTGCAGGCCGGCGTGCGGTGGTTGCAGGCACGAGGGGCCCGCGTGATCGGTCTGGAGACTATGCCGCGCACGGTGGATAACATCGGGTTCTACACGGCCTTGGGGTTCCGGCCGGGCGCGCTCACCGTCACGGCGACCCTCGAGGCGGCCGCCGGGCCATCCCCGTTGCGGCTGGGACGGCTCGCGCCTCGGGAACGCGACGCGATGTGCCGAGCGATCACGTCCCTCACGGAGGCGGTGGCGCCCGGTGTGGACTTCGCCCGCGAGATCGCGCTGACCGAGACCTATGCGCTGGGCGACACCGTGCTGCTCACCGAGGGAGCCGCCCTGCGCGGGTTCGCGGTGTGCCACGCGGCGGCGCTCGTGGAGGGTCGCGCGCGGGAGGAGCTGCGCGTGCTCAAGGTGGTGCTCGCCGACGAGGCGGACCTGCCCGCGCTGCTCAGCGCGCTGGCCGTGTTCGCGCGCGAGACGGGCACGCGTCGCGCGGCGATCCGCGTCCAGACCGCGCAGCGCACCCTCCTGCCGGCGATCCTCGCGTGCGGTGGCCGGGCGCGCTGGACCGATCTGCGCATGACCCTCGATGGCTTCGGGGAGTCCCCGCCACGCCACGGGGTGGTGCTCAGCAACTGGGAGATCTGAGGCGCGGCCGTGCGGCGGTCAGGCCGAGCGCTTGACGACCCGGTAGATGAGCAGGAACACGCCGGCGGTGAGCAGCGCGTGGATCCACCCCGGCCACGACAGCGCGGTGCCGACCGCCCAGACGATGAGCATACCTACAGCGAGAATGATTCCCCGGTCCATGATCCGTTGACGCTCCTGCTCAGCACCGCTAGCTTCTTCACTCGGTAGTCGGGGCGAAGAGGCCTCCGTTTTGAGCCGATAAGTCCTTCAGTGTGGGTCCTGAAATCTGTACCAACGTCACGCCCTGAAGCGGGGAAGGCGGACGTACGGTGAAGGCCTCAATCATTCGATAGGGCTTCAAAAACCCCTCTTCGTTCCACCGCAGGTCGCGTGGGCCCCGTCGTTCGGCGGGGCCTTCGCGTCTGCGGCGGGAACCCCGACCCCCGTCCTCGCCGTTCGCCCTCATCCTGTACTCGGATCCTCATGGCGATCGTCACCGTCACCCGTCGGCTCCGCTTCAACGCGGCGCATCGGGTCCACAACCCGGCGCTCTCGGACGACGAGAACACCGCGCTGTTCGGGAAGTGTAACCACCCGAACTGGCACGGGCACAATTACGTGCTCGAGGTCTCGGTGACGGGCCCCATCGATCCGACCTCAGGCTATGTGGTCGATCTGGGCCACCTCAAGCGGGTGGTCGAGGACCGGGTCATCGAACAGCTCGACCACCGCAACCTCAATCTCGACGTGCCATTCCTCGAGGGAATGAACCCGACGTCCGAGAATATTGTGGTGGCGTGCTGGCGCGAGATCGCGCCACTCGTCGCCCCGGCCACCCTCACGCGGCTGCGGCTGTGGGAGACGGAGAACAATTATGTCGAATACGAAGGGCGGTGAGCACGCCCGCCTGCTGGACGCGGGCGACATGGAGTCGTACCTCGCCTCCGCGGACGATCGCTGCCTCGAGTTCGAGAATCTCGTGCGCCGCCAGCTCGAGCTGCTCGGGGAGGACGCCGAGCGCGAGGGATTGATCAAGACGCCGAGCCGCGTCGCCAAGTCGCTGATGTGGCTGACGCGGGGCTACCAGATGTCCGTGGCCGACGTCGTCGGCGACGCCGTGTTCGAGGAAGGGCACCACTCGATGGTCATGGTCCGTGACATCGAGCTCTACTCGATGTGCGAGCACCACATGTTGCCCTTCTTCGGGAAGGCGCACATCGCCTACATCCCGAACGGACGGATCGTCGGCCTGTCCAAGCTGCCGCGCATCGTCGAGGTCTTCGCGCGCCGCTTGCAGGTGCAGGAGCGCCTGACCGAGCAGGTCGCCACGGCCATCGAAGAAGTGTTGCAGCCGCAGGGCGTCGCGGTGGTCATCGAGGCGGCGCACATGTGCATGATGATGCGCGGGGTCGAGAAGCAGAATTCCTCCACCATCACGTCGGCGATGCGTGGCATCTTCCGCGACGACCACAAGACCCGCGACGAGTTCCTGCGCCTCGCCCATCCCGGGGGGCGCTGATGCTCGCGGGGCGCCGCGCGCTGATCACCGGTGCCTCGGGCGGGATCGGGTCGGCGGTGTCGCGGGCCCTCGGGGCGGCGGGCGTCGCGGCCGTGCTCGTCGCGCGGCGTCCGGGTCCGCTCGACGCCCTCGCCGCCGGCATCCGGGGCGCCGTCCCGTTCGCGGCGGACCTGACCGATGCGGGCGCGGTCCGCGCGCTCGTCGATGCCGCGCCCGACCTGCTCGGGGGTCCGGTCGATCTGCTCGTGAACAATGCCGGGATCTTCACGCTGCGGCCCATCGAGGAGACGGAGGACCGGACCTTGGACGCGATGCTCGCGCTCAACCTCGCGGCGCCGTTCCGGTTGGTGCGTGCCCTGCTCCCCGCCATGCGCGCCGCCGGCCGCGGGCACATCGTGAGCATCGGGTCCATCGCGGACCGGCAGGCCTTCCCTGAGAACGGGGTGTACGCCGCCACCAAGTTCGGCGCCCGGGCGATGCACGAGGTGTTGCGCGCGGAGTCGCGAGGGTCGGGGGTGCGCAGCACCCTGATCTCGCCAGCCGCGACGGACACGGCGCTCTGGGATCCGGTGGAACCAGGCGCGCGCGGAGGCATCCCCCCGCGCAGTGCGATGCTCGATCCGGCCGCCGTCGCCGATGCCGTCCTCTGGGCGGTGACGCGCGCCCCCGACGTCAACATCGACGAGATGCGTCTGTCCTTCGCGTGACGACCCCGACGAGCCCGGCCCCGGAATCCGCCGCGCCACCGCGCGGTGCGATCGCTGCGCTCTTCCTCGTCGTGCTCATCGATCTGATCGGGTTCGGGATGATCATCCCGGTCTTCCCGTTCTTCGCCACGCGCATCGGGATCGATCCCGCGACCGTGATCGTCCTGCTCGGGCTCTACTCGATCGGGCAGTTGGTCGGGGCGCCGCTGTGGGGCGCGCTCTCCGATCGCATCGGCCGCCGGCCGGTGCTGCTCGTCACGCTGCTCGCGAACACGGTGGCCACGGCGCTGCTGGGCTTCGCCGACACGGCCCTCCTGCTCGGCGCATCCCGGCTCGTGAGTGGCCTCGCAGCCGGCAACATCTCGACCGCCTTCGCCTACGCCGCCGATATCTCGACCGAGCACACCCGCCCGCGATACCTCGGGCTGTTGGGGTCGGCCTTCGGGCTGGGATTCATCTTCGGACCGGCGATCGGTGGCTTCCTGGCCGGCAGCGGCGACGACCCGGCGGGCTTCGCGCGCGTGGCCTTCGTCGCGGCCGCGCTCTCGTTCCTGGCCTTCCTCGTCACCGCGTTCGTGGTGCGGGAGTCCCTGAGGCCTGAGCATCGGGCGACCAGCGCCTCGCGTGGGTCGTGGCTCGCGTTGGTGCGCATTCCCACCATGCGGGCGCCGCTCCTCGCGGCGTTCCTGGTCATCGCGGCCACCGCGATCCTGCTCTCGACCTTCGCGCTGTGGGCGGACGCCACGCTGGGCCTCGGCCCGCGGGGCCTCGGGACCTACTACGCCTACATCGGTGCGCTGTCCGCGATGATCCAGGGGGGAGCGATCGGTCCATTGACACGACGGCTCGGCGAGTGGCGGCTGGCGCTGATCGGGTCGGCGGGTGTGGCGCTCTCCCTGCTGCTGCTGCCCGTCGCGACGCACCAGGGCGTGCTGTTGACCTCGCTCACCTTGCTCGGCCTGGGCAGTGCCTGCTTCCTGCCCAGTGTCAGTGGCCTCGTGGCACGCGCCGCCCCGCCCGCGCAGCGCGGGGCGGCGCTGGGCGCATATCAGAGTGCGGCCTCGCTCGGGCGCACGGTCGGCCCCTTCGCGGCGAGCCTCGTGGTGCGACAGGTCAGCTTGGGCGCGCCCTTCGTCGTGGGGGCGCTCGTCGCGACGCTCGGGGCCGGCGTGCTCTACCGCGCTCGCCGGAGCCTGCGCTGATGCGCGTGGCACTGGCCGAACGCCTCTGTTGCCCGCAGGGCCACGCGGGCACGCCGCTGGTGGTCCGCGCCGATGCGGTGCAGGACGGCCAGCTCGTCGATGGCATCGCCGGCTGCCCGAGCTGCCGGACCGAGTGGACGCTGCGCGCGGATCGCATCGTCTTCGGTCCCACGGCGCCCCTCCCCGCGACGCCCTCGCCCTCGGCCGATGCCCTCATGGCGCTGCTCGGACTCGCCGACCCCGAGGCGCTGGTGTGGTGTGATGGTGTGGATGCCGACGCGGCTGCCGCGCTGCTCGCGCTGGCCCGGCCCGAGCTCGTGCTGGCCGATGCGCCGGTCCGTGTCGTGGGGGCGCTGCACATCGATGGCGCGGCCACCGTGCCCTTCGCGGCCGGGTCCTTCGCGGCGGCCGC
Source organism: uncultured Gemmatimonadaceae bacterium (assembly GCA_964503275.1). Lineage (GTDB taxonomy): Bacteria > Gemmatimonadota > Gemmatimonadetes > Gemmatimonadales > Gemmatimonadaceae > DASRAP01. The sequence goes on along the minus strand of CAZCZO010000037.1, from coordinate 11,382 downwards.
GCTCTTCCGCAGCGCGCGGGACCTCCCCTGGCTCGCCAGCGTGGTGCGTGCGCTGCGTCCGGGCGGACGGCTCGTGGCCGATGCCGCCATCGCCGTGCCGCCGGGAGTGCGCGAGCTCGCGCGCGTCGAAGCCCTCTGGGTCGGGGAACGCGAGGCCGGCGGCGCGCCGATCACCCTGCGGCGCGCCTGAGCCGGCTACTCCGCGTCGTGGTACAGCGCGTCGATGACCGCCGTGTAGTTCCGGTCGATGACCCGGCGCTTCACCTTCATGGTCGGCGTCAGCTCGCCACGCTCCAGCGAGAACTCGTGTTCCATGAGGGCGATCTTCTTGGGCGTCTCGTACGAGGCCAGCCCGTCCAACTGTTCGCGCACCACCTTCTCCATCTTCTGCTGGACCGTCGGCATCGTCAGGAGCTGCGCGCGGTCGGTCCACAGGATGTTCTTGCGCGCGGCCCAGGTCTCGAGATGGTCGAAGTTCGGCACGATCAAGAGCACGGGGTAGGGACGACGGTCCCCGATCATCACCACTTCGGCGATGTACTTGTTCGTCTTGAGCCGGTTCTCGATGGGCTGCGGCGCGATGTTCTTCCCACCGGCCGTGACGATCAGGTCCTTCTTGCGATCGGTGATGCGCAGGTAGCCGTCCTCCAGCGCCCCGATGTCACCGGTGTGGAACCATCCATCCGCATCGATGGCCTCGGCCGTGGCCTCGGGGGCATTGTAGTAGCCGCGCATCACGTTGGGCCCCCGCGTGAGGATCTCGCCGTCCTCGGCGATCCGGACCTCGACCCCGTCGACGATGCGCCCCACCGATCCGATCCGGAAATGCTCGGGCGTGTTCACGGCGATCACCGGCGAGGTCTCCGTGAGGCCATAGCCCTCAAGGATGACGAGACCGGCCGCGTAGAAGAACTTGTTGATCTCGGGCGACAGCGGGGCGCCACCCGAGACGAAGTAGCGCAGGCGCCCGCCGGTGCGCTGCTGCAGCTTCGAGAACACCAGCTTCAGTGCGATCGCATACTGCCACGCGAGCGGACCTCGCGGCTCGCGCCCGGCGAGCTTCTCGTCGGCCCAGCGGTCGGCGACCGCCCGGGCCCAGAAGAAGATCCGCTTCTTGATCGCGCCGCCCGCCAAGGCGTTCTCGAACACGCGCGAGTACATCTTCTCGTAGAGCCGCGGCACGGCGCACATCAACGTCGGACGGATCTCCGCCATGTTGATCGGCACGGTGTCGATGCTCTCCGCGTACGCGACCGACGTGCCGGTCGCCCACGCGAGGTAGTCGACCATCCGCTCGAAGATGTGCGAGAGCGGCAGGAACGACAGCATCACGTCCTTGCCAGTGAACGGGATCTTGCTGCGTGAGGCCGCGACGTTGCTGTGCAGGTTGTCGTGGGTGAGCATCACGCCCTTGGGGTTGCCCGTCGTCCCCGAGGTGTAGATCAGCGTCGCGAGCGCGTCAGGCGGGACCGCCAGTCCCTCAGCCCGCCACGCGGCGATCGTGTCGGGCGACTCGTCGGCCTGTCCGCGTTCCACGAGGTCGCGCATCGTGAGGTCGCAGCCTGCGATGGCCTCATCGGCGAAGCTGATCACCTGGCGCAGCGCCGGGCACCGGTCGCGGATCGTCGCGATCTTCGCCGCCTGCGCCGCGGTCGACACGAAGATGGCGACGGCCCCCGAGTCGTTCAGGATGTGCGGGATCTGCTCCGCCGGCAGGGTGGGGTAGATCGGCACGTCGGCGAAGCCGCCCATCAAGCACCCGTAATCGGCGATCGCCCACCACGGCGAGTTCTCGGCGAGGATCGCGACCCGGTCCCCGCGCTGGACGCCGAGTGCGCGCAGGCCCAAGGTCACGCGGCGCGCACGTTCTTCGATGGTCGCGTGCGACAAGGGATGCCAGGTGCCCGCCGCCTTGTACTGCAGCGCGTCGGGCTTCTGAAAGCGGTCGATCGCATCGAGGAAGATCTGGTTCACCGTCCCGGGCGCGGGACGAGGGCCGCCGGATGCCTGCATAGGGGTCACCGAGTGGGGCGACCGCGACCGCGGTCAGCGAGGGATGATCGGGACGACGACGCGCAAGGCGGTGTCAGACAGCGGCACCCCGTAGGCGCGTGCCGAGATGAACACAACCACCGAATCCAAGGTCCCCGCAAGAGCCGTGGGGCGCACGCGCACCGCGCGTGAGGCCGAGCCGTCGGTCCCGGTCGTGTCCACCTGCGACCGGCGTCCGGCATCGTCCACCAGGAAGATGTCGGGATGGTCCGCGGGCAACAGGACGCCGTTGTACGCCACGCGATAGCGCACGAGCCACCCCAGCACACTGGGCGCCCCCGTCTCGCCGCTCGCCGCCCCGGTGACGCGCGCACGGACGGGCGCGCTGGTGTTCTGCGAGTTGTCGGGGACCACGTAGCGCAGGGTGTCGACACTGCCGGCGAGCGCGAAGGTCGTCGGGCGCGGCACCACCGGGAGCAGCAGCGATCGCGTCTGGAGTACGCCGGACTGTGCGACGATCGGCACCGGCGCCTCGGGGATGGCGCCGGCCACGACATAGCCGTCCGGCGAGATGGTCACCCCGGGGAGCGTCGCGAAGTAGGTGATCGGCGCGTCCTCGATCACGTTCCCCGACGCATTGAGCGCGCGGGCCGCCAATGGGCGCGCCACCCCATCGTCGTCGCGCAACGAGTCGAACGCGACGATCGACGGATACGGCAACGAGTCGAAGGTCAGCGCGACGATCCGCGATGGGTCCGTCGACACTTGGGTGCAGGCACCCCCGAGGGCGGTCGCGAGGACCACCACCGCGACGATCGCACGACGCATCAGATCCCGATCCGTTCAGCGAGCTTCGTCGCCAGGTTCACGTAGGCCTGTGCCGCCGGATCGGCCGGATCACGGATGACCACTGGTTGCCCGGCGGCGAAGGCATCGGCCACGGCGGCGCTGCGCGGGATCACGGTGTCGAGGAGCAGGGTGGTCGGCAGATGCTCGCGGACGTAGGCCAGCGTGCGCTCGCTCGCCACGTTGCCCTGCTGGTACATCGTCAGCAAGATGCCGTCGAGCGTGAGGGTGGGGTTCGCGGTCACGAGCGATTGTACCCCGCGCAGCATCTGGGGTGTCGTCTGCAGCGCGAGGGGCTCGCACTGCAGTGGGATCAGCGCCCGCTGGCTCCGTGACAGCACGCTGCGGGTGATCGCGCCCAGCCCCGGGGGCGTGTCCACGACCACGAGGTCGCAACGCGTCCGGGCCTCGGCGAGCATCTGGGCGACGAGGTCGCTCTCACCCACCTGGCGCGCATATGCCTCGTGGTCCGTCTGCTCCGACACGCCGCCGACCAGCAACACGCGGAGCCAGGGCAGTACCGTGGGCAGGATGACCTGCCGCAGCGAATGCGTACCCGAGAGATAGTCCGCGAAGCCCGCCGTACTGTGGCCTTTGCGCAGCCCGACGCCGTACCGCACCGCGCCCTGCGGGTCCGCGTCCACGATGAGCGTGCGCAATCCACGCCGCGCGAAGGCGGCCGCGAGGTTCACCGCCGTCGTCGTCTTGCCCACGCCGCCCTTCTGGCTGACGATGGCCAGCGTCTGCCCTTGACTCACGTCGCAGACTCCCCGTCGTCGTGTCCCTCATCCGACCTCGACTGCCGCAGCTGCTCCAGCGTCCGATGCGCATGCTCGACCCACTGCTCGGCCTCGGGACCCCGCGGCGGGTCGGCGAGGAACGCCGTCAGATGCCGCTCGGCCCCGGGAATGTCTTCGCGCTTGATCAGCAGGAAGGCCAGCCCGTAGTGCGCACCCGCCAGATTGGGCTTGGCCTGCAACGCGCGACGATACGAGCGGATCGCCTCGTCCAGCCGTCCGGTCTTGGAGTACGCGATCGCCATGTTCTGCAGCACCCGGTGGTCGTCGGGCGTGTCGCGCAATGCCAGGCGATACGAGGTCAACGCGGCATCGTAGTCGCCCTGCCGCTCCAGCGCCAACGCCTCGTTCAGGTAGTCGAGGCGCTGCGGCCGCGGATCGGCGTCGGGACTCTGGCCCAACAGGCGGCGCAACCAGGACATGCGATCAGGGAGCTCGGAACGAGGAGGCACGGCGAACGAGGGATGCGGACGGACGACAGCCCGCGCGCCAGTCCGGTAATCTGGGACTCCGGCAGGAGCGGGGCAACCGCAGTGAATGTGCGACTGACGCAGGACGCGGCGGCTCGGTACCTTCCACCGCATCCTCTCGCAAGGACGCACAATGTCCCCCCGTCGCTACACCGCCGATCCCACCAAGGGTGTCCTGCAGGTCGAGTGGCCCCTGTTCGGTGAGCTCTCCCGTGCGCTCGCCTTGAAGGTCGCCCGCGACTGGATGCCCGACATGGTCGTCGGCATCGCCACCGCTGGCGTGGTCCCCGGTGCGGCCGTCGCGGCCATCCTGGGCAAGGAATTCCACTCCATCGTGGTGACGCGGCGCCACGGCGACGGCGAGGTGCGTGAGACCCCGGCGGTCCTGGGGGCGGCACCCGCCGCCGTGCGTGGGCGGCGCGTGCTGATCGTCGACGAGACCTGCGACACCGGCTCCACCATGCGGCTCGCCCTCGCCGCGGTCGTGCATGGTGGGGCCGCCGACGTTCGGACCGCCGTCTCCTTCAAGACTGGCCCCTTCGCGGTGGACTACCACGCGCTGGAGACCGAGAGCGTCATCGTGCTCCCGTGGGACCGCGAGGTCCTCGTGAACGGCGAGTTGGTGCCCAATCCCAAGTACGCCGGGCTCTGAGCCCACGCACTCACGCGAGGGCGGCGAGCGCCTCGTCCAGCGCGTGTCCCGCGCTGCACCGATCGTACACGAAGGTCAGGACCTCGGCCGAGCCGACCAGCCACTCACAGTGTGGGTCGCCGGCCGAGCGGCAGCTGATCTCGAAGGCGGCCAAGGGGCCGCCGGCCACGCGGCCGAGCAGGTCGGCGAACATGCCGGCGCTCCAGTGACAGCCGGGCTGATCCAGCCCCGCCGATGGGTCCGACTCCGACCAGTCCGACGCCTCGATGCGCACAAGCACGTCGCCCACCGCGCGCATCCGCAGATGCCCCCAGCCCGAGTCGGCGAAGAAGGCGGCCAGCTGCGCGTGGAACGCCGTGAGTCCGAGCGACGTGACCGGGGCGGCACCGGCGGCCTGCAACCACGCCTCGAACGCCGCGTACATCGTTTCCCCCGCCGCGAAGCCCGCCTCTTGCAGGTACGACGCGTAGCCCGGTCCGGCATCGCGCAGCAGGGCCGCACGCAGGACCGCCAGCGAGGCACGGGGAAGGGTCACCAGCTGCTGCTGCGCCAAGTCGGTCGGATACGCCATGACGGGGTAATCAGTCGGGAGGGGTGAGCCGCCGCAAGAGCGCGGCCTCGTCGAGCACCTCGATGCCGAGCTCACGCGCCTTGTCGAGCTTCGAGCCAGCGTCGTCACCGGCGACCACGAACGTCGTCTTGCGACTCACCGAACTCGTCACTTTGCCGCCCGCGGCCTCGACCAGCGCGGTGGCCTCGGTACGACTCAGTGTCGGGAACACTCCGGTGAGGACGACCACGGCCCCCACAAGGGCACCGGTCGTCGCCGCGGCCGCGTCCGCCGTCACGCGCACCCCCGCTGCGGTGAGGCGCGCGACGAGGTCCCGCGACCAGGGATCGGCGAACCACGCCTCCACGGAACGGGCGATCGTCGGGCCGATCCCGCGGACGGCCTCGATCGACGCGAGGTCCGCGCTGGCCAGTGCCTCCAGCGAGCCGAAATGCCGTGCCAAGGCCTTCGCGGCCTCCTCGCCGACATGGCGGATGCCCAGGGCGAAGATCAAGCGGGACAGCGGCTGCTGCCGCGAGGCGTCGATCGCGGCCACCAGCTGCTCCGCACTGCGCTCGGCAAAGCCGTCCAGCGTCAGGAGATCCGCCGCCGCGACACGGTAGAGGTCCGCCGCGTCGGTGATGAGGCCGGCCGCGCTGAGTTGGTCGAGCCGAGCTTCACTGAGGCCGCGGATGTCCATGGCCGGGCGCGACACGAAGTGGATCAGGGCCTCACGCCGCCGCCCCGGGCAGGCCCCGTTCGGGCAATACAGGTCGACCTCGTCGGCCTCCTGCACCAGCGGCGTCCCGCAGGACGGGCAGGCGCTGGGCGGCGCCCAGACCTGCTCGTCGCCGCGGCGCTTCTCGGGCACCGGCCCGATGATCTGCGGGATCACCTCGCCGGCGCGCTTCACGAGGACGCGATCGCCCACGCGCAGGTCCTTCGCCGCGATGAGCGCCGCATTGTGCAGCGTCGCGTTGCGGACCGTCGCGCCGCCGATCTCGACCGGGTCCAGGGTCGCATAGGGGGCCAGCTTCCCCGTGCGTCCGATGTTCACCTCGATCGACCGCAGGGTGGTCTCCGCGATGTCGGGCGCGAACTTCCGTGCGATCGCCCAGCGTGGCTCGCGGGCACCCTCGACCACGCCGAGCTCGGTCTGCAACGCCAACTGATCGACCTTCACCACGCCCCCATCGATCGCGAACGGCAGCGTGGCCCGCAGGGTCGTTTCCAGCGCACGGGCCCAGGCATGCACCTCGGCCAGCGTGGCGCAGGCCTGCGCGTACGGCGGGACCGGGATGCCCCACGCGGCGAGACGTTCGAGCAACTCCCGCTGCGTGCGGAAGGGCAGGGCCGCGTTGCCCGGGACGGCGAACGCGTAGCCGAAGAACCGCAGCGGACGGCGCGCACTCTCGCGGGGATCCTTCTGCCGCAGCGCCCCAGCGGCCGAGTTCCGCGGGTTCGCGAAGACCGGCTCGCCCTGCGCGACGCGCTCCTCGTTCATGCGCTCGAAGCCCTCGAAGGTCATGTAGACCTCGCCGCGGATCTCGATCATCGGCGGCCAGTCGGTCCCGCGCAGTCGTGGCGGGATGTCGGCGATGGTCCGCAGGTTCGCCGTGACGTCCTCGCCCACACGCCCGTTGCCCCGGGTCGCACCGGTCACGAGCACCCCATCGCGGTAGGTCAGTGAGATCGCCGCGCCGTCGATCTTCAACTCGGCGGCGTACCCGGACCGCTGCAGCGCCTCCAGGCCGACGATGCGGGCCGCCTTCTGCTCCCACTCCTCGAGTTCCTGCTCCGAGAACGCGTTGCCGAGCGAGTTCATCGGGACCAGATGCGTGTGCTTGGCCAGGTGGCCCTCCGGCACCTCACTGCCCACGCGCGCCGTCGGGGAGTCGGGGGAGCGCAGCTCAGGGTGGGCCGCCTCGAGGGCTTGCAGTTCGCGGAACAGCCGGTCGTACTCCGCGTCGCTCATCGAGGGGCGGTCCTCGATGTAGTACTCGTGCGACGCGGTGGCCAGCACCGTGCGCAGCGCCGCGATGCGGTCGGCGGGGGCGGTCATCGCAGCCGTGCACGCGCATCGGCCGCGGCGCGCAGGTACTGCGGGTCGTTGTAGTCCGCTGGCGGCGACTGCACCACACGGTCGAGCTGCGCGCGCGCGTCGTTGCGGCGCCCGGCGTCGCGGTAGATGAGGGCGAGGTCGAGCCGGTGGACGATGCGCTGCGGCTCCAGCGCGACGGCACGCTCCAAGGCGCGGATCGCCTCGGACCACGACGCATCGGCCAGGGCACTGCCGCCGAGGAAGGTCCGCGCCATGGTCCGGGCGATCCCGTTCAGTCGCATCACCTCGGCGTTCCACACCCCGACGATATGCAGGGCCCCCGCGTGGTCGGGCGCGTAGCGGAGGGCCCGCTCCGCGCGCTCCTTCACCTCGACGGCGAGGCGCACCCGCTCACGAGGCGAGGCGCCGAGTGCGGTGTGCCCAAGGGCCCGGGCGATGTGGAAGTGCGCTTCTGCCTGCGTCGGTTCCAGCTCGGCGGCGCGCCGCGCGTAGCGCAGGGCCTCGGCATACAGGGAATCCTTGCGGGACGCATTGGTCTCGAACTCGCCGAGGTCCACGCCGATGCGCGCCGCGTTGCAGAGCGCCTGATAGTCCACGGGGCGCGCCCGCAGCAACTCCCGATACGCCCGCAGCGCGCCCCAGAGGTCGCCACCGCTGGCCCGGGCCTCGATGTTCGGCACGCCGACCACGGCCGCGTCCTGCGCCGCCACCGGATGGGTCAGCAGGCACAGGATGGCGATCGCGGTCAGCGCGCGGCGGCGGGGGGTGTGGTGTCGCATCATGGGACTCTGTAAATTACCCGCTGGCCGGGCCGCTGTGCCCATCGCTCTCCTGTCATCTCACGACCTCGATCGATGAACCTCGACAAGCTGGCGTCCATGGGCGCCCTCGCCGTCACCGGTGGCTCGGTCGCCCTCTACGCGGCGGCCCTCTGGTTGACGAGCACCACGCCCATCGCCGGGGTTCCCGGCGCGACCGGCGGCGTGGACGCGATCACGCGCAACGTGTTGGCGATCTGCCTGCTGGTGCCGATCGCGATCATGGCGGCGTCGCATTTCGTGTTCTTCCGTCAACTCAAGAAGGGCGCCAGCTCGCTGAACGACTCGCCGATCTGAGGGCGGGTCACGCGGGCCGCTGCGGCGGCCCGCGGTCACCGGGTCATGGCCGCCGCATGACGGTCGCCGACGCCGGACACAGCGTGCGGAATTCCGCGGTCGCGCGAATGTCGTCGGGGACGTCGTCTCGCGTGATCGTGCGGAAGCCGAAGCCCGGGAAGTAGCGCTCGGCCGTCGTCGTGAGCAAGTAGAGGGCGCTGATCCCACGCGCTTCCGCGTCCGCGATGACCCGCGTCACCAGGGCGCGGCCGACCCCGTGGGCGCGCCACGCCGGATGCACCGCCACCGAGCGGAGCAGCGCATGCGCCACGCAGCACTCGGCGCCGGCGACGCCGACGAGGTCGCCGCTCGCCTCCGCGACCACGAAGGTCGCGAGGTGGTCGCGCACCCCGTCCAGCGGCAGCCCGCTCGCCGTGAGCAGACCCTCGATCGCGGGCAGATCGGTCGGCAGCGCCGCGCGCACCCTCGGACGCGCGGTCGTCGTCACGTCGAGGGCCTCCATCAGCGGCAGCACGCGTCGTCGCAACCGCAGGCGCGCGCCTCCGTCGTGATGTTGCCGATCGGCCGCGCCGTGCGCGCCGGGGCCGCGGCCGCAGGCGCGGCGGCGGGCTTGGTCGCGCGGACGAATCCGCTCATGATCCGACCGGCCACCTCGTCAGCGAGCGACGCGTCCAGGCCGGTGCCCTGCAACAGCGTGACCGCGTCCTCGTGCGAGTAGATGCGCGTCGGCTCGATCTGCGCGTCCTGGAAGCCGACGGCCGTCAGGAGCTCGATGAACTCCTGCTCCTCGAGCGCCCCGGCGACGCAGCCCGTCCAGAGGGCCATGTTCTCCTTCACCGGTCGCGGCAGCCCCGCGCGCGTGATGACGTCGCTCACCGCGAAGCGGCCACCGGGCTTGAGGACGCGGAAGGCCTCCGCGAGCACCTGCCGCTTGTCGCCCGACAGGTTGATGACGCAGTTGGAGATGATCACGTCGACCGTGTTCGCGGGCAGGGGGATGCTCTCGATGTGCCCCCGCAGGAACTCGACGTTCGTCGCGCCGGCGCGCGCCGCGTTGGCCTGTGCGAGCGCCAGCATGGCATCGGTCATGTCCAGGCCGTACGCTTTGCCACTGGGCCCCACGCGCTTGGCAGAGAGCAGGACGTCGATGCCGCCACCGGAGCCCAGGTCCAGCACCACCTCACCCTCACGCAGTTCGGCGAGTGCCGTCGGATTGCCGCAGCCGAGCGACGCGAGCAGCGCTTCCTCCGGAAGTCCCGCGGTCTGGCCGGCCTCGTAGAGGTCGGCGGTGATCGGATCCCAGGTCTCGCTGGTGGCGCCGCAGCATCCGCTGGACTGGCCGGCGGGTGTGCAGCAGGCGGCCGTCGCGGCGCCTTGGGCGACGGCCAGTGCGGTCGCGCCGTAGCGGGCCTGCACGGTAGCGCGGATGGCGTCGAGGGTCGCGGGGACGGTGGTCGGGGTCATCGCGTGCTGCGGATCGGTGCAGTGCATGGAGTCCTCGTCGGGCGGGAAGAAATGAACAAGAATTTTTGATGCGTTGGGTACGGCGATCCGGGTCATCGGCAGCACCCGGCGCTGGTCATCAGGGGGAGCGCCGCCTTGCGAGGCAGGAGGGCGACCGCGAGGTCGTGCACCTCGGCGAGCGCGTCGGGCTCGATCCGATAGTGTGCCCAGCGTCCTTCGCGGCGATCGACCACCAGTCCGGCGTCCTTGAGCACTTTGAGGTGGAACGAGAGGCGGCTCTGCGCGGCGTCGAGGTCCGTCTGCAAGTCACACACGCAGCGCTCACCGCCCCGTAACATGTCGAGGATGGCGAGGCGCGTTTCGTCGGAGAGCGCGTGGAAGAGCTGCGCGGCGCGCGCGGGATCGACGGCAGTGATGCTCATGGAGCGAATTATAAATCAACAAAACTTGATCTGTCAAGTGCCGACGACCTCCGCCGGCGCGGGTCGGCCGACCGGGCCGATCCGCGCGGCGGCAGCGCGGCCTCAGATGTCGAGGTTGGACACGTAGCGGGCGTTCGCTTCGATGAACAGCCGTCGCGGCTCGACATCGTCGCCCATGAGCGTCTGGAAGAGATTGTCCGCGATCACGGCATCGTCCATCGTCACGCGCAGGATGGTGCGCGTTTCGGGATTCATGGTCGTGCGCCACAGTTGGTCCGGGTTCATCTCCCCCAGGCCCTTGTAGCGCTGCAGGTTGAGCGAGCCGCGACCGTCGCTGCCCATCAGCCGCTCGGAGATCTCCTCGCGCTGCCGCTCGTCGAAGGCGTAGTACTCCTCCTTCCCCTTCGCGACGCGGTACAGGGGGGGCTGCGCGATGTAGATGTAGCCCGACTCCAGCAACACCGGCATCTGCCGGTAGAAGAACGTCAACAGCAGCGTGCGGATGTGCGCGCCGTCGACGTCCGCGTCCGTCATGATGATGATCTTGTGATAGCGCGCCTTCTCGATGTCGAACTCGTCCTTGATCCCCGTGCCGATCGCCGTGATGATCGTCCGGATCTCCTCGTTCGAGAGGATCTTGTCGATACGGGCCTTCTCGACGTTGAGGATCTTGCCGCGCAGCGGCAGGATGGCCTGGAACTCGCGCTTGCGTCCCTGCTTGGCCGACCCGCCGGCCGAGTCGCCCTCGACGAGGTAAATCTCGGTCAGCGCCGGATCGCTCAAGGAGCAGTCCGCCAGTTTGCCCGGCAGGTTGCCGACATCGAGGGCCGACTTCTTGCGCGTCAGGTCGCGGGCCTTGCGCGCCGCCTCCCGCGCGCGCGCCGCCGACATCGCCTTCTCGATGATCGTGTTGGCGACCCGCGGGTTCTCATCGAGATACTGCGCCAGCCACTCGTTCACGAAGGTCTTAACCGCCGACTCGACCTCGGAGTTGCCGAGCTTGGTCTTGGTC
>CAZCZO010000036.1:0-18317 GCA_964503275.1 uncultured Gemmatimonadaceae bacterium | reverse complement strand
GCGAGGATCTTCAGGCCCGGCTGCATCCACTGCGCCGCATCGCCCAACGCCTCGTCGTCCATCTCGAGCTGATCGTAGTTCTCCGTGTTCATGAAGTGGTACGTATCACCACCCTGGTACAGGAACTCCAGCTCGTGCGTCTCCATGTTCGCCTTCTCGATGGAGTCGTCCGCCCGGAACCGATGCTCGAAGTTGTTACCTGAGCGCAGATTCTTCAGCTTGGCCTGCACCATCGCCCGGAGATTCCCCGGCGTGTGGTGCCGGAACTCGATGATGCGGCACGGATCGCCTTCCCACACGATCACCATGCCACGCCGGATCTGCGTCGCCGGAAACGCCATGATTGCCTGCCCGATTTAAGTCCACGAAATCAACAGATAGCCGTGAAACTTACCTCGGACCGCCCACTCGGTCAACGCGGTCCGTCACGGCGGGGAGGCCGTACGACGCAGCAAGGGTTCCAGCGCCGGCCACAGGGTGCGCGCCGCCCGCGCCGCGCCCTCTGCCGTCGGGTGGATCCCATCGCTCTGGTTCAGCTCCGCGCGGCCTGCGACCTCCTGCAGCAGGAAGGGCAACAGCGTCGCGCCCGCCTCAGCCGCCGCCTCGCTGAACACCCGCCGAAAACGGTCCGTATAGGCCGCCCCCAGATTCGGCGGCGCCTCCATCGCCACCAGCGCGATCGGCACCCCCGGATGCGCCGCGCGGGCCGCCGCGATGATCCCCCGCAGATTCGCGGCCGTCGTGCTCGGCTCGATCCCCCGGAGCCCATCGTTCGCGCCGGTCTCGATCACCAACAGCGCCGCGGGCTGCTGCATCAGCCACTCGATGCGCCGCAGCGCCCCCGCCGAGGTCTCGCCGCTGAGGCCCGCGTTCACGATCTCGACCGCGAGGCCGGCCGAGTCGGCCAGCTGTTGCAACACGGCCGGATACGCCTCCGCAGGTTCCAAGCCCAACCCGGCCGTCAGACTCGTGCCCAGGATCACCACGCGCGGCCGCGGCGTTCGACTGGTTGCCGAGGCGGTGTCCGACCCGCTTACTTGCGAGTCGGCCAGCACCGGCCGCTCGGCGACCTCGTCTGCGGCCCCGCCACACGCCAGCACGGCGCTCAGCGCTCCTCCCATCATCCAGCGTCGCATGCTCGTTGCTCGCTCCCTCACCAAGACGTTCACCTCCGGCGCGCACCCGCTCACGGTGCTGCGCGATGTGTCCTTCGATGTCCCCGACGGTGCCTTCGTCGCGATCGTCGGCCCCTCGGGCAGCGGCAAGACGACCCTGCTCGGCCTGCTGGCCGGACTCGATACCCCGACGAGCGGCGAAGTGCTCCTCGACGGCGCTCCCCTCCACCGGTTGGACGAGGACGCCCGTGCGAAGCTGCGCGGTGACAAGGTGGGATTCGTCTTCCAAAGTTTCCAGCTCATCCCCACGCTCACGGCCTTGGAGAATGTACAAGTGCCACTCGAACTGCGGGGCGATCGCGGCGCGGCGGCCCGGGCGCGCGGGTTGCTCGAACGCGTGGGGCTCGGCGCGCGACTCGACCACCACCCCACCCAGCTCTCGGGTGGCGAGCAGCAGCGGGTCGCGATCGCGCGGGCGTTCGCGAACCATCCCAAGGTGCTCTTCGCGGACGAACCGACCGGCAATCTCGACGGCGCGACCGGCGACAACATCGTGGCCCTGCTCCATGAGCTGAACCGCGACGAAGGGACGACGATCGTACTGGTGACACACGACGCCGCCCTCGCCGAACGGACCCAGCGGGTGCTCCGCGTGCGCGACGGGGCGCTCGTCGAGGACCGTGCCACGCAGGCCCGGTAGGCCCCGATGCTCGCCCTCCTCCGATTGGCCTGGCGCGAGAGCCGGACGGCGCGCCGCAAGCTCCTGCTGTACATGAGCAGCATCGCGCTCGGCGTCGCGGCGCTGGTCGCGATCGACTCCTTCGCCGCCAACACCACACGGGCGGTCCGCGAGCAGTCGCGGGCGATCCTGGGCGGTGACGTCGCGATCTCGAGCCGGCAGGAGTACGCCGAGCCGGTCGTGACGCTGCTCGACTCGCTGCGTGGCGCCGGCCTGCCGATCGCCGAGGTCACGACCTTCGCCTCGATGGCCACGATCCCCAGCAGCGGCAATACGCGCCTCACCCAGATCCGCGCGGTCTCGCCGGGCTTTCCGCTGTATGGCGACGTGGTCACGCGCCCCGCAGGGGTGTGGCCCGCCCTTGCCGACGGGCCGCGGGCCCTGGTGGACCCCGCGCTGCTCATCGCGCTCGATGCGGAGATCGGCGACTCCATCGCCCTGGGCTACGCGCGCTTCGAGATCGCCGGGGTGATCACGCAGATCCCCGGCGACCCCGGCGTGGCCGCGACGGTCGGGCCGCGGGTGTTCATCGCCGATCGCTGGGTGGACTCGACGCGCTTGCTCACGTTCGGGAGCCGCGCGGAGTTCGAGACGGTGATCCGCTTGCCCGAGGGCACGGCGCCCGGGCGGTGGATCGCGCCCCTGCGGCCCCGGCTGCGCACCGGCGGGGTCCGTGTCGAGACGGTGGTGCAACGCGAGAACGATCTCGCGGACGGCATCAGCCAGCTCTCCAAGTTCATCGGCGTGGTCGGGCTGGTGGCCTTGCTGCTCGGCGGCATCGGTGTCGCGAGCGGCGTGCACGCCTTCGTCCAGCGCAAGGTCGAGACGGTGGCCATCCTGCGCTGTCTGGGGGCCACCGGCTGGCAGGTCCTGCTGGTGTATGCGGTCCAAGCGGCGGCGATGGGCTTCGTCGGTGCGGCCGGCGGCGCAGCACTCGGTGTCGCGATCCAGTATGCCCTGCCCTCGCTGCTCGGGGACTTCCTGCCGGTGGATGTCACCATCACGATCGAGCCCACCGCGATCGCGGCAGGGATCGCGCTGGGGGTGTGGGTCGCCGTGGTCTTCGCGCTCCGTCCGTTGCTGGCACTGCGCCGCGTCTCGCCGCTGACGACGCTGCGGCGCGATGCCGCGCTGATCGGGGCCGCGCGTCGCAGCGATCCCGCCTCGTGGGCCGTCACGGCTGCGTTGGCCCTGTCCGTGGTGTTCCTCGCAGTGGCACGGGCCGACACCCTCGAAGAAGGGTTCTGGTTCACCATCGGGATCGTGGTGAGTCTGGGCGCACTCGCCGCCAGTGCGGGGGCGATGGTCGTGGTCGCGCGCCGCCTGTCGCGGGGTCCGTGGCCGTACGTGGTGCGGCAGGGCATCGCCAACCTGCATCGGCCGGCGAATCAGACCACGTCGGTGGTGATCGCGCTGGGCTTCGGGGCCTTCCTGGTGAGCACGCTGGTCCTGGTACAGGCCAATCTCCTGAAGCAGTTCGACGCCACGCTGGCCACCTCGCGCGGCAACCTGCTGTTCTTCGACGTGCAAGAGGACCAGCGCGACGGGGTCTCGGCGCTGGTGCGCGACGCGGGAGCGACGGTCCTGCAGACGGTCCCCATCGTGACCATGCGCATCAGCAGCATCAAGGGGATGGAGTCGGCGGCGTACGCGCGGGCCGCCGGCCTGCCGACCAACTACTGGGCTCTGCGCCGGGAGTATCGTTCGACCTATCGCGACACGATCGTCGCGACCGAGTCCGTGATCCGCGGCGCGTGGACCGATGCGCCCCCGGATCCCACCGGCGCGTACGCGTTGTCGCTCGAACGCGAAGTCGCGGAGAACCTGCGCCTCGAGCTGGGCGACGAGGTGGTCTGGGACGTGCAAGGGGTACCGGTCCGCACGCGGCTGACCTCGGTGCGCGAGGTGGAGTGGGGCCGATTCGAGCCCAACTTCTTCGCGGTCTTCCCGACCGCCGCGCTGCGCGGGGCGCCACAGCAGCACGTGGTGCTCGCCGCCGTGAGCGCCGATACGACCGTGGCGCGGTTGCAGCGCAACGCGGTGGCGCGTTACCCCAACGTGTCGAGCATCGACCTCACGTTGATCCGGGGCACGGTCGCGCAGATCGTGCAGCGGGTGTCGAGCGCGGTGCGCTTCCTCGCGATCTTCTCGTTCGCGATGGGGGTGCCGGTGCTCTTCAGTGCCGTGGCCGCCACGCGCCGCGACCGACTGCGCGAAAGTGTGCTGCTCAAGGCCTTGGGTGCGAGTCGCGCGCAGGTCGGGCGCATCCTGTTGAGCGAATATGCGGCGCTGGGGGTGCTCGGGGCGCTGGCCGGGATGCTGTTGTCCTTCGGCGGCGCGTGGGCGCTGCTGCGCTGGGTGTTCGAGCTCCCCTTCGACGCGGCGCCCGCCGCGGCGCTCGGCATCGCGGCCCTCATGGCGTCGATGGCACTGGTCATCGGGTTCCTGACCAGTCGCGATGTCTTCCGCGTGACGGCCATGGAGGCGCTGCGCGAGTGAGCGCGGCGCGCAGGCGGCGATGTCTCGGGGCGAACGAGACGCGCCGCCGTGCGGCGGGAGTCCCCCCTATTGCAGGCGCGCGATCGCCACGCGCAAGGTCGCCGGCGGCGGCCCACCCGTGGTCGAGACCAACTCCAGCAACTGTCGGGTCGCGGTCCCGCCGCTCACATCGAACAGGGTGAACGAACCGGCACCGATCGCCGGCACGCTGAGCTCGAACCCACCGAACGGCACGACGCGAGGTTCCAACGGGTAGCTGCGCGTGTAGGTGGTCGGGAAGTCGGCCCGCATCCCCGCGAACACCGAGCCCAGATTCCATGACGCGAAGGTCAGTCGTGGCGAGAGCGGTGCGAAGCCCGGCAGGTCATCGAGATACATGGTGAGCGACCATTCGCCGATCAGTTCCTCCCACGAGCGCCCGATGCGGGCGGTCAGGTTCGTCACGCCCTTCTGGTTCGTGCGCACCAGATTCGTGAGCGTCGTGGCTTCTGGGAGATCATGCGCGTCGATGGCCCAGCGCAGCAGCGACCAGGCCGAGGCGTACCACGTGGCATCGGTGGACCCCAGTCGCGGTCCCAACGGGGACCGCAGGTCGGGCGCCAAGAGGAAGTCGTAGAACCCCTGCTGGCCGTAGTGCCGGTACATGCCATACGGCTTGCCGACACAGCGCTGGCCGCCCCCCTGACCCTGCGGCCGCACATCGCAGAACATGGTGGCCGCGTAGGTCGCATTGGACTTGGCCGTCAGGTCATCGTACGCGGCACGCCGGAGATAGATCTCTTCCGCGAGGCGCGCGCTGCCCTCTTCGAGCCAGGCCTCCTCGAGCGAACCCGCGCCGCCGAAGTCGCGGATGCGGTTCGCGTAGGAGGCGATGTGCTTGGTCTCGTGGACGATGGTCGAGCGCGTGGTCCAGTACCAATAGGCCCGCGTCCCGACACCGGTCCCGTCGCCGGCGACCGTCGGCACGACCGAGTAGAAGACCTCGCCACGGTTGCTCGAGGGGAAGGTGGACGTCGGGAAGAAGTCGCAGCTCACGACGAAGGCCGAGAGGCCACTGAACGTGTTCACCCGCGGCGAGAGCAAGATGATCACCTTCCCGTTGCCATCGAGCTGGTCGTCCATGCGCAGTGGCGACCCGAAGTTCTGCGCCACCACGTCGAACATGGTCGCATCGAACTCCTGCCCGATCGCGCGGTAGACGTCGTCGTTGCGGCCGACCAGCGTCGGCTGTCCGTCGATCACGGTCGCCGTATCCTCGACCACGATCGCCCGCGTTCCGTTGTACACGACGCGCGCGTGGATCGCGAAGTTGTTCTGACAGAAGTCCGCGCCGCCGCTGAGGAAGCCACCGACGTTCGGAATGCGCATCGGCACGATGGTCCCGACCGGGGTCTGCGCGGCGACCGCCGCCCGGGCATACGACCGCGCCGCGGCGTCGACCGTCAGCGTTGTCCGCTCGAGGATCGCACGATTCGCCTCGGCGAGCCGGGCATGTGCCTCCATCGCGGCGCTAGGCGCGGGCGCCGAGAGATCGGACGCCGGCACGACGCTCGGCGGCACCGACCGCGCACGGGACGCGTCCGGCAGGCGATGCTCCACCGCATCGGCCAGCGGCGGCGCGATCTCGGTGATCCCGCGGGTCCCCCGCAGTCGCGCCGCCGCGGTCGCCCCGTTGATCGTGGCGGCGTTGAACACGCTCACGAGGTAGCGGCGCCCGCCGGCGGGCAGCTCCACGCAGTTGCTGGCCGCGGCCGTCGTGAGCACGACGGACGCGCCGACCTCCAACTCGCGCTGCGCCACCGTTTGGTAGGGATGCTCGCGCGACGCCGCCCTTTCGCCCCGCGAGAGCTGTACCTGCACCGCGCGCGTCGGCTCGCAGCCGGTGGTCGCGGTCGGGACGACCGCCGTGACCATCGTCGGCGTGGCCGAGGTGATCGTGGCGGGCACGCCATTGACGCGCACCTCGTTCGGCGCCACTGAATCCACCAGCGCGCTGCCCGTGAGGACCATCGTGCTGCCCGGCAGCAGGATCGCCGGGGACACACCCGTGATCACCGGATCACCCTCCTGCTGGGGGAGGGTCACGGTGACCGTCGCCGAGGCGGATCGGCCATCAAGGGTCGAGGAGATGGTGGCGGTCCCCGCGCTCACGGCGTTGACCAAGCCACTCGCGTTCACACTCGCGACCCCCGGCGCCGACGAACTCCAGGCCAACGGCCGGGACGTGATGACCTCGCCCAGCACGTCAACGGCCACAGCATCGAGTTGCAGGACCGCGCCGCGCTCGATCGTCGCGACGTTCGGCGAGACGGTGATGGTGGCCGCCGGCGCGGGCGTCGCGTTCACCGAAGCCGACCCCGTCACGCCCTCGATCGTCGCCGTGATCACCGCGGTGCCTGCTGAGCGCGCCTGCACCCGGCCGCTGGCATCCACGCTCACGATGGTGGCCGCCGAGGAGCGCCACTCCACCTCGACCTCGGCGATCTCCTCGCCGTCGCGGTCCAGGGCACGCGCCGTGGCGGTGCCCGCCCTGCCCAGATACAACGGTGTGGGCGAGACCGTCACCAGCACCGTCTGCACGCGGGTCGCGGGCGCGGTGCCGTTCGGATCACAGGCCGCGACCACCCAGAGGCCCGAGCACAGCAACGCGGCGCGGAACGATCGCAGGAGTCGAGAAGGCATCGTGGTCACCTCTACACAACTAACACCGAAGCGGTCCAAGGGCCAGCACCTCGCCAGCCCCCGGTGACAAGCGCAGATTGCCCGGGATGCCGTTCCCGCCGCACTGGACCGCCGCGCTCCGCACCTGGGCCGCCACCCGCTGGGGATGGTGGCGCCTGCCGGTGCTCGTCTGGTTCGCGGGGACCGCCGCAGGACACCTGCGCGCGGACGCCGAGGGCTCGCTGCTGTCGGGGCTCATCTTCGGGGCCCACGAGTTGGGGCACTTGGTGTTCGCCCCCTTCGGCGAACTGCTCACCGTCCTCGGCGGCAGCCTGATGCAGCTGCTGGTCCCGCTCGGCGCCATCGCGGTGCTGGCGCGCGCGCGCGACTGGTTCGGGGTCGCGTGTGCGGCCTGTCTGCTCGGCGCGAGTTGCGGCGACTTGGCGGAGTACGTGGGTGATGCGCGCACGCTGTCCCTGGACCTCGTGAGCTTCAGTCCGGAGGGCGGGGACCACGACTGGCGCTTCCTGCTGGTCCGCTGGGGCCTGCTGCGGCACGATACGCTCCTCGCGCGCGTGCTCCGGCTGATCGGCGCGGTCGTGACCGTCAGCGGCGTGGTGCTCGGCGCCTGGCTCCTGCGCGCGATGCGCTGGCGCGCCGATCGTCCTAGAGCGCCGGAGTGACCGACAGGTCGAAGCGCGGGATCGCGACGTCGAAGTGCGACCCATCGGCCCGCTGGAAACCGTAGCGCCCCTGCATCCACCCTGAGGGGCCTTTGAGCACGCAGAAGGATTGGTATTCGTGGATCCCACCGGGACGCAGCAGCGGCTGCTCCCCCACGACGCCTTCGCCGCGCACCTCAGAGTCGTCCGCGGCGTCGTCGTGGATGTGCCAGTACCGCGTGAGCAACTGCGCCGCGAAGTCGTTCACGTTCTCGAGCCGGACGTGGTAGGCGAACACGAACCGGGAGCGCTGCGGCTCCGACTGCTGGCGCAGGTACAGGGGGCGCACGGTGACGCGGATGCCCGCCGTGACCCGATAGAAGAACGGCGGGGTCACGACCTGGCCGACCGCTGACTATGCTTCATCGGGTGCGGCATTGGGCGCTGATCGGCGGACGGTTGTCGCACGCGATGGCATCGTTCATGCCACGGGTCAGCGGCCCGCAGGCCGTCGTCTGCGCCGTGCGCGCCGCCTCGGCCTTGGTCTCGCCCGACGCCGTCGCACAGTTCTCCTGATCGTTGAATCGCACGCAGACCTCGCAGGTCTCCTTCTGCGCGCTCGCGGTCGCGACGTACAGGAAGCCAGCGAAGCCGATGGTCAGACACACCCCGATGAGCGTACTGCGCTTTGGCACTTCCCCGTCCCTGATGAGAGTTCGATGACCACTGTGCACCACAGCGCGCCGCGCTGGCTTGGAAGATACGCGTGGGGCGTCCTCGCCTACAACTTCGGTGTCGTGGCCTGGGGCGCCTTCGTGCGCGCGAGCGGGTCGGGCGCCGGCTGCGGGAGCCACTGGCCCCTGTGCAACGGCGTGGTGGTCCCGCAGGACCCCTCGGTCGCCACACTGATCGAGGTCACCCATCGCGTGACCTCGGCACTGGCGGGCCTGCTCGTCTTCGCCCTCGCCGTCCTCGTCGTCCGCGCCGGCGAGGCCGGACGACCCGCACGCCGCGCGGTGATCGCCAGTGTCGTCCTGATGCTGCTCGAAGGCGCCATCGGTGCGGGGCTCGTGCTGTTGGAACTCACGGCAGAGAACGCCTCCGGACGGCGCGCGGTGGCCTTGGCGCTGCACCTCATGAACACCTTCCTTCTGCTCGCGGCCATCGCGCTCACCGCCTGGCGCCTGCAGGGGAACGCGCGTCCCCGCTGGACCGGCGAGGGGCTGGCGTCGCTGCTGGTGTTCGGGCTGCTGAGCCTGACGATGCTCACGGGTGCATCCGGTGCCGTGACCGCCCTTGGGGACACCCTGTTCCCCGCCGGGTCGCTGCGCGAGGGGATCGCGGCGGACTTCGCGCCCACGGCCCATCTGCTGGTGCGGCTGCGGGTGTGGCACCCGGTCCTCGCGATCCTCACGGCAGTGGCGACCATCGCCGGCGCCCGATGGCTCGCGGTCCACCGCCCGTCGCCCGGCGTCCAGCAGCTCGCCGTGGTGGTGATGGGTCTCTGGGTGGTCCAGGTCCTCGGGGGCTTCGTGAATCTCGCGTTGCTGGCGCCGACGTGGATGCAGCTCGTGCATCTGCTCCTTGCCGACGCCGCGTGGGTCGCGGTGGTCCTGCTCAGCAGTCGGGCACTGGTCACAGCGCCCCTGCGCACTGGCCCGTAGTCGCCAGTGGAACTCCCCGTCGGTCGGTCTGCCCGACCGGTCATCACACACGCCCCTCCGTTCGCATGACGACGACCTCGCGCGCCCTCGCCCTCCTCACCCTCCTCGCCCCCGGCGTGCTCACCGCGCAGCCCACCGCGCGCCGCACGGTGACCATGGACTCGGCGCGCGCGGCCGCGCTCTACGTGAGCAACAAGCTCGAGGATCACCCGACGGCCGACTACGCCGCGCAGATCGCCGCCAAAGCGCGTACCGACTCGGTGTACCGCGCCCGGTCCGCGGGCCGCATGTCCTTCACCAAGGTCACGTACCGCAGCACGATCGACGGGCTCGAGATCCCCGCGTATCTGTTCGAGCCGCTCGCGCCACGCGGACCGCGGGCCCACGCGGCGCTGGTCTGGGTGCATGGCGGCGTGCATGGCGACTGGACCGCGAACTATCTGCCCTTCGTGCTCGAAGCGATCGAGCGCGGCTACGTCGTGATCGCGCCGGAATACCGCGGGAGCACCGGCTACGGCGAAGCGTTCCACCGGGCGATCGACTACGGCGGAAAGGAGGTCGATGACGTGCTCGATGCGGTGTCGGTACTGCGCGGGCGGGCGCACGTGGACCCGGAGCGCATTGGGGTAATGGGCTGGAGCCACGGGGGGTTCATCGCCGCGCATCTGTTGTTCCGCGGCACGACGCCGTTCAAGGCCGGCGCGGCGATCGTCCCGGTCACCAACCTCGTGTTCCGGCTGTCGTACAAGGGCCCGGGATACCAGCGCGCCTTCTCGACGCACATCGGCGGGCTGCCGTTCGAGCAACGCGCGGAGTACATCAAACGCTCCCCGGTCTTCCACGTCGACGGACTGCGCGTGCCGCTGCTCGTGCACGCCGCCACCAATGACACGGACGTCGACTGGGTCGAGGCCCAGCAGATGATCGACGCCCTGCGCGCCCGCAAACCCGATCTCGCTGAGACGAAGGTCTATGTCGATCCGACGCCAGGCCCCACGAGCGGCGGGCATACCTTCAGTCGCCGCGTGAACACGCGCACCTGGGAGCGCGACGATTCGCCCGAGCAGATCGACTCGTGGAACCTCACGTGGGCGTTCTTCGAGCGGCACCTGCGACCGGGCGGTCGCTAGCGCCTGCGCGGTGCGGCGGCGTCTAATACGCGCCGAAGAACACCGCGTGAGCGAAGATGGGCATCAGGGCCCGAGTGAGATCGCGATAGTTGGGGTCAGTCGCGAAGGCCGTCACGCGGCCGCGGCCCTGGCGCTCGCTCCACAGCCACACCCCCTCGGCATGCCGATCCCACGATTCGGGCCAGAGGTAGCCTGAGAGTCGAAGCGCGTCCTTCCCAGCGAGTCGGACGACCACCTCTTGGCCGCGGGCATCGGTGGGGGCCTCGAACGCGCGATCGCCCGAGACCAACACGGCGAGATCGCGCGGCGGGATGCCGGCGAGCAGTGGCGACAGGGAGTCGCCATGAGCACGCAGCAACGCCCCGGGGACGTTCGCCGACACAGACGGCGCGCCGGCCGCGGGCCGCCGCACGCGGAGACGCGAGAGGCCCGAGGCCTCCGAGGCCAGCCAGGCGCTCGCCTGCTCCAGCGTGATGAGCGTCCCGCCGTCGCGCACCCAGTGCTGCAGTCGCTGCAGCCCCGCCTCGCCCAGGGCCGGTCCGAGCGCGCCCGCCGAGGGCATCACCAGCACCGTGAAGTCCCGCAATCCGCCGCCCGCGATGAATGCCGCGTCCACCGACGTCACGGGCAGGCCCAGCCGCTGCTCGAAGGTGTACCACGCGAAGCCGTACGAATTCCCGTTGACCGGCGCACCGGCGAGCAGGGCGACGCGCGGCACGGGCAAGGGGATGACGGAATTCGACCCCAGATCGGTCCCCGACTCCACGAGGGCGGAGCGGAGCGCATAGGCCGGTACCCCGGCGGCCGTCGCGGCCTGCTGGACCAGTTCGTGCACGCGGACACCATTGGCGGCGACGCGGACCACGAACGCGCCCTGGTCGAAGGCCATGCCGCCCGCGGTGAAGGGGCGCGTCGCGAAATGGACGCGCACCGAATCCCGCAGCAGGGCCGCGAGCAGGCGCAGCGCGGCCTCATTGCCCGGGTGGAACGCATAGCCATGCGCCGCAGGCACGGTGCCGACGATCCCACCGCCTTGGCGGACACCACCCGCCAGCACGCGCTGTTCGCGCACCACCGGCGCGCCCGCGGAGGTCCACGCCCGCACGCCATGGGTCATGGGCAACGACCACGCCGTGATGTCGTAGAAGCGCGACGACTGCGCGGTGCGCCGCCGCTCCAGTTCCTCGCGGATGAAGCTCGAATCCAACTGCGCGTCGGGCTCGAGCAGCGCCCGGGCGAGACGGCCCTGCGGTTGCGCTAGGTCCACCACGTACAGCATGCCCTCGTGACGCCCGCGCGTGTGCGGGTAGGCAGTGGCATCGGCCGGCAACGTGCGCGCCGGCTGGACCTCCACTCGATTGCGCTCGAGCAGCGCGATCAGCGAATCGGTGCGCCCGCCCGGCTCCACGGCGAGGTAGATCGCCCGCGGGCCCACCTCGGGACGCGAGGCGGACCGCCGATCCGCGAGATAGTCCTGCAGCCGTGCGCGTCGGGCCAGCGCGGCCGTACGCACCGTCGCCATCGACGTCAGATAGTGATTCTCGGCCGCCTCGCGCAGCGTGAGGATCGTGCCGTCGTTGCGCTGGATGGCCCCCGCTCCGCTCGAGGCCTGCTCGTAGGTCATCCCGATCGCCCCCGAGAGGATCGGCCAACTCACGCCGTACCCGGGATAGAACTCGTCGTAGCCCTCGCGGCGGAAGTACGGGCGGCCCAGCGCGTCGAGCGCCGCCCCATTCGCGCTGGCGAAGATCTCCCACCACCGCAGCACCGACGGCGGCACATTCTTGTTGATGGGCTCCATGGGCGGCGCAAAGAAATACGTGGCGTTCGACCCCATCTCGTGCAGGTCGGCCACCACGTGCGGCCACCACTGGAAGAAGTACCCCACTCGCGCGCGCGTCTCCGGGTGCGACTGGATGAACCAGTCGCGGTTGAGATCGAAGTGGTAGTGGCTGGTCCGGGCGCCGGGCCAGGCGCTCTGCGTCGCGAAGGCATTCGGTGTGGCATCGGCGCCGAACACACTGCGGCGGCGCAACACATCCTGTACGTGACGCTCGTGTCCGTCCGGGTTCTGGATGGGGTCGATCAGCACCACGACGCTGTCGAGCAAGCGGACCACGGCGGGATCCGTGGAAGCGGCGAGCTCATAGAGCGTGGCCAGCGCGGCCTCCGTCCCCGAGGCCTCGTTGCCATGCACCGTGTAGGTCAGCAACACGATGGTCGGCATGCGGCCGAGGATGGCCTCGAGCGTCGCGTCGTCCACGCGGCGGGGGTCCGCGAGCTGCGCCGCGTCGGCGCGGATGGCGTCGCGCCGCGCGTGGTTGCGCTCGCTGGTGACCACCGCCGTGAGATACTCGCGACCCTCGACCGTCAACCCGAGCGTGTCGAGGTGCACGCGCGGCGACGTCGCGGCGACGCGCTCGAAGTACCGCACGACCGCGTGATGCGGCGTGAATCGCTCACCCACCTCGTGCCCGATCACCGCACGCGGGGCCGGCACGCGGGGGTCGTAGGCGCGCGAGCCCACCGCGAACGGATGTTGGGCGAGGGCGGCCGGGGCCAGCCACAGACTGACGACGAGGAGCAGACGCATGGGATCAGAGCGGACGGGTCGGGTCACGACGGAGACTGCCGGGCAACTGCTCCAGCAGCGGGTTGAGATCGGCCGCGCGATCGAGCGGCGTCACGAAGGTGATCCCGTTGAGGGTGACGACGAGCATGCGCTCGCAGCCGAAGAGCACGACGGTGCCGGCTTCGGTATGGACGACGTTGCTCGTGGACTCCACGAACACCGCGCGACCGATCGCGCCGTTGCCGGCATCGTCGAGGTCGCGGGTGCGCCGCAGGCAGGCCCAGGTGCCGACATCGTCCCAGCCGCAGTCCAGCGGCAGCATCGCGAGACGCGGACTGCGCTCGAGCAGGCCACGTTCGATCGAGATGGGCCGGATCATCCCCGCGAAGACGGGCAGGTGGCCCGCCGCGAGGGCGTCGCGCCCCGGCGCGATCTCGTGGGCGCGGGTGAACAGTTCCTCGAGGGCCACCACCGCCCGCGCGACCACGACACCGGTGTGCCAGTAGGCCCCATCGTTCAACAAGGTGGCCACGGCGTCGAGCCGCGGCTTTTCCACGAACTGCACCACATTGAGGGCGCCGCCCTGCGCCACCGGCAGCGCGGGGTCGAGTGGCTCAGCCGCGACCGCATAGCCGAACGCCGTCTCGGGGCGCGTGGGCGTCACACCAAGACTCAGCAGGACGTCGTGCCGGAGTGCCAAGGTCGCGGCGCGCCGCAACACCCGGCGGAACTCGTCGGGGAACGCCACGGCGAGATCCGCGTGCATGGCGATCGCGACCGCCGTCGGCCCCGCCCGCTCCAGCACGGTCTCCAAGGCCCAGGCGTATGCCGCCGCCGTCCCGAGCGGCCGGGGCTCCACGAGCACGTTCGCCGCAGGGATCGACGGGATCGCCCGCCGCACGGCCGGCGCGATGTCGCGCGAGGTCACGACCAGCGTCCGCGACGGCGGGATCATCGGCGCGAGGCGGTGCACCGTGTCGGCGAGCAGCGGTCGCTCGCCCAGCAGGTGCAGCACGGGCTTCGGACGCTCCGGCGTACTCAGCGGCCAGAAGCGTGAGCCGATGCCGCCGGCGAACACGATGCCCCAGAGCGGCGCATCGAGCGGTGCGTCATCGACGAGCGCGGGCTGGGGACGCTCGAGCGTCGCACTGCCCGCACCGGGACCGGTCTCGGCCGAGAGTGAATCGAAAGGGATCGTCACGCGTAAGGTGAGGTGTCGCCCCAGCATGGGCGTCCGCCTAAGATACGCCCGGACCGCGACCGCCGGACACCCACCGTGCGTTCGCGTGCGACGCGGCTCACCGCCCACCCGAGGTCCCTCGTGCTCCGTCTCCTCGCCACCGCTGCGGCCCTGTGGGTCGCGACCCAGCTCGTCCCCGGCATCACGCACAGCGGTTCCGCGCTGTCCCTGCTCGGCGTCGCGCTGGTCTTCGGGATCGTCAACGCGCTCGTTGCGCCGATCCTCAAGCTCCTGAGTCTGCCCGTCATCCTGATGACCCTGGGACTCTTCGCCCTCGTGATCAACGCGCTGATGCTCTTGCTCACGAGCAGCGTCGCCGGCGCGCTCGGCCTCGGTTTCGACGTCGACGGGTTCGGCGCGGCCTTCCTCGGCGCGATCCTGATCTCGGTCGTCAGCGCGTTGATCGTGCTCGTGCTGGGCTCCGAGGAGTCACGCAAGAAGCGTTGACCGCGCCTCAGGTGCTGCGCAGCGCGTCCGTGAGCGCGCGCAGCGCCTCGAGCGGGTCGCCGACCAGCGACACGTCGATCACGCGGCGACCGCGCTCGCGGAGCACCGCCAGCTCGCCCTCCCGCTGCGCCCGCGCGATGGTCCCCAGCGACAGCGTGCGACCCGGCACCTCGACGTCCCGCGTGGGGGCTGCGGCGACCGACACGAAGCAGCCGGTGTTCGGTCCCCCCTTGAAGGCCTGCCCGGTCGAGTGGAGATAGCGCGGGCCGAACCCCACCACCGTGGCCACCGCCGTCGTCTCCGCGAGCCCCGCGCGGAGCTGCTGGACCGCCTCCACCATCGCGTCGGACATCGGGAGCCACACGAGCAGGCCGACGTAGTCGCCCGGTCGCACGGCACGCCGCCACGCGAGCAGCTCCGCCACGTCCGACGCGTCGTGCGGGGGCATGCGCACGCTCGGCGCCTCGGGGGGAACGCCGTCGTGCTCCCACGCCGCACTGAGCGCCTTGGTCGCGATCTTGCTCGCTTCGACGTCGGGCTGATCGAAGGGATTCAGACCGAGGCGCGCCGCCGCCACCGCCGTGGCGATCTCCCAGCGGAAGCACTCGGCCCAGAGGGCCTCGACCCCCGCGACCGTCCACCCGACCGAGGGCGCCGCGTCGTCGGACCCGGCGGCGTCGCCAGCGCCGTCGCGAGGATCTCCGGACAGGCCGACCCGCAGGTGCAGGCGATCGTTGCCGCCGCGCACGGCGGCCACGCTGGGTTCGTCGACCACCGGCAACACGACCCTGCCGCGCTTGCCCAGCGACTCGGCCACCAGTTGTTCGATCCAGGCGCCGAGCGGTCCCAGTGCCCGAGGCAGGTGCACGATCAGTTTGTCGCGCCCCTGCATCGCCGCGGTGGCGATCGCGAGGCCCAGGCGCTGTGCGTCGTGCAGCTGCCGCTCGTCGCGCACGGCCAAGCGCAGCGCGAGCAAGGCATGGCGCAGCGCCTCGATGGGGGCGTCGAGCAACAGCGCGGGCACGAGCCCAAAGGGCGAGAGCATCGAGAATCGACCACCGACCGTTGGGCGACCGTGGACGATCGCCCCGAATCCATCCTGCTGCGCCTCGCGGTCCAGCGCCGAGCCGGGGTCGGTGATGGCGATGATGCGCCGCAGTCCGGCCTCGCCGCAGGCCGCGGTCAATCGCTGCCGCGCGAGGGCGAGCAGGACCGCGGGTTCGAGCGTCCCACCGGACTTCGAGGCCGCGATGACCAGCGTGCGGTCCCAACGCAGCGCATCGAAGCGATCGAGCACGGCATCGGGATGCAACGTATCGACCACGTGGAGCGGCAGCCCGTCCGGACCGCGCGGCAGCACCCGCGCCATGACCTCGGCCCCCAGACTCGACCCACCCATCCCCAGCAGGACGACGGCTTCGGCGGGCAGTCGGCGGACCGGCGCGAGCTGCGTGCGGAGCGCCTGCACGCTCGCGGGTTCGAGATCAGTGAGGTCGAGCCAGCCCAGCCACTGGGATTCGTCGGCGGCAGTCCAGAGCGTGGCATCGCGCGCGAAGAGCCGGGCGGTGCCCTGGGCAGCGGTCCACCACGCCTCGGCGTCGGCGCAAGCGTGGGCGAACGAGTGGGGCGTGCAGGTCAGCATGGGCGCAGGCGGGGGACTGGCGGAGAGTAGCGACCGACGGCCCGCGCCGAAAGTGCGAGACCCCGCCAGCCCAGGGGGCGGCGGGGTCTCGGCGATCGGGGGAGTGGGCCTGGGTAGAGTTGAACTACCGACCTCACGCTTATCAGGCGTGCGCTCTAACCACCTGAGCTACAGGCCCCAGTCCTATAAGATAATCCGACCGGGAGGGCGCCGTCAACGCACGCCCTCCCGCCGGGGCCGTCAGTCGTCGTAGCCGGTCCGACCGGCACGCTCGTCATCGTCCTCGTCGATCTCGTACTCATCGTCGAGGTCGAGCAGGTCGTCGTCGTCCTCGTCGTCGTCGAGGTCGAGGTCGTCATCCTCGTCCAGGTCGTCGTCGTCGAGGTCATCCTCGTCATCGAGGTCGTCGTCCTCGTCGTCGAGGTCCAAGTCGTCCTCATCCAACTCCTCGTCGTCGAACTCTTCGTCCTCGTCGAGGTCCTCGTCGTCAAAGTCATCGTCGTCGACCGGCGCCGCGGACCACGGCGCGATCACGAGCCACTCTTCGAGCGGCGCAAACGAGGCAAGCTTCCCGCGCGTCACGATGTGTTCTCCCTGGGGGTATTGAGCGTCAGGCGCGATCGCGCTCACGCTTGGCTTCACGATTGGTCCGCTTCCGATCGCTGGCGGCGAGCATCTGCTTCCGCAGGCGGATCGACTCCGGCGTCACTTCGATCAATTCGTCGTCCTCGATATACTCCAACGCGCCTTCCAACGTCAACTCCCGCGGCGGCTCGAGCTGCAGCGCATCATCGGCCGACTTGGACCGCATGTTGGTGAGCTTCTTCTCCTTCGTTGGATTCACGTCCATGTCGTCGGAGCGCGAATTCTCGCCGATGATCATCCCCTCATAGACCGGCATCCCCGGCTCCACGAACAGCGTGGAGCGCTCTTGGAGGTTGCCGAGGGCGAAGCCGATCACGGTGCCGGCTTCCATCGACACGAGCACGCCACGCGCGCGTCCCGCGAGCGGCCCCGACCAGGGCCCGTACTCGAGGAAACGATGATGCATGATGCCTGTTCCCCGGGTGTCCGTCAAGAACTCCGAGCGGTACCCGAACAGACCGCGGGCCGGCACCTTGAAGAGCAGCCGCACGAGGCCTTGCCCGGGATTCTTCATCTCGATCATCTCGGCGCGACGGGGCCCGAGCTTCTCCATCACCGCCCCCAGGTACTCCTCCGGCACGTCGATGGACAACTCTTCGTACGGCTCGAGGCGCTCGCCCTGCTCGCCGGTCTTGAGGATCACGCGCGGTCGCGAGACCTGGAACTCGAAGCCCTCGCGGCGCATCGTCTCCATCAGGATGGCCAAGTGCAGTTCGCCGCGACCGGATACCGTCCACGTGTCCGTGGAGGGCGTATCTTCGACGCGCAGGGCCACGTTGCGCTCCAGCTCCTTGTACAGCCGTTCGCGGAGCTGGCGCGAGGTCACGAACTTGCCCTCCTTGCCGGCGAAGGGCGAATTGTTCACGAGCAGGTCGACCGAGATGGTCGGCTCCTCGACCGCGATGCCTTCGAGGCGTTCCTGCGCGGCGGGGTCGCAGAGGGTGTCACCGATGTCCACCCCGGCGAAGCCCGCGAGCGCGACGATCTCGCCCGCCTGCGCCTCCGCGACTTCGCGACGTTCCAGACCTTCGAACGCGTAGAGCTTGCTCACGCGCGACTGCTCGCCGGCGATGGCCGGATCGATCGGGAGCCGCACCACCGACTGCCCGACGCGCACCATGCCGCGCTCGACGCGGCCGATCGCCAGGCGGCCGAGGTACGGCGAGAAGTCGATGGTGGACACCAGCATCTGCGTGCTGCCCTCGACATCGCTCGGCGGCGCCGGCACGTTGGCGAGGATGGAGTCGAACAGCGGCGAGAGATCGACCGGGGTGACGGCCAGGTCGGTGGTCGCCACGCCC
>CAZCZO010000035.1:0-18458 GCA_964503275.1 uncultured Gemmatimonadaceae bacterium | reverse complement strand
TGGGTCGCCGTCCGAAGGTGCGTGGTGAAGTCATGAACCCGGTGGATCACCCGCACGGCGGCCGCACGCGCGGCGGGCGGAACGTGGTGAGTCCGTGGGGCAAGAAGGAAGGCGTGAAGACGCGCAACACGAAGAAGCCGTCGCAGCGCTTGATCGTCCGTGGCCGCAAGCGCGGCAAGGCGACCCAATCGTAATCGCGACCTGATCTTCCTCTAGAGACGCAGAGCCGATGGCACGCAGTGTAAAGAAGGGCCCGTTCGTCGCGGATCACCTCGCTCAGAAGGTGGCCGCGCTCAATGCCCGCAGTGAGAAGAAGGTCGTGAAGACCTGGTCGCGCGCGAGCACGATCCTCCCGGACTTCGTTGGGCACACGTTCGCGGTGCACAACGGGAACAAGTTCGTCCCCGTGTACGTGACGGAGAACATGGTCGGGCACAAGCTCGGTGAGTTCTCGCCGACGCGCCTGTTCCGTGGGCACACGGCGGCGAAGACGGATACCAAGGCCAAGAAGGGAGGCAAGTGATGACCGAAGCGCGCGCGATCCAGCGCACCACGCGGCAGTCGCCCTACAAGATGCGGTTGGTCATCGACCAGATCCGCGGGAAGGGCGTCAATGAGGCCCTGGCGCTGCTGAAGTTCTCGAAGAAGCACGCGGCGAAGCAGATCGAGAAGGTGTTGTCGTCCGCGGTGGCCAATGCCGAGCAGGCGGGTCGTCAGGCGAACACGCCGGTCGACGTCGACACGCTCGTCGTGAAGCATGCGGTGATCAACGAAGGACCGAAGCTCAAGCGGTGGATGCCGGCGGCCATGGGCCGGGCGACGCCGGTTCACAAGCGGACCAGCCACGTCGAGATCGTCGTGGCGTCGAAGGACGGTCGTTAATGGGACAGAAGACGAATCCGATCGGCTTCCGCCTGGGCGTGTCGCGGGAGCATCGCTCGCGCTACTACGCGGGCAAGGATCTGCCGGCGTTGCTGAAGGAAGACCATCTCATCCGGTCGTACCTGAAGGCGCGCAAGTTCCCGGGCAGCGCGGGCGCGGCGATCGCCGACGTGCATATCGAGCGGAAGCCGGGCAAGGTCACCATCACGATCTTCACGGGTCGGCCGGGCGTCATCATCGGCAAGAAGGGCGCCGAGGTGGACGTGTTGCGTGACGAGTTGGCGCAGCTGACCAAGAAGGAGGTCGCGGTCAACATCGAAGAGGTGAAGCGTCCCGAGCTGGATGCACAGCTGGTGGCCGACAACATCGGGCAGCAGTTGGCGCAGCGCGTCTCGTTCCGCCGCGCGATGAAGCGGGCGGTGCAGAGCGCGATGCGGATGGGCGCGTTGGGCATCAAGGTGAAGGTGGCCGGTCGGTTGGGCGGCGCGGAGATCGCGCGCACCGAGGGCTACCATGAGGGGCGTGTGCCGCTCCACACGTTGCGGGCCGACATCGATTACGCCACGAGCACGGCGAACACGACCTTCGGGGCGATCGGCATCAAGACGTGGATCTTCAAGGGTGAGGTCGTCGATGATCGTCGCGACCGGACCTACTCGACCGGCGCGTAAGGAGAATCGACGATGCTGAGTCCGAAGCGGGTCAAGTTCCGCAAGATGTTCAAGGGTCGCACCAAGGGGATCGCCACGCGTGGCGCCGAGGTCTCCTTCGGGACGTACGGCCTGCAGGCGCTGGAGCCGGGCTGGGTGACCAACCGGCAGATCGAGGCCGCGCGTGTGGCGCTGACGCGTCACATCAAGCGTGGCGGCAAGGTGTGGATCCGGATCTTCCCCGACAAGCCGATCACGAAGAAGCCGGCCGAGACCCGAATGGGGAAGGGCAAGGGCTCGCCGGAGGGGTGGGTGGCCGTGGTGAAGCCGGGTCGCGTGATGTTCGAGCTCGAGGGCGTGACGCCCGAGATCGCGCAGAAGGCGATGGCGCTCGCGGCCGCGAAGATGCCGGTGAAGACGAAGTTCGTGACCCGCGAGGAGGCGACGCATGAAGGCTGAAGAGATCCGCGGGATGACGGACGCTGAGATCCGCACCCGCATCGCGGAATTGGAGGAGGAGCGTTTCCGGTTGCGGTTCCGGAGCGCCACTGAGACGCTGGAGGATCCGCTCCGGCTCCGGTCCCTCCGGAAGGACATCGCGCGGTTGCACACGGTGCTCCGCGAGAAGCAGCTGGCGGCCGTTGCCGCCACGCGTTGAGCGAGGCCCCGAGGATGCCCGAGATGGAGAAGAAGGTTTCGGACCGCCCGATGCGGAAGGTGCGCACGGGGTTGGTCGTGAGCGACAAGATGGACAAGACGGTGGTGGTGGCGATCGAGCGTCGCGTGCCGCACCCGGTCTATGGGAAGATGATGACGCGGACGACGCGGCTGAAGGCGCACGACGAGTTGAACGACGCCAAGGCCGGGGACACCGTGCGCATCATGGAGACGCGACCCTTGTCAAAGGACAAGCGGTGGCGGTTGGTCGAGATCGTCGAGCGCGCGCGCTGAGGAACTGAGCCATGATCCAGCAGGAATCGGTGGTGAAGGTCGCGGACAATTCCGGCGCCAAGCAGGCGCTGGTGATCCGCGTCCTCGGAGGCACGCGGCGTCGCTACGCCGGGCTCGGGGACAAGGTCGTGGTGGCCGTCAAGGACGCGCTGCCCAATGGCACGGTGAAGAAGTCGGACGTCGCGAAGGCGGTCGTCGTGCGGACGGTCAAGGAGACGCGTCGCAAGGACGGCAGCTACATCAAGTTCGACGAGAACGCCGTGGTGATCATCAATGACAACGGCGAGCCCAAGGCGACGCGTATCTTCGGCCCGGTGGCGCGTGAGCTGCGCGAGAAGAAGTACATGAAGATCGTGTCGCTGGCGCCGGAGGTGTTGTAACATGCGAGTGCTCAAGTACAAGAAGACGGCCGGGACCCGGCTGACGCGCCGGCACGCGATCAACGCGGCGCGCGTCACGATGCCCCTGGTGAAGGGGGATCGGGTGCGGGTGCTGCGGGGCGACGACAAGGGGAAGGAAGGCGAGGTGATCCGCGTCTACCCCAAGACGGGCCGGGTGACGGTGAAGGGGATCAACATGATCAAGAAGCATCAGCGTGCGCGCCGTCCCGAGGAGGAGAGCGGGATCATCGAGCGCGAGGCGCCGGTGCATCACAGCAACGTGATGTTGATCGACCCGAAGAGCGGCACGCCGACGCGCGTGCGCTACCAGCTGGACGCGGATGGGACGAAGGAGCGCATCGCTGCGAAGAGCGGTGACGCGCTGCCCACGACGCGCTGACCGCGAGGACGACGGTGATGGCAACGAAGACGAAGGGCGGCAACGCCCCTGGCAATAAGAAGGCCCCGGCGAAGGGCGGCGCGGCCAAGGGCGGCGCCGGCGCGAAGGGGGGCGGCAAGGCGAAGGGCGGTGAGGGCGGGGGCAAGCGGGCCTCCATGCTCCCCACGGCGCACGCGGGCGTCGGCCAGCCGGCGCCGGCACCGCGGCTGCGCGAAGCGTACCAGACCCGGGTGCGCCCGGCGCTGGCCGCACGCTTCGGGCTGACGAACCCGCACGAGATCCCGAACCTCACGAAGATCGTCGTGAACGTCGGCTTCGGCGAGGCGATCAAGCAGCCGCGCCTGCTCGACATCATCGTCGAGGAGGTCGCGATCATCACCGGCCAGCAGCCCGTGCGCAAGAAGGCGAAGAAGTCGATCGCCAACTACGGGCTCCGCGAGGGGCAGGAGATCGGCGTCGCGGTCACGCTGCGTGGCGCGCGGATGTGGGAGTTCCTGGACCGCTTCATCACGACCGCGATCCCGCGCATCCGTGACTTCCGCGGCCTGAACACGCGCTCGTTCGACGGGCGCGGGAACTACTCGCTCGGCGTCAAGGAGCAGATGATCTTCCCGGAGATCAACTACGATGCCGTGGAGCAGATCCACGGGATGGACATCACGTTCGTGACGACCACGACGCGCGACGATCAGGCGCTGGCGCTGCTGCGGGAACTGGGGATGCCCTTCCGCGGCGACGACAAGTCTGGCGCACGCCTCACCGCGTAATCCGATATGGCGAAGAAGAGCTCTCTCGAGAAGAATGCCCGCCGGAAGGCGACCGTGCAGCGGTTCGCCGCCAAGCGGGCCGCGCTGAAGGAGACCGTGCGGGATCCGAAGTCCAGCGATGAGGCGCGGTCCGCCGCGGTCGTCGCCCTGCAGAAGCTGCCGCGGGACGCCTCGCCGACCCGCGTGCGGAACCGCTGCCAGCTGACCGGCCGCAGCCGTGCGTATCTGCGCACCTTCGGTCTGTCGCGCATCGCCCTGCGCGAGCTCGCGCTCGAGGGCAAGATCCCGGGTGTACGCAAGGCGTCCTGGTAGGGACGTCGGCCCACC
Source organism: uncultured Gemmatimonadaceae bacterium (assembly GCA_964503275.1). Classification (GTDB taxonomy): domain Bacteria; phylum Gemmatimonadota; class Gemmatimonadetes; order Gemmatimonadales; family Gemmatimonadaceae; genus DASRAP01. Next base: position 14,101 of record CAZCZO010000035.1, on the reverse strand, counting down.
CTTTTCCTAGAAGTCCGGCCGCGCCGGAAACCATAGGAGTACTGTAGTCATGTCGATGACCGATCCGATCGCCGATATGCTCACGCGGATCCGCAATGCCTGCGGATCGAAGCACCGTCGCGTGGACATGCCGGCGTCCAAGATGAAGGTGGAGATCGCACGCCTCCTCAAGGAGAGTGCGTTCATCCAGGATTACCGCCTGGTGACGGACGACGCGGGTCGTCCGATCCTGCGCGTGATCCTCAAGTATGCCGCCGGTGGCCATCCGGTGATCCGCGAGCTGCGCCGGGTGTCGAGCCCGGGGCTGCGCCAGTATGTGGGCGTGAGCGAGATCCCGCGCGTGCGCAACGGCTTGGGTGTGGCGATCCTCAGCACTTCGCAGGGGCTGATGACCGACCGGGAAGCGCGGCGGGCGCGCACGGGCGGCGAACTCCTTGCGCTGGTCTGGTAAGGAGACCACATCATGTCACGTATCGGAAAGTTGCCGATCACGGTGCCGGCCGGTGTCACGATCAGCGTGGCCGACCGCCGCATCACCGTGAAGGGCCCCAAGGGCGAGCTGTCGCGCGCCATTCCCGGCCGCATCGAGATCGCGCAGGATGGCGCGGTGTTGAGCGTCACGCGTCCGTCGGATGATCCGATGGACAAGTCGATGCACGGCCTGACGCGCACGCTCGTGGCCAACATGGTCGAGGGCGTCACGAACGGCTACAAGAAGCAGTTGGAGATCGTCGGCGTCGGCTACAAGGCCGAGCCGAAGCCCTATGGGTTGCTGCTCGCGCTGGGGCTCTCGCACCAGATCGAGTTCAAGGCCCCGAAGGGGATCACGCTGTCGGCGCCCCAGCCGACGAACGTGATCATCGAAGGCACGGACAAGGAAGTCGTGGGGCAGGTGGCGGCGGAGATCCGCTCGTTGCGCCCCCCCGAGCCCTACAAGGGCAAGGGCGTCAAGTACGCTGGTGAGCAGATCCGTCGGAAGGCGGGTAAGGCGGGAGGCAAGTAATGCGCATTCCGAAGACGCGTGCCGAGCAGCGGGACCGCCGGCATCGCCGGGTCCGTGCGAAGGTGGCTGGGACGCCGGAGCGTCCCCGCTTGGTGGTGTTCCGTTCGTTGAAGCACATCTATGCGCAGATCGTGGACGACCAGGCGCAGCACACGCTGCTGACGGTCACCGACAATGCGTTCAGCGGGACGAAGACGGAGAAGTCCGTCGCGGTCGGCAAGTTGGTGGCCGAGAAGGCCAAGGCTTCGGGCATCACGAAGGTGGTGTTCGACCGCGGGGGTTACCAGTACCATGGCCGGGTGAAGGCTGTGGCCGACGGCGCCCGGGAAGCCGGGCTGGAGTTCTAAGATGGCGGACGAGACTCGAGTGTCGAATGGTCCGGCCGGCGGCGCCGGTGCGGGCGGCGGGCGTGGCCGGGGTGGCCCCGGTGGCGGTCGTGGCGGTCCGGGTGGCGGCCGTGGTCGTGGCGGTCCAGGTGCCGGTCGTGGCGGCCCGGGCGGCGGTCAGGGACGCGGCGGGCCGGGCGGTGGTGCCGGTCGCGGCGGCCCGGGCGGCGGTCGGGATGGCGCCCCGCGTCGCGATGGCGGCCGCGGGGGCGACAACAGCCGCAGCGAAGGTGGCTCGGACCTGATCGAGAATGTGGTCGCCATCAATCGCGTGGCGAAGGTCGTGAAGGGCGGTCGCCGCTTCTCCTTCAACGCGCTGGTCGCCGTGGGCGACGGGCAGGGGAAGGTCGGGTTCGCGACGGGGAAGGCGAACGAGGTGTCGGAGGCCGTCCGCAAGGCGGTCGACGCGGCGCGTCGCGCGCTGGTGTCGGTGCCGCTCACGGGTGGCACGGTCCCGCACGAGGTCGTCGGTGAGCACGGGGCCGGTCGCGTGCTCCTCAAGCCGGCGGCGCCGGGTGCCGGGGTGATCGCGGGGGGCGCGGTGCGCGCGGTGCTCGAGGCCGCGGGCATCACGGACATCCTCACGAAGTCGCTGGGCTCGTCGAACGCGCACAACATGGTGCGGGCGACGATGGACGGCCTCCGTCAGCTGGTGACGGTGGAGCAGATCGCGCGTGAGCGCGGGGTCGAGGTCTCAGCGATCCCGTACAAGTCGCGCGCCAAGGTCAAGGAGACGGTCTGATGCCGCGGACGTTCGTGTGGCACCCGGGGAAGGGGCCGGCGGTGACGCCGCCCAACACCCTGACCGAGGGCAAGGTGCGCATCAAGCAGGTGCGCAGCGGGATCGGTCAGACGTGGCGGATGCGCCAGACGCTCGAAGCGTTGGGCCTGCGCCATCATCAGTCGGAGGTCGTCCATCAGGACTCGCCGTCGCTGCGAGGGATGATCAAGCGTGTGCGTCACCTCGTTGAGGTGACCCCTGTGAAGGAGTGAAGATGACGGACAAGATCAGTCTCGAGTCGCTGGCCTCGACGCCGGGCGCGCATCGCAACCGCAAGCGGTTGGGACGCGGCCCAGGCTCGGGGACGGGCAAGACCTCGGGGAAGGGACATAAGGGTAGCAAGGCGCGCGCGGGTCATCATGGCCCGGGCGGCGGCAAGCCGCACTTCGAAGGCGGTCAGATGCCGATGACGCGGCGCATCCCGAAGCGTGGGATGGGTGGTCCGCAGGAGCCGGCGGCGTCGGTGATCCGGCTGGACCAGCTGGTCGCGGTCGCGGCGGGCGGCGAGGTCACGGCGGAGTCGCTGGTCGCGGCCGGGCTGGCGCGGCGCGGCCGGCCGGTGAAGATCCTGTCGAACGGCGCGCTCGAGAGCGCGGTGACCGTGCGTGGAGTGGCCGTCTCGGCCGGAGCGCGTTTGAAGATCGTCGCGGCCGGCGGCCGCGTCGAAGACTAAACCAGGCCCTCTGACGATGTCGCAGGCGAATCCGGCCGCCGCACTGGCCAACATCTATCGGACGCCAGAGCTGTGGCAGAAGATCACGTTCACCTTGATGGTGCTCCTGATCTACCGCATCGGTGCGACCATCACGGTCCCCGGCGTGGATGTCGTGGCTCTGACGCAGTTCTTCGACGCGCAGGCCGGCGGGCTCTTGGGGCTCTACGACCTGTTCGTCGGTGGCTCGCTCTCGCGCGCGACGGTGTTCGCGCTCGGGATCATGCCGTACATCTCGGCGAGCATCTTCATGCAGATCGCGAGTGCCGTGATCCCGCAGGTGGAGAAGCTCAACAAGGATGAAGAGGGCAAGAAGAAGATCACGCAGTGGACGCGCTACCTGACGGTCGGGCTGGCGCTGATCCAGGCCTGGGGCTTCGCGCTGTTCCTGGAGTCCGATGCGTTGCAGGGCGCCGTGTTGGCCCCGGGCTTCGCGTTCAAGATCCAGACGGCGCTGTTCCTGACCACCGGCGCGTTGTTCGTGATGTGGCTGGGTGAGCAGATCACCGAGCGCGGCCTGGGCAACGGGGCGTCGCTGCTGATCTTCTTCTCGATCGTGCAGGGCTTCTGGCCGGCGATCATCCAGACCTTCCGCTTCCTCAGCACGGGGGCGCTCTCGCCCTTCGGGCTGCTGGTGCTGGCGGTGTTGATGGTGGCGGTGGTGGCGGCGGTCGTCGCGATCACCCTGGCGGCCCGGCGCATCGCGATCCAGATCCCGCAGCGCACCATGGCGCGGGGCCGGATGCGTGAGTCGGCGAAGAACTTCATCCCGCTGCGCATCAACACGGCGGGCGTGATGCCGATCATCTTCGCGCAGTCGTTCATCGTGGTGCCCGGGGCGATCGCGCAGTTCTCGGGAAATGAGTCGCTCGCGCGCTTCGCCGAGTACTTCAATCCGGGCTCGGTGTTCTACTACATCCTCTCGGCGATCCTGATCATCTTCTTCACGTACTTCTACACGTCGATCATCTTCAACCCGATCGACCTGTCCGAGAACCTGAAGAAGCAGGGGGGCTTCATCCCGGGCGTCAAGCCGGGTTCGAAGACCGCGGAGTACATCGATCAGGTCCTGACCCGGATCACCCTGCCGGGCGCGATCTTCCTGACGGTCATCGCGCTGATGCCGATCTGGATCGCGAACATGGTGAACGTGCCCTTCCAGTTCGGTGGGACCTCGCTGCTGATCGTCGTGGGCGTGGCGCTGGACACGATGGCGCAGATGCAGCAGCACCTGTTGCTGCGCAAGTACGACGGCTTCATGAAGAAGGGTCGCGTGAAGTTCCGCGGCCGGCAGACGACGACCGGCTTCTAGTCGGCCACCGCGGGGAACACGCAGCATGTTGATCGTCCTGTTCGGTCCGCCAGGCGCGGGCAAGGGGACCCAGGGAGAGCGCCTCGCGCTCTCCCTCGGCGTTCCGAAGATCGCCACGGGCGATGTGCTCCGTGCCGCCGTCAAGGCGGGGACCCCGCTGGGTCTGGCGGCGAAGGCCGCGATGGAGCGGGGCGACCTCGTGCCCGACGACGTCATCCTCGGGATCATGCGCGATGCGCTCAACGCGCCCGAGGCGGCCCGGGGAGCGATCCTCGACGGCGTGGTGCGCACCACGGCGCAGGCCGAGGGGCTGCGGGACGCGCTGGCGTCGGTGGGGAAGACCCTCGATGTCGTGCTGTCGTTCGACGTCGACACCGAGGAGTTGGTGAAGCGCCTCTCGGCCCGGACGACCTGCCCGCAGGATCAATCGCCGCACATGGGCCTCGAGCCGGGCACGCCGTGTCCGACCTGCGGGACGGCATTGGTGCGCCGGGCCGACGATGAGCCGGCGGCGATCCGTCGTCGCATCGAGGTCTACGAGGAGCAGACGGCGCCGGTGAAGGCGTGGTACGAGGCGAACGGACCGCGGGTCGCGAGTGTGAATGCCGTGGGCTCACTCGACGAGGTCGCCGCGCGCGTCCACGCTGCCCTCGCGGCGTGATGCAGCTGAAGTCGACCCGTGAGCTGGAGGTGATGGCCGAAGGCGGCCGACTCCTCGCAGCGACGCATCGGGTCATGGCCGCGGCGGTCGCGCCCGGTGTGAGCACGGCGGCCATCGACAAGCTCGCCGACGACTTCATCCGCTCGCACCCCGGCGCGACGCCGGCGTTCAAGGGCCTCTACGGCTTCAAGGGTTCCGCGTGCATCTCCGTGAACGAGGAGATCGTCCATGGCATTCCGTCGCCGAAGAAGATCCTGCGCGAGGGGGATATCGTCAGCCTCGACTTCGGCGTGAAGTTCGAGGGGCTGTACACCGACGCTGCGATCACCGTGGGCGTCGGGGTGATCAGCGACGAGGCCCAGCGCCTGCTCGACGTGACGCGGGAGTCCCTGGCGCGAGGGATCGCGCAGATGGTCGTGGGCAACCACATCGGCGATATCGGCCATGCGATCGGGTCCTACGTCGCCTCGGAGGGCTACGCGACGGCGGTGGATCTGGTGGGGCACTACGTGGGGTACTCGCCACACGGCGACCCGCAGGTCCCCAACGAGGGCAAGCCGAAGCGTGGTCCCCGGTTGGTGCCCGGCATGACGCTGGCGGTCGAGCCGATGGTGTGTCAGGGGACGGGTCGTACCATCACGCTGGCCGACAAGTGGACGGTGGTCACCGCCGACGGCAAATGGTCGGCCCACTTCGAGCACAGCGTCGCGATCACGCCGACGGGGCCCTGGATCCTCACCCAGGAGTGACGCGCGGCGGGTAGCCGGCTGCGGCGAGTCGCTGTTCGAGCGAGCGCGTGCGGAGCGCGTCGAGCCCTGGGATGTGCAGTGCGTCGGGCGTCACCGCGGCATCGGGCACCAGGCCGATGAGTTCGCCTCGCAGGGCCTCCAGCCCATGGGACGCGGCCTGTCGTGCGACCGCGTCGAAGGCCTGCGCGAGTGTGATACGCGCAAGGTCCACCAGGTTCATGCTGACCTGTGCCTGCCCATCCACTTCGACGGCGATGGCCTTGAGCCCCGGGAGTCCGCCGCTGCTGGCGCGGATCGTTCGCGCGATGTGACGCGCAGCGGGCAGCGCGGCGGCCGGCCCCACGAACACGTTGAACGCGACCAGGAGCGCGCGCGCCCCGATGGCCACCGCGCCGAAGGTCGGGTGCGTGTGCGATGGCCCCGTATCGGGGCGCCGGTAGGGGTCGGTCGCGATCGTGCGCTGCAGGGTCTCGAGCCCGCCGCGGCGGATGTCGGCGAGCGTCACGCGGTCGGGGCGACGGGCCGCGTGCTCGTAGAGGAAGCAGGGGATGTCGTGCGTGGCGGCGACACGCGCTGCGCAGTCGCGGGCCAGGGCGACGCAGTCCGCCATATCGACCTCGCGCAGCGGTACGAAGGGAATGACGTCGACGGCGCCGATGCGCGGATGCACCCCGCGGTGCTCGCGCATGTCGATGGCCTCGCGCGCCGCTGCGACGAGAGCACACGCGGCCTCGACCGCCACCGACGGGGCGGCGACAGCGGTGATGACACTGCGGTTGTGCCAGCGGTCGCTGCTGGTGTCCAGGACCACCGCGCCAGCGGCCTGCATCGCGTCGGCGAAGGACGCGACGAGCGTCGGGTCGCCGGTGGAGACATTGGGCACCAGCTCGACCAGTGCCGTGGGATCACGGGCCGCGGACAGGCGCTGGGCAGCGGGTCCGGGGTGCGACATCAGCGGGGCGACGCGGTGGCGTCGAAGCGCGCGCGTGCGGCGGCGAGCGTCCCGCGTAGCCATGGGTGGATCGTGGCATTGCCGGCGACGATCGACGACATCGACGCCGTGGACGGCGCGCCATCGTAGTCGGTGCAGATCCCGCCGGCCTCGCGGATGAGCAGGATGCCCGCGGCGACATCCCAGGGACTCAGGACGGGCTCCCAGAAGCCATCGAAGTGCCCCGCGGCGACCCAGGCGAGGTCGATGCTCGCAGCGCCCGGGCGCCGGATGCCGCTCGCGGCGGCCATGACCGCGGCCATCTCGGCGTGATAGCGGGGGATATCGGCCGGGTCCTTGAAGGGAAACCCCGTGCCGATGAGGGCTCTGCCAGGGTCGGTCACCGCCGACACCTGCAGCCGCTGCCCGCCCAGCCACGCGCCGCCGCCCACGGTGGCGGTGTAGCAGGCGTCGCGCGGGACGTTCAGCACCACGCCCGAGGTGAGGACACCGTCCACGAGGACGGCGATGGACACCGCATACTCGGGGACGCCGTGCAGGAAGTTGGTCGTGCCGTCGAGGGGGTCCAGCACCACCGTCACGCCGCGGTCGCGCTCCGCAGGGGGGAGCGTCGCGGCGGTCTCTTCGGCGAGGAAGCGCGCCTCGGGCAGCTCGCGCCGGAACCGCTCCATGGCCGCGTGCTCGGCGGCGAGATCGACCTCGGAGACGAAGTCGAACTCCGACTTGTGCTGCCACACGAGGTCGTGGTGGCGGGGGAGCGCATCGCGGATCACGCGCGCGGCCGCCGTCGCGGCCTGCACGGTGAGTGCGGTGAGGGCGGCGGCGTCGCGCCGCGCAACTGCCGGGTGGTCCATCACACTCGTAGTTTACAGGGATGCCAACGATCTTCAGCGGAATCCAACCCTCGGGAGAGTTGCATATCGGCAACTACCTCGGCGCGGTGCGGAACTGGGTGCAGTTGCAGTCGCAGTTCGAGACGTTCATCTGCATCGTGAACTACCACGCGATCACCGTGCCGTACGAGCCGGCGGTGCTCAAGCAGCGCACCTTCGAGATGGCCGTGTCGCTGCTGGCCTCGGGCATCGATCCGGCGCGCACGACGCTGTTCGTGCAGTCCGACGTGCCGGAACATACCGAGCTGGCGTGGATCTTCAATACGGTCACGCCGCTGGGCGAGCTGGAGCGGCAGACGCAGTTCAAGGAGAAGGCGGGGCGGCAGGAGAGCATCGCGGCCGGGCTGTTCAACTACCCGGTGCTGCAGGCGGCGGACATCCTGCTCTACCGGGCCGACTTGGTGCCAGTGGGTGAGGATCAGGTGCAGCATCTCGAGCTGTCGCGCGAGATCTCGCGCCGCTGGAACGCGCGCTTCGCGGCCGACGCGCCGTACTTCCCGGAGCCCAAGCCACAGCTGACGCCGACCAGCCGCATCATGGGGCTCGACGGCGAGGCCAAGATGTCGAAGTCGCTGGGCAACACGGTGCCGCTGCTGGCGTCCTCGGAGGAGATCTGGGAGAAGTTGCGGCCGGCCAAGACGGACCCGGCGCGGCTCCGGAAGTCCGATCCGGGGAATCCGGACGTGTGCAACATGTACACGCTGCACAAGGCGTTCGCGCCGGCGGCGGTGCAGGAGGAGGTCGCGGCGAACTGCCGCAATGCGGCGTGGGGCTGTGTCGAGTGCAAGCGCGTGCTGCACACGCACATGGATGCCGAGCTGACGCCGATCCGTCGCCGGGCCCAGGACCTCACCGCCGATCCCGCGACGGTGCGGGGCGTGCTCGCGCAGGGCGCGGAACGGGCGCGGACCGTGGCGCGCGAGACGATGCGCGAGACGCGGCTGCTGATGGGGCTGGACTGAGGTCGGGCGTCGCATGAGCGCCTCGACCGCGCGGCCGCGTCGACTGGTGGTGGATCTGCGCTCGGAGGCGGCCGTGTGGCGCATCCCCGAGGCGCTGGAGGCCCGCCTGGCCACCTCGGCGCCGCCCGGCTGGGAGGTGGTGGTGGTGACCACCGACACCGTGAGCGATGGCGACGGGGGGCAGCCGCCGACGGACGAGGCGCTCGCGGCGGTGCGCGACGCGGAGGTGTACTTCGGCTACGGGGTGCCGGAGCCGCTGTTGCGTGCCGCGCCGGGGCTGCGCTGGGTGCACACGGCCACCGCCGGCGTGGGTGCGACCCTGCACCCCGCCATGCGGGCCAGCGACATCGTGCTCAGCAATTCCGCGGGGATCCACGCGGTACCGATGGCCGAGTATGTGCTGGCCGGTCTGCTGCACTTTTGGCGCGGGTTGGACGTCGCACAGCGTCAGCAGCGCGCGTCGCAGTGGTCGCGCGGCTTCTGGATCGACGCCGCGACCCCCGTGCGTGAGGTCGGCGAGAGCGCGGTGCTCATCGTGGGGACCGGGGGGATCGGCACCGCGCTGGCCACGCGGCTGACGGCCCTGGGGGCGCGCTGTGTCGGCGTCCGTCGCCGTCCGACGCTGGGCGTCCCTGAGGGCTTCGCGCAGGTGGTCGGGCTCGACGGGCTCGACGCGGCTCTCGCCCGCTGCGACGCGGTGGTCCTGGCCGCGCCGGCGACTCCGTCGACGGTCGGCGTGCTGACGGCGGAGCGGCTCGACCGGCTCCCGGCGCATGCGGTGGTCGTGAACGTCGGGCGTGGGAGCTTGCTCGACGCGGCGGCGCTGGCGGAGCGCTTGGCGGCCGGCCGGCTGCGTGGGGCCGTGCTCGATGTGTTCGACCCCGAGCCGCTGGCGGCGGACTCCCCTCTCTGGCAACTTCCCACTGTGCTGGCGACGCCGCACATCTCGGCGGTGACGCCTCGCCGGTTCTGGGAGCGAGAGGCGGCGCTATTCTTCGAGAACTGGGGGCGCTACGTCCGTGGCGAGTCCCTGCGCAACGTGGTGGACAAGGACGCGGGGTACTGATGGAGAAGATCATCAAGGCGGCGGTCGATCGCGGGGCGTCCGACCTGCACATCAAGGCGGGCGATGTGTTCCGCGCGCGCATCGACGGCAAACTGGTCGCGCTGACCCGGCAAGCACTGTCGCCGGAGCAGACGAAGCACATCGCGCTGCAACTCATCGCGAATGAGGCGGACCGGGCGCGCATCGAGCAGTTGCGCGACTACGACTGCTCGTGGGGTGCGGCGGGCATCGGCCGGTTCCGCGTGAACATCCTGCGGCAGCGCTCGAGCTTCATGATCGTGATGCGGGTGATCCCCTTCGAGGTCCCGACGTTCGAGGGGCTGGGACTGCCGGCCGCGCTCGCGAAGATCGCCGAAGCGGAGCGCGGCATGGTGCTGGTGACCGGCGTGACGGGCTCGGGCAAGTCGAGCACGATGGCGGCGCTGATCAACCGCATCAACGGGCGGCAGAGCAAGCACATCGTCACGCTCGAGAATCCCATCGAGTTCCTGCACCGCGATCTGCAGTGCTCGGTGACGCAGCGCGAGATCGGGGTGGACACGGAGGGCTTCAGCAGCGGACTGCGCGCGGCGCTGCGCCAGGATCCCGATGTCATCATGATCGGCGAGCTCCGGGACGCCGAGACCATCGACACCGCGATGAAGGCCGCGGAGACGGGGCATCTGCTGATCTCGACGCTGCACACGCCCGACGCGCAGAGCACCATCATGCGCGTGATGGCGATGTTTCCGCCCGAGGAGCAGGATGTGGTGCGGATCCGTTTGGCGGAATCGCTGCAGGCCGTGGTGTCGCAGCGGCTGCTGCCACGGGCGGATGGCCATGGGCGCGTGCCGGCCTGCGAGGTGATGATCAACACGCCGACCATCCGCGAGTTGATCCTCGAGGGCACACGGATCGGCGAGATCCGGGACTACATCGCCGAGGGCCGCGAGCAGTACGGGATGCAGACCTTCGATCAGCACTTGATGGACCTGGTCTCGAGCGGGGCGGTGGAGTACGAGGTCGCCTTGGCCGCGTCGACGCGTCCATCGGACTTCGAGCTGCAGATGCGGATGTTCCGGCGCGGGCCCGCGACGCCAGCGGCTGCGCCGGCGGCCCCGACGGCCGCCCCGACGCGCGCGCCCAGCGCGGCGCCGCCGCCCGCGGCGAGTGACAACAGCGCCGCCGGTTTCGGTGGCGGATACGACTTCTTGGGAGGCAGTGGTCAGTGACGGTCCGATTGCAGGGCGTGTTCGCGCCGATCATCACCCCGTTCCGCACGGGCGGGGACCTCGACACCGCAGCGGCCGCGGAGACCAGTCGCACGCTGGTCGCGGCGGGTCTCACGGGCATCGTCGTCGCGGGGTCGACGGGCGAGGCCCCGCTGCTGGAGGACGACGAGCGGGTCGCCCTGCTTGCGGCGGTCCGGGCGGCCGTGCCCTCGGTGCCCGTGTTGATGGGGGTGGGGGCGGAGTCCACGCGCCAGACGATCGCGCGCACGCGCGCCGCGGCGGCCGCCGGGGCCGATGCCGCGCTGTGTGTGGCACCGCACTACTTCGGGGCCGCCGTGATGACCGATGCGGCGCTCGAGGCGCACTACGTTGCCGTGGCGGATGCGAGTCCGATCCCCGTGGTGTTGTACTCGATCCCGAAGTACATGCACTTCGCGCTGTCGGCGTCGTTGGTGGGGCGTCTGTCGCAGCACGCGAACATCGTGGGCATCAAGGACTCCTCGGGGGACCCCGCACAGTTGGCGGGATTCCTGGGCAGCCAAGGCGATGCCTTCACCGTGCTGACGGGCAATGGGGCCCAGTTCCTGAGCGCACTGCGGGCGGGTGCGCGGGGTGGGATCCTCGCGGTCAGTGCCTACGCCCCGGCGCTGTGCGTGGCGGTGCTGCGCGAGCACGTGGCGGGGCAGGACGCTGCCGCCGAGGCGGCGCAGGCGACGCTCACGCCGCTCGCGGTGGAGATCGTGGCCAAGCTCGGCATCGCCGGGGTGAAGGCGGCCTACGACGCCGTGGGGCTCACGGGCGGACCGGTGCGGGGGCCCTTGCAGGATCTGCCGCCGAGCGGCGTGGCCACGGTGCGGGCGCTGTTGCGCACCGCGGGGCTGCTGGGCGCGTGATCCCGCAGGACGCTGGGCCTGGAGCGTAGCGGTCCGGGTCCGCCGATGGTAGATTCCACTAAAGGCCCAGCGGCACGCTCGCGGGCCTTTTTTGCGCGTCTGAGAGGGAGGGCGCGCTCGCACGGATCTCTTGGACCGGAACGCCGATGTTCGACACGCAGACGCGCACCCTGGTGGTGGTAGGTGCCCAGTGGGGTGATGAAGGGAAGGGCAAGTTGGTGGACGTGCTCGCCGAGCGCGCCGATTGGGTGGTGCGCTATCAGGGCGGCGCCAACGCCGGCCACACGGTGCACATCGGGGACGACTCGACCGTGCTGCATCAGGTGCCCAGCGGCATCCTGCACCCGGGCACGGTCTGCGCGATCGGCAATGGCGTGGTCCTCGACCCGGAGAACCTCTTCGAGGAGATCGACGGGTTGGTGGCCGACGGGGTGCGGGTCGAGGGGCGGTTGTTCGTGAGCGACCGCGCGCACCTGGTGATGCCGTATCACAAGCTCGTCGACAAGGAGAGTGCGGCGAGCAAGGCGATCGGGACGACGGGGCGCGGGATCGGACCGGCCTACGAGGACAAGGTGGCGCGGCGCGGCGTGCGCGTGTTGGATGTGCGGCATCCGCAGCGGCTCCGGGCACTGGTCGAGGCGGGGTGTGCGCATGCCAATCAGCTGCTGCAGGGTTTCGGGTCCGAGAAACGGGCCGACGCTGAGTTCACGTTGCAGGAGCTGGCGCGGATCGCGCCGCGGCTGTTGAGCGTGGCCACGGACGTCGGCCTGGCGGTGCATCAGGCGCAGAAGGGTGGCAAGACCATCCTGCTCGAGGGCGCGCAGGGCTCGCTGTTGGACGTGGACCACGGGACGTATCCGTTCGTGACCTCGTCGTCCACGACGGCGGGTGGCGCGGCGATCGGCGTGGGCATCGGGCCGCGCACCATCGACGCCGCGTTGGGCGTGGTCAAGGCCTACACGACGCGCGTCGGTGGCAGGCCGATGCCCACCGAGCGCACCGACGCCACGGGCGAGGCACTGCGCAAGGTCGGCAACGAGTTCGGCGCGACCACCGGCCGGCCCCGGCGCTGCGGCTGGTTCGACGCCGTGGTCGTGCGCTACGCCGTGCGCGTCAACGGCCTCACGGGGCTCGCCATCACCAAGCTCGACGTGCTCGACGGCTTCGAGAAGATCGCGCTCTGCACGGGATACAAGATCGGCGGCGAGGTGGTCTCGGAGTTCCCCGGCGACATCGCCGAGCTCGACGGCATCGAGCCCGTGTACGAGTGGTACGACGGCTGGAAGTCGGACACCTCGGGCGCGCGCAAGCTCAGCGACCTGCCGGCGAAGGCCCGCGCCTACCTCGACCGTCTCGTCGAGCTCGTGGAGTGCCCGGCCCAGTACGTGAGCGTGGGGACGCGTCGCGACCAGATCATCGGACTGTAGGCCTGCTTGCTGGCTCGGGCGTCAAATAATGACCTAGGTCATTATTTGACGCCCGTTTAACGCCCGGTGACGCCGCGATGACGCTTGGTGTAAGGTTGCGTGCATATGGCAGCCACGATGCACGCTCCGCTGCGGCTCTATGTCCTTGGGAGACCGAGGCTTGAACGCGAGATTGACGGTCGCTGGGAGACCGTCCTCCGACCGGGGAAACCGCTCGCCCTCCTGATTTACCTCGCTCTCCTGGACGGCCGGGCGGCCTCACGCGAGCACCTGGCCGACCTGCTCTGGGGCGACGAGTCACCGGAGCGCTCCCGGGCCTCGCTCCGGCAAGCGGTCTACGCCCTGCGCCAGGCGGTCGGTGACACGGTGTTGCTCAGCGAACCCGAGCAGCTCGCGCTGCCCCGTGACGTCCTGCCGACGGATCGCGAGCCGTTGCTGGAGGCCCTACGGCGCGGCGATCTCGATGCTGCCGTGGCGAGCTACGGCGGTGCGTTCTGCGACGGGCTGTCGGTCGGCGGCGCCGAGGAGTTCGACCGCTGGATGCGCGTCGAACGGCAGCGCCTCGAGCGGCTGTTGCTCGAGCAGGCTGCGGCGGCGCTACCGGCGCGCCTCGCGGCGGGTGACGGCGACGGGGCCTTGGCGACGGCGCGCGCCCTGGACCGGCTGTTCGCCGATCGCTCGGAGGCGGTCGTGCTCCTGTTCGACGCCCTCGTCGCCACGGGCAATCGGCTGGAGGCGATCGAGCGCGTGGGCGCGCACGCGGCGCGGCTGAGTGGGCAGGATGCGCCGGTGCCGCCGGCGGTGGCCGAGCGGCTCGCGCGGGCGCGGCGGGCGGCGCACGAAGCGCCGCCGGTGCCCATCGGGCCGGTGATGGCGCTGTCCATGGTGGGGCAGCAGTTGGTCGGACGCGAGGCCTTGCTGGCCGAGCTGCTGCGCGAGGCCGAGCTGGCGCGCGGCGGGCGGGCCCGGGCGATCGTGCTCACCGGCCCCGCCGGCGTCGGCAAGACGCGCGTCCTCGACGAGCTCGAGGCGCGCTTGCGGCTGCGCGGCGCCCGCGTGCTGCGCGTCGGCGTGCAGCAGGGCATGCAGGACG
>CAZCZO010000034.1:0-19376 GCA_964503275.1 uncultured Gemmatimonadaceae bacterium | reverse complement strand
TGCGGGTGATCCACCGGGTTCATGACTTCACCACGCACCTTCGGACGGCGACCCAGCCAGCGGCTCGCCCCGGCCTTGCCCAGCGACTTGAGCTCGTGCTCCGCGTTCCCGACCTCACCGATCGTCGCCAGGCAACGACCATGGATCAGGCGCATCTCCGTCGAGGCCATCCGCAGCGTGACATACGCCCCTTCCTTGGCCACCACCTGGAGTGACACCCCGGCCGAGCGGGCCAGCTGCCCCCCCTTGCCGGGCTTCAGCTCCACGTTGTGCACCGACGTGCCCAGCGGCACCTCCGAGAGCGGCAACGCGTTGCCGGTCCGGATGTCCGAGCCGGGACCCGAGATCACCGAATCCCCGACGGCCAGGCCCTTCGGATGCAGGATGTAGCGCTTCTCGCCGTCCGCATACTCGACCAGCGCGATGCGCGCCGACCGGTTCGGATCGTACTCGATCTCGCGCACCACGGCCGCCATGCCGAACTTGTTGCGCTTGAAGTCGATGATGCGGTACTTGCGCTTGTGCCCACCGCCGCGACGGCGCATCGAGATATGCCCGTGATTGTCACGGCCACCCGACTTGGTCAACGACTCGGTGAGGCTCTTCTCCGGCGTGCTGCGCGTGATCTCGGCGTTGTCGCTGATGGAGCGCGACCGCGAGGACGCGGTGACCGGCTTGAATTGACGGATTCCCATGGGGTCAGCCCTCGAAGATCGGGATCGCGTCGCCGTCCTTCAGCGTCACGATGGCCTTCTTCCAATTGGGACGGGTGCCGCTGAACCCACCGACGCGACGCACCTTGCCGCGCTGATTGCTGGTCCAGACACCCGTCACGGTCACGCCGAACAGCTTCTCGATCGCGACCTTGATCGCGGGCTTGGTGGCCTTCGGGGCGACTTCGAATGTGTATTCACCACGCGCCTGGAACGCCGCCGAGCTCTTCTCGGTGACGATCGGCCGGATGATCGTACGATGCAGGGTCGACATCGTTTACGCTTCCTTCTTCTTGGTGGCGATCTTCTTCGCAGCCGCCTTCTTCGCGGCCGGGGCCTTCTTGGCCGCCGGCGTCTTGGTCGCGGCCTTGGCCTTCGGGGCCTTGGTCGCCGCCGCTTCCGCGACCGGCGCGAGGTCCTGACCCAGCGCCGTCGCCTCGATCACCACGACGTCGGACCACAGGATGTGGTAGGTCGAGGCATCGTTGAACGGCATCGCGTGCACGTTCGGGATGTTGCGGGCCGAGAGGTACACCGGCGGCTTCGCACCATCGGTGAGCACCAGCACCTTCTGCTCGGCCACGCCCATCGCCTTCAGCACGCCGAGGAGACGCTGCGTGTTGGGCGCCTCGTAGGTGAAGCGGTCGACGAGGAACACGGCGCCCTCACGGGCGCGCGCGTTCAGCGCGCTCTTCTTCGCCAGGTAGCGGACCTGCTTCGGCACCTGCTCGCTGTAGTTGCGATCGCCATGCGGTCCGAACACCGTGCCACCACCCGGCCAGTGCGGCGCGCGGGTCGAGCCCTGACGCGCGCGGCCGGTGCCCTTCTGCTTCCAGGGCTTCTGGTTGCCACCCGTGACCAGGCCGCGGGTCCGCGTGAACGCGGTGCCAGCCCGCTGGTTCGCCAAGAAGGCCTTGACGGCCTGATGCATCACCGGGAGGTTCACGACGCCATCGAACGGCGCCTCCGGCAGGGTCACGCGCTCACGCGACGTGCCAAGGGCCGTGTACGCGGCCGCGTCGAAAGTCTGTGTGTCCGACATGCTTAGGCCTGCTTCCGGACGACGACGATCCCGTTGGTCGGGCCCGCCACCGATCCGCGGATATAGATCAGATTGCGCTCGGCGTCCACCTTCTCCACGCGCAGATGCGTCTGCGTGTGGCGGTGCGCCCCATAGTGCCCCGGCATCCGCTTGCCCTTGATGACGCGGGACGGATCGGTGCCGGCGCCGATGGAACCCGGGCGCCGATGCTTCGTGTTGCCGTGCGTGTTCGGTCCGCCGCCGATGCCGTACCGCTTCACGACACCCTGGAACCCGCGCCCCTTCGAGGTGCCCGTCACCTTGACGGTCTCGCCGGGCGTGAAGATGCTGACCGTGATCGTGTCACCGACCGCATAGGTCGGGATCTCGACGGTGGCGTCGGACTTGGAGTCGAGTCGGATCGACTTGAGGACCGCCGGCGGCGCCTCGAGGCCCGCCTTCTTGGCGTGACCGACCGCCGCCTTGGGGGCGCGGCGTCCGCGCGGCGTGCGCTCGCCCTTGGCCGACGGGCGCGCCAAGCGCTGCTCGCCGTAGCCGAGTTCGACGGCCGCGAATCCCGCCTGCTCCTTGGTGGTCACCTTGAGCACGGGGTTCGGCGTCGCTTCGACGACGGTCACGGGGATCTGCTGTCCCTGTTCGTTGAAGATCTGGGTCATCCCCAGCTTCTTACCAATGATACCGATCATAGAGAGGGCACGAGAGAGGCACGAGAGAGGCACGGGTCATACGGGACCGACACGCACTGCGGACCGGAGTCCGTCCGCGCGGTCACGGAACGCGTGCTCCGCTCTACTCCACCTTGATTTCGACGTCCACGCCGGACGGAAGGTCCAGCTTGGTCAGTGCGTCGACGGTCTGCGCGCGGGAATCGAGGATGTCGATCACGCGCTTGTGCGTCTTGAGTTCGAACTGCTCCCGCGACTTCTTGTCGACGTGCGGGGACCGGAGCACGGTCCACCGCTGCGTCTTCGTCGGCAACGGGATCGGGCCCGAGACCTGCGCCCCAGTCTTCTCAGCCGTACGGACGATGTCCGCCGCCGCCTGATCGATGACGGCGTGGTCGAAAGCCTTGAGACGGATTCGGATGCGTCCAGCCATGGGTCTGCGAAAAAAAAGAGGGGACCAGGGGGGCGCCGCGGCATGCGGCGCCCCACCCGGGACTTACGCGATGATCTTCGTCACGACGCCAGCGCCGACCGTGCGGCCACCCTCGCGGATCGCGAAGCGCAGGCCTTCCTCGATGGCCACCGGGCTGATCAGCTCGATCGTCATCTGGATGTTGTCGCCCGGCATCACCATCTCGGTCCCCTCGGGGAGCTCGATGGAGCCCGTGACGTCGGTCGTACGGAGGTAGAACTGCGGGCGGTAGCCCTTGAAGAACGGCGTGTGACGGCCGCCCTCGTCCTTGGTCAGGACGTAGACCTCGCCATGGAACTTCGTGTGCGGCGTGATCGAGCCCGGCTTGGCCATGACCATGCCACGCTCCACGTCCTTCTTCTCGATGCCGCGCAGCAGGAGGCCGACGTTGTCACCGGCCTGCCCCTCGTCGAGGAGCTTGCGGAACATCTCGACGCCCGTGCAGACCGACTTCTTCTCGGAGCCGAAGCCGATGAGCGCGACTTCCTCGCCCACCTTGATCTTGCCGCGATCGATACGACCCGTCGCGACCGTGCCGCGGCCCGTGATCGTGAAAACGTCCTCGACCGGCATCAGGAAGGGCTTGTCGACCTCGCGGACCGGCTCCGGGATGTACGTGTCGAGCGCCGAGTACAGCTCCTCGAGCTTCGCCACCCACTTCGGGTCGCCCTCGATCGCCTTGATGGCCGAGCCACGGATCACCGGGGCGTTGTCGCCATCGAACTCGTACTTGCTCAGCAGCTCACGCACCTCGAGCTCGACCAGGTCGAGGAGCTCGTCGTCCTCGACGAGGTCGCACTTGTTGAGGAAGACGACGACGCGCGGCACGTTGACCTGCTTGGCGAGGAGCACGTGCTCCTTCGTCTGCGGCATCGGGCCGTCGACCGCCGACACGACCAGGATCGCGCCGTCCATCTGCGCGGCACCCGTGATCATGTTCTTGACGTAGTCGGCGTGACCCGGGCAGTCGACGTGCGCGTAGTGACGCGACTCCGTCTCGTACTCGACGTGCGAGGTCGCGATCGTCAGGATCTTCGTCGCGTCGCGACGGCCCTGCGACTCGGAGGCCTTGGCGACCTCGTCGTAGGCGACGTACTTGGTGCCGTAGCCCTTGTCGGACGACACCTTCGTCAGCGCTGCGGTGGTCGTGGTCTTGCCGTGGTCGACGTGGCCGATCGTGCCCACGTTCACATGCGGCTTATTCCGCTCGAACTTTGCCTTGCCCATGATACGCTCGTGTGAAAAGGGAGAGGTGTGGCTGCTGTGGCGTGGTGCCGGTTACGCCTTCTTCGCGATGATCTCGTCCGCCTTGGCCTTCGGCACTTCTTCATAGTGCGCGAATTCCATGCTGTAGGCGGCGCGACCCTGGGACATCGACCGGAGGTTCGTCGAATACCCGAACATCTCCGAGAGCGGGACCGTGGCACCGATCACCTGGGCCTCCCCGCGCTGCGTCATCCCGCCGATCTTCCCGCGGCGCGACGACAGGTCTCCGAGGACGTCGCCCATGTACGACTCGGGGCAGACGACCTCGACATTCATCATGGGCTCGAGGATCACGGCGTTCGCCTGCTTGGCGCCGTCCTTGATCGCCATCGAGCCCGCGATCTTGAAGGCCATTTCGCTGGAGTCGACATCGTGATACGACCCGAACACCAGCTCGACCTTCACATCGACCATCGGGTACCCGGCGAGCACGCCGTTCTCCAGCGCCTCGCGGATGCCCTCTTCCACCGGACGGATGAACTCCCGCGGGATGACACCGCCCGTGATCTTGTCCTCGAACACATACCCCTGCCCGGGCTCCGCCGGCATGACATTGATGACCACGTGGCCATACTGCCCCTTGCCGCCGGACTGCCGGATGAACTTCCCTTCGACCTTGTCGACGCGCTTCTTGATCGTCTCGCGGTAGGCGACCTGCGGCCGCCCCACGTTCGCCTCGACCTTGAACTCGCGCTTCATGCGGTCCACGAGGATCTCGAGGTGCAACTCGCCCATCCCCGAGATGATCGTCTGGCCCGTCTCGGCGTCCGAGTGCACGCGGAAGGTCGGATCCTCCTCGGCCAGCTTCTGCATCGCGATCGCGAGCTTGTCCTGGTCGGCCTTCGTCTTCGGCTCGATGGCGACGTCGATGACGGGCGCCGGGAACTTCATGGCCTCGAGGATGATCGGCTTGTTCTCGTCACAGAGCGTGTCGCCCGTGCGCGTGTCCTTGAGGCCGATGGCGGCGCCGATGTCCCCGGCGCGCACTTCCTCGATCTCGTCCCGCTTGTTGGCGTGCATCTGCAGCAGACGCCCGACGCGCTCGCGCTTGTCCTTCGTCGCGTTGTACACGTAGGAGCCGGCCTTGAACACGCCGGAGTACACGCGGAAGAAGGTCAGCTTCCCGACGAAGGGGTCGGTCGCGATCTTGAACGCCAGCGCCGCGAACGGCGCCTCGTCCGACACCAGACGCGACTCGACGGTCTCGTCGTGCGTCGGGATGTGGCCCTCGATGGCCGGCACGTCGACCGGCGACGGGAGGTAGTCGATCACGGCGTCGAGCAGCGCCTGCACACCCTTGTTCTTGAACGAGGCGCCGCAGAAGACCGGGATGAACTCCATCGCGATGGTCGCCTTGCGGATGGCGCGGCGGATCTCGTCGATCGACAGCTCCTCGCCCGCGAGGTACTTCTCCATCAGCGCGTCGTCGTACTCGACCGCGGCCTCGATCGCCTCGTGGCGCGCCTGCTCACAGGCGTCCTTGAAGTCGGCCGGGCAGTCCACGACGGTGAACGTCTTGCCCAGCGTCTGGTCGTCGAAGATGTACTGCTTGCGCTCGATGACGTCGATGTGGCCCGTGAAGAGCTCGCCCGACCCGACCGGCAGCTGCAGCGGGAACGCGCGCTTGCTCAGACGGTCACGGATCATCTGCAGGCAGCGATCGAAGTTCGCGCCCACGCGATCCATCTTGTTGGCGAAGATCATGCGCGGGACCTTGTAGCGGTCCGCCTGACGCCACACCGTCTCGGTCTGCGGCTCGACGCCGGCCACCGAGTCCAGCAGCGCCACCGCGCCGTCGAGCACGCGCAACGACCGCTCCACCTCGACCGTGAAGTCGACGTGGCCCGGCGTATCGATGATGTTGATGCGGTACTCCGGCCCCGAGCCGAGCTTGTCGCTCTGGCCGTGACGCATCCAGAAACAGGTGGTCGCGGCCGACGTGATCGTGATGCCGCGCTCCTGCTCCTGCTCCATCCAGTCCATCGTCGCGGCGCCATCGTGCACCTCGCCGACCTTGTGCGACTTGCCCGTATAGAACAGGATGCGCTCGGTCGTCGTGGTCTTCCCGGCATCGATGTGGGCCATGATGCCGATGTTGCGATAGTGCTCTAGCGGAGTGGTGCGCGCCATCAGTCGAATACGTTCCGTCAGGGTCCGTCTATCTCGCTGCGCCTCGCTCACCAGTGAACGAGTGCGACCTACGACCAACAAAAATGCGGGTGGATCAGGCACCCCTTCAGGGCGGGGCCGGTGTCCATCCGCTGCCGCCGGGTGTGCTCGCGACCGTTCCGCGAGGGGGACCCAGAGCGCGCCGTGTCGCCACGGCGATCAGTTGTTCTGCATTGCTTTTCGGGGACCGCGGCGTGTCACGCCGGACGGCTGGTCTCCTGAACCCCCGCGTCGCCGAAGCGAGAGGCGGGCCCTTACACCGGGATGCAGCGTCCCGGCCCCGAGAAGTCCCTTTGCAGGGGTTCAGGGGTAGACGGGGAAACGTAGCGCATTTTCACCCGGTGTCAATGGGCGAGGACTCGCGATCACACCTCGTCGGGCAGCAGGCGCCGAAGCCCTGCGACCTGGTCGAAGTCCGCGTCGAACGAGCACAGGCCCCGCACCCCATCCGCGAGCGCCGTCGCCGCGTGCACCGCGTCCCGCGCGCTCAGCGCCGGGTGCCGCCGCATCAACTGCTGCGCCCGGTCCACCACCCCTTCGGTGATCGGCACGACCACCGGGATCACCTGCCGCGTCAGTTCGTACATACGGAGGCCCTCGGCCCAGCGCGCCCGCCGCGTACATCACGATGTTGGTGTCGACGATGATCACTCGATCCGGTCCCGCGTCACCGTGTACGCCGCCTTGAGCGCCGCCACGGCGTCGACCTCCACCGACATGCTCCCGAGCTCGGCCACCGCCGCTTGCGCGGCGCGGCGATCCGTCGCGCCGTACACCTGCAGACAGGCCTCACGGATCAAGCCACCCATGCTACCGCCACGCTCATGCGCCAGCGCGGTCAGCCGGTCGTGTAGTTCGGGAGTGAGCAGGATCGTCGTCTTTTCAATTGTTCCACATACGCCTCCATACACATAACGTGGCGACGTATCAGCGCGCTGTCAGATCGACACCACCTCCACCTGCACCCGCTCCCGCGCTTGCCCCACCTGCACCTCCAGCCAATACCGGCCCGGCGGCACCGTCGACAGGTCCAACACGATCCCTCGGCCGAGGATCGGCGTCTCGGCGGCGCCATCGGCCACGATGCTACGCCCCGCGCCACCCGGCCGCTCCATCCAACTCGTCACGACCGGCGTGCTGGTGGACGCCGCGACCCCGAGGAGCCGACCGGCCCGGGACAGGAACCCACCCGACTCCCGCGTCAGCGCGATCGCCACCTCCGCCGAGTCGCCGGCGGATAGCCCGTAGGACTCCCAGTACACGCCCACCCGCCCCGCGACCAGGCGGCTCGGGAGCAGTCGATTGAGTGCGGCGTCCGGTCCCGTGGGCGCCGCATCATCGCCGCGCAGCTCGACGAGGACGGGCGCGGAAACGGACACCGCGCCGGGCGGATCGCCCGACAGAGGACGGGGCGGCTGTATCCCGTAGCGCACGCGCGCGGCCGGTGCCAGGATCGACACGTCGGGCGGGATCTCCAGGCTGAGCATCGTGGGCCGAGCCTCCATCATCGCTTCGACGCGCAGGACGTCGCCGGCGAGCCCTCCAGCGACGCCAAGCACGTCGAACTGCCCTGGCCCCGTGGACCCGACCAGCACGCCGTTCACGCGGACCCCGAGCTCGCGCCCGATATCGTCGCTGAACAACACCGTCGACACGCCGACCCGAACGGAGTCTTGCCGACGGAGGAACACCGTCTGTCCGCCGGGCAGCCCTTGGATGGGATACGGTAGCGCGGCATGCTCCCGCGGCCAGGTGTCGCCGGCCGCGAGCGGCCATGGCCACGCATCGGGTCCCGCCGCGAACGGATCGGCCAGCACGGCGGCGGGCGGGAGCAGCACCTGCCGACCGCGGTCGTACTCGTAGCTGGTGTACGGACGATTGGCGACGCCGGGGATCTCCTGGCTGCGCAGCCATTCATCGTGCTCGACCTCGAGGTCCCAGCCACCCCAGTGCACATACGTCGGCCAGCCGTAGCGGCGGATCATCAGCGCGCGCGCATCATTGCCATGCGCGTTGGTCCAGCGCCAGCGCTCATCGCGCGGAAGCGCGGTACGCAGCCGCAGCTGCACGTCGCGGGTCATCTGCTCGACCCAGCGCTCGTTGCCCGCGACCGACCACAGCGGATCGGCGAGCCACCACACCGAGTCGGCCTGCGCGCGGCGCGCCGCGCAACTGCGGCGCGGCAGCGGTGCGATCAGCGCTTGGAGGTCGTCCCACGCACAGCGTTCGTCATCCGGCGCGAGCGACACCGCGCGCCGGTACGCCTCCTCGGCGCGCTCGGGGAGCTGGCGGCGCGCGAAGACGTAGCCCTCCAGCATGGCACACCACCAGGCCGCGGCCCGGCACTGCTGGGTGAGGAAGTATGCGCGGTCCCATACGCGGTGGTCCACGAGGAAGCGCACCGTCTGGCCCACGAGGAACGTGTCGGCCGGATGCGCGGCGGCGAGTGGCTCCAGCGTGGCGAGCAGCGTGTCGCGCGCCGCGCGCCCCTCGGGCTGCGCCTCGACGTCGAGCGCGGCGTCGAGGACCAGTCGTTCGTCGGACGGCCCGATGGTGCGGTACCGCCAGATGGGGCACACCGCGAAGGCGCTCCGCGCGCTGCGCATGGCCACGCCCGCATACAGTGGTGTCTCGCGGAACAGGTCCGGCGCGTGACAGTGCACGTCGGCCTTCGCGCCGCTCTGCTCGGGGAAGCGCCGCAGCTCGGAGTCGAACCAGGCGCTCTCCCAGGCATAGAAGAAGCGGGTGATGGCCTGGGTCGCGGTGTCGTGCGCGGTGCGCGGCGGGCGGGTGTCGCGCTGCTGGGCGGCGGCGGCGGTGGCAAGTGCGCTGAGTAGCGCAATGGTCAGTCGGAGGGTCACACCGAAGTGTACGCGGGGTGCAGGGCGATGTTAGGACGCGGCGACCGTGGACGCGGTGGCCCGGTTCCTTGCGGCGGTCGCGGTGCATGATGATACTGCACGTGGTCGACGGTCTCGGCCCGCATGCGCACGAAGGGGGCACTGGAGGACATGAAAGTCGAAAGCCTTGAGGCGATCGTCCGCGCATTGAACAGCGCGCAGGTCCCATTCATCGTGGTGGGAGGCGTCGCAGTGAATGCGCACGGCTACGGCCGACTGACCAACGACCTCGACATCGTGATCCGGCTCCGCCCCGAAACGATCGCGGCGACGTTCACGAGCCTTGCCGCGCTCGGGTACCGACCACTCGTCCCGATCTCGGCGGATCAATTCTCCGACGCGGCGCAGCGCGACCGCTGGGTCGCGGAGAAGCACATGCGCGTGCTGAGCTTTGCCAGCGCGTCACACCGCGAGACTCCGGTCGACCTCTTTGTTACGGAGCCGTTCGACTTCGAGACCGAGTACGCGCACGCGCTGGTCCAGCGGATCGCGACGGACGCCCCGCTGCGCGTCGTCAGCCTTCAGGGCTTGCTCCGGATGAAGCGCGACGCCGGCCGCCCGCAGGATCTGGCCGATGTCGCCGAGTTGCTCGCGGTTCACGGGGGGCCGACCGATGCCTGAGCCCGTGGACTGGTCGCTGACCACGTGGGACGGCCAGCGGCTCCGGCAGCACCGCGAGTTCCTGGCGCTGCCGTTCCGCGAGAAGATGCAACAGCTCGAGGAGCTTGCGCGGACGGCGGATCGGCTGCGGGGGGAGACGGCGGCGGCGCCCTCGACCGACGACGCCCCGCGATCGCTCACCCCGCAGCCGCCCCATTCACTGCGGGGCCCGGATCCGGAACGGTGAGCGCCCGCGCACGGGCTCCTGCCCGGGCCGTGCGACGGCGACCTCCACCCAGTACTCGCCGGGCGCCAGATTCGTGAGGTCCAGCGCGAGGCCGCGCCCGATGATCGGCACCGGGTCGTTGCCCACCAGCGTCGCGTTCCGCGCCGACAGCGGCTCGCGCCAGCTCACCCCCGACGGCGATTCGGCGCCGGGCACGATGCGCATGGCGCGGCCGACGCGCCGCAGCAGGCCCGGCTCATCCGTCCGCGCGATCCACACCGCGACATCGACCGTGTCGCTGAGCGCGATGCCGTAGGTCTCCCAGTAGATGCCCAGCTTGCCCACGGGCGGCACGGTGGTGGTACCCGCCATGCGCGCCAGCGCCGCGTCGGGGTCGGTCGGCACCTCGTCCACCACCGCCATGGGTTTGAGCAGCACGGGGACCGAGATGGCGAGCTCGCCCGGGCGCATCGCGCGCAGCGGCGGCGGGAGGCGCAGGCCGAAGCGATCCCGCGCGGCGGGGGCCGCGGGCGCCGCATCGGCGGGGACCTCGACGCTGAGCATGATGGGGCGCGAGGCCTCGAGGGTGCGGAATACCTGCGCGGCCCCGACCGTCCCCGTCGCCGCCGCGGCGAGGCGGGTGTCGGCTGGATCGCGGCCGAGCATCACGCGCACGGGCACGGGGAGCCCGCCGCGCCGTGCCAGGGACTCGGGCGTCAGCTCCACGGCCACCGCGAGCAGGACGGAGTCGGCGCGCCGCAGGGCCGCCGCCTGCACCGGCTCGAGGGCCCGAAGCGCGAAGGGCAGCGCGGCGTGCTCGTGCGTCCAGGGGTCGGGCGCCTGGAGCACGCGCGGGACGAAGGCCTGCCGAGGAGCGTCGTACAGCGCTTGCACGTCGCGGATGGCCGGCACCAGCGCCACGCGCGGTGACCGGTACTCGTAGCTGACGTAGGGCTCGTTGTCGGGGGAGCGTCTCTGGTTCGGGTGCACCAAGTATCGTGTGTGATCGTTGTCGGTCAGCGGGCCAGCCCACTGCATGTAGTTCGGCCAGCCATAGCGTAGGAGCATGCGGGCGCGCGCATCGCTGCCCTGCCGCGGCCGCCACACGAAGCGCTCGTCGCGATCGAACGCGCTGCGGAGTCGCAACTGAGTCTCGCGCACGATCTGCAGCAGGACGCGCTCGTCGAGCGCGTCGGACCAGAGCGGATCAGCGAGCCACCACGCTTGGTCCTCCAGCCTCTGACGCTCCGTACACGAGGCGCGCTCCCAGCGTCGCAATTCATCCGTGATCAGAACGTGACCAAGAAGTAGGTCGGCGCAGTCGCGGCCACGAAGCGCACCCGCGAGAAAGCTCTGTGCGGCGAGATGATCGCCAGAAGCCCACGAGGCGTAGACACGTAGCGCAGCGCACTGCCAGCCGTCGGGCGTGCAGCGTGACGCTGCGGAGATCGCTGTCGCGTACTCCTGCTGATCCACCGCAAATCGGACGAGTTGTTCAGTCAGCAGACGACTGCCACCCATCGCGAGCTGCTGTGACTGCAGTCGCGACAGCAGCGCCTTGCGCGCCTCACGGACACCGGCCAGGAGACTGGCATCGATCGCACTGTCGATGACGATCGCTTCGTCGATAACCCGCGCGTGCGTACGGTGCTGCCAGATCGGACAAACGGCGAACTCCGTGATGTGACTCTTGATCTGCCATCCGATCATTCCCCACTCGTCGATCGGCCACTCGGCAGTACCCTTACCTGCATGACAGTGGATGTCGGGAGCCTGAGTCCCACTCAGAAGCCGGAGCGGGTGACGAAGCCGCTCGGACTCCCGCCACGCCGCGCTCCATTGCTGCTGGAATGGCTGCACCAGCGCCGATATTGGCGTAGTTCTCGCTTCAAGTGGTGAACGCTGTGCAGCCGCAACTCTCGGCCAATCGATCATAAGCAGTAGGGCGACACCGGCGATACACGACGCCGCTCGGTGTCCGGGCCGCAACGGGAGCTGACGGTCTGATACTGAGAACCCAAGCGTCATGAGCATTGGCCTGGCTCATTCGAGTGAATGTTGAGCGCGTCGGACCAGTGCGGCTCGGCGAGCCACCTCGACCACTGCGCGGCACACGCCCACCCATCAGGCAGACAGCGAGCGGCTACGATGATCGTGGTCACAGAATCCTGTTGACCGATCGCTACGCGTACGAGCTGTTCGCTTGGCGGGCGGCTATGTAATCGGTCGACATTGAGCGCCTGTAGCCCCGCAATCAATGCGCGTCGCGCATCGCGTACCCGGTGGCTCAGTCTGGTGTCGATAGCGGAGTCGAGGACCCTGCCCTCGTCGATTACTCGTGGGTGCAGGCGGCGCTGCCCATCGGGACACACCACGAACTCGCGGACCTGACGAAGGATCTGTGGACCTACCATGCCGCGCTCGTCGCGCTGCCGCGCCGCGGTCAATCCGTGTTGGAGCGGCTCGAGTAGCGCGCGAGCTGCTGAGGGCTGCTGTTCCGGCGCGAGGGACGACCGCAGCAAGCTTGCCACAGTGGCGGCGTGCGTCACCACGCCAGCCACCGCACAGGGAGCCAAGCGCCGTCCGCGCCGCATCAGCAGAAGCACGACGGGACGACGGAGCGCGGCACCCGCCGCACGAGCATAGGGACTGCTCGTGCGGCGAATACCACACAGAGACGTCAGCCGCACGGCATGACGGTGGGATCGTGGCACGGATCTGTGAGAAAGTCCGTACAGGTCACGTTCCAGTAGATGGCTCCCAGCTCGTCCACACCGCAACCAAGTAGCGAGGTCGGGCAGTAGTTGTGTCCTGGCTCGTTGAGAGCGGTACAAGCATCAGCGCCGTAGGCGAACGCCTGACACATCTCCAGCTCGGTACACGGGCGAAGGTCCTGACCCGCGCTCGTTGGCGCGGCTTCCAGCAGCTTCACTCCACCCAACAGGGTGAGTCCCGCAGCGAGCACCCGCACGCGTTGCATCCATCCCATCATGATATGACTCCTTGATCACGAGTTGGTGTCCGCTCGCCGGCGAGTCCAGCGACGACACTCCCCGAAGATCGCGACGGCTTGCGTACACGCCAGATTCAAAGTCCACGGCATCGCAAGCAGCTGCGCACGCCACGTATCGTGCGGGAAACGCTCAGCACGGACAGCGTGCGCCAATCGGAGCACGCCGCCCCACTCACTGCGGGGCCCGGATCCGGAACGGTGAGCGCCCGCGCACGGGCTCCTGCCCGGGCCGTGCGACGGCGACCTCCACCCAGTACTCGCCGGGCGCCAGATTCGTGAGGTCCAGCGCGAGGCCGCGCCCGATGATCGGCACCGGGTCGTTGCCCACCAGCGTCGCGTTCCGCGCCGACAGCGGCTCGCGCCAGCTCACCCCCGACGGCGATTCGGCGCCGGGCACGATGCGCATGGCGCGGCCGACGCGCCGCAGCAGGCCCGGCTCATCCGTCCGCGCGATCCACACCGCGACATCGACCGTGTCGCTGAGCGCGATGCCGTAGGTCTCCCAGTAGATGCCCAGCTTGCCCACGGGCGGCACGGTGGTGGTACCCGCCATGCGCGCCAGCGCCGCGTCGGGGTCGGTCGGCACCTCGTCCACCACCGCCATGGGTTTGAGCAGCACGGGGACCGAGATGGCGAGCTCGCCCGGGCGCATCGCGCGCAGCGGCGGCGGGAGGCGCAGGCCGAAGCGATCCCGCGCGGCGGGGGCCGCGGGCGCCGCATCGGCGGGGACCTCGACGCTGAGCATGATGGGGCGCGAGGCCTCGAGGGTGCGGAATACCTGCGCGGCCCCGACCGTCCCCGTCGCCGCCGCGGCGAGGCGGGTGTCGGCTGGATCGCGGCCGAGCATCACGCGCACGGGCACGGGGAGCCCGCCGCGCCGTGCCAGGGACTCGGGCGTCAGCTCCACGGCCACCGCGAGCAGGACGGAGTCGGCGCGCCGCAGGGCCGCCGCCTGCACCGGCTCGAGGGCCCGAAGCGCGAAGGGCAGCGCGGCGTGCTCGTGCGTCCAGGGGTCGGGCGCCTGGAGCACGCGCGGGACGAAGGCCTGCCGAGGAGCGTCGTACAGCGCTTGCACGTCGCGGATGGCCGGCACCAGCGCCACGCGCGGCGAACGGTACTCGTAGCTGACGTAGGGCTCGTTGTCGGGGGAGTTTCGCTGCCGTGGGTTGGCGAGGTAGCCAGTATGGTCGACGTCAGTGAATGGGCCCGACCATTGCATATAGTTCGGCCAGCCGTAGCGTAGGAGCATACGGGCGCGCGCATCACTACCTTGTCGCGGGCGCCACAGGAAGCGCTCGTCGTGATCGAACGCGCTGCGGAGCCGCAGTTGGGTCTCGCGCACAACTTGGTACAGCACGCGATCGCTCAGCTCATCCGACCACAGCGGATCAGCTAGCCACCAAGCCAGCTGCTCCATTCGGTGACGATCCGGACACGAAGACCGCTCCCAGCGTCGCAGCTCGTCCGTGATCATGACCTGCTGAAGTAGCAGTTCAGTGCAGGTACGGTCGCGGAGCGCGTCCGGGAGGAGACCCTGTGCACCTAGGTGATCGCCTGACATCCACAACGCATACACGCGCAAGGCCGCGCACTGCCACCCAATGGGCCTGCAACGTGTCGCGGCGGCGAGTGCGACTGGATACTCCTGCTGGTCCACTGCAAACCTGACGATCTGTTCACTCAGCAGACGGCTGGCTTCGCTACTGGCTTCCAACGCCTCCAGCCGAGAGAGGAGGGAGCGCCGCGCATCGCGCACGCTATCGCGAAGACTGGCGTCGATCGCGTTGTCGATGATCACGGCTTCATCGATCACACTCGCGTGGGGGCGATGCTGCCAGATCGGACACACGGCGAACTCGGTGATCTGACTCTTGATCTGCCAACCGACGAATCCCCACTCGTCTACGGGCCACTCGGCGGCGACCTTGCCCACATGACAGTGGATGTCTGGCGCATCGCGTCCGCTCTGTAGCCTGAGCGAGTGGCGCATCCCCTCGGACTGGCGCCACTTCTCGCCCCACAGCGACTGGAACGGCTGCACCACACTGGCGAGCGCCGACGGACCTGCGCGGGACAGCGACCGCTGCGAGACCGCGGGAGGTGCCCACACGGCGAGCAACGTCGCGCCTAGAAGGGCGCCTTTGATGCGCATCCGGACATCGGTTCGCGTCAGCGCACCTCTCGTCGGCACCCGATCATCAGTCACGCAGAATCGCATCACTGACTCTCAAGTGACTTCCGAATCATTCGCGCCAGCTCTTCGACCGGCGGAACCCCCGGCACAACGAGCTGCCGAGACACCAACGTCGGCGTTCCTCGTAGCTCGATGGACGCCGCGGCGATGCTGTCGCGGGCCAACACGCTCGGCGCCCCGGCCGCCACACACCTTGCGAAACGCGACGAATCTCTTACGCCCGCATGGTCCCCGAGGCGAGACCACTCTTCCGCCTTCACGCTGCTGCCATCCTCGAAGAGCCGATTGTGCATGGCCTCGAAGCGATCGACTTCGCCCGCGCAGTCCGCGGCGACGGCGGCACCACGCGCCTGCGGGTGGATGCGGCTCAACGGAGCGTGCCGGATGACCACGGTGAACGGGTGCTCGACGAGCACACGGACCTCCGCGAGGCGTTCCTCGAACTTCTGGCACGACGGGCACTGATAGTCCGTGAAGACCACGAGCGCCGCCGGTGCGCCTACCGGGCCAAGCCGATACCCCGCACTCGCCAGCGAATCGAATCGCGCACTGGCGAGCTCAGACACGGGCGTGTCGAGGTCGCGGTCACTGTCTGCTACGAGCTTGAGCGCGTAGCCGCCCGCGACCGTGAGCATCGCCACAGCGATCGACAGGTTGACCAGCAGGGTGCTCCAATCGCGCCCAGCTCGTTCCGTTGTGTTCATAGCGCACATTCCCCGCGTAGGTTGGAGTCAATATGTAGCGGACTCGGCGGCGGCTGCGATCGCCGCAGCCGCCGCGAGTCAGTCGCGTCAGCCGCAAGGCATGACGGTTGGGCAGTTTTCGGTCCCGTAGTTCGTACAGCTCACGATCCAGTAGATGTGCCCCAGGTCGCTCACGCCGCACATGAGCACGTTCGCCGGGCAGTAATTGTCTCCTGGCTCGTTGAGCGACGCGCAGTCGTCGGCCCCGTACCCATACGCCTCGCACAACTCCAACTCAGTACACGGGCGCAGTCCAGGATCAGTGGGCGTCGGCGCGGCTTCCAGCAGATTGACTCCACCCACCAAGGTGAGGCCCGCGGCAAGCACCCGCACACGTTGCATCCATCCCATCATGATATGACTCCTTGATCACGAGTTCGTGCCGGTTCGCCGGCGAGTCCAGCGACGACACGCCTCGAAGATCGCGGCGGCTTGCGTACGCGCCAGACACAAGGTCCACGTCAGCGCAAGCAGTTGCCTGCTCAGCGGAGCATACGGGCAATCATACACTCGAGTGCCTCGGCGAAGCCCAACACGCGCCACGTCCGCAGAGAGCGCCCGGTCCCGACGCGAATGCGCTCAAGCAAATTGCGCGTGGTACCGAATCGCAGCTGGCGCGCCACGCGATCGGTCGGCCGCTGCTCTTCGAGCAGGCTCCACAGTGCATGCAAGGCGCGCGCGTTGGCGAGGACGTCCGATGGCGACGCGAGACCGCTCGCGGCGAAGCGTGCGCGAACCGCGCTCGTCGACATTCGATGCAGCAGCGCCACGGCGGACGCACCCATGCCGGTGGCCGATGATATGATCGCACTCGTGACGATGCTCTGGGTCACGCGGTCGCCACGCGTCGGTAGCGCAGCGAGGATACGAGTGCTCGCACATGGGGGTAGTCCAGTCGACAGGACTCGCCGAAAAAGTCGCGCCAGCCCGTCCGCGCTCGCCGCAGGCATTAGGATCGCCCTCGGATGGTGCCGCAACCAGCGGTACAGCTTGCTGGACGGCTCGAAATGCTGACCGGTGCACAGCAGCAGTGGGATCTGAAACTGCGTGGCCACCGAGACCGCCTGCTCGGTCCACTCGGCATCGGCATCCAAGTGGTGCAACATGAGGCCTGGGCGACCGCGCTCGGACTGAATGCGTCGTGATTCACTGAGTCCGTCAGTTCGAACGAGCGCCCCTAACACGGAAATCGGCACCGGCTCCGCACCGGCTCCGCACCGGCTCCGCACCGGCTCCGCACCGGCTCCGCACCGGCAAGACGATACTCGACAACCGCTCGGTCTCGCTGTGCTGCCTACGCACCCTGTCGAGCCGCCAGAAGGCTTCATGGTCAAGCCCTCCGGCGAGTGCGTACGCTGGGTCAATTCGGTCGTGCCACATACCCACGCCTCCAGTTGGACCATCGCTCGCACGAACGACTCCGGACCTCCGGACCTCCGGACCTCCGGACAATGCTGGTCGCGCGAACGTCCACTGTCCACCGCGCAGGTCTACCGAATCGCAACCTCTTGCGCCGGCGATTCGCCGTCGCGCTCGTAGATCCGCGTGCGTGCCACGCCGAATGCAGTCTCGAGATTGGGGAAGGTGCTGAGCGCTTGCCCGAGGCCGCGCCGCACATGCGCTAATAGGTGCTTGGGCGTCGCGAACCCCAAGCGCTTGGCCGCGACCCGCGTGGGCACGCGTTGGTGCGTAAGGATCACCGCGTGCAGAGCCCGACACGCGGCGAGCACCCGCACCGGTGCCGCCAGTCCACGCCGAGCGAACCTCGCACGCAGCGCCGTGGTACTGACGCGGAACGTGGACGCGAGGTGGCGAATGCTGGCGGGGCGTCGGCTCGCGAGGGCAATGAACGCCAACTGGTCCGCCGTCACACCGTCCAGCTCGCGATCCAACGCCGGCAGCAGTTGGAGCGTGCCGCAGGTCGGCCCACCTGCTGCCAACAGTCGTCGCACACTCCGCTCGGCGTCGTCGATCCCAGACACGCAGAGCGTTGCAGTGGGGTGCGAACGCGCCAGCATACGGAGCTCCGGCATCAGTCCCACGGAGCGAGGCAGTTCGACCAGGACATCGGTCACTGTGGTTGCCGCGACGTCGTGGGCGCTTGCGCTCAGTTCCACGACGCTCCACGGAATGGCGTCGGAGGTCACGACTACCGCGCGCGGCGCGTTCGGGCGACGCAGTGCCTCGTGCAGTGCGTACGCCGAGGGCAGAAGCACGAGGGCACTGCCCGCCGCTTCCACCCTACTCCGCAGGCGTGCGACCGATGCCCCAACAGAAGTCTCGGTCGACCCAATGATCCAGATATCGCCCCGTCCCACGGCAGTACCCTCCTCGGATTCAGTGCACCACTCACACCTCGCCAAAGTCGACCGCAGCCGCGCCCCTGTCAACATTTTTCGCTCGCCCCACCAAACGGACACTGCCGCCACCGCGCAACGCGCGATGACGGCAGTCCAAACATCGGCTCGCGGCTGACCCGCCGCGAGCTACTTACCAGCGATAATGCGCGAACGCCTTGTTCGCTTCGGCCATGCGGTGCGTGTCTTCCTTCTTCTTGATCGCATTGCCCTCGCCCTTCGACGCAGCGATCACCTCGGCGGCCAACTTCTCGGCCATCGACTTCTCGCCGCGATCGCGCGAGTAGCTGATCAACCAGCGCATCGCCAGCGCCGTGCGGCGCTCGGGACGCACTTCGACGGGCACCTGATAGGTCGCACCACCGACGCGGCGGCTCTTGACCTCGACCACCGGCTTGAGGTTGGTCAGCGCCTGCTTGAACACGGTCACACCCGTCTGCTGCGTGCGGGTCTCGACCAGGTCCATCGCGCCGTAGAAGATGCGCTCGGCGGTGGACTTCTTGCCGGCGCTCATCAGCGCGTTCACGAACTTCGAGACAGTCTGGCTGTCGTAGCGCGCATCCGGCAGGATCTCGCGCTTCACGGACTTCTTGCGGCGGCTCACTTCTTCTTACCTCCCGCCGCGGCCTGGCCGGGCTTGGGCTTCTTGGTGCCGTACTTGGAACGGCTCTTGTTGCGGCCGTTGACGCCACTGGCGTCCAACGAGCCACGCACGATGTGGTAGCGCACGCCCGGCAGATCCTTCACACGACCACCGCGCACGAGCACGATCGAGTGCTCCTGCAGGTTGTGGCCTTCGCCGGGGATGTAGGCGGTGACTTCGAAGCCGTTCACCAAACGGATACGCGCGACCTTGCGCAGCGCAGAATTCGGCTTCTTGGGGGTCGTGGTGTACACGCGAGTGCACACGCCACGCTTGAACGGGTTCGCCTTGAGCGCTGGGGCCTTATCCTTGGCCACCACCGCCTGACGCGAACGCCGGACCAACTGATTGATCGTCGGCATACGTCGGACTG
>CAZCZO010000033.1:0-21956 GCA_964503275.1 uncultured Gemmatimonadaceae bacterium | reverse complement strand
CGCATCTTTTTCTGCGCCTTCGCAAAGGCCTCGCCGAAGGTCGTCGCGATCCCCATCACCTCGCCGGTGGACCGCATCTCCGGACCGAGGATGGGGTCGAACTCCCGGAACTTGTTGAAGGGGAAGACCGCCTCCTTCACCGAGACGTGCGTCGGGACCACCTCCGCCGTCAGCCCGAGATCCGCCAGCCGTTCCCCGAGCATCGCACGGGCGGCCAGGCTCGCCAGCGGCACGCCGATCGCCTTCGAGACGAAGGGGATGGTACGCGAGGCGCGAGGATTCACCTCGATCACGTAGACGGTGTCGTCCTTGATCGCATACTGCACGTTCATCAAGCCGACGACGCCCAGCGCGCGGGCGAACGCGACCGAGTGCGCGCGCATGACGTCCTGCTGCGCCGGTGTGATCCGCTGCGGCGGCAGCACGCAGGCGGAGTCGCCCGAGTGCACCCCAGCCTCTTCGATGTGCTCCATGATGCCGCCGATCACCACCGTCGTGCCGTCGCTGAGGCAATCGACGTCGGCCTCGGTGGCATCTTCAAGGAACGCGTCGATCAGCACCGGCCGCTCCTCGGACACGCGCACGGCCGAGGCGAAGTACCCGCGCAGCGCCGGCTCATCGTGCACGATCTGCATCGCCCGCCCGCCGAGCACATAGCTCGGACGGACCAGCACCGGATAGCCGATCGTCGCGGCGATCCCCACGGCTTCGTCGACGCTGGTCGCCGTCCCGTTCGGGGGCTGGGCCACGCCGAGCTCCCGCGCGAGGACGTCGAACCGCCGACGGTCCTCCGCGATGTCGATCGCATCGGGCGAGGTGCCGAGGATCCGCACGCCGGCCGCCTCCAACCCCTTCGTGAGCTTGAGAGGCGTCTGTCCACCGAGCTGCACGATCACGCCGATGGGCTGCTCCCGATGGATCACCTCGAGCACATCCTCGAGCGTCAACGGCTCGAAATAGAGCTTGTCCGAGGTGTCGAAGTCGGTCGAGACGGTCTCCGGGTTCGAGTTGATCATGATCGTCTCGTAGCCCGCCTCGCGCAGGGCGAGGACCGCGCGCACGCAGCAGTAGTCGAACT
Organism: uncultured Gemmatimonadaceae bacterium; assembly: GCA_964503275.1. Taxonomy (GTDB): domain Bacteria; phylum Gemmatimonadota; class Gemmatimonadetes; order Gemmatimonadales; family Gemmatimonadaceae; genus DASRAP01. Next base: position 20,878 of record CAZCZO010000033.1, on the reverse strand, counting down.
CCACGCCCTGCCCGATGCGATTCGGCCCCGATCCGAGGATGACCACCGAGGGGCGGCCGCTCCGCGGCGCCTCCGACTCTTCGTCGTACGCGCTGTACAGATACGGTGTCTCGGACGGGAACTCGCCCGCACAGGTATCGACCATCTTGTACGACGGGCGCACGTCCAGCGCCCAGCGCCGCGCCCGCACATCCGCCTCCCGCTCACCGCGCAGCTGTGCGAGTTGTGCGTCCGAGAACCCCATCGCCTTCATCCCGCGCAGCAGCTCGGCCGAGACCGTCGGCAACGCCCGATACTCGTCCTCCGCCGCCACCAACTCCCGGAGCTGCGCGAGGAACCACCAATCGATCCCCGACAAGGCGTAGATCTCGGCGTCCGTGAAGCCCGCCCGCATGGCCCGCTTGACCTGGAAGATCCGCTCGGGCGTCGGCTGCCGCAGCGCAGCGGACAGTGACTCGCGCGAGTCATCGGCCAAGCGGTCGTCGTCGAGCCGCTCGGCCGTGGCCCAGCCGATCCGCCCGGCTTCGAGCGCCCGCAGGGCCTTCTGGAAGGCCTCCTTGAACGTGCGCCCCATCGCCATCGACTCCCCGACCGACTTCATCTGCGTCGTGAGACGCGGATCGGCCCCGGGGAACTTCTCGAACGCGAACCGCGGGCACTTCACGACCACGTAGTCGAGCACCGGCTCGAAGGACGCCGGGGTCGTCTTCGTGATGTCGTTCGGGATCTCGTCGAGCCGCAGCCCGATGGCCAGCTTGGTCCCGATGCGGGCGATGGGATAGCCCGTGGCCTTCGACGCGAGCGCGGAGGACCGCGAGACCCGCGGGTTCATCTCGATCACGATGAGCTCGCCATTGGCCGGGTTCACCGCGAACTGGATGTTGCAGCCGCCGGCGTCGACCCCGATCTCCCGGATGATCGCCACGGCCGCGTCACGCATCCGCTGGTACTCGCGGTCCGTCAACGTCATCGCCGGCGCGACCGTGATGGAGTCGCCCGTATGCACGCCCATCGGGTCGAGGTTCTCGATGGAGCAGATGATCACGACGTTGTCCGCGCAATCCCGCATCACTTCGAGCTCGAACTCCTTCCAGCCCAGCAGCGAGCGCTCGATCAAGACCTGCGAGATCGGCGACTCCGCGAGGCCGCGCCGCACGATGGTCTCGTACTCCTCGCGGTTGTAGGCGATGCCACCCCCGCTCCCGCCCAACGTGAACGCGGGCCGGATGATCGCGGGATAGCCGGTGAACTGCGCGATCGACAACGCCTCCTCCCACGTGGTCGCGATGCGCCCCTGCGGACACTGCAGCCCGATCCGCTCCATGGCCTCGCCGAAGAGCTTGCGGTCCTCAGCGACCTTGATGGCGCGGGCGTTCGCGCCGATCAGCTCCACGCCATAGCGCTCCAGCACTCCGCTCTCGTACAACGCCAGCGCCACGTTCAACGCGGTCTGTCCGCCGAGCGTCGGCAGGACCGCGTCGGGGCGCTCCCGCGCGATGATCTTCTCAACGTACTCCGGCGTGACCGGCTCGATGTACGTCCGATCCGCGAACTCGGCGTCGGTCATGATCGTGGCCGGGTTCGAATTCACGAGCACGACCGAGTAGCCCTCCTCACGCAGCGCCTTCGCGGCCTGCGTGCCGGAGTAGTCGAACTCGGCCGCCTGGCCGATGACGATCGGGCCGGACCCGATGACGAGGATCTTCTTGAGGTCAGTCCGCTTGGGCATTGATCAGATCTTCGAGGATCGCCGACACATCGCGGGTGGGGACCCAACCGGTATCGGCGCGCAGTTTCGTAGGGTCGCCGACCAGCATCGGCACATCGACGGTGCGCTGGAGTGCAGGATCCGGGACCGGTACCGCCGCGCGCGCCGTCCGCTCGAGCACGAGCTGGGCGAGCGCGGCCACACTGGTCCCGATGCCGGACGCGATGTTGTACACGGCACCGGGCGTTCCCCGGCGCGCGAGCGCGAGATACGCGGCGGCGACATCAGCTACATGGGAAAAATCGCGAATCGGCGTCAGATTGCCTAGCGGCAACTCCCCGCCGCCCGAGGCGCGCAGCGCGAGCGCCCGGCGGACGAGGGCCGGCAACAGGAAGTCGGCGGCCTGCCCGGGGCCGCTGTGGTTGAACGGGCGGGTCGCGATCACGCGGATCCCGTGGGCCCGGTGCGCCTGCAGCGCCGCGACTTCCTGGGCGACCTTGGTCGCGGCGTATACCGTCCGCGGCAGCAGGGCCGCATCCTCGCGAAGGGGCTGCTGGTCCGGTGGGTGCGCACCATACTGCTCCGCGCTGCCCACGACGACGACCGCGGGATCCAGGGTGCCGCCGGCGACGCGGGGTGCCAATGCGGCCAGAAGCCCCACCATCGGCAGCGTGTTCGCGCGCCACGCGGCCGTGGGATCGCTGCCAGCGGCCGGCACGAAGGCGACACCGGCCAAGTGGAAGATCGCGTCGGGCCGCGCGTCATCGCAGAGGGCGCCCCACACGTCAGGCTGTCGGAGATCGACTGCCGACCAGTGGACCGCGTCCAGCTCCGCCGGCGTCAGGACCGGCCGCGCGGGCCGCGGCTCCAACGACACACCCGTCACGTCCCACCCCTCGGCGAGCAGGGCGCGACTCAGCCACTGCCCGACGAATCCGGCGGCTCCGGTGACGAGCGCCCGCATCTCAGCGCGAGAGGGCGCGGTGTCGATCCAGGTCGGCCTCGACCATCATGCGCACCAACTCGGGGAAGCGGACGCTCGGCGCCCAGCCCAACTCACGACGCGCCTTGCTCGGGTCGGCCACCAGCAGATCGACCTCGGCGGGACGGAAGAAGGCGGGATCGACCTGCACGTAATCACGCCAGTCCTTGTCCACCACCGCGAAGGCGGCCTCACAGAGTTGCTGCACCGACCAGGTCTCCCCGGTCCCGATGACGTAGTCGCCCGGGGCGTCCGGTTGCAGCATCCGCCACATCGCATCGACGTAATCACCGGCGAATCCCCAGTCGCGACGCGCCTCGAGGTTGCCGAGGCGCAGCTCGGTCGCGCGGCCGAGCGCGATCCGTGCGACCGCGTCCGTCACTTTGCGTGTGACGAACTCGAGGCCCCGGCGCGGCGACTCGTGATTGAACAGGATCCCCGAGGTCGCATACAGCCCGAACGACTCGCGATAGTTGACGGTGATCCAGTGGCCATAGACCTTGGCGACCCCGTAGGGGGAGCGCGGATAGAACGGCGTGGACTCGCGCTGCGGCGTCTCCTGGACCTTGCCGAACATCTCGCTGGAGGAGGCCTGATAGAACCGCGCCTCCGGGCAGGCCCGCTTCATCGCCTCGAGCATCCGGGTCACGCCGATGGCGGTGAACTCGCCGGTGAGCACGGGTTGGGTCCACGAGGTCGCGACGAACGATTGCGCGGCGAGGTTGTAGATCTCATCGGGCCGCACGGCCGCGAAGGCATCGACGAGCGAGGTCTGGTCCAGCAGGTCGGCCGACACCAGCTCGATGCGATCGACGAGGTGGGCGATGCGCTCGTAGGGCGTCGTCGAGCTTCGGCGCACGATGCCGACGACGCGGTAGCCCTTGGTCAGGAGAAGCTCGGCCAGGTAAGAGCCGTCTTGGCCAGTGATGCCGCTGATGAGCGCAGTCTTCATCGATGAGGATCAGAGGAGAGCGTATGCACGAACGGGGGAGCCGCCAGAAGCCGCTCCCCCGCAAGTGACACGACCGTGTCCGGCGTCAGACCGCGGCGACGCCGCGCGGGGCACGCTGGATCTTGCCCGCCGCGAGGCAACGGGTGCAGACCGAGATCTTGATGATCTTGTCGCCCGAGACGATCCGCGCGGTCTGGAGATTGGGCTTCCAGGTCCGACGCGTCTTGTTGTTGGCGTGCGAGACATTGTTGCCGTACGCGACGCCCTTGTCGCAGACGTAGCAGCGATGGCGCTGGATGGGGGACGAAGCCGACATGGTCACGCGCCTCCCACGAGTTCGATGCGTGCGATCTCCGCGCCGTCACCCTTGCGGTGGCCGACCTTGAGGATGCGGGTGTAGCCACCCGCCCGCGTCGCAAAGCGGGGTCCGAGCTCCTGGAAGAGCTTGTCGGCCGCTTCGCGCTTGCGGATGTGCACGCCGGCCAGGCGCCGCGCGTGCAGCGTGCCGCTCTTGGCCTTGGTGATCAACTTCTCGACGAACGGGCGCAGCTCCTTCGCCTTCGCCTCGGTCGTCTGAATGGCCTCGGCCTCGATCAGCGAGGTCGCGAGGTTCCGGAGCAGGGCGAGGCGCTGCTCGCTCGTGCGGCGCAGCTGCCGGCCCGCCTTACGGTGGCGCATCGGTTACTCCTCCTCGTCTTCGACTTCTTCCGGCGCCTGAGCCGCAGCATCACGGGGGCTCGTCCCCCATTCGACCACGCGGAGGCCACCATCAGTGTTGGACTCGAACTGCATGCCGAGATTCAACTTCTCCCGCTCGAGGATCACGGCGATCTCCTCGAGGGACTTCTTGCCGAAGTTCTTGATGCGCAGGACCTTGTGCTCCGGCATGCGGACCAAGTCCCCGATCGTGCGCACATTGGCGTTCTTCAGCGAGTTCATCGAACGCACCGACAACACGAGGTCGTCGATCTTCGTCTCGAGGAGCTTCGCGAGGCGGATCCCCTCCGGCCCGGAGGCGTCCGCAAAGACGGCATCGCCCGCCTGCGACGAACCGAAGTTCGCGAAATACTGGAAGTGCGTCTGCGCGAGCGCGGCGGCATACGACACCGCCTCGGCCGGCGAGATCGTGCCGTTGGTCTCGACGACCAGCGCCAGACGATCGTAGTCCGTGCGCTGCCCGACGCGGGTCTCAGCGACCGTGAAGTTCACGCGACGCACCGGGCCGTAGATCGAATCGATCCGCACCAGGTCCACCGGCAGCCCCTTGGCGCGGTCGATCACGTGCTGGTCCGCCTCGACGTAGCCACGCCCCTTGTTCACATACAGCTCGATCCGCAGATCGCGGTCCTCGGTCAGCGTGAGGATGCGGTGCGCGGGCTCGAGCACTGTGACGCCCGCGTGCGACTCGATCATCCCCGCGGTCACGACCCCGGCCTGGCTCACGTTGATGCGGAGGACGACGTCCTCCTTGTCCTCATCGAGGGCCAGGGTCAGCTGCTTGAGCTGGCCGATGATCTGATGGACGTCCTCGATGACGCCGGGGATCGTCTGATGCTCATGGACCACACCATCGATGCGGATCCCCCACACGGCCGAGCCGCGCAGGGACGACAGCAACAGGCGACGCATCGCGTTGCCCAAGGTATGGCCGAAGCCGCGCTCGAGCGGCTGGATACGGAACTCCGCCGCGTTCGGTCCCCGCTCGGTCATTTCGACGAGCGTGGGGCGAACGAGGCCGCGGAGATCGATGGTCTTGGAGGTGGTGCTCACTAGGTTGGATCCTGGTCACGTGTGGCCGACCGCCGGCCACTGGCGCCCTCCCCCGCCCCGAACGCGCGGGAGGCTCGCAAAAGAGTTCGGGTCTTGACCGTGAGGCGCGACGGCCGATGGCCCCCGCGCCTCTCGTACTGCGACTGCCTGCTCGTCGGGTTACTTGGAGTACAACTCGACGACCAACTGTTCCTGCGCGGCGATGGGGATCTGCTCCCGCTGCGGGCGCTCCAGCATCCGGCCGCTGAAGCTGTCCTTGTCGGCCGCGAGCCACGTCGGGGAGCTGCCCCGCGACGCCTGCTCCAGCGCGACGGCGATCGTCGTCATCTCACGCGACTTCTCGCGGACGCGGATCTCCTGCCCCGGGCGCACGACGAACGACGGGATATCGACCGTCTGCCCATCGATCTCGATGTGGCGGTGCCGGATGATCTGGCGGGCCGCACGACGACTGGCCGCGAAGCCGAGCCGGTACACCATATTGTCCAACCGGCTCTCGAGCGCCGCCAACAGATTGTGACCCGTGATGCCCGGCTGCGTGGTCACCTTCTGGAACGTGTTGCGGAACTGCTTCTCGCTGAGCCCGTAGATACGCTTGATCTTCTGCTTCTCGCGGAGCTGCTTGGAATACTCCGAGGCCTTGCGGCGGCGCGACTGGTTCTGGCCATGCTGGCCAGGCGGGTACGCACGACGCTCGACGGGGCACTTCTCCGTGAAGCACTTGGTGCCCTTGAGGAAGAGCTTGGTCCCCTCGCGACGGCACTGACGGCAGGCGGGTCCGGTATAGCGCATGGCTTAGACCCTCCGGCGCTTGGGCGGACGGCACCCGTTGTGCGGGATCGGCGTCACGTCCTTGATGCTCTTGACCTGCAAGCCCGCGGCCGCCAAGGCCTGCACGGCGGACTCGCGGCCCGACCCAGGACCCTGCACGCGCACATGGACGCGGCGCACTCCAGCCGACAGGGCCTCACGGGCGGCCTGCTCGGCCGCGACCGTGGCGGCGAACGGCGTGGACTTCTTGGAGCCCTTGAACCCGGCCTTGCCGGAGGTGCCCCAGGAGATCGCGTTGCCGTGCGCATCGGTGATCGTGATCAGCGTGTTGTTGAACGTGGCATTGATGTGCGCCACGCCCTCCGCATCGACCACCTTCTTGGACTTCTTCCCTGTTGCCATTACTTGGTCACCTTCTTCTTGCCCGCGATGGCCCGACGCGGGCCCTTCTTGGTGCGAGCGTTCGTGTGCGTGCGCTGCCCGCGCACCGGCAACCCGCGGCGATGCCGCGTCCCCCGGTACGAGCCGATGTCCATCAATCGCTTGATGTTCATGGCGATCTCGGTGCGCAACGCGCCCTCGACCCGGTACGTGCGCTCGATCTCCTGACGGAGCTTGTTGACATCCGCCTCGACGAGGTCACGCACGCGCGTGTCGGCGTTAACGCCGGTCGCCTCGAGGATGCGGCGGGCCAGCGCGGGACCGATGCCGTAGATGTACGTGAGGCCGATTTCGACGCGCTTCTCGCGCGGAAGATCGACACCTGCGATTCGTGCCATTGGTCTCAGCCCTGACGCTGCTTGTGCTTCGGATTGCGACTGCAGATCACGTAGGTGACGCCTACCCGCTTCACCACCTTACAGTGCTCGCAGATCGGCTTGACGCTGCTGCGTACCTTCACGACTACCTCGCGATCGCGTTTATTGCCGTATTTGGGACAGACGCGAACGATAATCTCATTGTGCAGGTGAAGCAAGGGGGGTGCCCGCCTCGACCTTGCCTGCGCTCACGACGCCGCCGACGCGAGGTCCGCGTGCACCGCCGCCAGCGCCGCGACCGGATCGGCGGCAGCCGTCACGGCCCGTCCCAGCACGATGTACGACGCGCCCGCCGCCCGGGCGCCCGCAGGGGTCACCACGCGCTGCTGATCGTGCGTCGCGCCACCAGCCAAGCGCACGCCCGGCACCAGACTGCGCAACGCGGTGCCGTGCGACGCCCGGACCTGCGCCGCCTCCTCCCCGCTGCACACGATCCCGTGCGCCCCCGCCGCCGCGGCCTGACCAGCCAGCCGCGCGACCTCCTGCCCGATGTCCACGGACGCCCGGCCCGTCGCCGCCGCATACCCCGACGCGTCGAACGAGGTCAGCACCGTGACCGCGAGGATGCCGCAGCCGCTCCCGTCCTGTGCGCCCGCCCCCTCCACCGCCGCCGCGAGCATCGCGGCGCCGCCGATCGCATGCACTGTCAACAGCGAGGCGCCGAGCGCCGCGACCGACCGGGCCACCCCGCGCACCGTATTCGGGATGTCGTGCGCCTTGAGGTCCACGAACACATCCTTGCCCTGGCCCCGCAGCCACGCCACCGCCCGCGGGCCATCGGCCGCGAACAGCTCCAAGCCCACTTTGTAGAAGTCGGCGCTGGGGCCCAGACGCTGCACCAACGCCTGGGCATCCGCCAAGCGCGGGACATCGAGCGCGATCACGACACGGGTCATCGGGGCCACTCCAATCGGCCGATCACACTGTCCAAGGATGTCACCCCCTCGCGCGCGCACCAGCGCCCGAGGTCACGGACGATCCGTGCGGGGCGACGGGGGTCCGCGAGCGCCGCGGTGCCCATCCCCACCAGCGACGCGCCCGCGAGCAGGTACTGCAACACATCAGTCGCGCTGGACACGCCGCCGACCCCCATCACCGGCACCGGCACCGCGCGCGAGACCTTCCACGTCGCGAGCACACCGACCGGCAGCAACGCCGCCCCACTCACACCACCCGTGCCGAAGCCCAGCATAGGGCGCCGGCGCGCCACGTCGATCACCAGCCCGGGGATGGTGTTCACCACCGTGATCCCCGACGCGCCGGCCTCCACCGCGACCTCGGCCGTGCCCGCGACGTCCGGCAGCGTCGGCGACAGCTTCACGAACAGGGGCTTGTCCGTCTCGGCGCGGGCGCGACGGATGAGCTCGCGCAGCACCGCACGGTCCGCGCCGAACTCCATACCGCCCGCCTTGACGTTGGGACACGACACGTTCAGCTCGAACCCGTCGTGCCCGGGCGCCGACTCCAACGCCGCGATCACCGCCGGGAAGTCCTCGAGCACCTTGCCCACCACGTTCACGAAGACCCGCAAGGCACCGCGATGCGCCGCCAACCACGGAAGCTCGGTGGCGAGCACCCCCGTCAGCCCCGGGTTCGCCAGACCGATCGCGTTGATCATCCCGCCATCGAAATCGGCGACCCGCGGCGCCGGCGCCCCGGCCCGCTCCTCGGGGGACACCGCCTTGGTGACCAGGCCACCCAACACCCCGAGATCCATGACGTCGTCCAGCTCACGACCATACGCGGCCGTCCCCGCCGCGAGGACCAGCGGATTCCGGAACGGCAGGCCGAGGACCTCGGACCGCAGCGCGGCGGCGCTCACTGGCCGCGCCCTCGGGCGCGCAGCACCGCGGCGATCGAGTCCGCACGGCGGATACTGTCGACGCGCGCCAGCGCCCGCAGCGTGTCGGCCAACTGGTTCGTCACGACGATCCACGACTGGTTGAGCGCCCCATCCTCGCCGACCTGCGTACTCGAATCGCGGGGCGAGACGCCGCGCAGATGTGCGCTCACGCCTGCGGTCGGCCACTCCGTCACGGCCCGGGTCACATAGGCCTCCGCTGAATCCGGCCACAGACGCGCGGCGGCGACCAGGGCCCGCGCGGCGATGGGAGACTCCGGGTGATCACGTTCCACTTGCTTGAAGAGGGTGTGGGCCAGCACCGGCGCCGCCAGCGAATCGCGCGCGATCTCGGCACTGAGGAAGATACCCGCCCCGAACCGGTCGGCGCGCTTGAGGCACAGCTCGATCAGGAGCACGGCGTGCGTGAGCCGCTCGAGCAGCGGCGTGCCCCGCGCCGATGCCGAGTCTCGCTCCATGGTGCTCCGCAACGCGGCCATGTCACTGACGCCGCGGACCCGGAGCGCCAGCAGACGGGCGGCGACGGGCCCCTCGAAGGCCACCGTCAGGCCGACGCGTCGTGCCTCGAGCGCGAGCCGCCGAGCCTGCGCCGTGTCGCCGGTGGCCGCGGCGAGATCGCTCGTCAACAGCAACAACTGCGCCCGATCGTTCGTCGACACCCGCGACTGCGCGTAGCCCAGCGCGACCGCGGTCGCGCCCTCGAGACGACCCGCCGCCCAGAGCGTCCGCACGCGCAGGGGGACGTCGGAGCGCCAATCCCCGGCGCGCGCGCGCGCGATGAGCAGGGACTCCGCCGCCGCGAAATCCAGCGCCGCGAAGGAGGCCGCGATGTTCTCCCACGCGGCCGAGTTCCCGGGAATGGAGGCCAACAACTCCTGCGCCCGATCGGGGTCGCCCATCGCCAGCGCGATGCGTGCGCTGTACAAGGCGGCGGCATCGCGAAGCGCCCGGTCCCGATGCGTCAGCAGCGGGCGGAGGAGGGAGTCGGCCGGCAACGACTTGCCGTCGGCCAACAGGCAGACCGCGGACGCCAGCTGCGCCCGGTCGCGGCGTTCGGCGGGTTCGCCGTCCAGCGCGAGATAGGCGTCGAGCCGCGGGCGCGCCAGCGCGCAGTTATCCGAGAACGCCGCGCCACGGGCCGCGAGGTACAGCGCCTGCGCGCGCCAGCGCGACCGCGGAAAGCGCACGAGCACCGTCTCAGCGTGCGCGGCCGAGACGCGGAACGAGTCCGCCGCGACCGCGTACTCCCCGCGCGTCCACTGCCGTTCCGCGCGCTTGGCCGAGCGCTCTGCGTTGTACACGCCGTTGAAGTACGCGCATCCGCTGAGCGCCACGAGGGCGAGAGGGGCGATGCCGCGCCTCACGACCCGCCGCTCCCACCGACCCGACGCTCGTACGCGTCGAGGTACGACCGGGTCGCATCGGCGATGCTGGCCGCGATCGCACGCTGGCCCGCGGGACTCGTCATCCACGCGGCCTCGGCCGGGTTCGAGCCGAAGCCGATCTCGATGAGCACCGCGGGCATGAACGCCCGCACGAGGACACGGAACTCGGCCTGCTTGACGCCGCGGTTGGGGCCCGGGTGGCGCCGCGCCAAGGCATCCTGGATCGCGGCCGCGAGCTCCGACGATTCCCGCAGATGCTCATTCTGCGCCATGTCGTTCACGATGAAGCTCAGCGGATCGCGCGCGCCCGGCGCGGCGGGGGTCTCGAAGCGCACGACTTCGTTCTCCATGGCCGCGACGCGCCGCGCATCCTCGGTCTTCGCCTCGGCGAGGAAATAGGTCTCGAACCCACGCGCGCCGTCGGCGTTCCGCCACTGCGGGTTCGCCGCATTGACGTGGATGGACAGGAACAGGTCGCCGCGCCGCGCATTGGCGATGCGCCCGCGGTCATCGAGCGCGATGAGCGTGTCGCGCTCCCGCGTCAGGATGACCTCGCGCCCCTCCTCACGCAGGGCGGTGGCCAACGCGCGCGCGACGCCAAGGGTGATGTCCTTCTCCCAGACGACCCGCCCATCGGGCAGCCGCCCGCGCATGCCGGGATCGGTGCCCCCGTGTCCCGGGTCGATCACGATGCGGCGGGCGCTGCGCGGCACGGGGGCGGACCGCTCGGGGGCGGACCGTTCGGGGGCAGACCGGTCGGAACCCGACGCGGCGGCGGGCGGGCGGGACCCCGACGCGGCGACAGGCGGACGGGACGGCAGGGCCGCGGCGGGTGGCAGCGGGCGGGGCGGTGGGGCGGCCTCAGCGACGACGCGGGCCGGGGGCCGCACGAGCAACTCGGTCCGGTCCCGCCGGAACAACACGCTGGTGTCGAGCCGCGGCATCAGCTCGCTGAAGACCTGTAGCGGGACGAGCACCTCCGCATCGCGACGATCCGGGACGCCGGCGAGCGGGTACATCGCCGCGCCCGCACGCGCCACGGGCAGTCCGACCATCACCTCGAGCCGCGCCCGGCCGAGCGCCACCTCCAGACGTCCGCCCTCGACGACGCGGGACGACCCGCCAGCGAGCCGCACGACGGGATCCAGGGCGACCAGGGCCACCCCGCCCCGCCACTCCAGCCGGACGGCCGTGTCGCGGATGCGCAGCGCGGCAGGCCGTAGCGGCTCGTCGGCCAGCGCCAGCGGCGCGGGGGACGGCTCCACGCGCTGGGCCGCCATGGAGCAGGCGCCCAGCGTGGCGACCACGACCGCGAGGACCCCGAGCCCGGTGCGACTCACTGCCGAGCCCGGAACACGCGCGCCATCTCGCGCGCGGCATCCTTGCGCTTGAGGTCCTCGCGCTTGTCGTGGAGCTTCTTGCCCTTGCCGAGCGCGAGCTTGAGTTTGGCACGCCCGCGCCGGAAGTACAGCTCCAGGGGCACCAAGGTGAGCCCTTGTCGTTCGACCGCACCGATCAGCCGCCGGATCTCCCGGCGGTGCAGCAGGAGCTTCCGCGTGCGGGTCGGCACGTGGTTGTTGTAGCTGCCCTGCTCATACGGCGCGATATGGAGATTGATCACGAAGACCTCACCGTCCCGCACGATGCCGAAGGCGTCAGTGATCGTCGCCTTCCCGGCCCGGAGCGACTTGACTTCCGTGCCCGACAGGACGATCCCCGTCTCCCACGTCTCGAGGATCTCGTAGTCGTGGAACGCGCGCTTGTTCCGCGCCACCGACTCGATGGCCTCGTCGTCCGGGGCGCGTCGTACCTTGTCCTTGGGGGAGGCCATCAGTGGGCGGTGCGTGGGGCGGCGCGCGATGCCACGCGCAGGGAACGAGTCCGACCGGCTGGCGAATCGCAAGTTAGACAACGGGCGGCCAGCGTACAAATGACGATCATACGTTGACTTCGCAATGTTCCTCACGTAGCTTGCGGGTCTTGCCGGAGTGGTGGAATTGGTAGACGCGCTGCGTTCAGGGCGCAGTGGGCTAACGCCCGTGTGGGTTCGAGTCCCACCTTCGGCACTGGAGTCGGACGATGGACATCGCGGAGGGCACCGGCGTACACGCGCCCGGTGCCCTTCGTCGTTCCGGTTCAGACGTCCGCGATCGCCGGCGGACCGTAGATCTCGGCCAGTGAGGCGTTGAGGTCCGCCATCATGGCGTCGAGTGCGACGCCGAGACTCGCGGCCGCCTGCGGGGTCAGCACGCTCGGGCGCTCGAAGCGGAGGAGCACGAACCCGAGGCGTACCGCAAGGGGATCGGACGACACGCGATTCGCGACGGCTCCGCGGTACGCCGTGACGCGCTCGTTCAGCTGCTGGCGCGCCAACTCACGGCGATCCGCGGCCACCTCGGGATCCACCGACTGACGCTCCCCCAGGACCGCGGCGATCTCGGAGACCGTGCGATCGTCCTGGGCATCGCGCTCCGCGACGATGAGTCCCAGCGCCCGGCGCGCGTAGCGCCACTCCCACGCAGCATGGTCGGCGTCGCCATCCCCCAGCTGGGCCAAGCGTTCGACGAGTGCTTCGGGCGGCGGCGCCATCAGCAACTCGACATAGCGCTCCGCCTGCTGCCGCCGGAGGCGGTCGGCACGCCACTTCTGCAGCAGGCTCACGCGCGGCGCTCCACTCACCCCGGCAGTACGGGCAGGCCGACCCGTTCGCGCAGGCCGATCGACTCCAACGGCAACCCGACCCGCTCACGCACCACCATCTCGGGGACGAGCAGGTCGGCCAGGGAAACCGACTGCAGGACGTCGTCGATCTTCTGCTGCAGCAGGACCCACACCGGACGGATGGAGCAGCCACAGGCGTCGCTGCATCGCTCCTCACTCACCGGATGCGAGACGCAGTGCAGGTCGAAGGTGGTGAGCTCTGCGGCGGTGATGACCTCGCGCACCGAGATCTCCTCGGGGGCCCGGGCGAGACTGTAGCCCCCACGGGCCCCGCGCGTCGCCTTGACGATGTCCGCCCGGCGCAGCCGCAGCAGGATCTGCTCGACGTAATCGGCGGGGAGCTTCTCGCGCTCGGCCAGTTCCCGGCCGGGCACCGGCCCCTCGGACGCGCGCCGCGCCAAGTGCAGCGCGCAGATCACCCCGTATTCGGCCCACGTCGTGATGCGCATCCTTGGAATATAACCCGCCGGGCCGCGGACGCCGATCGTCGGGCGCCGCGCGATCCCGGCTACGGCTCAGCCGTCGGATCGGGGCGCCGGCGCGTCGCGCGTGCTGGCGCCCGGCACGCCGAGCTCGGTCATCCGGCGCAGGTCCAGCACCACGTCCGCCTCTGCCGGGGGGAGCAGGCCCTCCCGTGCCACGAGGTCGCGGATGAGCGTGCCCTCCGCGACCGCCCGCTTGCTGAGCTCCGCCGCGCGCGCATAACCGATCCGTGGCATCAGCGCGGTCGCGAGCGCTGCGGAGCGCTCCACCCAGTGCGCGCACATGTCCCGGTTCGCGGTGATGCCCTGTACGCAGCGCGTGTCGAGACTGCGGATCGCGTTCGTCAGCAGACGCATCGACAGCAAGAGATTGTGCGCGATCACCGGCATCATCACATTCAGCTCCAGCTGGCCGTGCTCCGCGGCGATCGCCACCGTGGTGTCGCAGCCGATGACCTGGAAGCAGACCTGGTTCACCATCTCCGGGATCGATGGGTTGACCTTGCCGGGCATCATCGACGACCCGGGCTGCACGGCGGGCAGGGCGATCTCGTCGATGCCGGTGCGCGGGCCCATCACCATGAGGCGCAGGTCACTGGCGATCTTGCTGAGCTCGATGGCCAGCATCCGGAGCGCCGCGCTGAAGGCGGCCGCATCGCCCATGGACTGCATGAGCTGGATGCGGTCGCCCCCGACGCGCAGCGACAAGCCGCTGATCGCCGAGAGGTGCGCGCACATCGCGGCCGGATACGCCGGCTCGACATTGACCCCCGTCCCCACCGCGCTCCCGCCGATCCCGAGGTCGCGCAGATACTCGGCGGCCTCGTGCACGCGGCGCAGGGCCCGCGCGAGCGAGCCCGCATACGCCGTGAACTCCTGCCCCAGCCGGATCGGCATCGCATCCTGCAGATGCGTGCGGCCCGCCTTGACCACGTCATCGAACTCCACGCCCTTGGCCTCGAACGCCGCGATCAGTCCGCAGAGCGCGGCATCGAGGGGGCCGAGTTGCGACAGCGCGGCGAGCCGGATGTTCGTGGGGATGGTGTCGTTGGTGGATTGCGCGAGATTGACGTGGTCGTTGGGATGCACGGGGGTGTAGCTGCCCCGCGTGCCGCCGAGCAACTCGTTGGCCCGATTCGCAAGGACCTCGTTGACGTTCATGTTGTGCGAGGTCCCGGCCCCCGCTTGGTAGGGATCGACGACGAAGTGCTCGCGATGCTGGCCGGCCAGCACTTCATCCGCAGCGGCGATGATCGCGTTCGCGCGCACCGGATCCAGGCGTCCGGTCTCGCGGTGCGTGAGGGCGGCGGCCTTCTTGATCCACACCTGTGCGACGACGAACGGCTCCAGTGGGGCGAGGCCACTGATCGCGAAGTTCTGCCGCGCGCGCATCGTCTGCACGCCGTACAGGGCATCCACGGGGACCGCGAGCGGGCCCAAGGGGTCCTGCTCGATACGCATGGCCTCGGTCATTTCCGGCATCTCCACCCCCGGTGCAAAGCGAACATCCCGTGGGCGCGGGGCGCCCACCTCCCTACGGTCGCGAACGCATCGCGAGGAACGACATCCCCACGGCGATGAGCGCCGCGAGCAGCGCCACACCCATCCAGAGCACGCTGACGCCGTGCAACTTCCCGAAGGCGACCCGCTGCACGTCGTCGACCGGCAAGGCCTCGAGGTTGCCGCCGATCGCCTCACGGAGTCGCGCGAGCTTGGGACCGATCACGAACTGCGCGACGCCGCACGCCGCGCTGACGAGCAGCGCGACGCCGGCTCGCAGCCGGCCACCGGGGCCCGCCGACAGCGCCCACGCCGCCACCAGCCCCACGAGTATGCCGCCGATGAAGAGCACCGGCAGCACCCGCCCCACGACGCTCCCGGCCATCGCACGCGAGGGGAGCACGGCGAAGGCCGCCGGTGCCACCGACGCCGCCATCAACAGGGCCGCACCGACCCAGGCCATGAGCAGGGCGATGCCCGCCGCAAGACGCAGCGCGGGCGTCATCGCGTGACCAAGCGCGCCACGCCGCGCAGGAACGGGTTCGTCGCCCGCTCGACCGCCAGCGTCGTCGACGGGCCGTGGCCGGGGAACACCTGCAGCGCATCCGGGAGGCTGGCCAGCCGATCGAGGGAGCGCTGCATCGCGGCCGGATCGGATGCGGGCAGGTCCACGCGCCCGATCGACCCCGCGAAGAGCAGGTCGCCACCGAGGATGACCTCGTCGCCGACGAAGAGCACGTGTCCGGGCGAGTGGCCGGGCACGTGCCAGACCGTGAAGCGATGGCGGCCCACCGTCAGCACTTGGCCTTCGCTGAGCGTCCCGGTCGGCGGCGGCGGGACATCGAAGGGGATGCCGTACCCCGCCGCCGCACGCGGCGCGTACGCGTACACGGGCGCATCCAAGGGGTGCAGGAGCACAGGCACCTCGTGCACGCGCAGGATGCCCGCGATCCCCCCGATGTGATCAAGGTGCCCGTGCGTACACCAGATGCCCCGCAGCACGACGGACTCGTCCGCCAGCCACTGGAGCAGCTGGTCGGGCTCGGCGCCGGGATCGACGAGCACGGCCTCTCGCGACTCCTCGTCGACGACGAGGTAGCAGTTCTCCTCGAACGGACCGACCGTGCGCGCCGCGATGATCACGCGGCGGACCCGGCCGGTTGCCGGTCCTTCAGCGCGACCAGATACTTCTCGGCCGCGATCGCGGCCGTGGTCGCGTCCCCGACGGCGGTGGTCACCTGACGCGTCAACTGCGCACGCACATCGCCGGCCGCGAACAACCCCGGGATGCTCGTCGCCATCGTGCTGTCCGTGATGAGGTAGCCCGCACTGTCGTGCTCGACATGCCCCTCGATCATACCGGTGTTCGGCGTGAACCCGATGAAGATGAAGATGCCCGTGGCCGTGAGGTCACTCGTGGTCCCTGTTGCCCTGTTGCGGATCCGGGCGTGCGTCATGAGCCCGTCCGTGCCGCCGACGATCTCCTCCACGACGGTGTCCCAGATGATCTCGATCTTGGGATTCGCGAACACCCGCTGCTGCACGATCTTCGAGGCCCGGAAGGCATCGCGCCGGTGTACGAGATACACCTTCTCGGCGTAGCGCGTGAGGAAGTCCGCCTCCTCACAGGCGGCATCGCCGCCGCCGACGACCATGATCGTGTGCCCGCGGAAGAAATGGCCATCGCAGATCGCACAGTACGAGACGCCCTTCCCGGCGTACTCGAACTCGCCGGGCACGTTCAACTTGATCGGCGTGCCACCGGCCGTGACGATGACGGCGGGTGCCTCGTACACGTCGCCGCCATCGACCTCGACGTCGAACCAACCGTCGGCGCGCTTCGCCACGCGCTTCACGTCGATGAAGGTCCGCAACTCGACGCCGAACTTGGTCGCGTGCGCGGCGAACTTCTCGGCCAACTCGCTTCCGAGGATGTGTTCGAAGCCGATGTAGTCCTCGATCACTTCGGTGTTGAGCAGCTCGCCACCGGGCAAGCCACGTTCGAGCACCACGGACTTGAGCATCGAGCGCCCGGTGTACAGGCCGGCGCAGAGACCGGCTGGGCCACCGCCGATGACGATCACTTCGTAGGAATGCGTTGCCACGGGGATATCCGGAAAGGCGGCGCGCGGCGCCGCGGAACTCGCTTACGAAATCTCGCCGGAACGCGGGCGCAGTGGAACCGGCGCCCCGGCGATGCGCAGGCCGGCCACCGCGCCATGGCAGTGCGAGACGGTCGCGATGATCGCCTCGACCGGGCCCGCCTGCCCACCGGCCGCGATGGCCGTATCGGCCGCGACGATGGCCGATGCATCGACCATCCCGACCCCGTAGGCCCGGTGCGTGCATGCGAAGATGAACGGGCCGAGCCGTGGCGCCGTTCCGCCGCCCGGTGCGGCCCGTGCGATGGTGACGGGCATCGACCAGTCGCGTACCCCGCGCGTCACGGGGCAGCGGGCGGGCTCGATGCAATTCACCGGACAGATCCAGTCGGCGTGTGAGACGAACCGGGTGCCGTCGGGTGCCGCACGCTCCCAGGGTGTCCCGATCGCGGCCAACGCCTCCACGCGACTGGCGACCCGCGTAGGCCACCGCGACCGCGCCCGCCGCTCGAGGTACTCGTAGAACACGTGCGGCATGAGCGGCGACGGCACGATCGCATCTTCGTCGCGGCTCCCCGGGAGCCAGGCATCCAGGAACGCTCCCCACTCGGCGACCTGCAATGCCGCCGGCGGTGCGGCACGTGAGCCGGCGTCGGCCGCGAGCATCGCGGTCGCGGCGCAGTGCGGATCGCGGTCCACGAGCAGCAATCGCTCCCAGCCGATCGCCCCGGCAGTGGCAGCGCGACGCAGCTGCCGCAGATAGTAGCGGCCATAGCATCCACCACCGATGACCACGATCGTGCCGTACCGCAGCGCCGTCCGCTCAGCGCCCAAGATGACGACCGCCGTCCACAGGGAGCACCACGCCAGTGATGTACGTCGCCGCCACGAGGAACACCACGGCGTCCGCGACGTCGTCGGGACTGCCCAGACGCTGCAACGGCGTGGACGCAACGAAGCGACGCTGCGCCTCGTCGCTCCAGCCCGGGGGTGGCAGCACCGCGCCCGGCGCGACCGCATTGACGCGAACGTTCGGGGCCAGCTGACGCGCCAGCTGCGCGGTCATGGCCACCACGCCGGCCTTGCTGATGCTGTGCGGCACCAGCCCAGGCGACGACTCCGTGGCCAGGTGATCCGCGAGGTTGACGATGACGCCGCCCGCGGGCAGCAGCGATGCGGCTGCGACCGAGAGCAGAAAGGGGGCCCGGAGATTCACCGCCATGGTGTCGTCCCAGTCGGCGGGCGTCACCGCGCGCAAGGGGACCGGCCGCCAGACCGCCGCCGAGTTGACGAGCACGTCGAGCCGCCCGAAGATGGCAAACGCTCGGCCCGGCAACTCCTGCGCAGCACGCGCCTCGCCGAGGTCCGCAGCGAGCGCACTCGCCCGCACGCCCAGCGCCTCGAGCTCCGCCACCGTTGCGGCCGCTTCCGCCGCCGACTCACGATAGTGGATGACGACATCGTGGCCGGCCGCACCCAGGCCGAGGGCGATGGCCCGCCCCACGCGACGGGCCCCGCCCGTGATGAGCGCGACGGGCCGCGCCATGCTCACCGGGCCTGTGCCGCGGTCCGCGCCGCGAGGCGTGCGCGCTGGAGATCCAGCCACGCAGGCGGGACCTGCATGACCCCGAGCGTACGCCGACCGGTCATCTCCCCATGCCAGTCCGAGCCGCCACTCGGCACGAGCCCGAAGTGGTCCGCGAGGGCCTGCAATCGGCGCTGATCCTCCACATTGTGGCTGGGGTGCCGCACTTCGATGCCGTCGAGCCCCACCGCCGCGAGTGCCTGGACGGCCTCGCTGCGACCGAGTGGCCCAGGATGCGCCCAGACCGCGAGGCCACCGGCGGCGTGGATGAGGGCGATCGCGTCGGCCGCGCGGAACTCCGGCTTGGCGATGTACGCGGGGCGCCCCGCGCCCAGCCAGCGGTCGAACGCCTCACGCCGGTCGCGCACGTGCCCGCGGGCGACCAGCGCGGCGGCCACATGCGGCCGGCCGATGGCGGCCCCGTTCGCCGCGCGCAGCACGTCGTCGTCGGTGATCGCCAGCCCGGCGCCTTGGAGCGCCCGCACGATGGCGCGCGCACGCGCCTCGCGGTCGCCCCGCAGTTCGCGGAGCCGCGTGCTCATGGTGTCGAGGAGCGCGAGATGCAGCCCAAGCAGATGCACCTCGACGCCTCCCGAGATGGCCGAGAGCTCAACGCCCGGGATGACCTCCACGCCCAGCGGCGCGGCGGCGGCGGTCGCGGCCGCGATGCCGTCCACGGTGTCGTGGTCGGTGAGCGCGAAGGCCACGAGGCCGACGCTCGCCGCGAGGGCGGGGATCTCGCCGGGCGCGACCGCGCCGTCCGAGGCCGTGGAGTGCACCTGCAGATCGATGTGCGGCGCGATGGCCACGCTCATCGCGCGCGGTACCCCGCCTCGGGGGAGTGCTCGCTGGTCTGCGCGTACTGGAAGAGCCGCCGCAGCTCCACATCGCTGAGTGCCGCCAGCGCGGCGTCGGGCGCGGTCGCCGCCATCGGGGCGTAGCGGGTCACGCGGACCTCGGTCGTCGGTCCATCACCACGCACAAAGAGCAGTCCGAACTCGTCACCGGTGTTCGGCGTCACGAAGCCGGACGGGAACACCTGCCACGTCTCACCATCGATCACCAGAGTACGCGCTGGCATGGTCAGGGGACCTCGACCTCGGAGTAGATGCGCGCGGCGTCACGCGGCGGTTCCGGGGACGCCGCGTGCGCTGCGGCCAGGATGGCCGCGTCCTTCGCCTCAGTGAACTCGATGAAGACGCCCGGGAGCGCCGCTTCCTCGAAGACCCAGAAGCGGCAGTCCCGTGCGGTGTAGTGCGCGAGGCGCGCCCGCAGGCGGGCCAGGTACCGCTCCCGCTCCGGCGCCGGGACCACCGCACGCTGGATCGTGAGCGATCGGGCCACGATCAGAGCGCGACGTCGGTCATCGATTCGAGCTGCTCCTTGACGAACGCCAGGAACTTGTCCGCGTCGGAGCCATCCACGACCCGATGATCGAAGGACAGCGAGAAGTACGCACAGGTGCGGATCGCGATGGTGTCCTCGCCATCGGCGCCCGTGAGCACCTTGGGCCGCTTCTCGATCGCACCGAGGCCCAGGATGGCCGTGGTCGGCACCGGGATGATCGGCGTGCCCATCAACGAGCCGAACACGCCCGGGTTCGTGATGGTGAACGAGGCATCCTGGACCTCTTCGGGCCGCAGCTTCTTGCTGCGCGCACGATTCGCCAGATCGTTCAGCGAGCGGGTGAGCCCCGTCATGGAGAGGTCGTCGGCCCGCTTGATGACCGGCACGATCAGCCCCCAATCCAGCGCCACGGCGATGCCGATGTTGTACGACTTGCGGTAGATGATGTCGGTGCCCGCGACCGACGCGTTGAGGATCGGGAAGCGCTTGAGTCCGGCCACCACCGCACTGATGATGAACGGCAGATACGTGAGCTTCTCGCCCGTGCTGCGCTCGAACTCGGCCCGCTTGGCCGCGCGGATGCGGGCCACGCGCGTCAAGTCCACCTCGAAGAACGACGTGACGTGCATCGAGGTCTGCCGCGCGAGCACCATGTGGTCGGCGGTGAGCTGCCGGATGCGGGACATCGGCTCGACGACATCGCCAGGCCACGGCGCAGGCATCGGCGCGGCATGGCCGCCCGCACGCGGGGCGGCGGCCGCTGGCGCTGGCGCGGCGGCGGCCGGCGCTGGTCCGCGCGCGGCGCCCGAGGCGAGGTAGGCCTCGAGGTCGCGGCGCGTGACGCGCCCGGCGATGCCCGACCCGGAGAGCTGTGTCAACGACACGCCCGCCTCG
>CAZCZO010000032.1:0-25419 GCA_964503275.1 uncultured Gemmatimonadaceae bacterium | reverse complement strand
AGCGCTTCGTCGATCGAGTTGTCCACCACCTCGTACACCAGGTGGTGCAGACCGCGTGAGGACGTGGACCCGATGTACATCCCGGGACGCTTGCGGACCGCCTCCAGCCCCTTCAGGACCTGGATCTGATCTGCGCCGTAGCCGTTCGCGGGCGCTTCGCCGTGCTCGCTCATGCGATCGTGTGTCGTGTGGTGATGGTCCGAAGGAACGCCGAAGTGCCGTTCCACCCCAACCCTGAAAAGTTAGCGTGCGACACGCGCCAGCGCAACCGGGCGTGGCTTCCCTAACGTGTTGTGATACAACGATTTACGAGGGCGCCCTAGCGGCGCAGCTGCCAGCGGATCCGCAGCACACGCGGCACGGCGTGCCCCGCGTTCAGGGCGCTCAGCAACTGCGGCTCGTGCAGGGAGAGCTCGGTCATCCACGCATGGGTCTTCACACCCACGATCAGGGTCTTGTCGGGGAGGATCTGCAGCGCGTCGGTGACCCGCGCGATCTGCGGCCCCGCAATGCCGGCCCACTCCGTCAGGATCGCCGCCTGGGCGACGCGTTCGCTGTGACCATGCTGCGCGAGGAAGCGCTGGATCAGCGCCCCGATGCCCTCGGCCGGTCCGCCGCGCTCCTTCATGGCGCGATCACGCCCTCGCGCACCGTCCAGCGCGCGAACTTGGTGAAGCGCTCGGGAATGTCGGCCGCGCGCGGCACGGCGAGGATCGTCTGGCCGAACCCGTCCTGCTCCAGCAGCTCGAGCGTGCGCTCCGTGCGCCTGGTGTCGAGCTCCGCGAACGGATCGTCGAGCAACAGCACCGGCGGCGTGCCGCGCGCGGCCCGCAGCGTGCGCGCCGCCAGCAGGCGCAGCGCGATCGCCGCCGTGCGCTGTTGCCCGGCCGAGCCCACCGTGCGCACGTCACGCGCATCGAGCCACACCACGAGGTCGTCGCGGTGCGGACCGACGCTGGTGAGCCCCCGGGCCACGTCGCGGCTGCGCGCCCGGTGCAGCGCATCGCGCAGCGCGGTGGCGGGGTCCGCCTGCTCGGCGGCGTCGGACCGGTACGCCAGCGTCACGGCGTGCTGCTCACCCAACGCCGCGCAGAGATCGCCGAAGCCGGGGGCGACCGAGGCAGACCACGCGCGTCGCGCCGTCACCAAGGCCGCGCCATGGGTCGCCAGGGCCTCGTCCCAGGCGAAGGCCGCCTCGGCGTGCCGCCCGCTGCGCTGCACGCTGCGCAGCGCCGCATTGCGGTTGGCCAGCGCCGTGCGATATCCGCGGAGCGCCTCGAGATACACCCGCGACGACAAGGCGAGCAGCACATCGAGGAAGTAGCGGCGCTCGCCAGGACCGCCCGCCACCAGCGCCACATCGCTCGGCGACCACATCACCGACGGCAGGGCCCCCAGGGCATCGGCCTGGCGCGTGGTCACGACCCCGTCGAGGCCGATGCGCTTGCGGCCACTGGACCGGTCGACACCGATGCTCAGGTCGCGGATCGCGGTGCCGGTCAATGAGGCGCGAACGTGCCACGCGGTCGCGCCGTGTCGGACCAGATCCCGGTCGCGCACATTGCGCACGCTGCGGACGATGCCGAGGTAGGCGACCGCCTCGAGCAGATTGGTCTTCCCCTGGCCGTTGTCGCCCACGAGCACGACCCCATCGGTCGGCAGCACCAGGTCGGCCGCCACGATGTTCCGGAAGTCCCGCACTGCGAGGGTTGCCAGTCGCGCCGTCATCCCGGCAAAGTAGCCACCCGCCGCGCTAGATTCGACGCGTCCCCTTTCTCCCATCGCCATGTCCGAATCCGTGCTCCGCGTCGAGGTGGCTGACCGTATCGCCACGCTGACCGTCAACCGTCCCGACAAGCTCAATGCCCTCAATGACGCTGTCATCCGGGCCCTGGGGGCGGCCATCGACGAGTGCAATGCCCGCGACGACGTCGCCGCGGTGATCCTCACCGGCGAAGGGCGGGCCTTCGTCGCCGGGGCCGACATCGCCGAGCTGCACGCCGCCACGCCGGTCGAGGCGCAGCGTATCTCGGTGCTGGGGCAGGTCATGTTCCGTCGCTTCGAGACCTCGCCCAAGCCGACCATCGCCGCGGTGAACGGGTTCGCGCTGGGCGGCGGTTGTGAGCTCGCCATGGCCTGCCATGTGCGGATCGCCAGCGAGACCGCGAAGTTCGGCCAGCCCGAGGTCAAGCTCGGCCTGGGACCCGGCTACGGCGGGACGCAGCGCCTGCCGCGGCTGGTGGGCAAGGGCCGGGCGCTGGAACTGTTGCTCGGCGCGGGGATGATCGACGCGGTCGAGGCGTATCGGATCGGGCTCGTGAATCGGGTGGTCCCGCCGGCCGAGTTGCTGCCGGCGGCGCGCGCGCTGGCGGCCACGTTCGCGGCACAGGCGCCGCTCGCGCTGGCGGCGATCATCGAGGCCGTCGATGTCGGCGCGGAGCATGGCCTGGCGGCCGGCCTCGCGGTCGAGGCACAGCAGTTCGGCGTGCTCACCGCCAGCGAGGACATGCGCGAGGGCACGTCGGCGTTCCTCGAGAAGCGGCCCGCTGTGTTCCGCGGGCGCTGATGCCCGAGGCCCTGCGTCCGGTCGAGCTCCGGCCCGATGGCTCCGCGCTGCGCTGTATCGACCAGCGCGCGCTCCCGGCGCAGGTCGTGTGGTGCGAGCTGACATCGGTGGACGGAGTGATCGAGGCCATCCAGACCCTGACGATCCGCGGGGCGCCGGCCATCGGGATCGCCGGAGCGGCCGCGGTCGCGATGGCGGCCACGCGCGACCGGGCCTTGGACTCCCTCACGCTGCGCCGCCGGCTCCTGGCCGACGCGGCCCGCATCGCCGACGCGCGGCCGACCGCCGTGAACCTGCGCTGGGCGGTCGCGCGCGTGTTGGCGCGCGTCGATCGCACCCAGGGGGACGGCGAGGCCATCGCCGCAGCGGCCCGCGACGAAGCCGCTGCGGTGCTCGTGGAGGATCTCGCGATGTCGCGCGCCATCGGCGCGCATGCGCTGGCGCTGTTGCCGGATCCGGCGGTGGTGCTCACGCACTGCAACGCCGGGGCCCTGGCCACTGGCGGGCTGGGGACGGCGCTCGCGCCGGTCTACGTCGCCGCGCAGCAGGGGCGCGGCATCCGCGTGGTGGCGACCGAGACGCGCCCCCTGCTCCAAGGCGCGCGCCTCACCGCCTGGGAGGTGCAGCAGGCGGGGATCGACGTGACGCTGATCGCAGACGGGATGGCCGCCGCCTACCTGGCGCGGCACGAGGTGTCGGCGGTGTTGGTCGGGGCCGATCGCATCGCTCGCAACGGCGATGTGGCGAACAAGATCGGCACCTATGCCGTCGCACTCGCAGCGCAGGCGACGGGCGTGCCGTTCTATGTGCTCGCGCCGTGGTCGACCGTGGATGTCGACACGCCAGACGGGGCGCAGATCCCCATCGAGGAACGCGACGGTGACGAGCTACGGACCCTCGGCGGGATCGCGACCACCCCGCCCGGCGTTGCGGTGTGGAATCCCGCCTTCGACGTCACGCCGGCCGCGCTGATCACCGCCATCATCACGGATCGCGGTGTGCATCGTCCCCCCTTCGACCTGGGCAGGCCATGACCTACATCCTTGCGCTGGACCAAGGGACGACCGGCTCGACGGCCATCGTCGTCGATGCGGCGGGCCGCGTCGTGGGGCGCGGGTACCGCGAGCTGCCCCAGCACTTCCCGCAGCCGGGCTGGGTCGAGCACGATCCGCGCGATCTGTTGCGCACGATCTGTGAGGCCGCCCGCGAGGCCATTGCGGCGGCGGGGGTCACGCCCGCCGCCGTGGGCATCACGAATCAGCGCGAGACGGTGGTCGTCTGGGACCGGGAGACGGGGGTGCCGCTGGGGAACGCCATCGTGTGGCAGGACCGGCGCACGGCCCCACGCTGTGCGGCGCTCGCGCCTCGCGCCGACGAGATCCGGCGTCGCACCGGCCTGGTGGTGGATCCGTACTTCAGCGCCACGAAACTGGAGTGGATCATCGCGGAACGGGCCCGGGGCCGCACCGAGCGGCTGCTCGCGGGCACCGTGGACAGCTGGTTGATCTGGTCGCTGACCGGCGGGGCGGTGCATGCGACCGACCCCACCAACGCCTCTCGCACAATGCTCTACGACATCAACGAGCAGGCCTGGTCGCCGGCGCTCTGTGCGCTGTTCGGGGTGCCGGCGTCGATGCTGCCCGAGCTGCGTCCCTCCTCGGGATCGTTCGGCGTCGTCGGGGTGGAGCACTTCGGGGTCGCGCTTCCCATCCTCGGCGTGGCCGGCGACCAGCAGGCGGCCCTCTACGGGCAGGGCTGCGTTCGCGCGGGTCGCGCCAAGAACACGTATGGCACCGGGGCCTTCCTCTTGCTCCACACGGGCGACGAGCGCCCCGAGCCTGGCGCGGGCATGTTGGCGACGGTGGCCTGCGGACCGCGCGGCGAAGCAGCCTATGCCGTGGAGGCGAGCATCTTCATCGCCGGCGCGGCCATCCAGTGGTTGCGCGACGGGTTGGGGATCATCGGCACGGCGGCCGAGACGCAGGCCTTGGCCGAGTCGGTGACGTCGAACGACGGCGTGTACTTCGTGCCGGCGCTGACCGGGCTCGGCGCACCCCACTGGAACGCCGAGGCGCGCGGCACCATCGTCGGCCTCACGCGCGGGAGCACCCGGGCGCACCTCGCGCGCGCGGCCCTTGAAGCGATGGCCTACGGGACGGCCGAGGTCCTCGCGGCGATGCGCCAGGGCACGCATGTCGCGCTCGACGTACTGCGGGTCGATGGTGGCGCCACGCACAACGACTGGTTGATGGGGTTCCAGGCCGATGTCCTCGGCGTGCCCGTGGAGCGCCCCGAGTCGGTGGAGATCACGGCACTGGGGGCCGCCGCCTTGGCCGGTGTGGCGGCCGGTGTGTGGACCGATGCAGAGGCCTTCGTCGCGCCCCGCAGTTACGAGCGTTTCCTCCCGACCGCCAGCCCGTCGGCGCGGGAGGGCATGCGAGGGTGGGACCGTGCGGTGCGTGCGGCCTTGGCGTGGGCCGCGACGGCGGGTCCGGGACCCCGATAGCGGCCTCACCACGTTATTATCCAACGAGAGCGGACTCCGTAGCGCAGCAGGTCGGCCGGCGCCTTGGCGCGCCACGACTGCGGGGACCAGACTGGTCGGAGGGACGAGCAATGACGCCGAAGATGAAGTTCCTGCTGGGCGGGGCGATGGTGCTGGGATCGGCCGGGTGGCTGATGGCCAGCTCGCTCAAGTCCACTGCGACGTACTACCTGACGCCCGGTGAGCTGCACGCCAAGGTGATCGACGACGCGTCGTTCCATGAGACCGGCGTGAAGGTGGGTGCCCATGTCGTCCCCGGGACCATCAAGCGGGCCGAGAGCGGCCGCGAGGTGGACTTCATGGTCACCGACGGGACGCGGGAGATGCGCGTGGTCTACCGTGGCTTGATCCCCGACACCTTCTCGGACAGTGCTGAGGTCGTGGTCGAGGGTCGTCTGAACCGGGAGGGCGTCTTCGAGGCGACGACGCTGCTCGCGAAGTGCGGCTCGCGGTTCGAGAGTGCGCCGCCGGGCGCCCAACACCCGGCGTCCGTGCCCAAGGGATACCCGTCGGGCTCCCCCGCGCCTGCGACGTCCGCGCCGACGACGTGATCCTCATCGGGGAGTTGTCCCTCTGGGTCGCCCTGTTGATGGCGACCTGGAGCGCCTTGGTCTCGTTCGCCGGCGGCTCGTTGCGCCGCGGCGACCTCGTGGTCAGCGGCGAACGGGCATCGTACGCGGCGTTCGCATTCGTGGCCTTCGCCTCGCTGGGCCTGTGGACCGCGCTGCTCCGCAGCGACTTCAGTCTCAGCTACGTCGCGCAGTACACCTCGTCGAACCTGCCGACGGTCTACAAGTTCTCGGCGTTCTGGGGCGGCCAGTCGGGCTCGATGCTCTTCTGGTGCCTGATCCTGTCGATGTTCGGCGCGATCGTCGTGTTCAACAACCGCGATCGCTACCGCTCGCTGATGCCCTGGGTCACCGGCACGATGGCGACGACCCTCGTGTTCTTCCTCGTCACGACGGCCGTGGCGTCGAATCCCTTCGAGCGGCTGCCGTTCCCGCCGCCCGATGGCCGCGGCCTCAATCCACAGCTGCAGAATCCGGCGATGGCCATCCATCCGCCGAATCTGTACTTGGGCTATGTGGCGACGACCGTCCCCTTCGCGTTCGCGATCGGGGCGCTGATCACGCGGCGGCTCGATGCCGAGTGGCTGGGGGCCGTGCGTCGCTGGGCGCTGGTCTCGTGGTTCTTCCTCACGATCGGCATCACGCTGGGCATGTGGTGGGCCTACGTCGAGCTGGGCTGGGGTGGGGTGTGGGCGTGGGACCCGGTCGAGAACGCGTCGCTGCTCCCGTGGTTGACCGGGACGGCGTTCCTGCACTCGATCATGATCCAAGAGAAGCGCGGGATGCTGCGCAAGTGGAACGTGACGCTCGTCGTGGCGACGTTCCTGCTCTCCTTGCTGGGGACCTTCATCACGCGGTCCGGGGTGATCCAGTCCGTGCATTCCTTCGCCCGCAGCGGGGTGGGGAACTGGTTCCTCATCGCGCTGGTGACGGCGCTGCTGGTCTCCGCGTATCTGGTCGCGACCCGGCTGAAGGACCTCGAGACGCCGGCACAACTGGAGTCGATGCTCAGCCGTGAGGCCGCCTTCCTGTACAACAATCTGGTGCTGGTCGGCATCGCGTTCTCGGTGCTGTGGGGCACCTTGTTCCCGATCCTCTCCGAGTGGTTGCAGGGGGAGAAGATCACCGTGGGGGCGCCGTTCTTCAACACGGTGAACATCCCGCTGGCCCTGCTGTTGCTGTTGCTGACGGGGATCGGTCCGCTGATCGCCTGGCGGCGCGCGTCACCGCGGAACCTGCAGCGGCAGTTCACCGCGCCGCTGTTCGGCGCGGTCGCGGTCGGGTCGGTGCTCGTGGTCGCGGGCATGCGCGATGTGTACGCGCTGGTCTGCTACACGATCGGTGGCTTCGTCGTCACGACGATCGCGCAGGAGTTCATCAAGGGCATCGGGGCGCGGCGCGTCATCCATGGCGAGTCGCTCCCGGTCGCGGCGGTGCGACTCGTGGCCCGCAACCGGCGTCGCTACGGCGGCTACATCGTGCACTTCGGCGTGGTGGTGATGTTCGCGGCACTGGCGGGCGCGGCGTTCAAGAAGGATTACGATGTGCGGCTGCGCACGGGTGAGACCTTCACGGCGCGCGATCCCTGGGGGGCGGAGTGGGAGTTCACCAGCCAGGGGGTCTCGTTCTACGAGGCGCTGAATCGCCGCGTGGTCGCGGTGGCGCTGCGTCCGGTGCGCAACGGCGAGGTGATGCCGGTGATCCTCTCGGAGCGTCGCCAGCACATGGACGCGCTCCGGCGGCCGACCTTCGAGCCGTCCACCGAGGTGGGCCTCCTCGAGACCTCGCGACAGGATGTGTACGTGGTCTTCGCCGGGGCGACGACCGTCGCGGGCAGCGACGATCCCATCGCCGAGATCAAACTGACCTTCAACCCCTTGATGGTCTGGGTCTGGTGGGGTGGGATCATCATGGCGATCGGTGGCCTGATCGTGATGTGGCCGCAGGCCGAGCGCGCGCGGCGCGAAGGCGGATACGCGGCCGAGATGGAGCCGCAGGCGGTGGGGGCGGGCGCGTGACGGAACTGCTCGTGGGGGCGGCGCTCGCCGCTGCCGCGCTGGTCTTCGTGCTGCTGCCCCTGCTGAACGGCGAGGGTGTGCTGACGGCGGCGCGCGCTGGCCGCGAGCACGCGGTCGATGCGCAGCACCGGGCCGGGGCGATCCAAGCCTTGCGTGAGATCGAGTTCGACCGGGCCACGGGCAAGCTGTCGGACCAGGACTACGCGCAGCTCAAGTCGGCGTACACGGCGAAGGCGATCGTCGAGTTGCGCGCGGCCGATGCGGCCGCCGAGGCGACGGTGGACCCGGCCGAAGCGTTGGTCCGCGCGGCGCGGGCGCGCGCCGTCGGCTGTGGCAGTTGTGGCGAGGTGCCGCCGGAGGCCGACGCGGTGTACTGCTCAGGCTGCGGCCATTATCTGCGCGGCTGGTGCGGCCAGTGTGGCGAGGCGATCACCGGTGCGGGCGCGCGATTCTGTGCCGCCTGCGGGTGGCGCGTCGCCGCCTGAGGGGGCGGGCGCCGGGCTCAGAGCCCGGCGTCGGTCAGGAGCTGTTCGGCCTCCTCGACCACCGGTGAGGGCACGCTGAGCCGCACGCCCCCCACGACCATGCCCTGGAAGCCCGCCCCGAACATGCCGATGGTGTTGCCCTGGAGCAGGGCGGGGATCTCCTCGTCCTCGAGCACCATCTGAGCCTGCTCGGCCTCGAAGTGCGAGTTGAAGGAGCGGATCTGGACCCACTGCGCGTCGTCGGACATGCGCCCAAGCTAGGTGGCGGCGGTGGCGGACCGCAAGCGCTTCCGGCGTGGCGCCTCGGGACGTATGCTTGCAGCACCCCCTTTCGCCCTCCACTGGTCCTTGTCGATGCGCCTCCTTCGAGACGTCCTCCGAGTCTGCGGGCTCGCGGCCCTGCTGACCTCGCCGTTGATGGCGCAGGTCGATTACACGCGCGCGGAGCGCCTGCTCAACTGGCACACCACGCGCTTGGTCACCGGCGATCAAGTCACGCCCGGGTGGCTCAAGGACGGGGATCGCTTCTGGTACCGCAACAAGACCGCCACCGGTGCGGAGTTCGTGCTGGTCGATCCGGTGCGCAACACACGCGGGCTGCTCTTCGATCATGGCCGATTGGCGCGGGCCCTGACGCTCGCCGCCGACACGGCCTTCGACAGCAATGCGCTGCCGTTCACGACCTTCCGCTTCGCCGATGACGGGGCCGACGAGTCCCGGATCGAGTTCACGGCGGTCCGCAAGCGCTTCGTGTGCGACATCACGCGCTATGCCTGCACCGTCGGTGACACGCTCCCGACGCAGGGGCCGTTCGTGAAGTCGCCGGACAAGCGCCTCGAGGCGTTCATCCATCAGCGCAACGTGTGGGTGCGCAATGCGGTCACACGCGGCGATTCCGTGCAGCTCACCACCGACGGCGTCGAGTTCAACGGCTACGGACTCACGGAGCCCCGCCCCTCGCAGTTGCAGCGCCCCGGGCCCGACACGCGCACGCCGAACCTGCGCTGGTCGCCCGACTCCCGTCGCCTCGCCGTGTACCGGCAGGATGAGCGCGGGGTCGCGCACATGCACTACATCAGCTACACGCCGCAGCGGCCCCGGCACTTCTCGCAGCCCTACGCGCTCCCGGGCGACACGGCCGTGCCGTACCCGCGGGTGCACCTGATCGACGTCGCCGCGAAGACCAACGTGGTCGCGCAGCTGCCCGTGCGTCCGAACCTGCTGAGCATCGGCGGGTCGGTCCGGGATTCGGCCTGGACCGACGCGTCGGACGCCGTCTACCTGTCGTGGTTGATGCGTGGGTCGAAAGCGGCGTACCTCGCCGAGGTCGACGCGGCGACCGGTGCGGCGCGCATCATCGCGCGCGACTCGGGGAAGACGTACGTCGAGATCGCCAACCCACAGGACCCCGCGAGCTTCTACGTCACCCGTGACCGTGCGCACGCCTTCTGGTGGTCGGAGCGCGATGGCTGGGGGCACTTGTATCGCTTCGATGGGAAGGGCGTGGCCGCGATGGCGGCGGTCACTGGTTCCACGACCCGCATGACCCCCGAACCGGCAGCGCAGCTCACCAGCGGCGACTGGCAGGTCGGGCAGATCAGCCACGTCGATGAGGTCGCACAGCAGATCTACTTCACCGGCCGCGGCCGCGACGGCTTCCTGTACTACCCCAAGTTGTACCGCATCAACTTCGACGGGAGTGGCCTGACGCTGCTGACGCCTGAGGATGGGCACCACGTCATCACGTTCAGCCCCAGCGGCAAGTTCTTCGTGGACCAGTATTCCCGGATCGAGTCGGCCCCGGTGACGGTGTTGCGTGCCGCGCCGAGTGGTCGCATCGTCCGGACGCTCGAGCTGGCCGATGTCGCCGCGCTGGTCGAGGCGGGGTGGACGCCCCCGCAGGTGGTCAGCGTGAAGGCCCGCGACGGGCTGACCGACATCTACGGGGTGCTGTATCTGCCGCCCGACCTGGACGCGACGAAGCGCTATCCGATCATCTCGCACATCTATCCGGGGCCGCAGGTCGGCTCGGTGGGTAGCTGGTCGTTCAAGAACGGCGGTGAGCCGCACGCGCTGGCGCAGCTGGGGTTCATCGTCCTCCAGCTCGATCACCTGGGCACGCCGCTGCGGTCGAAGGCCTTCCACGACAACTACTACGGTTTCTTCGGCGACAACGGGCTCCCGGACCACATCGCCGCGATCAAGCAACTGGCGGCACGGCATGCGTGGGTGGACCTCGACCGTGTCGGCATCTTCGGGCACTCGGGCGGCGGCTTCGCCTCGACCGATGCGATCCTGCGCTACCCGGAGTTCTTCCACGTGGCCGTCAGCGGGGCGGGCAATCACGACAACCGCTCGTACAACATCTACTGGGCCGAGAAGTACCAAGGGCTGATGCAGCGCGACTCGGCGCGGCGCACCGATAATTTCGCCAACTCGGCCAATCAGCTGATGGCGAAGAACCTGGCGGGCAAGCTGCTGCTGATGCACGGGGATATGGACGACAACGTGCATCCGGCGATGACCGTGCAAGTGATCGACGAGCTGATCAAGGCCAACAAGTCCTTCGATCTCGTGTGGGCGCCGAACCGGAATCACGGGCTCAACGAACCGTACTTCATCCGCCGTCGCTGGGATTACTTCGTGGAGCATCTGCTGGGCGCGACGCCGCCGGCGAACTTCGAGATGCGGCAGCCGGCCGAGCGTGGGGCGCGGCCCACCGCCGCGCCGACGTGGGAGGACGTTGACGACGGGTTCCCGTACTGGAAGCCCTATCGCGTGTGGTGGTGAGGCGGGGATCGCGGGCGGCGGGGCGTGGGCGCGACGCCGCACTCCTCGCCGCAGTGCCCCGCGCGGCGATCGAGATCGAGCGCAAGTTCCTCTGTCGGAGTCTCCCCGTGATCCCGCGGGGAGCCTCCGTGGAGGAGATCGCCCAGGGCTATCTGCCGGGGCGCCGCTTGGTCGAGCGGCTCCGCGAGGTGCGGTCGGCGGGGCGCACGCGGCGCTACCGGACGGTGAAGGTGGGCGTCGGCGTGCAGCGTGTGGAGCTTGAGGAGCGTTGCGCGGCGGCCCTGTTCCGCGCGATGTGGCCGTTCACCGAGGGACGGCGCGTGCGGAAGCGACGCTATGTCGTGGCGCTGGCCGATGCGACCTGGATGGTCGATGAGTTCACGGACCGCCGCCTCGTCCTCGCCGAGGTCGAGCTGCGTCGCCCCGATGCACCGGTGGAGCTTCCAGCCTGGTTGGCGGCGGTCGTGGTCCGCGAGGTGACCGACGAGTCGGCCTACGTCAACGCGGTGTTGGCGTGTTGACGGGCGCGCTCGGTGCCGGTCCGTCGAGGACACGGCGCACGGTCGCCGTGAGTTCGTCCATCGAGTAGGGCTTGCTGAGCAGGTCGAACGGTGACGCGCCTGCCGCCCGTTGCTCGAGCAGCTCCTGCGAGTAGCCCGAGGTCAGCAGGATGCGGATCGCCGGGTAGCGCTCGCGCACCCGCGCGGCCAGTTCCGTACCGGGCATGCCAGGCATCACCACGTCGCTCAGCAGCAAATGGACCGTTCCGCCTGACTGCGCGAGCGTGTCCAAGGCCTCGGTCGCATCGGACGCGGTGAGCACCGTGTAGCCTGCGCGCTCGAGCACGCGGCGCGCGACGAGCCGGATCGAACTCTCGTCCTCCACGACGAGGATCGTCTCGTGGCCGCGCAGGGCCTGGGGGCGATCCACGGTGGCGGCGCGTTCCGCGGGCGCCTCGATCAGCGGGAAGTAGATGTCCACCGTGGTGCCTTCGCCGGGCGCGCTGGTGATCCAGATGCTGCCGCCCATCTGCTTGACGAGGCCGTACACGGTCGCGAGGCCCAGCCCCGTCCCGCGGCCGGCGGGCTTCGTGGTGAAGAACGGCTCGAAGATCCTCGCCTTGACGTCGTCGGTCATGCCGGTCCCGGCGTCGCGCACCTGGAGCCGCGCGTGTGGTCCCGGCGTGGTGGTGGGGTGCCGCAGCGTGAAGGCCTCGTTCAGGTCCACGACGGCCGTGTCCACGACGACGGTGCCACCCCGTGGCAGGGCATCGCGCGCATTCACCGCGAGGTTCATGAGGATCTGCTCGAGGTGCCCGGGGTCCGCGTTGATCCACACCGGAGTCGCCGGGCTGCGAACCTCGAGGAGGACGTCCTCGCCGATCACGCGACGCAGCAGGTTCCCGAATCGCTCCGTGACCGCGCTGACGTCGAGCACTTCGCGGTGCATCACCTGACGCCGACTGAAGGACAGCAGCTGCGCGGTCAGGGCGGCGGCGCGTTGGCCGGCACCGCGGATCTCCTCGAAGTCCGCCCGCCGGTCGTCCGAGGTGGGCAGCGCGCTGAGGGCGAGGTCGGCGGTCGCGTTGATGACCGTGAGCATGTTGTTGAAGTCGTGCGCGATCCCGCCGGCCAGGCGGCCCAGCCCCTCCAGCTTCTGAGACTGGATTAGTTGCTCTTGCAGCGCGATCCGCTCGCTCACGTCGCGCGCGATGCCGAGGATCAGCTCGCGGCCGTTCACGGTCAGCAAGGTCCGCGCGACTTCCACGGGGATGGGGGCGGCGTCCTTGCGGCGATGGACCGAGGCCGCCACGGTCGGTCCGTTCGCGCGCAGCGCGCTGACCATCGCGGCATATCCCTGCGGCGTGGACATCGGTTCCACGATGTCGTAGACGTTGAGGGCGAGGAGTTCGTCGGGCGTGTAGCCCAGGGATCGGGCCGCCATCGCGTTGAAGTCCACGAAGCGTCCCGTCGCGGCGTCCGCGATGAAGATCGCATCGGTCGAGCGCTCGATCACCTCGCGGAACAGCGTCAGCTGCGATTGCTGGGCGGCGACCGCGACCTGGTCGCGCTTCGCGGCGATCCCGAACGCGATATCGCTCCCCACCTCGCTGAGCAGGGCCTGTTCGGCCGCATCGAACGCGAACGACTCATCCGCGTAGAGCATGAGGGCGCCGATCACGCGCCCGTGCACGAGCAGCGGGATCGACAGCGACGCCGCGAATCCGTGCTCGCGCGCCGCGTCCCGCCAGACCGACGAGCGTGCGTCGCGTGCCAGATCCTGCGCGACCTGCAGTTCGCCGCTCCGGATGCATCGACCCGTCGGCCCCTGCCCACGTGGGTCCTCGGCATCCCACGACACCTCGGCCCGCGTGAGGTAGTCGCCCACCGCGCCGCTCGACGCCATCACCCGCACCGGGAAGCCGGGCGCGTCCACCGCGTAGCCGACCCAGGCCATCCGAAATCCGCCCTCACGCACGGCGATCTCGCAGGTGGACTCGAGCAGCGACTGTTCATCGGTCGCGTGCACCAGTGCCACGTTGCACGCCGATCGGACACGCAGCACGCGGTCGGTGCGCTGCATCGCCTGCTCGAGCTGCCGCTGCGCGGTGATATCCGTCATCGCGCCGGTCACGCGCAGCGCCCGCTCCGACGCGTCGCGCTCCGACTCTGCTCGGTCCCGGACCCACCGCCAGCTGCCGTCGGCGTGACGGATGCGGTACGCTTGGTCGTACGCGGCGCCGGTCTCGACGTGCGCCCGCAACTCCGCCGTCACGCGCGCCGCGTCGCTGGGATGGATGCGGGCCTGCAAGGCGGACATCGTGGCAGGGGATTCCGCGCGCGGCAGACCGACGATCTCGCACCACCGGGCCGAGCAGTACAGTGCATCGAGCGCGGGCTGCCACTCCCAGAGGCCGTCGGTGGTGGCCTGGATCGCGCGGGCGTAGCGGCGCTCGCTGTCGGCGAGGTCGGCCAAGCTGCGCTCGCGGGCGTCGACGAGCTCCAGTTCCCGCGTCGCGGCCTCGAGCTCCCGACGCGAGAGGAAGGCGGCCGCTGCGGCGGCCACGGCGATGACCAAGCCGAGGGACAGCAACAGGCCCCGCACGGCGCTGCTCGTGGCGGGGGCGAGCAATTCGTTGCGATCGATCTTGGCTGCGAGCAGCCACGGAAGCAGCCGCACCGTGGCGTACTCGACCGCGACCTCGCGGTCGTGATGGTCGCGACCGAAGGGGACCGCAGTCTCACCACGGAGCACGCGCACCGACGTCATGGCCGTCGGCTCGCGCAGCGGCACCCGGAAGCGGAGGGCGGTCGTGTCGCCCGGACGCGGGTCGTTGATGATCGTCGCGGAGTCGCCGTCGGCGCGCCAGACGACGATGGCGAGGGTCGACGCGATGTCGGGGAGGTCGCGCAGCTGATCGAACAACGTGGCCTGGGCGTCGATCGACAGGAACAGCCAGGCGCTTGGCAGTGTGTCGTCGATGGTCCGCAACGGCGTCCACAGCTCCAGACGCACGCGCTCGCCGTGCCGGTGGATGTCAGTGAGGGTCACGGCACCCTGCGCGCTCGAGCGTGTGGTGTGCTGCAGGAACTCCGACGCGTGTCGGACGTCGAGCGCGCCGACCGACGCGAGCACCACCCCCGCGGGGGAGACGATCGCACCCTCCGCGTAGCCCTCCGACGCGACGATCGCTTGTAGCCACTGGACGACCGAAGCATCGAGTGGTGTCCCCAGGACACTTCGTGACCACCGGATCGCCTCTGTGGCCCGCCCCGTCGACAGATGTCCGTTGAGCCATTCATCGATCTGGCTCGCCTTCCCGCGCGCGACGGCGGTCAGCGCCTCGCGCGTCTGCGCGTCGTGACTGCGACGCTGCGCCTCCCACCAGGCGGCACTGCCGCCCGCTACGAGCAGCGCGGTCACCCCGACGACGATCCCGAAGCCCGCTGGTACCCCGAAGCGCCGGTCGAAGGCGGACTCGCGGGCCGGGACCGGCGGTGTGCTGAGCACGACGCCCGACCCCAACAGCACCAGGGCGACCGTCGTCAGCAACGCGATCGGCATCGCGTGGCCTCCGTACAGCGGGGCGCCGCCGAGCAGGTAGCCCTCGAGGATGAGCAGCGCGATGAGCGTGGCCGCTCCCCCACAGCGACGTGCCGCGCGAGAGGCCAGAGCGGTATCGCGCAGGCTGAGCCACGCGGCCACGGCGATCAACGCGAGCAGCGCCGCCGTGTAACGCGACATCCGTCCTCCGAACGGGCGCGCCGCCGAGACATCGCCGCCGCCGAGCCACGAGTCGACCAGCACCTCAAGGCGGAGCGGCTCGGCGAGGCCCAGGACGCCCACCGCGACGACGAAGCCGAGCAGGGCGCGGACCAGCACCGCGCGGCGCTGGGGACCGGGACGCCGAGCGACGGCGCTGCCGAGGGCCGCCAGCGCGGTGATCGCGAGCGCCGTGGTCGGCGCCATCGCGACGAACGTCGCCCCGAAGGTGAACGCCTGCGGACGTCCCGCGATCCACCCACCGAGGACCGTCAGCGCGAGAGCGGCGGCGGTCCCGAAGCACCACTGGGCCAACCGGGCCGCGCGAGGCAGGACCGGCACCGCAGGACCGGGTGTGCCGGCCTCCATCATCTGCTCACGCGGGTCATGCGGCTGAGTATCGGTCCGGAGGCGCTGAAGATTAGGTGGGGTGCAACACGCGCCGGAAGCAGTGTTTCTCGCCGACCACCAACTCCTCGCGGTCGATCTTCACATAGCGGGACACCTTCTCGGGGTACAGGTCCAGCGCCGCCCGTTCCCAGCCGGCCCCAAGGAACAGGTCGTCGGCGAACGACACCGCGAAGATCTCCGGGTAGCCCCGGCCCTCGGCCAGGTCGGCGGCGGCATCGATCAACAGCTTGCCGTAGCCGCGCCCGCGCACGGAGGGATCCACGGCCAGCGACACCAGCTCGACCAGTGACGGCGAGTACTCGTCGAGGGCGACCATCCCCAGGACCACACCGGTCTCGCCGCGCAGCACCCAGTAGTCGTGCAGGTGATTGAAGGCGAACAGCTCGTCGCGGGGCAGCGTCTTGCCCTCGGGCGCGAACATGTTGTTGAGGAGCACCAGCGCTGGGATGTCGGCCTCGGTGGCCGGTTCCAAGCGCGGGAAGACCGCGCGGGTGTAGCGGGGTTTGGTCATGGGACTCAGCGTTCCACGCGTTCGAGGCGCCGCTGGGCCATGCGCAGCGGCGCGAGGGTCATCGTGACGCATACCAGGGCCGCGAGGCCGAAGTACACGATCATCTCGCCGGGGTCCGTCGTGCCGCCGAAGGACTTGGCGTACAGATACTGGTACACCGGCCGCGCCTCGAGGACGATCACCCCGGCGATGAGCGCGATGCTCGCCATCATGTACAACAGCCCGCCGAAGCTGGTGGGGATCTGCGCGGCGTTCTCGGTCTCGTACTGCGGGAACAGGGTGCCGAAGCCGACCGCCAATCCGCACAGCGCGAAGGTCATCAGCACGATCGTCCCCATGCTCACCGCGAACATGAACGCACTCACCTGCAGCAGGATGTCGGTGATGGTGACGATCGCGAGTGCGAGGCCGAGCAGGGGCAGGGTGCCGACCCAGAACTTGGCCCACAGCAGGTCGCGCATCGAAATGGGACTCGAGCGCAGCAACCACAGCGTCCGCCCCTCGAGCGATACCCCGGGGAAGAGGAAGCGCGCGGCGATGGACGCCAGGACGAACCCCGCCAAGGCGAGGTTCAGGAAGGGAATGACGTTCACAAGGAACAGCGTGATGCCTTCCCCGCGGAGCGGCAGGTAGCGGATGTTGAACACGTACACGATCACCAGCACCGCCAGCAGGATGAGCTGGCTCCACTGGGTTGTGTCGCGGAAGAACAGCCGCAGCTCCTTGAGCACCAGTTCACGCCGCACCGAGCCGAAGGGCGCCAGCAGGCGGAACAGCAACGAGCGGCTCGAGGTCGGGGCGCTGCGCTGCTGCCCGCTCTCCTGCGCCTTGCTGAAGCCCCGTTCGAACCACGCGCGGTGCGCGAGGGCGCCACCGACGAGGAACGCAGCGGCGGTCGTCCAGAGGAGGGCCAGGCCGAGCCAGTCCGCCTGGCCCCCGTCCAGCCAGCGCATCGTCGCCGCCTGCAGCCACTCGCTGGGCAGGAACGGCGAGGTCGGCGTCCGCAGCACGCCCACGAACTCGACCAGCGAGCGGAACCCCTCGGGCCGCGCGAGGCGCTCCGGCCGGACCACGCGGAAGAGCAGCACGATCAGGCCGGCGGTGAGCACCGCGATCAGACTCAGGATGTCGCGGGTCCGTCGCGCGGGGAAGATGTTCACCAGCAACAAGGTCACCGCCGAGCCCAGCACCGACGGGATCACCAGGAACGGGAGGAACAGCAGCGTCGCGTACAACGGGTACAGCCACCCCCCTTGGTAGGCGATCCCATACGCCGCGAACATCGGCACGGCCATCAGCACCACCATCCAACTGGAGTTGATGGCGGTCTCGAGCAACTTCGCCCCGTAGAGTCGCAGCCAGTCGTTCGGTGCGCCCACCAACAGATCCAGATCCTTCGCGAGGAAGAACGAACTCAAGGCCGTGATCACGTTCGAGAGCAGCAACAGCGACATGAACGCGATCAGGATCAGGCCGAGCAACTTGCCGGCCAGGAGCGGTCCGATCTCCTCGACGCCGCGGAAGTACAGCAGCAGCCGGTAGAGGACACCGAAGATGAAGCCCCAGAACAGCAGGCCGATCCCGCCAAGGATCGCGGCCCGCACGCCGCGGCCGCGCTCGCCGGCGGCCATGCGGCTGCGCGCCGTGAGCACCTTGGGCACGAGCAGATGCAGCAGCCCGGGATCGGGCAGCACATCGCGCGCGGGCGCCGAAGCGGCGGGGACCGTCACGCCTCCAGGACCTCCATCAGGTCGCGCGCAGCACGCTCCCCGGTCAGCCGCAGGAAGATCTCCTCAAGCGTGGCCTGCGACGACTGGGCCCGCAGCTCGGCCATCGTGCCGCACACGCGGATCTCGCCGTTCACGATGATCGCGATGCGGTCGCACATCTGCTCCGCGACCTCCAGCGTGTGCGTGCTCATCATGATCGTGTGGCCGCGATTCACGTATTCGCGCAGCAACTCCCGGAGGATCCGGATCGACTTGGGGTCCAGGCCCACGTGCGGCTCGTCGACCACGATCACATCTGGCCGGTGTACGAACGCGCTGGCGATGATCAGCTTCTGGCGCATCCCGTGGCTGTAGCTCTCGACCATCTCGTCGCGCCACGCCTCCAGGTCGAACAACGCCATCAGCTCCCGCGCGCGGTGCTCGACCTCGGCGCCGCGCTGATCATAGAGTCCGGCGACGAAGCGCAGGAACTCTGCGCCGGTGAGCTTCTCATAGATGAACGGACGATCCGGGATGAACCCCAGGCGCGACTTCGCCGCCACCGGGTCCTTGGCCATGTCGATACCGCCGATGCGCACCGCACCCGCTGTCGGCTGCAGGATGCCAGCGATCATCCGCAACGAGGTCGTCTTCCCGGCGCCGTTCGGGCCGAGGAAGCCGAAGAGTTCGCCGCGCGGCACGGTCAGGTCGATCCCATTCACCGCCGTGAAGGATCCGTACTTCTTGGTCAGGCCCTGCAGTTCGATCATTGGACGTCCTCGACCTCGATACGCAGTGTGCCGATCAGCCGGATCAACTCCGCCTGGCGGCCCAGTCCACCGGTGACCACCCGAAGATGCGCGGCGTCCGCGGGGAACTGCCCCCACGTGGGGTCCACCGCCACCCAACTGCCCAAGTACACCTCAGCCCACGCGTGGAAGTAGAACTTGCCGTTCAGGTACGCCACGCCCGATGCCACGCGCGACGGGATGCCGAGCGCGCGGGTGAGCGCGACGAAGAGCTGGGCATGCTCGTTGCAGTCGCCGCGACGGTCCGTGAGCACCGACAGCGCGTTCGGGATCGAGAACGTCGGCACCTTCTCGACGTTCTCATGGACCCATCGGTTCACGCGCTCCGCGATCTCGCGCGGGTCGCGGGAGTCGCCCGCGATCGCGACCGCCTGCCGGATGATCGGCAGGGCACCGACCTGCAGGAGCGGATCCCCCGCCAACTCGGCGCGAAATCGCTGGCGGTGGGCCGGGGCGGGCGGCAAGACATAGTCGGCGACGAAGGCAGGCGCCTCCTCGGTGCGCACCGTCAACGTCGTGCCATCCAGGGTCTGTCGACCACCCTGCAGGTCGAAGCCGCTCAGCGAGGGCGCCATCAGCTTCACTCGCAGGCGCTGCACCCGCTGCTCAGGCAGCGGCACGTTCGACGCGATCGCCGTGGCCTCGAGCACATCGCCCGCGAGCGTCGGCGTCCCGCGGGACGCTTGCGCGATCCGCCAGTTCTCGAAGGCCATCTCGTAGGCCATCCGGCGCAGCGTCAGACCACCCGCCTGCTGCGACTCGACGACGCGCCCCTGTGCATCGACCCAGCCATTGAACCCGCCGTCGGCTGCGCCGACGCGCCAGGCGCGCACCGTATCGGCCAGCGCCGACACCCAGCGTCCGCGCCCGGCGTCGAATCGCGCCGAGTCGTCGACCACGAACAGCGACTCGGCGAGGATCTGCAAGGTGATCTCGCGCGATCCCATGCTGCGCGGGTCGAAGGCCCGGAACGTGGCCGACCGACCGACCTTGGGCGGCGACTTGAGGATCGTCGCCAGCGGCAGCAAGGTGGGGACGAGGATCGGTCCTTCCACCGCGATGCGCTGCGAGTCGACCGCGCTGCCCACGCCGCGCATCGCATAGACCAGCGCCGTGTCGCCTTCCGTGCGTCCGCTGAGGCGCATCGGCGAGCCGGCCGCGTCCACATCGAGGGCGAAGGTGCGCAGGGCGAAGGCCCGCGACAGCTTGATGTCGGTCCGCGCCAGCGCGCGCTGCCGCGTGCCGGCCACGTCGAGGTCGGCGACCAGCTCGTCACGGAAGGTGATCCCATCGGCGACCGTGTCGATGGTGCTCGACGCGTAGCCGATCGCGACCCCGTTCTGCTCCACCGCGTAGAACACATTGCCGGGGTTCACGCGCAGCCCGAGCTCGGCATAGGCCTGCGCGGGAGTTCGCAGGATATCGCGCCGCACCAACGCCGCGAGCGCGACTCCCCACGCCAGCAACACCGACACGGCGACGATCCCGCGCCGGCGCCCCCGTCGTGCCCGCTCCGCGGCCGTCGTGGTCACGCGCGCTGGACCTCGCGCGACCGTCGATACGCCGCCGCCGCCTCGACCGGGCGCTGCTGCCGGTCGAGGATCACCCCGAGCCCCTTCAGCGCGCGCCAGTTCGTCGGGTCCAGGTCGGCGGCACGCTCGTACGCCGCCCGCGCCGCATCCAGCTGGTCCACGTGGTTGTAGGCCTCACCGAGGTGGTAGTAGGGCAGACTCTGCGCGGGGTCCAGCTCCACGGCACGCTTCAGCGGTTCGATGGCCTCGCGCCAGCGTGCCTTGCGGCAGAGCAGGATGCCGAGCTGCGTATGGACCTCTCCGTTCGACTCGGTGAGCCGCAGCGCCCGCTTGAGGTCGGCCTCGGCGGCATCGTAGCGCAATCGCGCACTCGCCAGCGCGGCGCGACCACAGAGCAGCGTGACGTTGTCCGGGTACTGGGTCAGCGCCCGGTCCAGCTCGGCGATCGCCGCATCGGGCGAGCCCATCTGGTCGAGCGTATACGCGAGCCGCAACCGGGCGCGCACGTGCGAGGGCTCAACGGCCAACACCGACCGGAAGGCCCGCAAAGCCGCGGCCAGGTCGTGTCTCGCCAGCGCGGTCTCACCCTGCTCGAGGCCCTGGACCACGGGGTCGTCGTGCGGGGGCAACATCGGCAGGCCCTCGGTCTCCCCGAGCGGGAGCTGGGCCGGATCGTCAGGGATCGTCGGGTTCACGGCAACACGTCTGGAGCGGTCGTCTCGGCGCGCACCCACGCGAGGTACGGGGCCGGGCCTGCGGCGATCGGTACGGCCAGCAGTTCGGGGACGTCGTAGGGATGGATCCTTCCCCCCAAGGCCTCGAGGGCCTGCAGCCGGTCGGCGGTCGTCTTGAGCAGCACCACCGCTTCCGTCGCGTCGACGACCGCGCCCTGCCACCGATACAACGACCGCGCGCCCGGCACGATGGTGCCGCACGCGATCAGTCGTTGCTCGAGCAGCGCGCGCACCAACGATTCGGCCTCGGCCTCGCTGGGGACCGTGGTGATGACGACGCGCAGATCGGTGGGTTGCATCGGGAGCGGCGGCGGGAAGGGCGGGACGGGGAATCTACCGCCGGGCGCGGAAAAGCACGCTGGCCCTCCCCCGTTCGGGTGGGGGACGGCTTGAAGCGGGGCGTCCCTCCCGCGAGCTTGCAAGGTTATGGCCACTGAAGCCCTGATCGTCCGCGGTGCCCGCGAGCACAACCTGCGAGGGATCGACGTCGCGATCCCCAGGAACAAGCTCACCGTGATCACCGGGCTGTCGGGGTCCGGGAAGTCCTCCTTGGCCTTCGACACCATCTTCGCCGAGGGGCAGCGGCGCTACGTGGAGTCGCTCTCGGCCTATGCCCGGCAGTTCCTGGGGCTCATGGAGAAGCCCGATGTCGACGCCATCGAAGGACTGTCGCCCGCGATCGCGATCGAGCAGAAGTCGGCGGGGGCCAACCCGCGGTCCACGGTCGGCACGGTCACCGAGATCTACGACTACCTCCGGCTGCTCTACGCCCGCTGCGGGACCCCGCACTGCCCGCAGTGCGGCCGTGCGGTGGAGCGCCAGAGCGCCGGGCAGATCGCGGATGTGGTCCTGAGCTGGACCCGCGACACCCGCATCGAGGTCCTCGCCCCGCTGGTGCGCGGCCGCAAGGGCGAGTTCAAGGAGCTGTTCGAGTCCGCCCGCAAGCAGGGGTTCGTGCGCGCCTACGTCGACGGGGCGCTGGTCGAGCTGGCGTCGCCGCCGACGCTGAACCGGCGGCAGAATCACGACGTGTCCGTGGTCGTCGATCGCCTGCAGGTGCGGCTCGAGGATCGCGGGCGGTTGGCCGACTCCGTCGAGACCGCGCTGCGGTTGGCCGACGGTCTGGCCGAGGTGCGTCGCTACGATGGCGAGCCGACCACGCACCTGTTCAGCGAGAAGTACGGCTGTCCGGATTGCGGGATCTCCATGCCCGAGTTGGAGCCGCGGCACTTCTCGTTCAACTCGCCGTTCGGGGCCTGTCAGGCCTGCGCCGGCCTCGGCACCCGCCGGGAGGTCTCGCCCGACCTCATCCTCGGGGATCCGAGCATCACGATCCTCGAGGGGGTGGTCCTGCCCTGGGGTGAGCCCGACGGCTACCTGCGCCGGACCATCCTGCCCGGCCTGGCCAAGGAGATCGGCTTCGCGCTGAACACGCCGTGGGGCAAGTTGCCACCGAAGGTGCAGCAGGTGTTGCTGTACGGCACCGAGAAGAAGGGACGCGCCAAGGCCGCCGACGCCAAGTGGGAGGGCATCCTCGCCAATGTGCAGCGCCGGTATCAGGAGACGTCGAGCGACGGCGTGCGCGTCGAGCTCGAGGCGTACATGGTGGTCTCGCCATGCACGGACTGCGGCGGCCGTCGGCTCAACCCGGCCTCGCTCGCGGTCACCGTGCATGGCCGGAACATCGGCGAGTTCACGGAACTGTCGGTGCGCGAGGCGCTGGCCCATGCGCGCAGCATCCCGGTGCGCTCGCCCGGACACCCGGGGCTCGAGCCAGACATCGCCGGCCCCGTGCTGAAGGAGGTCATCGACCGGCTGCGCTTCCTCGACGACGTGGGGCTGGACTACCTCACGCTGGACCGCTCGGCGGAGTCGCTGTCCGGGGGCGAGGCGCAGCGCATCCGCCTCGCGACGCAGATCGGTTCACGGCTGGTGGGCGTGCTGTACATCCTCGACGAGCCCAGCATCGGCCTCCATCAGCGTGACAACGAGCGCCTGCTGCGGACCCTGGAGCAGTTGCGCGACCTCGGGAACACGGTGCTGGTCGTGGAGCACGACGAGGACACGATGCGCGCGGCGGATCACATCATCGACCTCGGGCCCGGTGCCGGGAAGCACGGCGGTCAGGTGATCGCCGAGGGGACCATCCGC
This sequence comes from uncultured Gemmatimonadaceae bacterium, assembly GCA_964503275.1. Classification (GTDB taxonomy): domain Bacteria; phylum Gemmatimonadota; class Gemmatimonadetes; order Gemmatimonadales; family Gemmatimonadaceae; genus DASRAP01. The sequence goes on along the minus strand of CAZCZO010000032.1, from coordinate 2,326 downwards.
GATATCCTGGAGAGTCCCGCCTCGCTGACGGGTGCGTATCTGCGCGGGGACCGGCGCATCGAGCAGCCCGGCCCGCGGCGCGTGCGCGACGACAAGCGCGTGCTGCGTGTCGAGGGGGCCAAGGAGCATAACCTGCGCGGGGTGACGGCGGAGTTCCCGCTGGGGCTGTTCGTGGCGGTCACCGGTGTGAGCGGGAGCGGGAAGAGCACCCTGGTCGAGGACATCCTGCATCGCAGTCTCGCGCGGCACTTCTACCGCGCACGCACGCTGCCCGGCCGGCACGACCGCATCACGGGTCTGGAGCACCTCGACAAGGTCATCGATATCGATCAGACCCCGATCGGGCGCACGCCGCGATCCAACCCGGCCACGTACACGGGGCTGTTCACGCCGATTCGTGACCTATTCGCCGAGATGAGCGAGTCGAAGATCCGCGGCTACGGGCCGGGTCGCTTTTCGTTCAATGTGAAGGGCGGTCGCTGTGAGGCCTGCGAGGGCGACGGGCTGGTCAAGATCGAGATGCACTTCCTGCCCGACGTGTACGTGCCCTGCGATGTGTGCAAGGGGCGTCGCTACAATCGCGAGACGCTCGAGGTCCGTTTCCGCGGCCTCAGCATCGCCGACGTGCTCGACCTCACGGTCGAAGATGCGATCGGTGTGTTCGAGCATCAGCCGCGCATCGCGCAAAAGCTGCGCACGCTCAACGACGTCGGACTCGGCTACATCCATCTCGGGCAGAGCGCGACGACTCTGTCAGGCGGCGAGGCGCAGCGCGTGAAGCTGGCCACCGAGCTGAGCAAGCGCGACACGGGTCGCACGCTGTACATCCTCGATGAGCCCACCACGGGACTGCATTTCGAGGATGTACGCATGCTACTCGACGTGCTCCACAAGCTGGTGGACCGCGGCAACACCGTATTGGTCATCGAGCACAACCTCGATGTGATCAAGACGGCCGACTGGATCGTGGATCTGGGGCCGGACGGTGGGGTGCGGGGCGGGACGATCGTGGCGGAGGGTCCGCCCGAGGTGGTGGCCAAAGTGAAGGAGAGTCACACGGGGCGGTTCCTCCAGCCGCTGGTGGCGGCCAAGCGCCGCACGCGCAGCGTCCGCTAGCAGGGCGCGGCCAGCAGAGATGGCCCTCACGTTCTAGCTTCCCATGTGCGTCAGCGTTCGGTCTCGTCTCGCTCCCCCACCCTCCCCAGTGCCCTCCCTCCTCGACATCATCGGCCCCGTCATGGTCGGGCCCTCCTCCAGCCACACGGCCGGCGCCTGCCGCTTGGCCCTGTTGGCCCGCGGCCTGGTGGGCGGCACCCCCGAACGCGCCCACATCGAGCTGCACGGCTCCTTCGCCCGCACCGGTGAGGGGCACGGCACCGACAAGGCCGTCGTCGGCGGCCTCCTCGGCTTTCGCCCCGACGACGAGCGACTGCGCACCGCGCTCGAGATCGCCGAGGCCGAGGGGGTGGACTACCAATTCGAGAAGACCACGCTCGGCGGCGAGAGCGAGGTCCACCCGAACACCATGCGGATGATGGTCGAGCGCGGCAACCGTCGGCACGTGCTCACGGGCTCGTCGCTCGGGGCTGGCCGCGTGCTGGTGACGGACGTGGACGGCTTCCCTGTCGAGATCTCCGGCAGCCACCACACCATCGTCCTCGTCGCGGAGGACGTGAAAGGGTCCGTCGCGCGCATCACCGGCCTGCTCGCCGAGGGCGATGTGAACATCGCGACGCTCAAGCTGTCGCGGCAGCACCGTGGCGGGGACGCGTTCATGGTGCTCGAGGTCGACGAGCAACCCGACGAGCAGATCCGCGATGCGATCCGCGCCCTGCCCTGGGTGAAGTGGGCCTTCCGCCTCGACAAGGTGAGTGCCTAGTGTATCGCTCCATGCGCGACGCCATCGCCGACGCGGAGGCGCAGGGGAAGTCGCTGGCGCAGGTGGCCCTCGAGACCGAGGCCAGGGACCAGGGTCGTCCCGTCCAGGAGATCCGCGATGCCCTGGGCCGAGCGCTCGCCGTCATGCGTACCGCCATCGCCGACGGGCTGCGCGGCGACCTCATGTCGAACTCCGGGCTCGTGGGGGGCGACGCCGCGAAGCTCCGCACCGGCCCCGCCGGGCCGCTCGCAGGCACCCCGTTCCGCGACGTGCTGGCGCGTGCCCTGGCCGTGCAGGAGGTCAACGCCGCCATGGGGGTGATCGTCGCGGCGCCCACGGCGGGCGGCGCAGGGGTGCTCCCTGCCGTGCTCACCGGCTTGGCCGATGCCCGCGGCCTCGGCGACGAGGCCCTCATCGACGCCCTCGCTTGCGCCGGACTCATTGGGG
>CAZCZO010000031.1:0-27424 GCA_964503275.1 uncultured Gemmatimonadaceae bacterium | reverse complement strand
CCCGTGACGACGATGGGCAGCTCATGCGGCGGCAGGCCGTCGGTGTAGTGCAGCACCGAGGTGACCGGCAGGTTCTCGCAGCCCACGGGCCCGTCGATCACCACCTGCATCCCCTTGATGGCGGTGAACACGTACACGGAGCCCCAGTAGCCCCCGGCGCGGTCGTGATCCAGGACGAGCATCAGATCATCTCCTGCGCTTTGCGGGCCTTGTTGACCTTCGCGAGATGCCGCTTGTAATGCTCGCGGAACTCGGGGCGGTCCTGCGGCGTGGTCTCCCACACGCCGGCCGCGTGGCCTTCGCCGACGCCGGCGAAGAAGTCCTTCATCGTGGTGAACCGCGCCTTGTTGCCCATCGCCGCGTTCACGACCTGCGCCAGCGACCCCGCCCCCATCGGTCCCATCAGCGGCCGCGCGGAGATGAGGTTCGTGAAGTACAGGGCAGGGATCATCAGTTCCTTGGCCTTCTGCACCACGGGCGTCGTGCCGATCGCGAGATCGGGCGCGAACTCCGCCATGGCGGCGAGGTCCTGCTCCAGCGACGCGCGGAACTGCACATGCACGCCGCGTGCCTCCAGCCATTCGCGGTCGGGATCGCTCCAGACGGTGCGTGGGCACGCCGAGCCCACATAGCGCACGTCGGCGCCCGATTCGATCAGCAGGCGGGCCACGAGCAACTCGGAGCCCTCGTAGCCGCTCATCGTGATCCGCCCCGTGATGGGCTTGGCCGCCAACGCCGCCCTGATGGCGGGCAGGAGCCGGTCCTGCGCGGCGCCGACCAACGCGCTCGACACCCCGGCCATCGCGCCGACGGCTTCGAGCCACGCGGCGGTCCCGTCGTGGCCGACCGGCGCTGAGCCCACGATGGGGCGACCCGCCGCTTCGAACTCGCGGATGCTCGCCGTATAGAAGGGGTGGATCGCCGCGACCCCGACGCAGTCGAGCGCGGCATAGAGCTCGCGCCATTCCCGCGTGGGCACCACGGGGCCCGCGGCGAGCCCCAGCGGCTCGAGCATCATGCCGATGCCCACGGGATCCGCCGGGAACATCTCGCCCACCAGCGTGATCGTCGGCTTCTCGCTCACTCCGCCTCGCGGTGCGGCGACCGGTCCCTGCTCGGCCTCATGGCGCGCGTAGCGCAGCATCGCCCCGGCGAGGACGTCCTTGGCCTCGGCGTGCGTCGGCACGCCGAAGCCCGGCACGTCGATGCCGATGATGCGCACCCCGTTGATCTCCTTCGGGAGCAGCTGCAACGGCACCCCTGAGGCGGTCGGCACACAGAGGTTCGTGATCACCACTGCGTCGTACAGGGCGGGGTCCGCCACTTGGTACACCGCGTCGCGGATGTCCTCGAAGAGCTGCCCCGTGACCAAGGTCTCGGAGTTGAAGGGCACGTAGCCGACCGTGCGCCGCGCCCCGTAGAAGTGCGAAGTGAACGTCAGGCCGTACACGCAGCACGCCGAGCCCGAGAGGATCGTCGCCGTGCGGCGCATCCGCAGCCCCACCCGCAGCGACCCGAAGGCCGGACACATCGACTGGGGCTGATCGTGCGGCCCCTTCGGGTAGTCCGCGGCGTACTGGTCGAGCGTCTCCGACTTGCCCGCGGCACGGGCGGCGGCCGCGAGCTGATCCTTGCCGGCGTGGCAGCCGAGCCCGTCGCCGGTCACGGCGTCGGGTCGCGCGAGGACGGGAAGGGGCGTCGTCATCGTCAGACGCTGTCGTAGATGACTTCGAGCGACGGCTTCGACATATCGGTGCGCCCGACCATGTCGAACACGGTCGCCGGCTCGAGCACGACGTTGCGACCGACGACATCGCTCGCGAACAGCCCGAGCAGTTCGTCTTGGGTGAGCGGCTTGGGACGCACCGGCGGTGCCGACGCGACGTTGGTCGCGAGCGTCTCGAACATCGGCCCCCACTGCGTGCCCGGGATGCCCACGATCTCGTAGTTGGCGCTCTTGCGCCGGATGTCGTCGTGCGCGGGGATCGCCGAGAGGATCGGGATCCCCGCCCGCTCCGCGAACGCCGCGGCCTCGCCGGTCCCGTCGTCCTTGTTCACGACCATGCCGGCGACGCCGACGTTGCCCCCGAGCTTGCGGAAGTACTCGACCGCCGAGCAGACGTTGTTGGCCACGTAGAGCGACTGCAGGTCGTTCGAGCCGACGACGATCACCTTCTGGCACATGTCGCGCGCGATCGGCAAGCCGAAGCCGCCGCAGACGACGTCGCCCAGGAAGTCGAGCAGCACGTAGTCGAAGCCCCACTCATGGAAGCCGAGTTTCTCGAGCAGCTCGAAGCCGTGGATGATGCCGCGGCCCCCGCAGCCGCGCCCGACCTCCGGGCCGCCCAGCTCCATCGCGAACACGCCATCGCGCTTGAAGCAGACGTCGCTGATGGTGACCTCTTCACCGGCGAGCTTCTTCTTCGAGCTCGTCTCGATGATCGTCGGGCAGGCCCGTCCGCCGAACAGCAGCGAGGTGGTATCGCTCTTGGGATCGCAGCCGATGAGCAACACCTTCTTGCCCTGCTGCGCCATCATGTACGACAGGTTGGACAGCGTGAACGACTTGCCGATCCCGCCTTTGCCATAGATCGCGATGATCTGCGTCTCTTTGGCGACGGCGCCCGTCTGGATGGGGGCCGGGTCGGCGGCCGCTTCGTCGCGGAGGGTGCGGTGCAGCTGGACGAGCGCGCCATCACTCATGAGGCCTGACTCCAATCGAGGATCATCTTGACGCAGTGCGGGTCGGTGAACGCGGTCTGGTAGGCGGCGGCCGCCGCGGCCGGCGAGGCCGGGGCCACGCGGTGCGTGATCAGACCGTCGAGCGACAGCGTGCCGGCCGCCGCGAGCGCGGCCACGTGCACGAGATCGCGTTCCTTCCACTCGGCGGCGACGCGGATCCGTGCCTCCCGCAGGAACGCGGGGGCGAACGTGAACACCACGGGCGTGTCGTAGAAGCCAGCGAGGCAGATCTCCCCCTGCGGGGCGAGTCGGCCGATCAGCGTATCGAGCAGATTGGGCGCGCCGCTCACGTCGATGATCGCGCGATAATCGCGGCGCGGATCCTCGTCCGGGTGGAGCACCGGGTAGCCCTGCGCACCGTCGCGGCGCACCGGGTTCGTCTCCCACACCGTCGGACGGGCCGACGGGTCCGCGAGGGTCGCCAAGCGGGCGAGCAGGCGCCCGAGAGCGCCGTGGCCGACGATGAGGTCGGGGACCGCGGGCCCTTCGGCGATCGCATGCTGCGCGGTCGCCGCGAGCGCCAGCAAGGCCGCGGATTCGCCGACGTGTTCGGCGATCGGGGTCACCTTCGCCCCGCGCACCACCAACCGACGTGCCGAGCCGCCGAAGAGCCCGCGCGCGCCGACATAGCAGTTCGCGCCGGCGACGTAGACCATCTCGCCGACGCGACGCCCCGAGGCGGGCCCCGCGTCGACGATGCGTCCGACCGACTCGTAGCCGGGGACCAGGGGATATTCGAGGCCAGGGAACGGCGGCATGCGCCCGCTGAACAGCAGGCGTTCGGTGCCGGTGCTGATCCCGCTCCACTGCACATCCACCACGACATCCGCCTCGCTTGGCGCGGTCAGCGACAAGGTGCGCATGGTGAGGACCTCTGGCCGTTCGAACACGATGGCTACCGTCTCCAACCTACCCTCCCTCACCAAGTCTCCCGATCCTACGCAACCAGCATCGGCTGTAAAGTGTGCGTGACGCACAGAACCGTCAAGAGTTTTTTACACACGGGCAGATTCCCTGGACACCACCCCCCATCCCGTTCACCGACCAGTATCAATAAGGACCACCCAAATGGGTCGTAATGATTCCGTATTAATGATTGGATGGTTCGCCCTGCACCCGCTCGCTCAGTTCGACGCCTCCAGGAGCCCCGTCTGGAAGGGGTAGCGCGTCCGGAGCACACGGACCCGTCCGAAGCCCGCGCTCGAGAGAAGACCGCGCAGTTCCTCCACCGACCGCGCGCGGCCGCGGCCCATCGCCAACAGGTAGAACCCGAAGTACGCGTCGCCGACCGGCTCCGCACCTTTGACCCCGGCGAAGGCCTCGGCGATCAGCACGCGCCCCCGCGACGGCAGCGCCGCCTTCACCCGCTTGAGGAGCGCGAGCACCGAGGCATCATCGTGGTCCAACAGGACGCGGATCAAGGTGATCACATCGGCGCCGCCCGGCAGCTCGTCCGTATGGAAGTTCCCGCCCGCGACCGTCGCGCGGGCCGCGAGGCCTGCCGCCGACAAGCGCCGTTCGGCGCGCTCGGCGACCGGAGGCAGGTCGAAGAGGGTGAGCGAGAGGTGCGGCGCCGACGCCCCGAGCATGGAGAGGAACACGCCCTCGCCCCCACCGACGTCCATCACGTGGCGCGCCGAGCGAAAATCGTAGGCATCGATGATGTCGCTGGCCAAGGGAGGTAGCGAGGCGGCCATCAGCTCCGAGTAGGTCGCGACCGACTCGGCCCGCAGCGACGCGATGTGATCCTTGTCGGCGTAGGGCCAGTACTGGGCCAGCTCGGTGCCCCGGAGCCCGTCACGCCGGAGCAGCGCGACCGGGTCGCGCAGGTCGGCGTACGCGTGCACGTGGTGCGCGACCATCGCCGCCAGGCCTTCATTGCTCACGAGTGGTGCGCCGAGCGGGCCGAGCGCGTACCGACCAGCCGACCGGCGCTCGATGAGTCGCAGCGACAGGGCGGCGCGCAGCAGGCGCTCCATGCCCTCGGGTGGCAATCCGACCCGCCGAGCCAGCTCCGGTGACGTCAGGGGCTCGGTCGCGAGGATCCGGAACAGGTCGAGCTGGAAGCAGGCGGTGAGCGTCTGCGAATAGACGAAGCCGGCACACAGGTCGAATACCGCGCGCGCACGGCGCAGCGCGATGGGTCGGGTGAGCGGGAACTTGGCGCTCCAGCGCTGGAAGGCGGCCGAGGCGTAGATGGAATTGCGCCAGTCGAGCAGGCGATCGCGCAGCGTGGACGGCGCGGCACTGCGGCAGCTGGTGTCGGCGAGGCCGATCGTCGATTCTGATGCGCTCATATGTGGCGGCGACGATACGCCTTGGACCACGGGGCTGTCAAGTTCAGTTGACGGTGCATTAGCTTCTGCACTGCGCGTGGGGCGAACCCCGCACGCGCGCCACCAGTCGCTGGGAGGGTCGGTCGTGGGTCTCGTGTTCCCGTTCTCTGCAATCGTTGGTCAGGACGAGATGAAGCTCGCCCTGCTCATCGCGGCCGTCGATCCGAGCATCGGTGGGGTGATGGTCTTCGGTGACCGCGGGACGGGCAAGTCCACGGCGGTGCGTGCCTTGCCGGGGATCCTCCCGCAGATCTCGGTGGTGAAGGGCTGCGCCTATCATTGTGACCCGGCGGTGGTCGCCCCGGCCTGCGCTGCGTGCCCGGCGCGCGCCGCCGGCAAGGAGGCCAAGGTGCCGGTGCCGGTCGTGGACCTTCCGCTCGGTGCCACGGAGGACCGCGTGGTCGGGGCGCTGGACCTCGAACGGGCGCTGTCGAGGGGCGAGAAGGCCTTCGAGCCGGGGCTGCTCGCCCGGGCGCATCGGGGCTTCTTGTACGTCGACGAAGTGAACCTGTTGGAGGATCACCTCGTCGATCTCCTGTTGGACGTGGCCCAGACGGGCGAGAACGTGGTCGAGCGCGAGGGCGTGTCGGTGCGGCACCCCGCGCGCTTCGTGCTCGTGGGGAGCGGCAACCCCGAGGAGGGCGAGCTGCGGCCACAGCTGCTCGATCGCTTCGGGCTCTCCGTCGAGGTCCGTACCCCCACCGATCTGGCCACGCGCATCGATGTGGTCCGCCGTCGCGACGCGTTCGACCGCGACCCCGTTGGGGAGACGGCGCGGTATCACAAAGACGATCTGAAGGTACGCCGGCGCATCGAGAAGGGGCGCGCCGCGCTGGTCGCGGGCGTCGCCGTCCCCGACGCCGTGCTCGAGCGCGCAGCGACGCTGTGTCTGGCGCTGGGCACGGATGGTCTGCGCGGCGAACTCACTTTGCTGCGTGCTGCGCGGGCGCTGGCCGCGCTCGACGGGCGCCCCGAGGCGACGCTCGAGCACCTGCGCACGGTGGCGCCGCTGGCCCTGCGGCATCGGTTGCGCCGCAACGTGCTCGATGAGACCGGATCGACGACGCGTGTGGCGCGCGCGATCGCCGAGGTCTTCGCCGCCTGACCGTGGCGTCGTCGGGGCCCGACGCGGTGGCCGCCACTGCCGTGGATCCCTCCGCACTGGCCGCGAGTGCGGCGGCATTGCTCGCGGTCCTCCCGCACGCACTCGGGGGCGTGCTGCTGCGGGCGCCCGGCTACGACGAGGCGGCCGCCTGGTCGGCGACGCTGCAGTCGCTGCTGCCCTCCGATGCCCCCGTGTCGCGCTTGCCGCTCGGTGTCACCGACGATCGTTTGATCGGCGGGCTGGATCTCGGTGCGACGCTGGCGACCGGTCGCCCCATCGCCGAGTCGGGCCTGTTGGCCCGCGCGCATGGCGGGATCGTGGTCGCACCGGCGGCGGAGCGCCTGGCCACGCGGGTCGTGGCGACGCTGGCGTCCGCCCTCGACCATGGCGTGATCCGGCTGCAGCGCGACGGATTGAGTGCGGAGTTCGACGCACGCTTCGCGCTGGTGGCGATCGACGAAGGTACCGACGATGAGGTGGTGGCAGCGGCCCTGCGCGAGCGACTGGGATGCTGGATCGCGCTCCCCGCCCGGTGGCGCGGCGAGGCGTGGCCGCTGCCGACGCGCGACGACATCGCCGCCGCACGGGCGCGCGTGGCCGCTGTCGACGATCCGGAGGGTCGTGCGGCCGAGGCGCTGACGGTCACCGCGGTCGCGCTGGGGATCGACTCGTTGCGTGCGCCGCTCCAGGCGTTGGCGGCGGCGCGCGCCGCCGCCGCGCTCGACGGCCGTAGCGCGATCGTCGAGGCCGACATCGCCTTGGCCGCGCAGGTGCTGCTCGCGCCGCGCGCCACGCGATTCCCAGCGCCGCCGCCGGAGGACGAACCGCCGCCGGAGGACCAACCACCGCCCGATGAGCCGCCCGCCGATCCTCCGCCCGACACGCCGCCTCCGGAGTCGGGCGAGTCCGAGCGGCCCTTGGAGGACCGCATCCTGGAGGCGGCGGTCGCGGCGTTGCCCCCTGACCTGCTCGAGGCGCTCGCGCAGCGTGCGGATCGCCAGCTGCGCGAGGCGGGGCGCACGGGGATCGAGCGCGCTGGGTGGCAGCGGGGTCGTCCGGTAGGGACGCGCCGCGGGGCACCGCGTGGCGGTGCACGGCTCCACGTGCTCGACACCTTGCGCGCGGCCGCACCGTGGCAGCGTCTGCGCGGCAGGGCACCCGGGGCCGGCACCGTCGCCGTCCGCGCGGATGATTTCCGCATCAAGCGCTTCGTGGAGCGTGCGGGGCGCACGGTGATCGTCGCGGTCGACGCGTCGGGGTCTGCGGCGCTGAACCGGCTCGCCGAGGCCAAGGGCGCCATCGAGATCCTGCTGGCCGAGAGCTATGCGCGGCGGGATCGGGTCGCGCTGGTGGCGTTCCGCGGCGCGGCGGCGGAGGTGTTGTTGGCGCCGACGCGCGCGCTCGCGCGCGCGCGGCGCGAACTGTCCGGGTTGCCCGGCGGCGGTGGGACGCCGCTCGCGTTGGGCATCGCGGTATCGCTCGCGGTCGCGGAGCAGGCGCGGCGCGGTGGGAGCGTGCCCACCGTCGTGATCCTCACCGACGGACGCGCGAACATCGCCCTCGACGGCAGCCCCGGACGTCCGCAGGCCGAGGCGGATGCGCGCAGTGCGGCGACGGCGTTCCGCGCGCGCGGCGTCGCCGTGCTGCTCGTGGACTGTTCACCACGGGGCGAACCCTTCGCGCGGGAGCTCGCGTCGCTGCTGGGCGGCACCTACGTGGCGCTGCCGGTCGCCGATGCGCGCACCGTCGCGTCCGTCACGCGTGCGCTCGTGGATCCATGAGCGCGGGTGCATCGCCGCGGCCGCGTGGCACGGTGGCGGCGTACGGGCGGGCCGTGGCGCTCGTCACCGTCTTTTGGTGGTTGGCGACGGGACTGATCTTCATGGCCCAGCGACAGGGCAGCGCGGCGGTGGTCGGCACGTCCCTCTCGACCGTGCTCGCGGTGGCGGGCCTGTGGTGGGTGCGGCGCACGCGGCACCAGCTCGATGCCCAGGGCGCGACGCGTAGCTTCCTCGGTGGCTCGGCCGCGTGGGCGTGGGTCAGCACGGTGTTCCTCGCGGGGTACGTCGTGGGCCCGGCGGTGGCGGCCCCGGTGGCGGCCCCCGCGAGTTGGGCGATGGCCCTCGAGGCCATCCACGCGACGCTCTACTCCGATGTGGTCGGCCTGCTCATGCTCGCGGCGGTGGCGCTGGCGACCGGGCGCGGCGAGAACCGCGTCGGCCTGTGGACGTTCATGATCTTCTGGGGTGCGCAGCAGAGCGCCAAGCTGAACATCTTCTTCGGTGTCGTGAATCCGGGCGAGGCCTTCTTCCCGCCCCATCTGGCGTTCCTGGTGCAGTACTTCGGGCCACGCGAGAATCAGTGGCTGATCGTCGTGTCGATCACCGCGCTGGCGACGGGGGCGTGGTGGAGTGGGCGCTGGGCGCTGCGCGCGACGACGGAGTATCACCGGATCGGGCGGGCGCTGTTGTCCACGCTGCTCGGCCTTGCTGCGCTGGAGCATGTGGTGCTGTCGCTCCCGCTCTATCTTCCCCTGTGGGACCTCTTCCTCGAGTGGCGGGCCCGGTGACCCGGCCGCCGCATCGTTCTCCCTCTTCTTCGTGTCGCCGATGATCCAGAGCATCCACACCCCGAACGCGCCGAGCCCCGCGGGGCACTATTCCCAGGCGGTGGTCCACAACGGACTGGTGTATGTGTCCGGCCAGCTGGGGCGGGACCCAGCGCGGGCGTCACATCCGCCCGACGACATCGAGCTGCAGACGGAGATCACGCTGCGCAACGTGGCGTCGATCCTCGTGGCGGCGGGCAGCGATCTGCACTACGTGCTCTCGATGACCATCTATGTGTCGGACATCGGGGACTGGCCGCGCGTGAACGCGGTGTACGAGTCGGTAATGGGCGATCACCGGCCGGCCCGCGCGATCGTCCCGGTGAAAGACCTGCACTACGGCTTCGGGATCGAGATCCAGTGCATCGCCGCCGTGGCCCCGGGCCACGAGGCTCACTCGTAGCGCAGCGCCTCGACGGGGTCGAGCCGCGAGGCGCGGCGCGCCGGGACGACGCCGAACACCACGCCGATCCCCACGCTCGTCACGACGGCGATCACCGCGATGCCGGTCGGCACCTCGGGCACCAGTCCGAGGGCGAACGACACCAGCGAGGCGCCGAGCAGCCCCACCACGATGCCGAGCACCCCGCCGATCCCGGTGAGGGTGCCGGCCTCGATGAGGAACTGCACGAGGATGTCCCGACGCGTCGCGCCCACGGCGCGCCGCAGGCCGATCTCCTGCGTGCGGTCGGTGACCGAGACCATCATCACGGCCATCACCCCGATACCGCCGACGAGGAGCGCGACGGACGCGAGCACGATCATCACCAGAAAGAACGCGCCGGTGAGCTGCTCGAAGGTCGACAGGATCTGGTCCTGCGCCACGAGGTCAAACGTGTTCGGATCGCGCGGGCGCAGGCCGCGTAGCTCGCGGATGGCGATGGTCACGGCGGCCTGTGCCTCGTCACTGCTGACCCCGTCGCGCGGCTTGACGGGGATCCACAAGGCCTGGGTGCGATCGATCGTGAACTGGCGGTCGGCCATCACGAAGGGCACGATGGCGCCGACCTCGGAGCCCGGCGGGGTGAAGATGTTCGCTGGTGGCGCGTAGAGTCCCACGACCTCTGCAGGTCGGCCGGCCACCAGCACCTGCTGGCCCAGCGGATCCAGCGCGCCGAACAACTGCCGTGCGCGCTGCTCGTTGATGACCACGACCGCGCGTCCGCCCGTGAGTTCCTGCCGCGTGAACCAGCGGCCAGCGACGAGCGCGCCGCCCTGGATCTCGGTGAAGCGGTCGTCCGCACCGAAGATCGCGACCTGCGGCGACCGCGCCCCACCGAACTCGAGGCGGCCGAGGATCTGCCCCCACAGCGCGGCGTAGTCCACCTCGGGCAGTGCGGCGATCCGGCGGGCCTCTTGCGCGGTGAGGTCGGGGCGCACGCGTACGTGGCGTGGGAGGTTGTCCGGATTCAACGGGGTCGAGGACCAGATCTTCAGCACGTAGAAGGTCGTCGGGCCCGCGACCTCGATCTGCGAGATGATGTTGCGCTGGATCCCGCGCACCAGCGTCGCCATCGTGACCACGGTCGCCACGCCGATGACCACGCCCAGGATCGTCAGGGCCGAGCGCAGCGGTGCCGCGCGCAGCGACGACAAGGCCACGCCGACGTTCTCGACGAGGGTGTCGGTCGGGGGCACGCTGCGCCGCATCATTCCTTGTGCAGGGCGCGGATCGGATCGAGCCGCGCGGCCCGCCGTGCGGGATACACGCCGAACGCGACGCCGACGCTGAGGCCGATCGCCAGGGCCAAGGCCACGGACCAACCGGTCACGCGCGCGGGGAGCGGGGAGACGGCGGCGAGGATCGCCGCGAACACCCAGCCGACGAAGGCCCCGAGTGCACCGCCGAGCACCGAGAGCAGGATCGATTCGGCGAGGAACTGGCGTTCGATGTCGCGCGAGCGCGCGCCGACCGCTTTGCGGATGCCGATCTCGCGCATGCGTTCGGTGACGGCCATCAACATCACATTCATGATGACGATGCCGCCGACGACCACGCCGATCGCGACCACGGCCGGGATCACGCTGAAGAGCAGGGCGGTGATGTTGCGCCAGAAGCTCACCAGCGCCTCGGAGGTCTCGACCGAGAAGTCGTTCTCCGCGCCCGGTCGCAAGCGACGATGCAGCCGGACCGCTTCTTCGGCCCGGGCCATCGCCCCGTTCACCTCCTCGGCCGTCGCCATCTTCACCGAGATGGTGGTCGTGAGGCGCCGGCCGTAGATCATCTCGAAGCGCGAGACCGGCAACAGGATGAACCCGTCGAAGCTCTGACCGAGCACGCGCCCTTTGGGCTGCATGACGCCGACGATCTCGATGCGCTCGGTGCCCACGCGCACTTCGCGTCCGATGGGGTCCGTGGCGCCGAACAGCTTGTCGGCGACCTCCGCGCCGATGACGCCCACGGCACGGCGCTGCGTCACATCGACCTCGAGCAGCGGGCGCCCTTCACGGATGCGATAGTCCTGCACCACCTGATAGGCCGGCGTCACCCCGAAGACCGTCACATCACCGAGCGTGTTGCCGCCCCAGCGCAGGTCCGTCAGCGGTGTGGGCCACCCGCTCTGGATCGAGACGGCTACGGCGTCAGGGATCGCTTGGCGCACCGCCTCGGCGTCACCCTCCGAAATGCGCGGGCGCCGCGCCGTGCGGCGCACGGCTTCGTCGTCGAAGGGCGAGAGCACGATGGGCGTGCGGCGCACTTGGAAGGCGTTGGCCCCGACCACGGCGCCCGCGACGTTCTCCCGTACGTAGGCGTTGAGCCCTTGGATGACCGCCACGACGGTGACCAAGAACGCCACCGACACGATGATGCCCAGCAACGTGAAGAGCGCGCGCAGCGGGTTGGCGCGCAGTTGCCCGATCGCGGTCGCGACCACGTCGTAGAACGTCACCGGTTCCGCCTCACGCTGGAATGTCACGGGCGGCATGCGCGCTGACAAGCGGCATGCCGCCGGTGCGTGCCGCCGCGGGCCAGCTACTCGCGCCGACTACTCGTGCCGCCGACTCGTGCCGACTACTCGTGCCGCAGGGCCTCGACCGGGTCGAGCCGCGAGGCCCGGGTCGCCGGGAGCATCCCGAACACCACCCCGGTGACCGCGGCCGCCACCAGCGACAGCACCACGGCGCTGGGCGGGACGGCCGTCGGGATCGGCGTCGTCTCGCGCACGATCCACGCGACCACGGTGCCGCCGGCGAGGCCGATCAGCGAGCCGATGGTCGTCAGCGTGGCGGCCTCGACGAGGAACTGCCACAGGATCGTCGCCCGCGTGGCCCCCAGGGCCTTTCGGACCCCGATCTCGCGGGTCCGCTCGGTGACCGAGATCATCATGATGGCGACGACGCCCACGCCGCCGACCATCAGTCCGACGCCCGAGAGGGCGATGCCGATGAGGAAGATGGCGCCGAAGAGCTGGTCGAACACGTCCAACAAGCGGTCCTGGGTCACGAGCGCGAAGTTGTTCGGCTGCACGGGGCGCAGGCCGCGGAGGCCGCGCAGCGTGGCGGTCACTTCGTCCATGACGTCACTCTGCACGGTGCCGTCGCGCGGTTTCACCATCAGGATCGCGCCCCGGGTGAAGAGCCCGAGGTGCCGTTTGGCCGTCGTGAACGGCACGATCGCGCGCGGCTTGTCGGGGCCGCGCCCGTCCATGGTCTTCAGGAAACCTGCTTCGGCATGATAGACGCCGATCACGGTGAACAGCTGGCCGCTGACCAACACTTCCTTGCCGATCGGGTCCGAGGTCCCGAAGAGCTGCGCGGCCGCGGAGTCGTTGATGACCATCACGCGCGCCGCCGCGTCGTACTCGGCGGCGGTGAAGTTCCGGCCGGGCGAGATGTCGCCCTTGTCGACCTCGAGCCAATCCTTGCCGAGTGCGTCGTAGCCGACATTGGCCAGCGAGCGATCGCGATAGCGCATGGGGGCACTGGAGACCCAGAGCTCGACGACGGCCTTGACGGAGGGCAGGGCCCGGATCGTCGCGGCCTCGGCGACGCTGATCGCCGGGTTGCGCCGTTCCGGGCACTCATCGTCGCTGCCGCTGCAGCCCCCGAGGTTGATCGGTCGCCGGCGGACCTGGAAGGTCGTCGCGCCGAACGCATCGACGTCGCTGCGGAAGGACTCGCGGATGCCGTGGACGGCCGCGGCCATCGCGGTGACCACGAACACACCGACGGCGACGCCCAGGATGGTGAGGGCCGCGCGGACCTTGTTGGCGCGGATCGCGCTGAACGCGATGCCGACCCCTTCGGCGATGAGGAACAGCCGCGTGACGAGACCGGAGACGAGTCGCATCGCTATTCCTGGCGCAGGGCCGCGATGGGGTCCAGCCGGGACGCCCGGCTGGCCGGGTAGGCGCCGGCGATGATCCCGACGCCGGCGCCGAGCACCAAGGCGAGCCCGATGGACCACGGTGCGACGGCGGCCGGCAGCGGCGACGCCGCGGCGATGGCCTTCGCGATCCCGATGCCGAGGCCGATGCCGATGGCGGCGCCGATGAGGCTGAGGGTCGCGGCCTCGATGAGGAACTGCGACATGATGTCACGGCGCCGCGCGCCCAGCGCCTTGCGGACGCCGATCTCGGCGGTGCGCTCGGCGACCGCGACCAGCATGATGTTCATGATCACCATCGCCCCGACGAGGAGTCCGATCGCGGGCAGGGCCGTGCCGAAGACGATGAGCTTGCTCTTGAGCTCGGCGAAGAAGGAGATCGCCGAGTCGGAGGTCTCGAGCGCGAAGTTGTCCTTCGCGGCCGGGGGCACCTTGCGGTGCGAGCGCATGATCTCGCGCACGGCCTCCATGCTCTCCGCGAGCACGATGGGGTCACTGGCCTGCACGATCAGCGCATCGATGTCGTTCGCGGGATTCGTCACCCGCCGGATCGGCGAGGTCCACGGCGAGATCATGAGGCGGTCCATCGAGAACCCGAATACCGAGCCCTGCTTGGCGAGGACCCCGATGACCTGATACGGGATCCCGGCCAGCCGGATCTCGCGCCCGACGGGATCGAGGTTGGGGAAGAAGTGCTCCGCGATCTCGACGCCGATCACGGCGACGGGCAGTCCGCGCTGGACCTCTTGGGCGCTGAACGCGCGGCCGCGCTCGATGTCGTAGGCCTTGAGGCGGAAGTAGTCGGCGTCGGCGCCGACGGCCATGACCTGCCGCGGGCGTGCCTCCGGGGTGTTGGCCGTCGCGAAGATGATGGTCTCGATCGACGAGATCGCGTCGGGCGGGAGCACGGACCGGGCCAGCGTGATGTCGGTGAGATACACGCGGGGACGGCGCCGGTACTCGCGCCAGGTCTCGTCGCTGATGTCGCCCACGTTCACGTTGGGGAAGCGACGCAGCGCGAAGGTGTTGGTGCCGATGATCTTGGCCGCGAAGTCCTCTTCGACGTACTTCTGCATGCCCTCGACGATCGAGATCACCGCGATCAGGAACATCACGCCGATCATCACCCCGAGCAGGGTGAAGAAGCTCTTGAGCTTCTGGACGCGCAGGGTCTGAAGGGCCAGACGGACGGCTTCGAGCAGCGGCATGCAGCGGTGCGAAGGGTAGGGAGTGCGGGCGCAGCCGCTGGGAGGACCTACGCGCGAACGGCCCGCACGGTTTCGCGCGGGCCGTTCGCGGTGGTCGGAGCGACCGGTCGGGTCAGTGGCCGCCCGGATGCAACGCGAGTCGCGCCGCGAACTTCTCGCGGGGCTCGTCACTGGCGATGAGCCCGTCGCGCAACACGACGACCCGGCGCGCGTGGGCGGCGATGTCGGGTTCGTGCGTCACCATGATCACCGTCTGGCCCGTGTTCGCGAGGTGCTCGAACACGCGCATGATCTCCTCGGAGGTCTGCGAGTCGAGGTTGCCCGTCGGCTCGTCGGCCAACAGGATCGACGGATCATTGACGAGGGCCCGGGCGATCGCGACGCGCTGGCGCTGACCGCCGGACAATTCGTTGGGCCGATGGTGCATGCGGTGATCCAGCTGCACCTTGGTCAGCGCCTCGGTGGCGCGGCGCTTGCGCTCGGCCGCGGACACGCCCGCATAGACCAGCGGGAGCTCGACGTTGGCGAGCGCACTCGCACGCGGCAACAGGTTGAACGTCTGGAAGACGAAGCCGATCTCCTTGTTCCGGATGCGCGCGAGCTGGTCGTCGCTCATCTCGGAGGCGAGCGTCCCGTTGAGCCAGTACTCGCCGCCGTCGGGGGTGTCGAGACAGCCGATGGTGTTCATCAGCGTGGACTTGCCCGAGCCGGACGGGCCCATGATGGCCACGTACTCGTTGCGCCGGACGGCGAGATCGATGCCCCGGAGGGCACGCACGATCTCGCCGCCCATGTCGTACTCGCGCTTGATGCCGCGCGTGACGATGACCCACTCGCGTCCCGGGGTGCCCGGGACGGTCAGGACCGCTTGGCGCTCGGCGGTGGTCGGGATCGGGGCGGCTTCGCTCACGATAGTGGTCACGTCGTCAGGAGGTGGGAGGCTTGGCCGCGGCGCTCGGGGGGACCACCACGGTCTCCTTGATCGTCGCACCCTCGGTCAATTCGCGGATGGCTTGGTACGTTCCGCCGACGATGCGCTCTCCACGCTCCAACCCGGAGAGGACCTCAAAGTAGCGATCGCCGGCGATCCCCACCTTTACGGGGCGGAACGTCACAGTGTTGTCGGCCTTGACGATGAACACGCCTTCGACGTCGCGCTTCCCCACGGGGCGTGCGGTCGAACCGCCCGGCGGTGCGGCGACGTCCCCGGCCGCGAGCGCCGAGTCCTCGCGGACCGTCAAGGCGATGATCGGGATGGACAGCACCTGCGTCCGCGTGTCGGTCACGATCTTGGCGGTCGCCGACAGGTCGGGACGGGTGTCCGCCGGGGCATCCAGCAGCTCGATCGTCACCTCGAAGTCGATGGCCTGGTCGCCCCCGGCGCCCGTCGCGGGACGCTGCACCGAGGAGTTCGAGATCTCGACGACGCGACCCACGAAGGTGGTATCGGGGAAGGCGTCGAGCTGGATCACGGTGGAGTCTCCCAGCTTGATCCGCACGACGTCGGTCTCGTCGACCTTGACCTTCGTCTGCAGCACCGACATGTCGGAGATGGTCATCAGGGTGGCCGCGTCACGGTTCAGCGTGCCCATGATCGCCGTCTCGCCGACCTCGACGTTCAAGCGCGTGATCCGGCCGGACATGGGCGCGCGGATCGTCGTGCGCTCCAGCTGCCAGCGGGCGTCGCGCAGGCCGGCCTCGGCCTGGCGGGTACGGTACTCCGACGCCTCGAGGAGCGCCTGATTCACATCCAACTGCGTGCGCTGCACCTCGAGCGCCTCGTCCGAGATGAGCTGCGGATTGCTCTTGCGGACCTCTTCGGAGCGCTTGAGGTTGCGTTCGGCCTGGATGAAGTTCGCCCGGGCCTGCGCATTCGCCGCCCGGGCCTCCGCGAGGGCGCCCTCGGAGCGCTGCACGGCGGCCTCGAACTGCTGCGGGTCGATCTGCAGCAGGAATTGCCCCTCACGCACCTCGTCCCCCTCCTTGACCGCCAGCCGCGTGATGCGGCCGGTGATATCGGCCGAGAGGTCGGCCTTGGTGCGGGGCTGGACCTGACCGGACGCCGTCACCGACGCCACCAGATCGCGCGGCTCCGCGGTGTCGATCCGCACTTCGATGGGCTTCGGCCCGCGCTGCTTCATGACCATCGCGGCAGCGCCGCCACCACCGACGACCACGAGGGCCGCGAGAATCCACTTGGTACGAGCTTTCATGGGGATCGGTATCCAGGCTTAGCGGAGGGAACGCGCGATGAGCAGTTCGAGCTGCGAGAAGACGCGCTGGTATTCGTAGGAAGCGGCGAGCAACTGGATCTCCGCTGCCTGATAATCGTTCAAGGCGGTCGCGACGTCGATGTACGACGCCGTGCCCACCCGATACTGCTCCTGGGCCAGCTGCAAGGCCTCTTGTGAGGCCGCGGCGGTCCGGCGTTGCAGCTCGAGCACCTGCCACTGCGTCCGCAGCCCGAGCACGTTCAGCGTGATGTCGCTGGTCAGCTGCAGCTCCGCGTCGCGGAGGGCCAGTCGCGCGTCCTGCATCCCCAGCGAGGCCTCCTGCACCTGCTGCTCGCGCTGGAAGCCGTTGAACAGCGGCATCGAGAGCGACGCCGAGAGGGTGTACGGCTCCCGGGAGAAGGCGAAGGGCCACGTGCTGTTGTTGCTCCGGACCCGCGCGGCGTCGGCATCCGTGAAGACCAAGGCGTTGCAGCGGCTCGTGATGCTCGGCATCCCCGCGCCGATCCGGAGCGAATCCTGCACGAAACAACTGGCGCGCTGACTGGCGACCTGTGCCTCGGCCTGACCGACCGCGAAGGCGTTGTCGGTCAGCTGGTTGGTGAATCCGCCGAATCCGGCGGACAGCCGCAGGGAGGGCAGATACTGCCCCGAGGCGCGGCGTCGGTTCACGGTGGCCGCGTCCTCCCGCGCCCGCAGCGCGGCAAGGTTCGGATTGCGCGCCTTGGCCTCGCTGAGCAGCATCGAGAGGTCGATCGTCGGCTCGATGAGCGTGAGCTCGGAGGTCAGCCGCACCGTCGTCCCGGCCGGGACGGCCAGCAATTGCAGCAGGCGGACCAGCTCGCTCGCCTCGGCATTCCGCGCGCGCACGGCCTCAAGCTCCTGCTGCGCCAGGGCCACCTCGGCGCGCTTGACGTCGAGCGAGGTGCCGGACCCGACGGTCACCCGGACCTGCGCCAGCTCGAGTTGCAGGCGCTGCCGCGCGACGATCGAATCCTGCAGGATCGCCCGGCGCGCCGCCTGCTGGGCGAGGAGGTACTGCGCGGTGACCTGCTGGCGCAACGTCAGCTCACGGAAGGCGACGTCTGCGTCCACGGCGTCGACCGTGTGCGACTGCTGCCGCGGGTTGAGGAGCGACTGCAGCGAGTACGCTGCCGAGAAGTTCACCGAGTAGTTCGACGTGACGACGTCGGAGTTCGCGCCGAAGGCCACACCGCCGAAGACCTGCGGGCGGCCTTCGCGATACGACGAGCCGAAGCTCGCGTCGACGGAGGGCAACAATCCGCCGTAGGCGGTGCGCAGCGCCGCACCGGCCCGTCGGCGCGCGTTCAACTGTTGCTGGAACGCCGGATTGTTCCGGCGGGCGATCTCGATGGCCTCATCGATCGTCAGCGTGGCGCCGACGGCGGACTGGGCCCGGCCCTCCTGTGGCGTGAGCCCCAGAAGGAGGAACAGGACGAGGAGAGGACGACGCATTGCTCGGGGGCGGAGGATGAACACGCCACCCGTACGTCCGGGCGGGCCGGGGAGTTTCAGCGCGGGTTCAGCGCGAGTTCAGCGCGGCGGTTCGTCGCGCTGGGCGAGGAAGCCGCGCGTGGGGACGGCGACCCGGAGCAGCCGTCCGGACATGTCGGTCCAGACATCGGTGGTGACCCCGGCCGCGTCGGTGATCACGAAGTGTCGCGCGGGAACGGTCCCGGTCCCGATCTCGACCGGCGCATCCGGTCGCCGCGCGATCGACACCTCCTCACGCCCCAGCCGACGGGGCACCAGGACCGACATCGCGCCCGCGCCGCGGGCGACGACGAAGTAGTAGTGGTGCACGACTTCGTCATCGAGGATCACCGTGCGGTCCGTGACGGCCAGCTGGCGCGCCGACTCGCCCCGGTCGGTGGTCACCCGCAGGGCGAGGCGACTGCCGGCGGTCGAGGCCGCCACGCGCGTCGTCACCCGCTCGCCGTCGCGGGCCTCCATTTGGTATAACTGGGGGGTCCCGACCGAATCACTCCGCAGCGCGGGGAGCAGGCGACGCGTGCCCCACGCGGTGGTGGCCTGCGACAGGGTCGTGACCGCCGTCCCATCGGGCACCAACCGGATCGAGAACTCTTCGCGCCCCACACGATCCGCACCGACGAACAGCGTGAAGCTGCCCTCGTCGATGGTCGTGACCTGTGCGCGCAGAGGAGCCGAGGCCAGGGTCGCCAGCGCGACCAGCAGCAGTGGAAGAGTCCGCATAGGCGAAAGGTACACCGCCGCTGACGAACGGTGCCCGCAGCGAACCGCGGGCCGTCGCGCTGGGTATAGCTTCCAGATCATGCGCGCGCCTCCGCTCTCCACGGCCCGATCATCGCGTCACCGGATCCTGCACTGGGGTGCGCCGGCCATCCTGGTCGCCGCCGTCACCTGGTGGACCCTGTCGCTGCAACCCCTGGCGTTGCTGGTCGCGGCGGCGGCGTGGGCGGGGCTCCTGCCCCATGCGTGGCGGCGCCAGCGACCGGTGTTCCTTGGATTGGTCGGCCTCCTCGCGGTCATGACCCTCGCGGTCGGCATCGCGCGCGTGCGCGACCTGCGTGGCGCGACCACCGAGGTCGGCCGCGCCGCGGAACGCGCGATGGAGGACGCGCTGGTCGCCATGACCTCCGCCCTGCGCGAGGACGCCGCGCGCAGTGCCGCCGAGGGCCGCGCCTCGATGACCTCGCTCGCGGCGATCCCGGCCGATGCCGGGGTGATCGTGTACGAGGATGCCGTGGCGACCTCGTGGCTGGGCAATCAGGTGCTCGAGACCGAGCCGTTGTGGGAGCGCGAGGGCCTCGCATTCGGCCCGTTCCATACCGTGGCATACGCGGTGGCCGTCCGTGGCTCGCGGCGGGTCGTGGCGACCGTGGTGGTCGATGCGGTGTCGCCGGCGGACCGCTTCGCCCGGAGCCTCGCGGCCGACGTCGCGCGGCGGACGGAGGCGACCCTTCGCGTGTGGCCTGCCACCGCTGGCGTGGTGGGGGGGCGACCGGTCGTGGTCGGCGGCGGACGCGCCGTGGTGCGTGCGACACCGCCGGACGCCGCGGCGCTCGAGGTGGCGCGCGATGAGCGTGCGCGGGTCCTCGGACTCGTCTTGGTCGCGATCGCCCTGCTGGCGGCCTTCGTCGCGTACTGGCGCAGCGATGCCCCGCGCTGGAGCCGCGTCGGCGTGCTCGCCCTCGGTGCCGCGGTCCTCGCGGTCGCGCCGCTCAGTGTCGCCTCCAACGCATCGCGCTTATTCGACGCGGCGACGTTCTTCAGTGCGCTCGGAGGGCCGTTCACGGCGTCCATCGCCGCGCTGGCGGCCAGCAGCACGCTCGCGCTGCTGGCGGTGCTGGCCGCCAGGCGCGCGCGCCTCGTCCCGGTGGCTCGCGGGCGTCGTCAGCTCGCCCTGGCGGTGGCCCTGGCCTTCGCGGCCGCCGCCCCGTATGTCCTGCGCGATCTCGCGCGCGGCGTGACGATGCCACCGACCGGCGCGGATCCCTCGCTCTGGCTGGCGTGGGAGACCGGGCTGTTCCTGGCCGCCATGACCCTGCTGACGGCGGGCGTCCTCCTCGGCCAGCAGTCGATCCCCAGGGGCCGGGGGCTCCCCCTGTGGGTCGCGCCGGTCATCGCGATCGCGGCGGCGTCGCTCGCGCCCAGCCAGCTGGTGGGAGACGCGCACTGGCCCGAGTGGTACGCGCTGCTGTGGACCGCGGCCGTGGCGGCGTTGGTGTTCGCCCGACGATCCCGCGCGGTGCTGCTCCCCAGCGCGCTGGTGGCGGCCTGCGGTGCCGTGGTGCTGACCTGGGGCGCGACCGTACGTGAGCGCGTCGAGATGGCCGCCGCCGACGTGACAGGGCTCGGCGCGGTCGATGAAGGATCGGTCGCGCTGCTGAGCCGCTTCGCGGCGGAGCTGCTGGCCGCGCCGCCGCCGCGCGACCGCGCGGCCCTGCTACGAAGCTATGCCCGCTCGGAGCTCGCGGCCGGCGAGTATCCGGTGCAGCTGGCGCATTGGGTCGGCGACGTGCCCGATGCGCAGGTGCAGCTCGGGGCCGCCCTGCCCGTCGCGCCGATCGATGTGATCGTGCGGGCCGCCCGCGAGGCACAGCTCCCGCTGCTCCGGGAGCTGCCCCCGTCACCGGTCGCCTCGCTGGTGCTGGCCGTCCCACACGCGACGGGCGAGGTGACGACGGTGGTGGTCAGCGCGCGCAGCCGACTGGCGGCGGGCGTGGTGCGGACCCCCGTCATCGGGGTGGCGGACCCATCGCCCGATCTGCTCTATGAGCTGACGCTGCGCCCAGAGGCGCCGGCGCTCGATGTCGCCCGGACGCCCTGGGAACGACGGGGCGATCATCTCCACGCCGAGTGGTCGCTGCCGTCGGCCTCGGCGGGCGCTGTCCGCGTGCATGCCCGGGTCGGCTTCGATGCGCTCGATACCCTGATCCCGCGCGGCGCCCTCATCGTCCTGTGGAACCTCGCGATCGTGCTCGTGCTCTGGGGCGCCGATGCGGCGGCCGATGGTGCGCTGACCCGCTGGGTGCGCGCGCGTCAGCGACGCTGGCGCCGCAGCTATCGCTTGCAGCTCTCGCTCGCCCTGTTCGCGTTCTTCGTGGTCCCGGCCGGCGGCTTCGCGGTGTGGTCCTCGCGTCGGCTCGCCGCCGACGACCGGGCGACGCGGGAGTTGGTGGTGCGCGAGTACCTGCGGCGGGCGACATTGGTCACCGGTCCGGCGGGCCCCGCCGTCGTCGGCGTACCGGGCGATGTCCCCCAGTTCCTCTATCGCCGCGGTCGCTTGGTCGCCGCATCCGATCCGCTGCAACTCGCGGTCGCGCCGATCGGCCGGTGGATCGATCCCGCCGTCCAGCGTGCGATCGGCGACGGCGAGGGGTTGGTCGCCACCCGATTGCTGCGGGTCGGGAGTCGTGAGGTCTTGTTCGGGTTCCGGCCCTTGGGCGGCGAGGTCGTCGTCGCCGTCCCGGCGCTGGTCGGCGATGCGGCCTTGGACCAGCGCCGTCGCGACCTCGGCATCCTCGTATTGCTGACGACGCTGATCGGGGCCATCGCCGCGCTCGGCCTCAGTGGGTTCGCGGCGCGTCGACTGGCGCGGCCCATCGGCAGTCTGCGCGACGCCGCCCTGGCGGTCGCGGGCGGGCGGCGCAGTGACCTCACCCTGCCGGACACGGCGGTCGAGTTCATGCCGGTCTTCAAGGCCTTCGATCGGATGGCCCGCGATCTCGCAGAGAGCGAGGCCCAGCTGGCGCGGGCGCAGCGTGTGTTCGCCTGGGGCGAGATGGCCCGGCAGGTCGCGCACGAGATCAAGAACCCGCTGACGCCGATGCGCCTCGGCATGCAGCATCTGCTCCGCGCCTGGCGGGACGGACGCCCGGATTTCGGCACCATCCTCGAGGAGAACGCGACGCGCGTCTTGACCGAGATCGAGCATCTCGATGCGACCGCGCGCTCGTTCGCCCAGTTCGGCGCGCCGCCCGAGGCGCGGCCCCCGGTGCCCGCCTGCGACGTCGCCGCCGTCCTGCGCGATGTCGCGGCACTGCAGCAGCTCGGCGGCGAGGAGCAGAGCGCGTGGCAGCTCGACGGTGCCGATGCACCGCTGGCGGCGATGGCGCGTCCCGTGGAGTTGCGGGAGGTGCTGCTCAACCTGGCCGAGAACGCGCGCACCGCGGGAGCCCACCGGATCGCGGCGAGCCTCGACCGGCATCAGGGATTCGTACGGCTGCGCCTGCGTGACGACGGGAGTGGCATCGCCCCGGAGACGTTGCCGCGCGTCTTCGAGCCGCATTTCTCGACGAGCAGTTCGGGGAGCGGGCTCGGGCTCGCGATCTCGCGGCGCTTGGTCGAGGATTGGGGCGGCAGCATCCGACTCAGTTCGGAGCTCGGCCACGGCACGACCGTCGAACTCCTGCTCCGCGCGCCCGGTGCCCCCTGAGCGCAGGGCGGCGCGGTCGCTAGCTTTCGCAGGTCCATGAGCACGTTCACCGGCAGAGGCAGCACCGACCCCGCCCCACTCCGCGGCCCGCATCGCGTGCTGTTGGGCCTGCCGCAGCATCTGCAACATTGGGATCTGCCGCCGGGCTGGCGCTGGGGCGAGCACGGGGTCGCGACCGGCCCGCGCCATGCGCAGGAGCTGATCGACGCGTTCGGCCGCTCCTTGGCGCTGCTCAGCGCGCCCGATCCCGCGCACGCCGAGTGGCTCTTCGCGGAGGCGCGCAGTCTCGCACACCTGAACCATCCGCTGTTCCCGACGACGTACCACTTCTGGACGCCGTTCAAGGGGAGTACGCGCGGGCCGGGCTACCTCCGGCGCTGGATCACCGGTGAGACGGTGGGCGACCGGCTGCGCCGCACGGGGCAGGCGTCCGTCCCCGAGATGATCCGGGTGATGCGCACGGTGGGCTCTGGGTTGGCGTACCTCCACGACATCCGGAATTGTCATGGGGCGGTGGCGCCGGATTCGCTGTACATCACGCCCACCGGCCGTCTCTGGCTCCTAGGGTGGCAATGGGCGGCGGGGGCCGATGCGGTGCCCCCGGGCCTGCGGCCCGACGCGACGTGGATGCCGGGGCCGAGTGAGTGGGGGGATGCCTGGCGTCCGACGCCGCTGAGCGACCAGTGGCAGCTCGGGGCGCTGTGCTTCGCGATGCTGGCGGGCGAGCTCCCGCCGCGCGACAACGCGCCGCCGGTGTACCTCGTGCGTCCCGACTGCCCGGCCTCGATCGCCCAGTTGGTGGACCGGATGCTCCACAGCGACCCGGCGTCGCGGTTCGAGAGCGTGGCCGAGTTGTTGAAGACCTTGGAGCGCTTGATGCCCGGGACCACGACGGTCGCGTTGAGCATGACGGACGCCCTCACCGAGACGGACGCCGAGACCGACGAGGACCGACTGCGCTGGGCGACGGGGATCGACTACGAAGTGCTGTCGAAACTGGGCTCCGGGACCTTCGGTTCGGTGTGGCGCGTCCGCGATCTCTCGCTCGAGCGCGAGGTCGCGCTCAAGATGCTGCATCCGCGGGCGTCGGAGAGCGAGGAGGCGATCGCCCGCTTCATCCGGGAGGCGCGTCTGGCGGCGAATCTCAAGCATCCGGCGATCGTGCCGGTGTACGATATGGATCGCCGGGGCGATGTCGTGTGGTACACGATGGAGCTGCAGGAGCGAGGCTCGCTGGCAGAACTGGTGGGCCGCAACGGCGCCCGCTTGCTGGGCGAGATCGCCGACGAGGTGGACATGGTCCTCGAGGCCCTCGCCGTCGCCCATGCGCGCGGGATCATCCACCGCGACCTCAAGCCCGAGAATATCCTCATCGACCGGTATCGCAATTGGCGGATCGCGGACTTCGGCATCGCGAATGCGTTCGGCGAGCAGCACGCGGGCGCGTCGGGCACTCCGGCCTTCGCCGCACCGGAGCAGTTGTTGGGCGAGCCCCAAGGGCCGGCCACCGACCTGTTCGCGGTGGCGGCGATCGTGTACTACGCGCTCACGGCGCGACCGCCGTTCGCCGGAGACGAGGCCCCGGCGGTCCTGGCACAGCAGCTGAGCGGGGCGGCCGATCTGACGGGCTTCGGACCGGACCTCGCGCGGTGGCTGCAACAGGGTCTGCATGCGGACGCCACCGCGCGATTCACCGACGCGATCAGCATGCAGCTCGCGTGGCGGCACGTCGTGCGGCATGTGTCGCGAGCATGAACCCCCGCTCCCGCCGGAACCCGTGATGCGATCACGGTGGGGTCGACCGGGGTCGGCGTGCGCGGCGCGTGCGGCGCTCGTGGCGGTCGTGGCCTTCGGGTTCCCGGCGTCCGCCGCTGCCCAGACCACGCGCGCGGACTCCACCGCGGCCGACTCCATCGCGCGGCTGCGGACCATCCAGGTGACGGTCACACGTGGCGATGAGTCGTCGCAGGCCATCGCGCGCGCCGTCGGGGTGCAGGACGCCGCGGACCTCCGGCGCGGACAGGCCACCATCTCGGTGGACGAGGCGCTGAACAACATCCCGGGCGTCGTCGCCAGCAACCGCTACAGCTTCGCCTTGGATCAGCGGATTTCGATCCGCGGGGCCGGCAGCCGCGCGAACTTCGGCACGCGCGGGGTGAAGGTGCTCCTCGATGGTGTGCCGCAGAGTCTCCCGGATGGTCAGAGCCAGCTCACCAACATCGAGCTGGGTGCGGTGAGTCGGGTGGAGGTGCTGCGCGGTGCCTCTTCCTCGCTGTACGGGAACGGGTCGGGTGGTGTCATCGCCTTCGAGTCCGATCTCTCGGCCCCCGACCGATTGCGGCAGGAGCTGCGGCTGACGAGCGGGTCCTTCGGGCTCGCCAAGTGGCAGGCTCGGACCGCTGGTCGTACGGGACGGGCGCTCGGGATGCTGTCGGTCTCGCGCACGACGGTCGATGGGTTCCGGCAGTACAGCGGGGCCGATGTGCGCTCGGTGAACGCCGCACTGAACTACCTGCTGACGCCGACCCAGACGTTGGAGCTACGGCATCACCAAGGCGGCACCCCGTTCGCCCTGAACCCCGGGGCGCTCACCCTCGCGGAATGGGAGGCGAACCCCGATTCCGCGGCCGCGGTCAATGTGGCGCGCGGGGCGTCGCGCGAGGTGGGCCAGCGGCAGTATTCACTGGGGTGGCGCTGGCACGGTGATGCTGGCGCGGAAGCGCGCGTCGTCGCGTACCACATGTCCCGCACCGTCGACAACGCCCTTGCGGCGCCGGTCCCAGCGCCGGCCGCCTTCAACAACGGCCTGTTCTCGACCATCCGGCGCGAGGTGGCTGGCGCGCGTGCGGATCTCCGTCGCCGCCTCGGTGCGGCCGCCGAGTCGCCGATGCTGGCACTCGGGTTCGATGCGCAGCGCTCGCGCGACGTCCGGCGCAATCAGCGCGCGACCGGCGGACGGCCCACCGCGCCGGCTGACACGCTACTGCTGGATCAGCTCGAGACCACGACGGCCATCGGGCCCTTCGCGCAGCTGAGCTGGCAGCGTCGGCCCATGCAGCGATTCACCGTGGGCGTCCGCTGGGACCAGCTGCGCTTCGACCTCGAGGACCGCTTCACGCGCGACGGGTCGGACGACAGTGGGGCGCGGACGATGTCCAAGCTCTCGACCCACGTGGGTGCGAGCTGGGCGTTCTCGCCGCGGCTGACGTCCTACTGGAACGTCTCGACGGCCTTCGAGACCCCGACCACGACGGAGCTGGCGGCGCGGTCGCCCGAGACCTTGGGCGGTTTCAATCCGGATCTGGATCCGCAGCGCATCCTGATGACGGAGGTCGGGATGCGTGGGGCGACGCGCCGCGTGTCGTACGATGTCGTGCTGTTCAGCAGCCGCACCTCGGACGCCATCATCCAGTTCCTGGAGACGACGGGCCGTGCGTTCTTCCGGAATGCCGGCGAGACCCGGGCGACGGGGACGGAGGTCTCCCTCAGCGTCGCCGCGACCTCATGGCTGGAACTGCGATTCGCGCACACCTGGTCGCGGTCCCGCTTCGCGGAGTACCGCATCGTTCGCGGTGCGGTCGTCGACACGCTCGATGGCAATCGGTTGGCCGCGATCCCGGATCACTTCGTGCGCGCGGGGCTCCGTGCGCAGCGCGGCGCGCTCACCCTGGACAGCGATTGGACGTGGAGCGATGCCGTGTTCGGCGATGACGCGAACACCGTGGAGGTAGAGTCGTGGGGCGCGGGGCGGCTGGATCTCCGCCTCGCCTACGACGGCCGCATCGGAGGGCAGCGCCTCGCGCCCTTCGTGGCGGTGAACAATACGCTGGACACGCGCTATGTCGGCGCGATCACCATCAACGGGGCCGCGGGACGGGTGCGCGAGAGCGCCCCGGGTCGCAACTTCCACGTCGGCCTCGAACTCGGTTGGAGCATCCTCAAGTGAGCAAAGCCCGTACCCCGGCGCGCCGGACGCACAAGACCAGCGATCTCCCCTTCGTCATCAAGCGCTCCGCGATCGCGGGTCGCGGGGCCTTCGCCACCCGTCGGATCCGCGCGGGGCAGCGCATCATCGAGTACATCGGTGAGCGGATCACCCATGTGGAGGCGGATCGCCGCTACGACGACGACGCCATGACCGAACATCACACGTTCCTGTTCGCCATCGACGGGACGCACGTGATCGACGGGGCGGTGAACGGCAACGAAGCGCGGTTCATCAACCACTCGTGCGACCCCAACTGCGAGGCGGTGGACGAGGATGGGCACATCTTCGTCGAGGCGATCAAGAACATCCAGCCCGGGACCGAGCTCACCTACGACTATCAGTTCGAGCGCGGCGACGAGGACGACGAACTGGATGAGTCGCGCTATCCCTGTCGCTGCGGCACGGCCCGGTGCCGTGGGACGATCCTCGCACCGCGGACGCCGTCGAAGCAGGAGCGTGCGGCGGCGAAGCGCGGACGGAAGAAGGACAAGCGGAACGCGAAGGGGAAGGGGAAGGGCAAGGGGAAGGGAAAGGGCGCAAAGCAGGACAAGCCATCGAAGAAGGACAAGTCCGTGGAGAAGGACAAGTCCGCGAAAAAGGATAAGTCATCGAAGAAGGACAAGTCCGTGAAGAAGGACAAGCCATCGAAGAAGGACAAGTCCGCGACGAAGCACGAGGGCGCGGCCCGACGCGCCGACACGACGGCGGGCCGTACAGTGCGCGCCGACTCGCGCGCGGGGCGCTGAGTCCCATGTGGTACCGACGCATCATCGCATTGCTCGCGGTCGTGAACGCGTTCGTGGCCCTCTACCTGCACCTGTGGAAGAAGGGGCTGGTCGGGTCGCTGGCCTGTGGCGGTGGCGGCGGCTGCATGATCGCGCAGATGTCCAGCTATGGCTGGTTCTTCGGCGTGGACGTCGCGCTGATCGGTGTGATCG
>CAZCZO010000030.1:0-29277 GCA_964503275.1 uncultured Gemmatimonadaceae bacterium | reverse complement strand
GTAGAGCACCGGTCTCCAAAACCGGCGGTTGGGGGTTCGATTCCCTCCGGGCCTGCTCGATCAGTCGGTGTGGTGAAGGTGCAGGAACGCTGGCGGTATCGTCTAGGGGACTAGGACACAGCCCTCTCAAGGCTGGAACACGGGTTCGAATCCCGTTACCGCTATGGTAGTGGCTCGGCAGTACGCAGGGTTGGTCACAGCAGGACTCGGCCCCATCGTCTATCGGTTAGGACGCGACCCTTTCAAGGTCGAGAGACGGGTTCGATTCCCGTTGGAGCTATCGAAGGTGCAGGAACGCAGGTGCAGGTGTAGTTGGGGGGCGTAGCTCAGTTTGGTTAGAGCACTCGACTGTCACTCGAGAGGTCGCGGGTTCGAGCCCCGTCGCTCCCGTTGTTGGGCCCTGGTGGTGAAATTGGTAGACACGCCATCTTGAGGGGGTGGTGCCGCAAGGCGTCGCGGTTCGAGTCCGCGCCAGGGCATGCTGGACTCCGGTGCGTGCGGGCCGTGAGCAGGTGGAGTTGGCCACAGTAGCTCAGTGGTAGAGCACTCGATTCGTAATCGAGCGGTCGTCGGTTCAATCCCGACCTGTGGCTCTTGATCAATGCGGATGTGGAAAAGGTCGCCAATAGATGGCGACCTTTTCTCGTTTGCAGCGGAGCAATTGTGTTGAAAGTGTGGGAAAGAGTTTTTTATCTACATCAATGTTGATAAATAAACCTTCTACCTATATCATTTATTACCAACGCCTTGAATCGCTGAATTCGAGTATTTCAACTTTAGTGGATGTGGAAAAGTCAGGCTGGGAAACTTTTCCACATTGAAAACCGAGTGGCGTCGACGCGCAAGTTGTCCACATCACGCACTCGCACGGCGATCGGTCAACTCGCCTTGCCAGTCCATCGGCTCGCCACGACCACGACCACCACCGCCATCGCGGCCGCGGCGAACGCTGCGGTCACCCGCGTCAGGCCCGCCGACTCCAGCAGGACCTGCACGAGCCACAGCGCGGCGGCCGTCACGACGCCGCTGAGGATCGCCACGCGGAGCGATCCGACGGGCGCAGACACCGCTGCGCTCGGGTGCGCCGACGTCGGCGGCACCACCGCCGGGATCGCATCGCCTGAGCCCGAGAGGGCCCCGCGCACGTCCGACGTCAGCAGGTTCATCTCCACCAAGGTCAAGGCGTCGGCGAATTCCGCGGCGTCCAGATACCGGTCCTTCGGGTCCATCGCCAGCGATCGTGCGACCACCTTTCGCAGCACCTTGGGCAGGCTGTGGTGCTCCGTGTCCAGCTCCGGCGCCGGCGCGCTGATCTTCCGCACCATCACCGCTTGCGGCGAGTCGCCGCTGAACGGGCGGACACCGGTCAACATCTCGTACAGCATGGTGCCCAGCGCGTAGATGTCCGTGCGGTGGTCGACGGAGTTGTCGGCCAAGGCCTGCTCAGGGCTCATGTAGTCGGGCGTGCCGACCGCGAAGCCGACCCCGGTCAGCTGGGTCCCCTCGCCACCGACCGCCCGCGCGATCCCGAAGTCCGCGATCAGCGCGTGGCCGGACTGCATGAGCACATTGTCGGGTTTCATGTCGCGATGGATCACGCCCTGCGTGTGCGCGTAGTGCAGCCCTTCCGCGACCTCGCGGACGAGGCGGATCGCCTCATCGGCGCGGATGCGCCCATCGCGATCCAGCCGATCGCGGAGACTCTCGCCGACGATCAGCGGCATCACGTAATAGAGCAGCGCACCGGCGCTTCCCGAGTCGTGGATGGGCAGGATGTGCGGATGGTTCAAGCCGGCCGCCGTCTCGATCTCGCGGAGGAAGCGCGCCGCGCCGGCCATCGCCGCCAACTCGGGCCGCAGCACCTTGATCGCCACGCGGCGCCCGTGCCGCAGGTCGTCGGCTTCGTACACGAAGGCCATGCCACCCGCACCGATGCGCCGCCGGATGCCGTACCGCTCGCCCACGGCCACCCGCAGCTCCTGCTCCAGCTGTGCCGCTTCGCGATCGGGCGACTCCGCCGCCACCGGACGTGCGGCGCGCAGGGCCGCCCCGCAATCCGAACAGAACATGGCCGTCGGCGACGCGACGGCGGCACAGGTGCCGCACACCCGCCGTTCACTCACAGTGCCGCCAGGGCCTCGCGCTCGCTGGCCTCGATCCGGAAAATGGTGTCGAACCCGGAGATCTCGAACACATCGGCGACCCGCGCATTCAGCCCGAACAGGACGATGCGTCCTCCGACGCTGGAGACGCGCTTGGCCAGCAGCAACAACACCCGCAGGCCGGCGCTGCTGAGGAACCGGAGTCCGCGGCAGTCGATCGCCAGCCGCGCATGGCCGGCGGTGACCAGCGCCTCGAGGGCCTGCTGCGTGCTGGGCGACGCCGAGGCGTCGAGGTCACCGGTCAACCGGACCAGGGTACCAGCGTCGCGTGGTTCGTGCGTGAGTTCCATGCCGTGTCAGATCGGTGGAGCGGAGGCCATGGTGACGGCCCGCAAGACGGACGCGGGGGACGCATTCCCGCCGCAGAGCACCACTCCAATCTGGGCACCGGCGAGCCGGGGCGCGAGCGCCGTCGCGCCGGCGAAGCCCGCTGCCCCCGCCCCTTCGACCAGATTCCCCGTGGCATCCATGATCTGCCCCATCGCCCGCACGATGGCCGCATCGGGCACCGTGATGAAATCCGCGAGGCCCCGCCGCAGCGTCGGAAACGTCAGGGCATAGGCCCCACCGGTGGCGATCCCCTCGGCGAAGGTCTCGATGGGTCGCCCGCTCAGGCGCTCACCGGCGTGCCAAGAGTCGTGCTGTGCGGACGCCCCATCGCTCTGGACCGCGACGACCTGTAGCGCGGGCCGCAGCGCCTGCCCCACGACGATCGCCCCGACGGCTTGCGAGCCGCCCCCGAGCGCGATGACGATCGCGTCGAGCGACGGCACTTGCTGGACGAACTCGAGCGCCATCGTGCCGGCGCCCGCCAGGACGTCGCGATGGTCGGTCGAGTGGATGATCGGCAGGCCCCGTCGTTCGGCCAGTTCGGCGCAGCCCGCGACCGCGTCGTCGTAGGTGGCCCCGACCTCTACCAACTCCGCGCCGAGGCCGCGGATGTTCGCGTTCTTCGAGGGGTTGTTGCCCTCGGGCACGACGATGGTGACCGGCACGTCCAGCTGCTGGCCCGCGAAGGCCAAGCCCAGCCCGTGGTTCCCGGTGGTCGCCGCGATCACGCCGCGGCGGCGATCGGCCGCGGACAGCGCCGTGATCGCCGCGAGGCCGTTGCGCACCTTGAACGACTGCGTCGGCTGGTGATTCTCGTGCTTCACGTGGATGCGGACGCCGTGCCCGGCGATCGCCTCGAGACGCGCATATCGTCGCACCGGGGTCGGCGGGAGCCACGGGCGCAGCCGTTCGGCCGCGGCCACGATGTCGTCGATGCGGATCGGATCGCCGTCGTGCGGCGCGCCGACGCTCATCCCACGTGGATGGTCGAGAACCCGAGCGCCTGCGCGCGCTGCACCGCGACGACGCCGGCCGCCATCACGTGGCCGTTGGGTACCAGGTTCGCGACGAGATCGGCGCGCACCTGCTCGGCGGTGAGCCCGCCCCCGACCGCACGCGCCCACTCCTGCGAATAGCGCGTGGTGGAGAGTCCACACATCGCGAAATGGACGCCGCGTGCCGCGAGCGTGGCGATCATCCCGTCGCGACCATCGGCGGTGCGCAGCAGCCGGTTCCGCGTGGCCTTCACCTCACTCCGCGGTTCGTTCACGCCGAGCCGTTCGCCGACCGCGTACTTGGCCCACACCGCGTCGTTGTAGCCCCAGGCGGTCGCCGAATGGCGCAGCACGACGATGATCGCGTGATCCTCATTGGCGAGTCCGTAGTCCGCGACGCTGGCACTGAGGAAGTTGCGGGCGTAGGCCAACTCGTCGACGCGCTCGGCCGTGACGACGTCGAGCACCAGTTTGTGCTTGCCGGGCAGGTCGGCGATCCAGCGGTCCAGCGCGTGGACATCGTCGGCGCTCGCCGGCGTCTGGGCGGGCGCGCTCGCCGGGAGGGTGGCACCGGCGGTGAACGCGGCCGCCGCCGCGCTCAGGCGGCTGAGGAATCCACGACGAGGGAGCGACGGATCAGGCACGAGAGGCACTCACGATGGGGTTCGTGAGAAACTAGCGCGGGCGCACGGATGGGACCACATCGGTCCCACCGAGGTCGCGTGGACGCGCCGCGCTAGCCCTCGCTCCGGCGCCGCCGGAACCCGCCGCTTCCCACCGCGAGCCCGGCGACGGCGAGCACAATGCCGGCGAAGAGTCCGCTCGCGGGCGGCAGCGGTCCGCGGCGGATGCCATGGTCGGCGGACGCCCCCAGGGCGTCCTGCAGCGCCGCGCGGACGACCACCGCCAGGGGCTGGCGCATCGCCTGCTCGACGCCCTGCGCGAATGGCGCATCACCCCGCCACAGAGCGAGGAAGGCCTCGCGCCCGACCGAGCGATGCACCAGCTCGAGCACGCGGAAGCCGGTCTCATCCATGAATATGGGCCCGCGCGTCGAGAACCAACCGTCGGGAAAGCTGCCGGGCCGCCAGGTGTCATTCCACGCGCGGAGCACCGCGGCCTCGCAGGCCGCATCGTGCCCGAGCACGCAGCCGATCTCCTGCCGGACGCGCTCGCTGCGCATCGCCCAGTAGTCCCACCGCAGCGACGGCGTTGGCTGGCGCACACCCGCACGCGCTGACGGGCGATCGACCGGCCGTGACGCGACCAGTGCCCCGTAGCGGCGGTCCTCAAGCCATGCCCGCACGCCAGGTCCCGGTGGACCGAAGCGTAGCAGCCAGCGGCACGAGTTCAGGACGCTCGTGGTGCCTCTCACATCGGCGGATTCGCCGCGATCGCGCTGCAGCACGGGCAGTCGCAGGACGATGTGGCATGCGGGCGAGGCGCCGACCGGCGGCACGAACACGTCCGAGGTCCTGCCGATGTTCGCGGAGGCATCGGGCACGCCGAGGTCGCTCACGATGCTGTCGACCACGATCGTGACCGTGAGCGACGCCCCGAGGGTATCCGTGCCGGCACGGAGCCACCAGGCACGCACGATCGAATCGATGCCTGCGGCGCGCGCCTGATCCACGCTGGGATGCGGGCGGATCGTCAGCCCGGTCCGCCCTGCCGCGGCATCGGCCGTGGCACGCGCGAGCGACCGGCTCTGGTGTCGGCGCGCCATCTCGTAGTGCACCGTAACGCGGTCGACCGCCTGTCGCATCCGGGTATCGACGCCGCCCAACTCCCGGGCCATGACCGTGGAGTCCCGTGGGAGCGCCACCGCCGCGGCCAGGGCTGCCGCCAGCAGGGTATAGACCACCAGCCGAGTGGTGTTCACGGGGCGATCCTCCGGCGCGAGACGGCGAGCATCGCGAGCACGATCCACGCGCCGGCGAGCAGCAGGTCGTCGGGCGCTGGGGCCGACGACGTCGGACGCCCCTGCAGGATCTGCGCATGCAAGGTCGCGATCAGCGAGTCCGCCGGGACACCGCTGATGCGCTCGAGGGCCTCAGCGACCCCGACGCTGTCGAGCGCCGCGAGACGGCCGAACGCCTGCGGGCCACCGGCGACCAACGCGAGTCGCAGCAGCTCGGCGCGGGCCAGTTGACTCAGCGGCGCGCGTACGCCGGCGCCGAGGAACATGTCGCGGCAGGTCTGGTCGTCACCCCGCTGGACACAGGCGCGATGCAAGGGCGCGAGCATCGGCTGGGCGATGGTGTCGCGGCCACGCTCGGCGATCTGCACGCGTTGCAGGGCGGGGTCGTACCACAGCGAGACCGTGTCGGCGTCGGCCGGGAGCATCGCCAGGGCGACGCGACACGCCGCGAACGCCCCATCATGGCAGGCCTGCGCCACGGGTGAGCGACTCAGCCGGAGCCCGCGGTACACGATGGCGCGCTCCTCGTCGGTCCAGGGGCGGAACGACGGGGCGCCGCCCGGCCAGCGGCGCAACGTCGCCTCGTGCCGTTTCAGCACCGCATCACGGGCGGCGGCATCGAGCCAGTCGCGCACGCGGCCTCGCGCACCGAGGGTCCGTTCGCTGAAGTACCGGCTGCTCATACTGCCGTCGAGATCGAGTCGCGCGCTGGCACCCGCCGCGTAGTACCGGTACCACCGCGCGTCCGGCGGGTCGTACAGCACGCTCACGCTGCTGCGCGCGAGCATCGAATCGGCCAGGGGGCCGAGGACCAGCCGCAGGTCATCGCGCAGCAGCTCGAGCTCTGCGCCGAGGTCGCGGGCGACCGACTCCGCGATCGACGTACTGTCGCTCCGCACCGTGGCGCCGCCGAACTGCCCCAGGACGCGCAGCGTCGCGCGCCGCAGCGAGTCGGCCTGCCACGCTTCACGCGCCTCGCGCCATTCGGCGTATGCGCGCGTCGTGGAGCGCCGCACGTTGCCGAGCGGATCCTCGCCCTGCGCCGTCAGCACCGACGGTGCGACGACGAGGGCGAGCGCGAGGCGCATGGTCAGGATGCCGCGTCGATCACACATCGAAGAGCTTCCATTCGGCCGCGAAGACGCTCAGCGGGCTCCATGGTGAGACCAGGACGCGGCCGATGCTCGGCAGGATGTTGGGCTGCTCGGCGATCTCGGCGAAGACCACCGTGAGGGTCAGCACCAGGATCATGGTCACGGCGATCCGGCTCGCCCGGCGGCCCGCGCCGTACTGCAGCGCGAACGCGAGGGCGAACGTCACCACGAAGGCCAGGGCGTAGCGACATACCAGGGCCACCGGATACGCATACAGCGCCGGGGGCAACGCAACACCGGCAGTGACCACCGCCACCCCGATCGCGAAACCGGCGAGCGGAAGCAACCCCAGCGTGAGCCCGGTGGCGGCCCGCAGCAGGGCATAGCGGCCGCGTTCGATCGGCAGACTCGCCGCATACGTATGGCGGACCGCCGCATCGGCCGAGTAGGCGCGGACCACGAGGAAGATCGCCGACGCGACGAGGTGCAGCGTGCTGAACGCGGCGAGCATCGCATTGGTCGCCAGCAGGCGCTCGGCCGAGCCCAGGCTCGTGTCGAAGGCGCGCGCCGTGATGAGCGCCGCCGGGGCGGCCAGCGCCGCGAGGATCGTGAGCAGCGCGATATCGACGCGCTGCAGGATGAGTTGCTGCCGCAGCAGCGCGCGATAGCGGGGGAAGGCGGTCATCGGGTGCCCTCCGTCGGCCGTCCGCTGCGAAGCAGCTCCACGAAACTCTCCTCGAGATCGAGCGATTCGACGTCCCGCAGCGCGCCGCCTTGCGCGCTGATCCACTCGGCGTGCGTGGCCTGCCATCCGCGGACCACCCAAGTCTCGGCGCGCCCCACCCCCATCTCGCGGCTCAGCAGCGCGAACGGCGCCGCGTCGACGACGGCCGGCACATTGCCGACGCGCAGGCGCTTGATGCCGCTGCGGAACTCCTGCATGGGGACCTCGGCGATCAGCGCGCCGCGATCCATGACGCCGACCCAATCGCAGATCCGCTCCTGTTCGTGCACCAGGTGGCTCGAGATCAGCACCGAGGCCTGCGTCGTGGCCACGTACTCCACGAGCGTCGCGAGGACATCGCGGCGCACCACGGGATCCAAGCCGTCGGTCGGTTCGTCCAGGACCAGCAGCTCGGGCTGGGTGGCGAGGGCGAGCAACATCATCAGCTTGCCGTTCTCCCCCTTGGAGAGGGCACTGATGCGCTGCGAGAGGCGGAGGTCGAAGCGGCGCCGCAGTTCCTCGGCGCGCGTGGCGTCCCAGGTCGCGAAGAACGCCGCGTGAGTCGCGAGGGTCTGCTCGATCGTGAGGTGGGGCCACAGGTGCCCGCGCTCGGGGACGTAGCCGATACGACCCAGCGCCCGGTGGATCTCCTCTGGGACGCGGTGTCCGAGCACGTCGATGCGCCCGGCATCGGCACGCAACATGCCCAGGAGCAAGCGGATGGTGGTGGTCTTCCCGGAGCCGTTGGGGCCCAGGAATCCGTACACCGCACCGCGTGGGACGGCGAGCGAGAGGTTCTGGATCGCGAAGTCGCGTCCTGCCCGATAGGTCACGCCGCTGAGCCGGATCACGGACTCGCTCATGTCGTCGCTCCGTCGTGCGCCGCGAGGGCGCGCTGCAGGTCGTCGCGGCTGATCCCGAGGCGGGCCGCCTCGGCGAGCAACTCGCGCACGAGTCGCGCGATGGTCTGCTGCCGTTCCCGCGCCCGCCAGTCCATGGCGACGTCGGCAATGAACGTTCCCGAACCTTGTCTCATGTCGACGAGGCCCTCCTGGGCCAGTTCACGATAGGCCTGCACTACGGTGGCCGGGTTCACGCGCAGATCGCCGGCGAGTGCTCGCACGGACGGGAGCGCATCGCCAGACACCAGTTCACCCACCGCGACCGCAACGCGGATCCGCTCGGCGATCTGCGCGTAGAGCGGGGTGGGGAGTCGGGGGTCGAGTCGGTCGAAGAGCACGTGGCAAAGTGTATGGTTGAAGCGATACACTAATACGGTCAGATTTCGGGCGCAAGCCCCCCTGCTCCCTTGTCGTGCCGTGCCCGGCGCGGTAAGTTCGGGGGAGGTCAGCAGTTGGTGGTGCTGCGGGCGTAATTCAGTTGGTAGAATGCCAGCTTCCCAAGCTGGACGTCGCCGGTTCGAGTCCGGTCGCCCGCTCTGTAGGTGTGTCGCGTCATCCGTGCGCCCCCGGTCCAATCAGCCGGGGGCGTTGCGTTGGCGGCCTTCGCGGGCCGGTGGCGTCGCTGGATCGCCAGGGCCGTGCGCGATCGGCTGGCGCGGCACCCTGGTGGGACGTGCAGGCCGTGCACCTGAGGAGGGCGACCCGATGACCCGATTCTCCGCCGCCGTACCCGTGGTCCCCGCTGGGGCTGCCGAGCGCCGCCGTGCGTTCTATGTCGGTCTGATCGTGTCGGCGCCGCTCCTCTGGCTGCTGCTCGGCGTGCTGCCCACGCGTGCCGAGGCCCAAGGCCATACGCTGATCGAGACCGTCTCGACGCTGCTCGCGCTGTTCGCGTCGATCATCGCGATGGTCCGCTTCTACAGCAAGCGCTCCAATCTGTATCTGTTCACGGCGGCGGCCTTCGCCGGCGCGGCCCTGCTCGACGTCGGCCACACGGTGCTGACCTCCACGTTCGTGTCGGGGATGCTCCCCTCCGCGATGCAGGACCTGACGCCGTGGAGCTGGTCCGCCTCCCGGCTCTTCTTGCCCATCATGCTCTGCGCGGCGTACTGGGCGTGGCGCCGCGAGGATCGATTCGGCGCTGCCGGGCAGGTCAGCGCAGGCGTGATCATCGGGATCGCGAGCGTCGTGATCGTGCTGACGTTGCTGGCGTTCCTCCTGCTCCCGCTGCCCGCCGCGCATCACCCGGACCTGCCGCTCTTCCATCGGCCGCAGGAGCTGGTGCCGGCGGCGCTGTTCCTCGCGGCGCTGGTGGGCTTCTTCCAGAAGGGCGACTGGACGCACGACGATTTCGAGCACTGGCTCATGGCGTCGCTGGTGCTGGGCGTCACCAGCGAGGTCTCGATGGCGATGTCGGCCCGCGTCTTCGACCGCATGTTCGAGGTCGGGCACTGGCTCAAGATCGCGACCCACGCGAGCATCCTCGCCGGTCTCATCCTCAGCATGCGGAACCTGTTCCGGCAGGCCGAGGAGGGCGCGGCGCAGGTGGAGAAGTTGCGGCGGCGCAACGCGCTGATCCTCGACTCGGTCACGGATGGCATCTTCGGCGTCGACGTGAGTGGCCGCATCACCTTCATGAACCCGGCGGCGGGCACGCTGACGGGCTGGGACCCCGCGCAGGCACTGGGGCAGTCGGCGCATCAGCTGCTGCAGCACACGCGGCCCGACGGGACGCCGTACGCCGAGGACGAGGGGCCGATCCACCGGACGATCGCCGAGCGCGCCGTGCAGGAATCGCCCTCGGAGGTCTTTTGGACGAAGGAGGGCGGGACGATCCCCGTCCACTGCGTGTGCGCGCCGCTGATCGACGGGCGGGAGCTGGTGGGCGCGGTGGTGGCGTTCCGCGACCTGACCGCGCTCTTCGCCCGTCGTGCGGCCGACGAGGCGAACGAGGCCAAGAGCACCTTCCTGGCGAACATGAGCCACGAGATCCGGACGCCGATGAACGCGGTGATCGGGCTCGCGTACCTCGCGCTCAAGACCGACCTCACGACCAAGCAACGCGATTACCTCACCAAGATCCACACGGCGGGGAACTCGCTGCTGGGCATCATCAACGACATCCTCGATTTCTCGAAGATCGAGGCGGGCAAGCTGGACATCGAGTCCACGGAGTTCGAGCTGGAGGAGGTCATTCGTGGCGTGACCACGGTGACGAGTCAGCGCGCGTACGACAAGGGGCTCGAGTTCCTCGTCGAGCTGCCGGGCTCGGTGCCGCCGCAGCTGGTCGGCGATCCCCTGCGCCTGGGGCAGGTGCTCACGAACATCATCAACAACGCGGTGAAGTTCACGGAGCAGGGCGACATCCACGTCAAGGCGGCCGTGCAGGCGCGGACCGACGACGCGGTGACCCTGCGCTTCACGGTGCGCGATACCGGCCCGGGGATGACCCCGGAACAGTGTGCGCGGCTCTTCCAGCCGTTCACGCAGGCCGACATGTCCATCACGCGCAAGCATGGCGGCACCGGGCTGGGGCTCACCATCAGCCGCAAACTCGTCGAGTTGATGGGGGGAGAGATCGGGCTCGAGAGTGAGCCCGGCGTCGGCACCACGTTCTTCTTCACGGTGCAGATGGGGATCGGCACCGGGACCTCGTCGCGCAATGTGGTCCCGGCGAAGCTGCACGAGGTGCGGGCCTTGGTCGTCGATGACAATCCGGTCGCACGCGAGATCCTGGCCGACGCGCTGGGCGATGTGGTCGGCGACGTGGATGCGGTCGGCTCCGGGGGCGAGGCCTTGGCCGCGATCAAGCAGCATGATGCGGGTCCGCTGCCGCCGTATGACGTGGTCTTCATGGACTGGCGGATGGCCGGGATGGACGGCCTGCAGGCGACCCGACTGCTGCGCGCCGATGCGGCGATCCGCCAGCAGCCGGCCGTGGTCATGGTCACGGCCTTCAGCGGCGAAGAGGTCCGCGAGGCGGCGGGACAGCTGAACCTCGACGGCTTCCTGGTCAAACCGGTCACGAAGTCGATGGTGGTGGACACGCTGGTGGCGTTGTTCGCATCCGCCGAGGATCGCGGCGCCAGCGGCGCGGCCCCGAGCGGGTGGGACACCGACCGTGATCGCTGCGCGGGCGTGCGCGTGCTGTTGACCGAGGACAACGAGATCAACCAGCAGATCGCCGTCGAGCTGCTGGAGGGCGCGGGCGCATCGGTCACCGTCGCGAACAACGGCAAGGAGGCGGTGGAGCACTTGCAGGCCACGCCCGACGCCTTCGACATCGTGTTCATGGACCTGCAGATGCCGGTGATGGACGGGCACCAGGCCACGACGCGGATCCGCGCGGACGCGCGCTTCGCCACGCTCCCCATCATCGCGATGACCGCGCATGCCTCGCTCGAGGAACGGGCGCGCTGTCTCGCGGAAGGGATGAACGACCACATCTCCAAACCGATCGCGCCGTCCGTGTTGTTCGAGACCATCGAGCGCTACTATGCGCCCGAGCGCGCGGCCGATGTGCGTCGCTCGCGCGGGATCCCGACCGTCCCGGAGTTCGTGGCCGTCTCGCGCAGCGAAGTCGAGCGCGATCCGTTGCCGCCCATCGAGGGGGTGGATGTCGAAGCCGGGCTGGGGCGGGTGGCCGGCAACCGGACCCTGTACCGAAAGCTGTTGCGCCAGTTCCTCCGCACCGAGGGCGATGTGGCCGCGCGCCTGGCGGCGCTCGACGCCGACGGCGACCGGGCGACGGCCGAGCGGGTCGCCCACACGGTGAAGGGGGTGGGGGGGTCGCTCGGGGCCGACGCGGTGCACCGCGCGGCCGGCACCGTCGAACAGGCCCTGATGGGTGGTGTGTCGGGTGCGGCGTTGGCGCCGCTGCTCGAGGATCTCGATCGCGCGATGCAGTCGTTGATCGCGGCGGCCGGTCCGGCGCTCCTGGATGACGGGGCGAGCCCGCCGCCGCCTGCGGCGGACATCGACCTCGCCGCAGCCACCCCCATCCTCGAACGACTGGTGGAGCGCCTCGCAGGCTTCGACGCCGACGCGGCGGACGATGTGGACACGCACCGCGAGCTGCTGCGTGCGGTCTTGGGGGCCGACGCCTTCGAGACCTTCGAATCGCAGGTGGCCTCGTACGCATTCGGCGATGCGCACGAGACCCTGACGACCCTCCTACGCGAGGGGCATCCGCGCGGAGGCGAGTAGCACCTGGAGCTCGGTGATGGTGTGGGCGAGGGCGCGGTTCATCTCTTCGAGCTGCGCGATGGCATCGATCCGCGGTTCGAGCCGGTGCAGCTCGGGGCGGCTGAGCAACACCTCGAAGAGCCCGGAGGCGCGCAACAGTCCGATCAAGAGCGTGTCACGGGTGTCCGGGATCGCGTCGTTGTTCAACAGGGTCATGACGCGACTCTTCACCTCGCGCTCCTCGATGCCGCTCGTGGGCGGATAGACGCGGGTGCGGAACACCCAGAGCAGCCGCTTCTCCTCCACGCGCAGGATCCCCCGTTCGACGAGCCGCTGGGTCACCAGCTCGACCAGCGGGCCGCCCGGCGCGCTGAGCACGTGGAGCCACTGCGCCGTGGTGCGGCGCTCGCTGGCGCCGGCGATGCGGTCGAGGACGCCGTCGAGCAACGCGTCGCCGGTGGGCGTCGCCGACAGCACGATGAGGGACTCGGCGTCGGAGTCGAGTCGGCCGGCGAGGCTCAGCTCCATCACGATCGCCGCGGCGAGAGCCGTTTCGAGCGAGAACGTCGGCAACGGCAGCGGGGTGCCGGACTCATCGTCCAGCGCGACCAGCAGGAGCTCTTCGGCCAGATTCAGTCTGGAAGGCGATGCCATCGTCGGGCCTCAGGGCGTGATGGTGAAGATCTTGTCGAAGCCGCTCATGCGCAGCACTTCGTGGACGTTCGGCGTCGGATGGGCCAACGTGATCCCGCCACCGCTCGCCTTGACGGTCTTGGCCGCGAGGAGGAGGACGCGCAGTCCGGCACTGCTCACATAGTCGAGCTCGGCCAAGTCGATCGTCAGCGCCTGGACCGACGGGGTGAGCATGGTGCGCAGCGCGGCGTCGTGCGAGGCGGCCGTCACGCCGTCCAAGCGTCCGGTGATCTTGTAGAACGCGCTCTCGGTCATCGGGGAAGGGAAGTGGAGGTGGCACGGGGATGCGAGGCGCCGCGATCGACGCCCTCGCGGGCCTGCACGATGTCGTCCAGGAACCGGGTCAGCGGGGCACGCAGATCCACCGCCGCGGTGAAGGTGTGGTACTCCGTCTGGCACCGGTCCTCGAGCTGCTGCAGCAGCGTCGTCTTGATCCGCGCGGGACTCCAGATCGCGAAGAACATCGGGATGCGATGGCGCAGCACATTGTAGGCGACCTCGAACGCGCTGCTCTCGCTCAAGCCCGTCCGGATGATGATCATCGCCTCGGCGCCATCGAGCAGCCCCAGACGATGATCCCGGAAGGCGCGCGGGGAGAACGGGATGCCAGTGCGCGCCGCGAAGGCTTCGCGGAAGGTCTGCGCGTGCAGGGCCTGGGCACCGGTGACGATGTCCAGCGGCACGCCGTCCGGGGCGCTC
Source organism: uncultured Gemmatimonadaceae bacterium (assembly GCA_964503275.1). Taxonomy (GTDB): domain Bacteria; phylum Gemmatimonadota; class Gemmatimonadetes; order Gemmatimonadales; family Gemmatimonadaceae; genus DASRAP01. Next base: position 15,572 of record CAZCZO010000030.1, on the reverse strand, counting down.
TCGAGGATGGTGTCGATCACGGCCTGGATCACGATCTGCTCGCGTTCCGACGCCTCGGTGAAGGACTGGCGGACGAACAGTCGGAGCGGTGGGACCATGCCCGGCAGGGACGGACGGTGGACCGGAGCGTTCACGAGGCGGTGGGCTAGAAGGTGAGGTCGAACTGCAGCCACGCCTTGCGGCTGTCGTAGGCCAGCGGGGCGCGAACGCCGTGGTAGGTCGCGTACTTGGCCAGCACCCCGAGGTGGCTGCCGATCTGCCAGGTGGCGATGAGGTCCGTCTCGGACCCCCAGGCGTCGCCGGTGGTCGCGGTGCGGAATCGATGATGGATGACCCGCAGGGGCACATTGTGCGGGAGCATGACCTGCACGAACCCGTAACGGTCGTCGAGCCCCTCCGCCGGGGTGTTCAGGAATGCATCGGCCCAGCCATTGAAGGCATGTGCCGTGGACAGCGGCGTGCGGAAGCCCACGCGCCCGGTCCCGTTCTGGTCGCGACCACTGCCCAGGCGTTCGGTCCCGACGCCCGCCGACCAGCGGGCGATCGTCGCGTTGCCCTCGGCGCTGGCGTAGGTCGTCGCGAAGCGGTGCGGGCTCAAGGCGTAGTCCGTCTGCCGGGCGAACTCCGCTCGGTAACCCACCGTACTCCGCGCATCGAGCTGGCGGCTCCCGGCGAGCTCGGCACCGAGGGTCGCCACCGAGTTCGCGTTGCCGGCTTCGTGTCGCAGGTCCAGGAAATAGCCGTAACCGACCACGCGCGCGGCGCGCCAGCCCGAGTAGGTCGCGTGCAGCAGATGCGACCGCGAATCGAAGTCCCGGTTCGGGCTGGCGGCGGGCAGTGTGTTCACATTGCCGAACACGCGATTCACGCCCCAGACATAGCCGTACCACAGCTCCAGATCCCGCGTCGGACGCCCCTCGGCCACCAGCGCATCGAAGGTCTGCATGTTCTGACGCCAGCCGACATCTCCCACGAAGCGATGGTTCTCGAGGGTGATGCGCTGCCGACCCCCGCGGAGCATGAGCCGCTGCCCCTCGCCGTAGCTGATCCACGCTTGGTTGAGCTCGATCGTCTCGGGATCGGCGACGACCGGACGTGAGGCCGGTCCGGCGGCCCCCGCCGCGTTGAAGCGGTCAGGCGGACCGACGATCGCGATGTGTTCCCCCTCGAGCGTGCCACGCAACTTGCCCACGCGTGGGGTCAGATACCCGATCCGTGTGCGCAGCGTCGCAGCATCGGCGTGGCTGGGCAGGTTGCTCTGCTCGACGCCTTCGTACCGAAAGCGGCTCGTGACCCCGAGGCGCCCCGCCGCCGTGTTGCCCGGAGCCGTCGGCGCTGCGGGGGCGGGGCGTGCCGGTCGCACGGGTTGTGCGAGGCCGGGGGCGCCGAAGGGTCGCCCCTGCGCGGCCGCGAGGGTCGCACTCGCGGCGACGAGGCCCAGGCCGGACGCCCAGCGGCGCAGCAGGCCCTGCGCACGGACGCTCACGCGCCAGGGGTCCACACGAGGGTCGCCACCGTGATGTCGTCCGATTGCGGGGCCTCACCCGCGAAGTGGCTGACATCGTCCACGATCGCCTCCACGAGGGTGGCGGCGCGCACCGGATGTGCTGCACGGCGGATGCGGTCGATGAGGCGCGCCTCGTCGAACATCGCGCCCTCGGGATTGAAGGCTTCGGTCACGCCGTCCGTGTAGAGCACCAGCGCGTCGCCGGGTGCGAGATGCGCGGTCCGCTCCTCGTACGTGGTGGGGAAGATCCCCAGGGCCAGCCCGCTGCCGTCGGCGAGGCGCTCGATCACGCCGGTGCTCCGCCGCAGGAACGGCGGGTTGTGTCCGCCATTCGCGTAGGTGAGATGTCCGGATGCCGGATCGAACACCGCGTAGAACACGGTGACGAACAGGTTCATCGGGTTCTGCGTGAGCAGCACGTCATTCGTGCGCTGCAGGCAGTCGCGCGGGCCGGCGGACCCGTTGGCGAGGGCATTCAGGTTGGTGCGCGCGACGGCCATGAAGAACGCCGCGGGTACGCCTTTCCCTGAGACATCGGCCATCACCAGGCCGATGCGTCCGCCGGAGAGCTCGATGAAGTCGTAGAAGTCCCCGCCCATCGACGTCGCGGCGCGCATGGTGGCGGCCCCGTCGCAGCCCGGCGCCTCTGGGAATCCACTCGGCAGGATCGCGATCTGCATCGCCCGGGCCAGCTCCAGCTCGGCCTCGATCTGCGTGTGCGCCTCGACCAGGGCGGCGTTCTTCGCCTCGAGCTCCGCGTGCTTCTCGGACAGGCTGCGCCGGAGGCGGTCGACCGTCAGATGCGTCTGCACGCGGGCGAGCAGCTCATGGGCATTGAAGGGCTTGCTGACATAGTCCACCGCCCCCAGCTCGAAGCCGCGCACGAGGTCCGTCGTCTCGGTGCGTGCGGTGAGGAAGATCACGGGCAGGTCGTGCCAGGCGGGGTTGGCCTTGATCCGCGCGCAGCATTCGAAGCCGTCCATCTCGGGCATCACCACGTCGAGCAGCACCAGATCGGGCTGGACCCGTTCCATGACCTCGAGCGCCTGCTTGCCGTTGGTCGCCACGACGATCTGGTAGCCATGCGGCTTGAGGGTCGCGGCGAGGGTCTGGATGTTCGCCGGCGTGTCGTCGACGACGAGGATGCGGTCGCTCATGGGATCACCTTGCGCAGACTGAGTCGGTTGTGGGTCCCCGTGTGCTCATAGGTCACGGTGTCCATCAGCTTCCGCACGAGGAAGACGCCGAGCCCGCCGACCGCGCGATCCGGCACCGCCGCGGCCGTGTCCGGTTCGGGCAGCGAGAGCGGGTCGAAGGCGCGTCCGTCGTCCTCGATCGTCAGCACGGCGTCCGCCCCGTCGTACTGGAGCGTGATCACCACCTCAGGCGCGCGCGCCGCCGCGGTGGCCCCGTGCGACGCGACGTTGAGGAAGAGCTCCTCGACCGCCAGCTCGAAGGGGAACGCGGAGGCATCGGGCAAGGCGGTCGTGGACCAAAAGTCGTGAAAGAATGCCATGACGTCCGGCAAGGACTCCGCGACTGCCGAGATTCGAAGCTGGCGCTGCACGACCATCACGGAGCGGGAGGGGGTGGGACCGACCCCCTCAAGGTGCCACCGATCATCGCGCAGTGCAAATCACGCGGACGTCAGAGATCCGAGGCGCGCCGCTGCCGCAGCACCTCATAGGCCGCGATCGCGACGGCATTGGAAAGATTCAACGACCGCACGTGCGCTGAGTGTATCGGCATGCCCACGAAGTGGTCACGGTACGTCTCGTGCAATTCGGCCGGCAGACCGCTGGTCTCGCGCCCGAAGATCAGCACGACACTCTCCGTATCCGCCAGCGAGGCGTCCCAGACCGACCGCGTCGCATGGGTGGAGAAGAAGAACGGCTCACCGAGCAACGGCAGTTCGCGCGCGAACGCGTCCCAGTCCGGCCAGACGCGCAGGTCCACGTGCTCCCAATAATCCAGCCCGGCGCGCTTGACCTCCTTCGCGTCGAGCGAGAAGCCGAGCGGTTCGATGAGATGCAACGTCGCGCCCACCGCGAGGCTGGTGCGGCCGACGTTTCCCGTATTCCAGTGGATGTCGGGATGCACGAGGACGATGTGGATAGGCACAGCCCGAAAAATACCACGGCGCACGGGCCCGTGGCTGTGCCCGCGGCCCGACCGGTCAGCGCGGCGCGGCGTGCGGCCTCAGTCGGCGGACTCCAGCAGCTCGACGCGCCGTTCGTTGCCCACGGCATAGCGCAGCGTCCACGGGTCCTCGAACAGGAACAGTGGGGCACCGTGGGCATCGAAGAGCAACGTCCGGCCGCGCTCGCGGGCGGCGGCCTCGATGTTCGCCTCGGTCCCCCGCACCCACCGGATCTGACGATTCCCCATGGGCTCGAGCCGCGCCGTCACGCCGTACTCATGCTCCAACCGGTGCAGCAGGACGTCGAACTGCAGGCGTCCGACCACGCCGACGATCGCCGTGGGGCTGCTGACCGCCGAGGCCGAGGTGAAGAAGAGCTGCGCCGCGCCCTCGCTGGTCAGCTGGCGCAGGCCCGCATCGAGTTGCTTGCGCTTGAGGGCATCGGTCAGCTCCACCCGGGCGAAGTGCTCCGGGGCGAAGCGCGGGAGCCCGCCGAAGTCGATGCCCTTCTCCGTGGCGATGCTGTCGCCGACATGCAACACGCCGCGATCGACGATCCCGATGACATCGCCCGGAAAGGCCTCCTCGACCGACGAGCGATCGCGGGCCATGAAGGTCTGCGGCGCCGACAGCCGCAGGCGCTTCCCGCTGCGCTGATGCACCGCATCCATGCCCGCCACGAAGTGCCCCGACACGATGCGGATGAACGCCAGCCGGTCGCGGTGCTTGGGGTCCATGTTCGCCTGGATCTTGAACACGAAGCCACTGAACGGATCGCTCGGCATCACCAGCTGCTCCGTCGTGGTCGGACGTGGCCCCGGCGGTGGGGACAGGCGTACGAAATCGTGCAGGAACGGCTCGACGCCGAAGTCGGTGAGCGCGGAGCCGAAGTACACGGGCGTCTGCGCCCCGGCACTGATGGCATCCCGGTCGAAGGCGGTACCCGCTTCGTCGAGCAGCGCCAACTCCTCGATCAGCTTGCGATAGGTCGCCGCGCCCAGGGCCGCCCGTGCGGCGTCGCTGTCGAGCGGCCAGGTCTGGGCCGCGGCCCGCTCGCCGCGCCGCGCCGCGACCGCATCCCGTTCGAGCACATGCACCTCGCGTCGATGCCGGTGCACCACGCCCACCAAGCCGCGGTTGAGGGCATCGCTCGCGAAGATCGGCCAGGTCACGACGTGACAACTGATCCCCAAATGGGCCTCGACGTCGGAGACGAGCGTGAGCGGGTCCTCGCCCCAGCGATCGCACTTGTTGACGAAGGTGAAGATCGGCAAGCGCCGCTTCTTGCACACATCGAACAGCTGTTTGGTCCGCTCTTCGACGCCCTTGCGATTGTCGAGGAGCATCACGGCCGCGTCGGCCGCGATCAGCGTGCGGTAGGTGTCCTCCGAGAAGTCCGCGTGGCCCGGCGTGTCGAGCAGGTTCACGACATGGTCGTCGAACTCGAACTGCATCGCGCTCGAGGTCACCGAGATCCCGCGTTCCTGCTCCATCGCCATCCAGTCCGAGGTCGCATGCCGGTCCGCCCGGCGCGACTTGACGGTGCCGGCCAAGTGGATGGCACCGCCATAGAGCAGGAGCTTCTCGGTGAGCGTGGTCTTCCCGGCGTCGGGATGGCTGATGATCGCGAAGGTGCGGCGGCGGGCCGACTCGCGGAGCAGGCTGGGTGCTGGGGCGGTCACGGAGAGCAATCTAGCCAGCGCGCGACGACGACGACCGCGGGTGCGGCGCGCGTGGCGGCGGCGGCGTATCGGGGATGCTGGCGAGCATGCGCACGACCGCGTCGCCGTAGAGCTGCGCCCGCCGGGGCCCGACGCCCGGCAGCCAGCGCAGCGCGAAGCGCGACCGCGGGGCGCGCGATGCGATCGCGATCAGCGCCGCATCGTGGAAGACCACGGGGAGGGGCAGCCCCTTGTGCGCCGCCGTGTCGGCTCGCCAGCGGACCAGCACCCGCAAGCGCGCCAAGGCCGCCGGGCTCAGCGCCGGCGGGCGATCGCCGTCCGGTCGCCCCGCGCGCGAGGCCGACATCAGCCGGGCCTGGAGCCGGAAGGGCCGTGCGCCCGCGACCATCGCGCGGCCCACCGTGGTCAGACTCAGCACCCCGCGGTCGGCGTGATCCACGCGCAGCGCGCCGAGCGCGATGGCCTGCCGCAGGACGAAGCGCCAACGTGCGAGCGTGGCGGTCGTGTCCTGCTGCCAGGGCCAGCGTGCGCCGCCCGCCGATGCCGACTCGCGGGCCACCAAGGCCCGCAGCAGCTCGTCGCCGGTGACCGCCGGGCCGCGGAGCACGCGCGCCGCGATCGCGCTGAGGGCCGGCCGACCATCCACCGTGCGCGGCGGTTCACGGCAGGTGTCGCACTGCCCGCAGGGGCGACTCCGCTCGTCGAAGTAGGCCAGCAGGACCTGCCGCCGGCAGCCCGCGGTCTCGCAGAGCGCGAGCATCGCGTCGAGCTTCGCGAGGCGGGCCCGCTGGCGCTCGGGATCGGTGCTGCCCGTGAGGATGCGGTGCCGCGTGGCCTCGCCATCGGCGCGCGCGTAGCAGAGCCACGCGACGGCCGGCGCGCCGTCGCGCCCCCCGCGTCCCATCTCCTGGTAGTAGCCCTCGATGCTCACCGGGACGTCGACATGGGCCACGAAACGCACGTCGGGCTTGTCGATCCCCATGCCGAAGGCCACGGTGGCCACGATGATCACCCCGGGCCGGGCGAGGAACCACTCCTGACACCGGGCCCGCTCGACGGCGGGGAGCCCCGCGTGGTACGGGATGGCCGGTAGACCCGCGGCATCCAGCGCGGCGGCGACGGCCTGCACCCGCGCGCGCGACTGGCAGTACACCACCCCGGCATCGCGAGGATGTTCGCGCCGGATGAATCGGGCCAGCTGCGCCAGCGCGTCGCGCTTCGGCACCACCACGGTGCGGATGTTGGGCCGGTCGAACGACGCCCGGAACCGGCGGGCCTCATGCAGGGCGAGTCGCTCGACGATCTCCCGTTGCGTGAGGGCGTCCGCGGTGGCGGTGAGTGCCAGCCGTGGCACCTGCGGAAAGCGTTCCGCCAGCAGGGTGAGCCCCAAGTAGTGCGGCCGGAAGTCGTGGCCCCATTCCGAGATGCAGTGCGCTTCGTCGATCGCGAAGAGCGCCAGGCGGGTCGTGGCGAGCATCGTCAGACAGCGCTCGGTCAGCAGGCGCTCGGGCGCGAGATACAGCAGCCGGAGTCCGCCACTCCGCAGCGTGCGCTCGATCCGCGCGGCGTCGTCGGTGCTGAGCGTGCTGTTCAACAGCGCGGCCGCGATCCCGCGTCGCTGGAGCGCAGCGACCTGGTCCTGCATCAGCGCGATCAGGGGCGAGATCACGATCGTCACCCCGTCGCGCACCAGCGCGGGGATCTGATAGCAGAGCGACTTCCCGCCGCCGGTGGGCATCAGCACGAAGGCATCGTTGCCGGCCGCGACATGGGCTACGATCTCCGCTTGGTCACCGCGGAAGGCTTCGTAGCCGAACCATCGGCGGAGCGCCGTGCGGGTGGCCTCGCGGTGCTGGTCGGTGACGGGGGGCATGGCGCGCAGGATGGCGAGGGACCACGCCCATCGCATCATCGTCAGAGCGCGCCGCGGAGCGCGCCATCGCAGGGGCCGGGTTGCACAAGGCGACGGGTCGGCGCTACGCTCCTTGGCATGACCTTCCTCCGCCTCGTTCCCGCCGCCCTCCTGATGGCCTGCGGGACCGCTGAACCCGTGCCCACCCCGGGCGCGTCGCCGTTCACCGGCCGCCTGATCGACCTCACGCACGCCTACGACAGCAGCACCATCTACTGGCCGACGGCACCGGGCTTCGAACTCGCGGTGGACTTCGCCGGCGAGACCGAGGGTGGATGGCACTACGAGGCGAATACCTTCCGGTCGGCGGAGCACGGGGGCACGCATCTCGACGCGCCGAACCACTTCGCTACCGGCAAGCGCTCGGCCGACCGCATCCCGCTGGAGCAGCTCGTCGCGCCGGGGATCGTGATCGACGTGACCGCGGCGTCGGAGGCCGACGCCGACTACGTGGTGTCGCGCGAGGATTTCGCTCGCTGGGAGCAGGCGCACGGTGCGATCCCCGAGGGCGTCATCGTGCTGCTGCGCACGGGATTCGCACGGCGCTGGCCCGACCGCGTCCGCTACATGGGCACGGACGAGCGAGGTCCCGCGGCCGTGGCCAAGCTCCACTTCCCCGGCCTCGATCCCGCGGCCGCCGAGTGGCTCGTGGCCGAGCGGCGCATCGCCGCGATCGGCATCGACACGCCGAGCATCGATCGCGGACAGTCCACAGACTTCCTCGCGCATCGCATCCTGTTCGCGCGGGACATCCCCGCCTTCGAGAACGTCGGAGACATGGCCGCCCTGCCCGCGAAGGGCTTCCACGTGCTCGCCCTTCCGATGAAGATCGCGGGCGGCTCCGGGGGCCCGTTGCGCATCGTGGCCGTCGTGCCGCAATAGCGGCCCGCTCGGCCCCGGCATGCGACCAGCCCCCGCGGCGCACAGGGCACCGCGGGGGCTGGTCGTGTCGGTGAGGGGACGCCCTACTGCGCCGTCACCTTCTTCGCGCCGGCGTCCTTCACGTACTTGTCGAGCCACGCGACCCAGCGTGCCCACTGATCCAGCACGGTCTCCCGGGCGATGGGGCCGTGGTCCTCATACGGGTACATGTACAACGACACGTTCTTGCCCTGTCCCATCAGCGCGTGGTACAGGCGCTCCGAGTTGATGGGGTGCGTGCCGACGTTCTGATCGTCCGTCGAGTGATAGAGCAGCAGCGCGCCGTTCAACTGGTTGGCGTAGAGGAACGGCGACATGGCCAGGTACGTGTCCCGCGCCTGCCAGAAGTCGCGGCGCTCCGACTGGAAGCCATTCGGGGTCAGGGTGCGGTTGTACGCCCCATCGCCGGCGATGCCGGCCTTGAAGTATGGGGTATGCACCATCGCATTCACCGCGCTGAAGGCCCCGTAGCTGTGCCCCCCGATGCCCAGGCGATGGCGATCGATGATGCCCAAGGTGTCGAGGGCATCGATGGTCGCGGCGAGATCGTTCCGCAGATCGACGACGTAGTTGTCGTTCGGCAGACGGCCCTCGGTCGCGAAGATCGGGGCATCGGGCTCCACGACCGCGTAGCCCGCTGCCGTGAGGAAGGCCATCGAGCGCACGCCGGGGGTCGACGGGTACGTGCCGGGCCCGCTGTTACCGCGCCCGCCGCCACCCAGCGACTGATCGTACGCCGCCTGATCGTTGTACTCCCGGGGGTAGAACCAGAACATGGCGGGATACTTGGGCTGCGTCCCCTCCTTGTAGTCGGCCGGCAGCGTCACGCGCACGCGGAACGTGTAGCCATCCGCGCGCTTCGCCGTGACTTCCTTGCGCACGGCATTGGTGATCTCGGGCATGAGATCCGTGGCCTCGCGCACCAGCGTGGCCTGCTTGGTGGCGGCGTCGACGATGAACTGCTTCGGGGGCTGCTTCGACGACTGGCGCGTGACGAGGAACTTCGTGAAGTCCCGGTCCAGCGGAGCGCCGATGGTCTCCGTGAGGTCGGCGACGTCGCTCTCGTAGATCTTGGTGACCGCGCCGGTCTTGATCGCGATCTTCTCCACATAGGGGCGCGGACCCCGCGAGGAATCCGGTGCCGACCCGCGCCGGAACACGTAGGCGCCGTCGGTGGACGTCATGATCACCGGGAGCCCACGCGAGCCCGTCGTCGTCTCGAGCGCGCCGGCGCCACCACCACCCGCGGCACCGCCGCGGCCACCGCCACCACCGCCGGCTGCTCCCGCACCCCCGCGTCCGCCGCCGCCGCCGCCCGCTCCGCGGGTGACGGTGAACTTGGCGTTGTTCTCGTCGAGGAAGATCGCGTCGGTGGTCGTGGAACCGGCCACCGTCTGCGTCACGAACAGGATGCGCCCGGTGTCGTCGAACTGCACGTTGCTGATGGTACCCGGGGCGGGCGTCACATAGAGCGGCACGAACGAGGCATCCCCGACGAAGGGGGCCTTCCAGTGGAACAGCGTATCGGGGCGCGTGGCCCGGGCCGTGGAGTCCGCCTGACCGCCGCGGCCGCCGCCGGCGAAGGCCGCCAGCGCACCGGCCGCAGCGCCACCGCGGCCGCCGGCCGCTGCCCCGGCGCGGGTGGCCCGCGCAGCAGCGGTGCTGTCGTCACGCGCTCGGGTCACCGAGTCCTTGGCCGCCGAGCGCATGAACATCAGGCCGCCGGCGTACGGGTGCCAGGTGAGATTGCGCTTGGCCGAGTCGGCATTCGCGCCCGGCGCGGGACGCGGGGCGGCGGGGGCATCGTCGTCGATCGCTGCGCCCTCGTTGATCGGGCGCACCTGCAACGTCTTCAAGACCTGCCCCTTCTGGTCCACGATGACCTCGGTGCTCCCGAAGTTCGCGACCGGCAACAGATACGAGAATGGCTCGTCGAGGTACACCACGCGGAAGTGCGTGCCATCGGGCGACGGATTGATCGACCGGATCATGCCCGGCGCCCCGACCTTGGTGACCGCGCGGGTCTGCACATTGATCAGCGCCAGTTGACCGGTGGAGTGGTACTTGACCAACTCCTTCTCGTGGGGCGTCTGCAACAGGTCGAAGTGCGTCCGCGACTTGAGCACGTTGTTCTCATTCACGCGCACCATCGGCGTGGTCGCGACCGGCGGCGCCGGTGGCTCACCCGCGCGGCCCTCAGGGACGAGCACGGTGATGATCGAGCTGCCATCGGCCGTCCACTCGATGTTCGTCACGTTGGTCGCCAGCAACGACGTACGCGTGACCGGCGTGGACTTGCCCGTCGCAGGATCCGCGAGGTAGAGGTGCGTGGCATTCGGGAACAGCGCGTGATACGCGAAGCGGCGGCCGTCGGGCGACCAGGCGGTGACACTGCCCACGCGCGCCCCCGCTGGCGGTGCGACGCGCACCGTCTTGCCGGTCTGCCAGTCGTACACGTCGAAGCCGAGGTTCGAGCGCATCGTCACGGCACGTGCCCGGTTGCCGGCGGGATCGATCTGCCAGCCCGCGAGGTTGTTGAAGGGCTTGCCGACGAACTCGAGGGTGGGCATCCCTTCGTTCACCACCCGCACGAACCACCGACGGGTCGACGGGCTGGGGGCGCCGAGCAAGGCATTGGTCTCACGCGGGGCGGTCACGAGCCGCGCGATGTGCTCGGGCGGGGTGATGTACCCCTCCGCCGTGATGGGGTCGGCACCGCGTTGCGCCGCACCGCGCGCGGCCTGCGCGTCGGCGGACGTCACGGTGACGAAGGTGAGCGCGGCGAGCTGGGCTGCGCGCAGCGCGCCGCGAGGGGCGAACGATGGCATGGAGCGACTCCGGGGTGGCGGGACGACGGACCGACGAACGACCCGAATCTACGCGTCGGCGCGCCGGTTGGTTGACGCGAGCCCGCCGGGACGCCTCAGTCCGCCAGCGCCCGCATCGAGAGGGCCCAGAGCGCATCCTGTTGCTTGACGTCGAACGCGGCGATGGGGGCCCACGCCTCGAGCAAACGGTGATCCACGTGCACCGCCGGGATCTTCGCGACCGCGGGGCTGAGGGCCGCGACCGTGTACAGCTCACCGAGCTTCTGGAGCGTGAGACCCGACCCACCGGGGACGACGTGCGCCAACCGACGATACCACGGGAGCTCCGAGCGTCGGCTCGGGTCCACCCCGAGTGCGGGCACGCACAGGGCCTTGGCGATCACCCCGGTCCCTGCCCAGTGGCGCTCGAAAGCCAGCGCGAACTGGAGCTGCGCCAGCTTCGCCTGGTAGAACGCCCGGGTCGGTGAGAACGAACGCGTGGTGAACTCGGGGTCATCGAGGTAGACCTGCAGTCGCGGGTACACCTTCAGCCGCGTCGAGCCCACCACCAGCACGCGACCCTTGCCCTTGATGAGCGCGTCCTTCAACAGGTGCGTCAGTCGGAACGGGCCGATGTGGTTGTAGGCCCAGAAGCGCTCGACCCCGTCCTCGGTGAGTTCCCGGGTCTGCTTGCGCAACTGGTGGTAGACGCCGTGGTGGATCAGGGCAGCGATCGCGGGGAAGGCCCCGGTCAGCTGCCGAGCGATCTCGCGGGCCGAGGACCGCAATGCCAGGTCGCCGACGATCAAGTGGACCTCGTTGCTGCGGCTGCGCTTGATCACTTCGTCGCGGGCCGCCTCGCCGCGCTGGACGCTGCGGGAGAGCAGGACGACATTCGCGCCGGCCTTCGCCGCCGCCACCGCCGCCGCCTGCGCCCCCTCGGAACTCCCGCCTGTGATCACTACCGTCTTGCGCGACATAGGCCCGCTCGGCACTCACACGAAAATGAAGAGATCGAAACCCAACCTACCCAATCTAACGGGTCGCGCTGTCGGGGTCGGGGGGGCGTTCGATGCCGTAGGGCGTGCGCGTGACCCGCTCGCGCCGGGTCGTCACGCGGATGGCCGCATTCTTCGCCATCGATTCCGGTGTCTTGTACCCGCGGCCATGATCGAGGTGGACACAGACGGCCGAATACCGGATCTGCAGGCCGCGCACCCCCGCGTTCTCGAGGCGCTCGCCGAGTTCCCGGTCCTGCCCGCCGTACTGCATCCGCTCATCGAATCCATTGGCCGCGAGCAGGTCGTCGCGCCAGCCCGAGGCATTGTGCCCGTTCCAGCTCGGTCGGGTCGGCGTCATGCTGTTGAGCAACCGGGCGCTGTGTCGCCCGGCCGCCAGCTTCGCGAGGGCGTGCGGGTCGGTCAGACCGCCGGCCCGCAGCCAGCGCGCTTGGAAGGCGCGCCCCGACGTCACATCCTCGCGCGTGATCGCGGTGCTGAGGGCCATCGGCAACTTCACGTAGCCGCCCGAGAGGAAGCGACCCCGCCGTCGGCGTGCGGCGTGGACGGCGAGGAAGTCCCGCCGCGGAATGCAATCCCCATCCGTGAACACCAGATACGGCGTGCGCGCTGCCTCGATCGCGCGGTTGAGGATGGCCGACTTCTGGAAGCCGCGATCCTCGTGCCAGACATGGAGGAGCCGATCGGGGAACTCCGCGCCGTAGGCCGCGAGCAATGCGCGCGTCTCGGGGCCCGATCCGTCATCCGCGATGACCAGTTCGAAGTCCCGGTAGCTCTGCGCGGCGAATCCCCACAGGACCTTTTCCAGCCACGCGACGGCGTTGTACGTGCTGATCACGACGGACAGTTCCATAGTTCGCGAAAGCTCGCGCCGCACCGCTGACCGTCGCAAGCCGGGTCCGGGGTTGTCGGCGCGCCGCCGCAGACCGATGATATAGCGTAATGTCGCCCGTTCCCGAGCCACCGCCCGCCACGCCCGAGGCCCCTCTGCCACGGGTTGTCTCGTCCGACGCGGGGGTGTTCGCGACGGGGACGGATTGGCTCGCGGTGCGGGCGCGCGAACGACTGGTCGTCGTGGGGTCGGCCCTCGGCATCAGTGTGCTGGCGCACCTGGTCTTGCGCCCGACCTTGACGGCCGCGATCGGGGTCCTCGCGGCGTGGCTCGGGCTCGCCGCCGGTCTCTGGTGGCGCTGGTCCTCTGCGGCCGCACCGCGGCTGCTGCATCGCACGTTGGTGACGGGCCAGGTGCTCGACAGCATCGCGGTCGCGGTCCTCGCCCATACGCTGGGCGCGACATGGTGGCTCGCCCCGCCGCTGCTGATCCTGGTCGCGGTGCGCGGTGCCGCGGTCGTCGGTCGCGCGGCCGCGATCGGGCTGTCCGTCGTCGCCACCACCGCCTATGCCATGATGCTGGTCGTCGAGCTGTCGGACTGGTGGCCGCTCCAGGGGCTCTTCGCGGTCGCACCGCCGGTCACCTGGGAGGTCGCCCTCGCCAGTATCGTCATGCTCGGCGGTACCCTGTGGTCGGTCGCACTGGGGCAGCAGCGGCTGGTCGACCGCATCGCCAGCATCGAGCAACGTCACGCACACCTGCTGGCCAACGCGCGCGACATGGTCGTCACGGTCGATCGGCAGGGGCGCTACCTCTCCACGAACCCCGCCGTCGAGGCGCAGCTGGGCTGGTCCGCGCAGCATATCCTCGGCGACGACATGATGGATTCGATCGCCGACGCGGATCGCGCCGCGGCGGCGCTGCTCTTCGCGCAGGTGCTCGGCGGCGAGGCGGCCGCGGCCGATCTGCGGGTGCGCAACGCCCAGGAATCGCTGCGACTGCTGCGCGTCACCGGCTCCCCGATCCGCGACGAGGCGGGGCAGGTCATCGCGGCGATGTTCCTCGGGCGTGACATCACGGAGGAGCGCGCGCAGGCCGAGCGGCTCGCTGAACGCGAGCGGCAACTGCGCCTGCTGGTGCGGTCGGTCAATGAGACGGTCTTCACGGTCGATCGCGCGCTGCGCTTCTCGGCGATCTTCGGACGCTGGGAGGCCGATGCCCCGGTGCCGGCCGATGCGCTGGTCGGGCGCTCCATCAGGGAGGTGCTCGGGCCGCGCGTCGGCGCCGCCTTCGAGGGCCCCTTGCGGCGCGCACTGGCGGGCGAGAAGGTCGAGTTCGAGCAGCTGGTCCCGCACCTCGAGCCGCCGCGCGTGTACCGGCTGTCGGTCACGCCGCTGCGCGACGACGACGGGGCGATCGTCGGCGCGACGGGCGTCGCCTACGATGTCAGTGCCCAGCGCGCCGCCGAGCGCGAGCGGGATCAGTTGCGTGAGCGTCTGGAGGACGCTCGGCGCATCGAGGCGATCGGCCGCCTGGTCTCGGGCGTCGCGCACGAACTGAACAACCCCCTGGCGGCGATCCTCAACCTCAGCGAGCAGCTGCGCAGTGAGGCGCGGGGTGACGACGATGTGGCGGCGCTGGACACGATCATCGGTCAGGCGGTCCGCTCGCGCGCGATCGTGCGGGACCTGCTGGCGTTCGCACGCCCCGGGGGGCACCGGCCGCGTCGCCACCACCGCGTGGATCATCTCGTCCACACGGCCCTCGAGCCGCTCCGCTCGCACCTCGCGCAGTCGGCCGTCGAGATCGTCCCGCCGGCCGAACAGGCGGAGTCCTGGGTGGTGGCCGATGTGATCGGGCTGGAGCAGGTCGTCACGAATCTCGTGCTCAATGCGGTCCACGCGGTGGGCCCCGGGGGGCGGGTCGACATCGGGGTGTCGGTCGAGGCCGACCACGTGGTGTTGACGGTGCAGGACGACGGGCCGGGGTTCGACGCGGCCGCGATCCCTCGACTCTTCGAGCCGTTCTATACCACGAAGCCCGTGGGGCGCGGCACTGGGCTCGGCCTCTTCGTCTCGTTGGGGATCGTGCAACAGCACGAGGGGACGCTGCGCGCGTCGAACCGCGAGGACCGGCCCGGGGCCCGCGTCGAGGTCCGACTCCCCAAAGCGAGTGCCCCGGGCCGTGCCCCGACGCCCCCGTCCGTGCTGTCGACGCTCGTCGCCGACGCTGCGGCGTCCTATGCCCCGTCGGTCCTGCTGGTGGACGATGAGCAATCGATCCGGCTGTCCCTGCGGCGCTTCTTCGAGCGACGGCATTGGACGGTGCTGGAAGCGGACCACGGTGAGCAGGCCTTGGCGCTGATCGCGGAACATGGCGCGGAGGCGTTCACCATGGTCCTGTGCGATATCCGCATGCCGGTCATGGACGGGATCGCGCTCCACGCGGCCTTGCGACGGACCGCGCCCGCGCTGTTGGAGCGGTTGGTCTTCGCGAGTGGCGACATCGTCTCGCCCGAGGTGGCCGCGCTGATGCAGGGCACCCGGTGTCGCGTCCTGGAGAAGCCCTTCGAACTCAAAGCGCTCGCGGAGGAGGCGGACCGGCTCCTGGCGTCGCGGTCGGGGCACGAGGACCTGCCGTGAGTGGTCCGTAGACGTGCGCCGGTATATATTCCAAGGGTTGGGGCCTTCGCGGGCTCGAACGGGACGTAGCGCAGCCCGGTAGCGCACCTGAATGGGGTTCAGGGGGTCGC
>CAZCZO010000029.1:0-29305 GCA_964503275.1 uncultured Gemmatimonadaceae bacterium | reverse complement strand
GTGTACATCCCGATCTTCACGCTCGACGGCATGGAAGGGCGGATGTTCAAGCCGATGGCGTTCACGGTGGTGTTCGCCGTGCTCGGCTCGCTGCTGCTGGCCCTCACGTATGTGCCGGCGATCGCGTCGCTGACGCTGCATCACGCGCACGAGCGCCCCAGCCCGTGGTACGAGGCCCTGCGGTCGCGGTACACCCGTGCGCTGGACTGGGCGCTGTCCCACGGGCGCGCCTTGGTCGCGGGGTCGGCCGTGGCGATCGTCGCCGCGATCGGCTCGCTCGCGTTCATCGGCACGGAGTTCATGCCCAAGCTGGACGAAGGCTCGATCCTCGTGAACACGCGGCGCTTGCCGAGCATCGGGATGGACGACGCGAACCGCCTGTCGTTGGCCGTGGAGCGCGTCCTGCTCGGCTTCCCCGAGGTGACGTCGGTGGTCACCAAGCAGGGGCGGCCCGACCTCGCCACCGAGGCGATGGCCCTGTATGAGGGCGACGTGTACGTCACGCTGAAGCCCCGCCGCGAGTGGACCACGGCGCGCGACCGAGAGGGACTGATCGCCGCGTTCGATGAACGGCTCGCCGGCATCCCGGGACTCGGCGTGGCCTACACGCAGCCGCTCGCGATGCGCCTTGACGAGGCGGAGAGTGGGATCCGCACCGATCTTGGCATCAAGGTGGTGGGGCAGGACCGCGCGGTGACGCAGCGCATCGCCGAGCGCATCGAGCGCATCGTCGCGCAGACCTCGGGCGCGGCCGATGTGTCGGTCGAGATCAGCGAAGGCAGCGGCGAGCTGCACGTGGTCGTCGATCGTGACGCGCTGGTGGCGCACGGGGTGAGCGCCGCCGAGGTGCAGGCCGTGATCGAGCTGGCCATGGGCACACGGGTCGCCACCGAGCTGGTCGACGGCGCGCGCCGCGTCGGCGTGGTGTCGCGGGTGCCCGACGCCCTGCGCGCCGACGGTGAGGCGCTCGGCCGCTTGCTCGTGCGCAGCGAGCGCGGGGCCATGGTGCCGGTGTCGGCGGTGGCGCGGCTGGTCACCACGACGGGTCCCGAGGTCGTCGCGCACGAGGACGCGCAGCGGCGGACCTTGGTGATGGCCAACGTGCGCGGGCGCGATCTGGGTTCGTTCGTCGAGGAGTTGCGCGGTCGCATCGCGGCCGAGGTGCCGATCCCCGCTGGGGTGTTCCTCGAGTGGGGCGGGCAGTACGAGAACCAGACCCGTGCGATGGCGCGCCTGCGCCTCGTCGTGCCCGCCGCGATCGTGCTGATCTTCGTGCTGCTGTTCGCGACCTTCGGCTCGGTCGGTCAGTCCATCCTGGTGCTCGCGAACGTCCCCTTCGCGTTGGTCGGCGGCGTCGCGGTGCTCTGGGCGCGGGGCCTCAACCTGAGTCTCTCCGCGTCGGTGGGGTTCATCGCGCTGTTCGGGATCGCCGTGCTGAACGGCGTGGTGCTGGTCTCGCGCATCAATGCCCTGCGCGCGTCAGGGCTCGATACGGGGACGTCGATCCGTCACGGGGCCAGCGATCGTCTGCGGCCGGTGTTGATGACGGCGCTGGTCGCCTCGTTCGGGTTCATCCCGATGGCGGTCTCGACGAGCCCGGGCAGCGAGGTGCAGCGGCCCTTGGCCACCGTGGTGATCGGCGGGCTGCTGACCTCGACCCTGCTCACGCTGTTCGTGCTACCGGCGCTCTATGGGATGCTGGCCGACTGGACGGACGCCCGCCGCGCGCGCCGCGCGGCCACGCTCAGTTGAGCCAGCGCCAGAATCCGTAGAGCCCGACCACGGCGCCACCGAGGCTGATGAGGCCGCCCGCCGGCCCGCCGATGATGATGCCGGTGACCACGGCGGCGCCCCCGAAGAGCATCAGCTTGCCCCCGCTGCTGCGCGGCTTGCGGGCCTGGGGTGACTCCTCGTCGGCCGCCGTCGCCGCCGACGCCCGGTCCATGCGCTCGGCGCTCGGCGCGTCGGCCGTCGGCGCCGTGGGGGCGACAACGGGTGCGCCGCTGCTGGGCGCGACCGCAGCGGCCGCCGCGGGCACGCTGAGCTGTTGCGCCGCGGCAGCGGCCGTCTGGGTCTGCGCGTGCAGGGCGAGCGGGGCCGCGAGCAGGGCCAGGGTGACGGCGAGTCGGGAACGGAGCATGGCGAGCGGGTGGCAGGGGAGGAGGGATCGCGACCGTGCGATGCGGACCCCCTAACTTACCGTAGTCACGCCGCGGTGTTCCGCCGCGCGCCGGCTCACCGGACCGCGCGTGCCGCGGCGTCTGCCCCCTGTTCGCATTGCGATGACCGACCCGATGGCATCTTCGTCGCCGCCCTCGCCCGTGGCGGGAGTCTCCGATCCGCTGCTCGCATGGCGGGCCGAATTCCCGATCCTCGAGCGCAGTACCTACTTGGTGTCGAACTCCTTGGGGGCGATGCCGCGGCTGGTCCCCGAGCGCCTCGCGGCCTATGCCGATGTGTGGGCGCAGCGCGGCGTGCGCGCCTGGGCCGAGGCCTGGTGGGACATGCCGCTGCACGTCGGCGATGGGATCGCCCCGCTGCTGAACGCGCCGCCGGGCAGCGTGGCCATGACGCCGAATGTCACGATCGCGCACGCGGGCATCCTGTCGTCGCTGTCCTATGCGGCGCCACGCGACACCATCGTGATGACCGCACTCGACTTTCCCAGCGTGCGCTACGTGTACGAGGGGCTCGCCACGCGGCTCGGCGCACGCATCCGCGTGGTGGAGAGCGCGGACGGGATCGGGATCGACGAGGACGCGCTGTGTGCGGCGATCGATGAGCGTACGCGGCTGGTGTGCATCAGCGACGTCCTGTTCCGGTCGGCCTATGTGCTCGATGTCGCGCGCATCGCGCGGCATGCGCACGCGATGGGCGCCCTGATCGCCGTCGATGCCTATCATTCGGTCGGCGTGTTGCCGGTGGACGTGCAGGCCACCGGGGTGGACTGGCTCACGGGGGGCGTGTTGAAGTGGCTCTGCGGGGGGCCGGGCGGCTCGTTCGTGTACGCCTCGCCGTCGCTGCCGGAGTCGCTGCGGCCGGCGTTCACGGGCTGGCAGGCGCATGTTGCGCCGTTCGCGTTCGCCGACACGATGGAGCACGCCACGGGGGCGGCCCGCTGGCTGACCGGCACGCCGCCGGTGCCCGCGCTCTACGCGGCGACTGAGGGGCCGCGCATCCTCCAGGCCGCCGGCATGGCGGCGGTGCGCGCGAAGAGCATGCGGCAGACCGCCCGGCTGGTCGCGCTGGCCGATGCCCGCGGCTGGACCGTGAATGCGCCGCGTGCGCCCGAACGCCGCGGGGGGACCGTGGCGCTCGATGTGCCGCACGGGCTCGCCGTCGCCCGCGCGTTGCTGGCCCGCGATATCGTGATCGACTATCGCCCGGGCGCAGGGATCCGCGTGGCGCCGCACTTCTACACGGCCGACGCCGAGTTGGAGACCGTGGTCCTGGCGATCGACGAGATCCTGGCGACCGGGGCCTGGCGCGCGTTCGAGGACGTCCGTGGCACCGTCACCTGAGCGGACGGACTCTGGCGCAATCGTGTGCCAGCCACGACATTCGTGACATCACCGACCCTTGAGCCTCCGACCGATGAACCAGCCCGGCAACCGGCAGCCGCCCCAGAAGCTGCGCAAGATGTACCGCAACGATGCCCACCCTGTGGTCATCCTCAAGTTCGAGGATGGGCACCAGATCAAGGTCGTGATGGGTGAGGCCAAGTCCTTCGACATCTACAGCGGCGAGAAGGTGAAGGTGATCGCGCTCCACGATCCGCGGCAGCCCGACCGGGATGTGCTCGAGACCCGGCGCGCTGACGACTTCGACGACGCCTGAGCCCGGCGGCGCCCCGTGAGCGCCGCCGTGATCCGCGATACGGCCGCCGTCGCCAAGGCGCGGGCGGCCGGCACCCCCATCGTCGCGCTGGAGTCCTCGGTGCTGGCGCAGGGGTTGCCCATTCCCGCCAATCGCAACGCGCACATCCGCATGTGCGCCGCCGTGCGCGATGCCGGCGCCGAGCCGGCGGTCACCGCGGTCGCCCACGGCGTGCCCACGCTCGGCCTCGACGACGCGGCGCTGGAGCGCTTCCTCGCCCGCGATGGGGTGCGCAAGGCCAGCGCGCGCGACCTGGCCCACGCCATGGCCACGGGGGCCGATGCCGCCACCACTGTCGCCGCGACCCTCGCCATCGCGCATGCCGCCGGCGTGGACATCGTGGCCACCGGCGGGATCGGGGGCGTGCATCACGATCCCCCCTTCGACGAGTCGGCCGATCTCGTCGAGCTCTCCCGCACGCCGGTCGTCGTGGTCTGCGCCGGGATCAAGTCCATCCTCGATGTGCCCGCCACGCTCGAACGCCTGGAGACCCTGGGCATCCCGGTGGTCGGGTACGGCACGGACGAGTTCCCGGGCTTCTACGCGGTGGGCTCGGGCGTCCCGGTGCCGTCCCGCGTCGATGATCTCGAGTCCTTGGCGGCGGTGGTGCGTGCGCATCGCGCGCTCGGGCGCCGCAGCGGCATCCTGGTGGTCCGCCCCACGCCGGCGTCGGCCGCGCTGCCCCGCGCGGTGGTCGACGCCGCAGTGGTCGAAGCGCGTGACCACGCGGCCACACGGCGGGTCTCTGGTGCAGTATCGACACCGTTCCTCCTGGAGGCCGTCGCCGCGGCCACTGCGGGGGAGTCGCTGGCGGCCAACCTGGCCTTGCTCGAAGCCAACGCGTCGCTGGCCGGACGCCTGGCGGTCCACCTCGCGAACCGTGGCGGGGGGGTGAGGCATTGAACACGGCAGGACCCGCGTGGTACTATCCGTTCACCGTCTTCGCCGGAGAGAACGAGAGCTATGGAGTCGAGCTTCCTGAGTTCGGAAGAGTACGACGAGCGTGCGCACCAGCTCTACAACGAAGGGCGCTTCGACGAGGCCCTCGACGTACTCCGTGAAGGCCTGTCGCTGTATCCGCACGCGGTCGAGCTCCATGTCGGCCTCGGCTACGCGCGCCTCGCGCGCGAGGAGTACGCCTGGGCCCGTCGTGCCTTCGACGAAGCCCTCGTGCTGCATCCCGATCACGAGGATGCGCTCGCCGGACTGGGCGAGACCCTGCTGCGGTTCAATCAGGTCGATCTCGCGCTCGCCGCGTTCCGGCGAGTGCTCGAGCTCGGCTACGA
This sequence comes from uncultured Gemmatimonadaceae bacterium, assembly GCA_964503275.1. Lineage (GTDB taxonomy): Bacteria > Gemmatimonadota > Gemmatimonadetes > Gemmatimonadales > Gemmatimonadaceae > DASRAP01. The sequence goes on along the minus strand of CAZCZO010000029.1, from coordinate 24,143 downwards.
CGACGACATCGAACTGATGCTGCAGTGCGGCCGCGCGCTGTTCCGCGATGGCCTGATCGCCGAGGCGCAGGAGTTCTTCGACGCCGCCGTGGTCGAGGCCCCCGAGCATGCGGAGGCCCGCGCCCTCGTGGGCTACTGCGAGCATCGGCGCGGCAACGAGGCCGCGGCGGTGCGCTCGCTGCGCCGCGCGCTCGAGCTGGACCCCGACTTCGCCGAGGCGCGGGTGTATCTGGGCAATCTGCTCTACGACGATGCGCGCTTCGACGAAGCGCTCGCGGAGTTCGACCGGACCACGCCCGAGGATCACTGGGACGAGCTGGCGATCTGGCGCACCATCGAGCTGTTGCAGACCTACAAGCGCATCCCCGACGACGATCCCGACCTGCGGGTGTGGCACGAGCGGCTCGCGGAGCTCGATGTCGCGCCCGATCCCCTCGATGCGCTGCTCGACGAGATCGAGCGGGCCGCCGCGGAGACGGCGGAGAAGGACGCCCGGGCGCAGCTCGAACTGTTCGGCGCCATGCTCGCCGAGGTCGCGCAGCGGCAGGCGCCGCAGCACCGCGTCGTGCTCGGCGACGGTCGCGAGTTCGTCGGCACCTGGGAGGAGATCGTGCAGCAGATGCGCGGGCAGCGCGGGACCCGTCCGGGGAGCGACCTGCGGGAGTTCATGCAGAGTGAGGCCCGGCGGGTGGCCGCCCTCACCGGCGTGCCGATCTCAGCTTCCGATGCCGAGAGCTTCGTGCGCGGCAGTGCCAGCGCCGGCCTGCTGCGCATCGTCGGTGAGGCACCCAGCTCCTGATCACCTTCGAGCAGGTCCGCAAAACGTATCGCCCGCTGCTCGGTCGTCCGGTGACGGCCGTGCAGGGCGTGACGTTCACGGTCGAGCCGGGTGAGGTGGTCGGCATCGCCGGTCCCAACGGCGCGGGCAAGAGCACGCTCATCGCGCTGCTGCTGGGCCTGATCACGCCCACCGAGGGCCGCGTGCGCATCGATGGCCGCCCCCCGCGGCGCTTCGTCGAGGAGGAGGGGATCGGGTACCTGCCCGAGCTCATCCCGCTCTCGCCGGCCTGGCGTGCCGACGAAGCCATCACCCGCATGGCCGTGCTCGGCGGCATTCCCGCGGCCGAGGTGGACGGACGCGTCAACGCCGTGATCGAGGCCGTGGGGCTGAGCGAGCACCGGCGCAAGAAGTGCAAACAACTCAGCAAGGGCAATCTGCAGAAGGTCGGGCTCGCGCAGGCCATCCTGCGCGACGACCGCGTGTTCATCTTCGACGAACCCACCCACGGCCTCGACCCCGTGTGGACGCAGCGCTTCCGCGAACTGATCACGGATCTGCGGCGGCCGCACCGCGCGATGCTCATCGCCTCGCACAATCTCGATGAGCTGGAGCGGGTGGCCGGCCGCGTGGTGATCATCGACCGCGGCGAGATCCAGCGGGTGGTGGACCTGCGCAGCAGCGGCAGCACGGTGAGTGGGGCGTACACGCTGCGCGTGGCCGCCGGCCTCGACGTGGTGCTCGACACCTTTCCCGGGGCGCGCGCGACCTCCGCGCACGAGGTCCTGGTGCCCGATGTCGATGTCGCCGCGTTGAACAGTGGCTTGGCCCGTGCGATCGGCCTCGGGGCGCTGGTGTCGGCCGTGGTGCCGGTCGAGAGCGCGCTCGAACGCGAGTTCCGCGCGGCCGTCTCGGTCGGAGGTGGGGCATGAGCGCCGCGCGCGGCCGGATCGGCCACTACGCGTGGTGGCAGTTCCGCGACTACGCGCTGGGGCCGGGCGCGGGGACCTTGTTCCTCGTGGGCTTGGTGTCGGTGCTCCCGATCCTGGGGCTGTTGCGGGCCATGCAGCGCGCCGCACCGGAGGCCACGCCCGCCGAGGTCGTGGGTCCCGCGTTCGTCGCGCTGGTCCAGTTCCTCTCGCTGGTGGGCCCGATCGTCGCGGTGGGCAGCATCGTGTCGGCCGACCGGGCCCCCGGGCTGGCCCGCTTCCTCTTCGCCAAGCCCATCAGCGTGTCGCGCTACTACCTGCAACTGTGGTGCGTGCGCGGCGCGGGGTTGCTGCTGATCGCGCTGCTGTGCACGGGCGTCGTGGACGTCTTCGCAGCGCCGGTGCCCTGGCAGGGCGCGGTCCTGGGCGTAGCGCTCACCTGGCTGCTCATCGGCGGCGTGGGGTTCCTCGCGTCGGTGTTGATGCCCCGCGACTCGATCTATGTGATCGGGATCTACGCCGTCACCAATCTGCTGGACCAATTCCGCACCATCGCGCCCCAGTGGCGCTGGGCGGAGGTGGTGCTCGCGGTGCTGCCGCCGATGCACAAGCTGGGGCCGCTGCGCAGCGCGCTGATGCAGGGCAGCGGCTGGGACTGGGGCGATGCGTGGCATGTGATGGGCTGGGGCGGCGCCTGCGTCGTGGCGGCCACCCTCCTGGTGCGACGCCTGCCCCTGGTGCGATGAGCGCGAGCGCCGCCGACTTCACGATCGACGGCGTCCACCGCGAGGTGCTGCCGAACGGACTGACGGTGCTCGTGCGACGCGATGCGTCGGCGCCCGTGTGCGCGATCGTCACGCACGTGTGTTCGGGGTACTTCGACGAAGCGGACCGCGTGAGCGGGGTCGCGCATGTGCTGGAGCACATGTACTTCAAGGGCACGCCGACCCGCGGCCCCGGCGAGATCGCCCGCGACACCAAGCAGGTGGGGGGCTACCTCAACGCCGGGACGATCTACGACTACACGATGTACTACGCGGTGCTGCCCAGCGCGGGCTTCGTCGCCGGTCTCGATGTGCAGTTCGACGCCTACGCGCACTCGCTGATCGACCCCGACGAGCTGCAGCGCGAGATCGAGGTCATCCTCGAGGAGGAGCGCCGCAAGCGCGATGCCCCCGGCGCCGTCGCGACCGAGGCCTGCTACGCGCTGCTGCACGACGTGCATCGCATCCGGCGCTGGCGCATCGGCACACCTGAGGGCCTGCGGGCGCTCACGCGCGACGACGTCGTCGCGTTCTACCGCACGCACTATGTGCCCTCGAACACCATCCTCTGCGTCGTGGGTGACGTCGAGGTCGGGCAGGTGCTGCAGGAGGTGCGCGCACGCTACGGGGCGCTGCCCGACACCCCGGTCCGGCGCGACCGCGGGCCCGTGGAGTCAGCAACACCGACCTTCCGCTGGCAGGATCTCACGCGCGACGTCACCGAGACGCAGCTCACCCTCGCGTGGCGCACCGTCCCGCCGCAGCACGCCGACCGCGCTCCGCTCGAGGTCGCGATCGCGCTGCTCGCGGGCGGACGGGCGTCGCGCCTGTATCGCGACGTGCGTGAGCGCGGGCTGGTCACCTCCCTGGGGCTGTCGCACTACGCGCCGCAGGAGCTGGGGATGTTCGTCGTCAGTGCGCAGGCGCCGCCCGCGCTCGCCGCCGAGGCGCTGACGGCGCTGCATGCCGGCGTCGTCGCGCTCGCCGCGCAGCCGCCCAGTGAGGCCGAGCTGTCGCGCGTGCGCCGCCTGCACGAGGCCCGCTGGTGGCGCCGTCACGAGTCGATGGAGGGGCAGGCCACCGCGCTCACGTCGTGGGAGGCGATCGGCCATTGGTCGCTGGGGCCCGCGCACCTCACCGACCTCTTGGCCGTCACGCCCGAGCAGGTACAGCGGGTGGTCGCGACGTACCTGCGCCCCGAGGCGGTGTCGATCGTCACCCTGCGCCCCGGCGACAGCCCCGCGATCGCGGCATCGGTCGCGGCCTTGCAGGCGCGGCTCGCGCACGCGGAGGCGCCGCCGCCGCGCCGCGACATGGACGCCGCGCCCGAGGCCCCCGCGGTGGTGGGACTCCGTCCCGCGAAGGAACGCGACGAGGGCGGCGTCGCGGTGTTCCGCAGCACCGGGGGGATCCCGGTGCTGGTGCGCCGAAAGCCCGGCGCGCGCGTCGCGCATATCGACGCGGTGTTCCGTGGCGGCATGTCCTGCGAGGTCCCGCACGATGCCGGCCGGACGGCGCTGATGCTGCGCACCGCGGCACAGGGCGCGTCGGCCCGCAGCGGCGCACGGATCGCCGACCAATTGGAGTCGGTCGGCGCCGACCTCGGCCACGCGGTGCGGCTCGACGCCTTCTCGTGGATGGCCTCCGGGCCGCTGTCGGTCCTGCCGACCGTCCTGTCGCTCTTGGGTGAGGTGATCCAGTACCCGTCCTTCGACGCGGCGGCGCTCGACGCCGAGCGGCGGATTGCGCTGGCGAGTCTGCGCGAGTTGCGCGACGATATGAGCGGCCATCCGCGCCGCCTCGCGCTGCGCGATGCCTTCGGCGAGCACCACTACGCCCGTACGTCGCTGGGGACCGAGGACGGCCTGCAGCGCACGGATCCGGAGTCCCTGCAGCAGTGGCACCGCGCGCAGATCCTGCACGCGGCCGCGGCGATCGTGGTCGTCGCCGACGCCGAGCCCGCCGAGATCGCGGCGCAGGTGGATCGCGCGTTCACCGCGCTGCAGTGGGCCGAGCCCGCGCCGGTGCAGGCGGTCCCGTGGCCCCCGCTCGCGTCGGAGCGGGCGGAGCAGCGCGACAAGGCGCAGAGCGGGATCGCGCTGCTGTTGCCCGGGCCCCGCCGCGGCGATCCGCAGCGCCATGCGGCCGGGGTGCTCTGCACCCTCGCCTCGGGGCTCGGCGGGCGCTTCTTCACCGCGCTGCGCGATCGCGAGTCGCTGGCCTACACCGTCAATGTCGGGGGCGACGCCGAGCACGCGGCGGGCTGGTTCACCAGCTACATCGGCTGCGCCCCCGACAAAGAAGCGCAGGCCCGCGCGGGCCTGCTGCGCGAGTGGGCGCTGCTCGCGGAGGCGCCGCCCGGGGCCGACGAGCTGGCCCGCGCCAAGGCCTACATGATCGGCGCGAGCGCGATCCGTCGGCAGAGCGCCGCGTCGGTCGCGCTCGAGGTCGGCACGGCCTGGGCCGGCGATGTGCTGGCCGAACTCCCGCGGCGCGAAGCGGCGATCGCAGCGGTGACCGCGCAGGACGTGCAGGCGGTGGCACAGCAGGCGCTCGCGGGGGCACCGCTCTGGGGCTTGGTCCGCGGTCGCACGACGTCGTAGCGGCGCGGACGCCCGGGGTCCGCGGCCATCGCCGACGGCCGTGCGCCGAGCGGGCGTGTGGCCGGACCCGGCGCGCGGTCAGCGCTTCGGCGCGCCCCGGTGCACCACGTGACGCGACACCGCGGTCGCGCCCAGCCGACGCACGAAGACATCGATCGCCTTCTCGCCCTCGCGGGGCACCGGCACCAGCACGTCGAGCAGCAGCAGCCCCGTCGAGGGCGTGCTGTGCGCGCTGATATGGCAGCCCTCGGCCTCGAGCAGGAGGATGGCGCTGACCCCCTCGGTGCCGCGCGTGCGCACGACCGGGGCCGAGGTCGAGCTGAGGCCCGCCGCGCCCGCCGCCGCGACGAGCAGCCCGCTGAGCAGCGCCGCGTCGCGCAGCGACGCCCCGGACACGCCGGTCAGGTCGGCCGAATGATGCGTGAAGCCCTCGAGCACTTAGAACATCGACATCGCGAGGAACGAGCGCAGCGAGTCGTTCGTGGAGCGCAGGCGCATCGAGAGCAGCCGCACGCAGGCCCAGAGCACCTTGTGGGCGACCTCGCGGTTGAAGTCCAGCAGTATCTCGAAGTCCGAGCGCGTGATCGTGAGGCAGGTCGCGCCGCCGTTCGCGATGGCGTCGGTCGAGCGCTCGCCGCGGTCGAACACCGCCATCTCCCCAAAGAGGGACCCCGCCTTGAGCACCGCCAGCGCTTCCTCGCCGCTGCCGGGCACGTCGCGGCTGATGCGGACCTCACCCTCGGTGATGAGGTACAAGCGATTGCCTGCCTCGCCCTCCCGGAAGATGACCTCGCCCGACTGGAACGTCTGTGCCCGACAATACTCCGCGACCAGCGCCAGTTCGGCGTCGTCGAGGTCCTTGAAGATGGCGACGGGTCTGAGCAGCTCGACTACGGACGGCATCGGGCAGGCCCCACGGAGGGTGATGGTGCCGAAGCTAGGGGACACCGAGCGCCGTAGCAAGCAGGGCGGGAGGCCGACTAGGTTGCGGTGGTGATGTCGGAGCGCTTCTGGACCCCAGCCAACACCATCTCGCTGTCGCGGATCCCGATGGCGCTGGCGTTCGTCTTCGCCGAAGGGACGCCATTGCGTCTGGGCATCATCGTGGTCGCGGGCCTCAGCGATGCCCTCGATGGCTGGGTGGCACGTCGCCACCCGCCGTCTCGCTGGGGGGCGCTGATCGACCCCGTCGCGGACCGGAGCTTCGCGATCATCGCGATCGGCGTGCTGGCCTGGGAGGGCGTGCTCGACCCGTGGATGGTCGCGCTGTTGCTCAGCCGCGACCTGATCACCGCGATCGGTCTGTTCATCTCGCGCCGCGTCCCCACGACGCGGACGCTGACCTTCGCCGCGCGGCCGCTGGGCAAGGTGGTGACGCTGTTCCAGTTCCTCGCCCTCGTCGTCGCCGTGGGGCGACCGACGTGGGTGCTGCCGGCGGTGCTCGTGGCCGGCAGCCTCAGCGTGCTCGCGGTCGCGGACTACAGCTGGTTCCTGATCTCGTCCTACCGCGCACGGCGCACGGCGCCGTGACCGGCTACGCCGAGACGGCGTCCAGTTCGTCCACGGCGGCGTCGACCTCGGCCGTCGTGTCGTCGTCGCTGGCCTCGAGGGTCGCCACGGGCGCGACCGGCGCTGCAGCCGCCGCACCACGCGCGGGGCGCGCAAAACGCTCGCCGAGGGTCCGCAGGTCCGTCAACTCCTTCGGCGACAGCTCATGCCACCGCTGGGCCATATGCGTCATCGTGTCCGCGAACCATTCGGCCTGATGCTCCGGGTCGGCGCCGATGACGCCGCACTGGATGATGTGCTGGAACATTTCGTCCCGCGCGAGGTCGAACACGGAGGGCTCGGTGTTAACCGGCTTCCGACGATGGCGGCTGGTCTTAGTCATTGACTCCTGGATGATGGGAAGGCACAACAATCCTTAAACGTAACCCATTCGGGCTCCGGTTCCTACCCCTGCCACGGTATACGCGCCGGGGGCAGCGGAGCGTTGGGGGGATTATCTTTCCCCTGTTTGACCGGCACGACCTCACCTTCGCAACGGATTGACCCGTGGCTGCTAAGAAGAAGCCCGCATCGGGCGGCAACTCGAAATTCCTCGGCGCGCTGGCCGTGGTCGTCCTGGGCGGAGGCGGCGCCATCGCCTGGGTGCTCTCGAATTCCGGCGCCACCTCGGTCGCCCTCGACCCCAACGCCCCGCCGCCGGCGCCCGCCGGCTACGTGATCGGCAGCCCCGACGCCCCGGTCGAGGTCATCGAGTTCGCCGACTTCGAGTGCCCGGGTTGCGCCCATTTCGCGACCCTGACCGCCCCCGACGTCAAGGCACGGCTGGTCGCCAGCGGGCAGGCCCGCTTCCGCTTCGTGGACTTCCCCTTGGTGGACATCCACCCGAACTCCCTCGCTGCCCACAACGCGGCCGCCTGCGCCAACGAGCAGGGCAAGTTCTGGGAGATGCACGACAAGCTGTTCTACGGGCAGGCCGACTGGTCGGCGCAGGGCACCTCGAGCCCCGGGCGTCTCCTCAAGGGCTACGCCAAGGACCTCGCGCTCGACACCGACGCCTTCAACCGCTGCCTCGACAGCCGCAAGTATCAGGCGCAGATCGACGCCAACCTCGCCGAAGGCCGGCGCCTCGGGGTGGGCGGCACGCCGACCATGATCATCGGCAGCCGCATGATCTTCACGCGGATGTCCTACGACGTCGTGAAGGCCTACGTGGACAGCGCGGCGGCCGACGTCGCCGCGGGTCGCGCCGGGTCGCGCTTCGGGCAGCCGTCGGGCGAGTAAGCGCCGGCCGGTCCGATGATCGTCACAGGGTGACGGGCCTGGCGCCCGTCACCCTTCGTCTTCGTAGAGGGTCCTGAGCTGCTCCACCACGCCGCGGTCCGCCAGCGTCGAGGTGTCGCCCAGGGCACGGCCCTCGGCGATGTCGCGCAGCAGGCGCCGCATGATCTTGCCCGACCGGGTCTTGGGCAGATCCGCGCTGAAGAACAGATCGTCCGGCCGCGCGATGCCGCCGATCTTGTGGGCCACGAACTCCCGCAGCTCATCGCGCAGGGCGCTGGTCCCCTCGAAGCCCGTGCGCACCGTGACGAAGGCGGCGATGGACTGCCCCTTGAGCTCGTGCGCCTTGCCGACCACCGCGGCCTCCGCGACCGCGGGATGCTCCACCAGCGCCGACTCCAGCTCCATCGTCCCGATCCGGTGGCCCGCGACATTCAGCACATCGTCCACGCGGCCGAGGATCCAGAGGTAACCGTCCTCATCTCGCTTGGCGCCGTCGCCGGGGAAGTAGAGGTCCGGGCGGCCGGGCCATTGGCTGAAGTAGGTCGAGACGTACCGCGCGTGGTCGCCCCAGATGGTCCGCAGCATCGAGGGCCAGGGCCGCGTGAGGGCGAGGAGGCCGCCGCCGACGTCGATGGGCTCGCCGGCGCGGTCGAGCAGCGCGGCGCGGTAGCCCGGGAGCGCGCGGGTCGCGCTGCCGGGGCGCGTGGTCGTGAGGCCCGGCAGCGGCGAGATCACGATGGCCCCGGTCTCGGTCTGCCACCAGGTGTCCACGACCGGGCAGCGCCCGCCGCCGATCACCTCGCGGTACCACATCCACGCCTCGGGATTGATGGGCTCGCCCACCGACCCCAAGAGCCGCAGCTGCGAGAGGTCGTGCCGCTGCGGCAGCGCCGCGCCCCACTTCATGAACGCGCGGATCGCCGTCGGCGCGGTGTAGAACACCGTCACGCCGTGGCGCGCACAGATCGCCCAGAAGCGGTCCTGCGCCGGCCAGTCGGGCGCCCCCTCGTACATCACACAGGTCGCGCCGTTCGCGAGCGGACCATACACGAGGTACGAGTGCCCGGTGATCCACCCGATGTCGGCGGTGCACCAGAAGACGTCGTCCTCGCGCAGGTCGAAGACCATGCGCGTGGTCGCGGCGACGCCGGTGAGGTAGCCGCCGGTGGTATGCACGATGCCCTTGGGCTTCCCCGTCGTGCCGCTCGTGTAGAGGATGAACAGCACATCCTCGGCGTCCATCGCGACGGCGGGCGCGTCGGGCGTGGCGTGGCGCATGAGGTCGTGGTACCAGTGGTCGCGCCCCTCCTGCATCTCCACGAAGGCCTCGCCGATGGGTCCGCCCGCCCGGCGCTGCACGACGACCACGTGCTTGACGCTGGGGGCCTCGCGCAGGGCCTCGTCGGCGCTGCGCTTGAGCGGGACCACATGGCCGCGGCGGTAGCCACCGTCGGCCGTGATGAGCACCGTTGCGCCGGCATCGTTGAGCCGGTCGCGCAGCGACTCGGGCGAGAAGCCGCCGAAGACCACCGAGTGGATCGCGCCGATGCGGGCGCAGGCGAGCATCGCGATCGCGGCCTCGGGGATCAGCGGCAGGTAGATGCCCACGCGGTCGCCCTTGGACACGCCGAGCCTCGTCAGCACGTTGGCGAAGCGCTTGACCTCCTGCGTGAGCTCCCAGTAGGTGAGCGTGCGGCGATCGCCGGGTTCGCCTTCCCACACGATGGCCGCCTTGTTGCGCCGGGCGCTGTGCAGGTGCCGGTCGAGGCAGTTGGCCGCCACGTTGAGCTGCCCGCCGAGGAACCACTTGGCGTCGGGCGGCGTCCACTCGCAGACCGTGGTCCAGGGCGTGATCCACTCGAGGCGCGCCGCCTCGGCGGCCCAGAAGGCCTCGGCGTCCGCGTCGGCCTGCGCATAGAGGGCGGGGTCGTTGACGACGGCGTCGCGCGCGAAGTCCGCGGGCGGCGGGAAGCCGCGGCGTTCGTCGAGGAGGGTGCTGATGTCGGTCATGGCAGGGCCGCGTGAGGGTCGCGGAAACATGGAGCGTGGTGCGCGCGGGGGGAACCATGTCGCGACGGCGGCGCACACGGTGCTCCCGGGCCTCGGGCGCGGGTGGCTACCTTTCAGCGTGCGATCCCCAGAGCCATGACGGTGCCCGCAGCGGCACCCCCCGAGGTCGAGGTCCAGGCGTTGACGCGGCGCTACGGCCAGCGCCGGGCGCTGGACGGCGTGTCGTTCACGCTGCGGGCGGGCGAGGCGCTGGCGTTGTTCGGGCCCAATGGGGCGGGCAAGACCACGCTGCTGCGCGTGCTGGCGGGCCTGCTCAAGCCGAGCAGTGGCTCTGCGCGGATCGAGGGCGAGTCGTTGCCGGGGACGGCCGCGACGCGCGGCCGCACGGGGCTGGTGTCGCACCACTCGCTGCTCTACGGCCCGCTGACGGCGCTGGAGAACGTGACGTTCACGGCGCGTCTGCATGGACTGGCCCAGCCGGAGCAGGCCGCGCGGCGTGCGCTCGCGCGCCTGGGGGTGGAGGACCGCGCCGACACGCCCGTGCGACTGCTGAGCCGCGGGCTGTCGCAGCGCGTGTCGATCGCGCGGGCGCTGGTGCACGAGCCGCGCGTGGTGCTGGCCGACGAACCGTACACCGGGCTCGACGCCGCGGGAGCCGCTGCGCTCACGCGGGTGCTGCGCGAGCTGCTGGCGCAGGGGACCACCCTGGTGCTGGTGACGCATCAGCTCGACGAGGGGCTCGCGCTGGCGACCCAGACCGCCGTGCTGCTCGCGGGGCGCTTCGCGGCCTACGAGACGGCGGCGATCCGCGACCCGGCCGCCTTCGCGGCGCGCTACCGGGCGATGGTGACCAGCGATGCCGCCTGAGTTCGCCCGCGCCGCGTGGCTGGTCGCCCGCAAGGACCTGGCGATCGAGTTCCGCACCAAGAGTGCGTTCTACTCGGCGCTGGTGTTCTCGTTGCTGGCGATCGTCGTGTTCTACTTCGCGTGGGACCCGACGGCCGTGGCCTCGGTGGATCTCGCGCCCGGGGTGCTGTGGGTGATCTTCATCTTCTCGGGGCTGCTGGGCCTCAACCGTTCCTTCGGGATGGAGCTGGCCGACCGCGCCCTTGATGCGCTGCTGGTCGCGCCGGTACCGCGTGAGGCGATCTTCGCCGGCAAGGCCCTGGCGAACCTGCTGTTCGTGATGGGCGTGCAGCTGCTGGTGGTGCCGGCGGTGTTCCTGGTGTACAACCTCGCCTTCGGCGTCGAGTTGCTGGTGGTGCTCGGCCTGGCGCTGGTGGCGGCGATCGGGCTGGTCGCGGTAGGCACCTTGTTCTCGGCCATGGTCTCGAACACGCGGCTGGCCGAGCTGCTGTTGCCGATGCTGGCGCTGCCGTTCTTCGTGCCCATCGTGCTGGCGGCGGCGCAGACCTCGTCGCGGGTGATCGCGGGGCGGCCGGTCGCGGAGTCGTTGCCGTGGTTGCAGATGTTGGTGGCGTTCGACATCGTATTCGTATCCGCCTGCACTCTGGCGTTCCCCTATACCCTCGAGGATTGAGCGTGCATTGGCTTTCCGTGGTCGCCGGCGCGGCGGTGGTGGCGACCTTCGTCCGCGCGATGTTCTTCACGCCGTTGGAGGCGATGCAGGGCGCGGCGCAGAAGATCTTCTATGTGCACGCGCCGGCGGCCTGGGTCGCCTTCATGGCCTTCGGGTTGGTCGCCGTCGCCTCGGCGCTGTACCTGTGGCTGAAGGACGAGCGCCTGGACCGCTTCGCGGAGAGTTCCGCGGAGGCGGGTGTGGTGTTCACGACGGTGGTGATGATCACGGGGCCCATCTGGGGCCGCCCGGTGTGGGGCACCTGGTGGACCTGGGATGCCCGCCTGACGCTGACCCTCATCCTGTGGTTCATCTACCTCGGCTACCTGGTGCTGCGCGGCGTGATCGAGGACCGGGCGATGCAGGCCCGCTTCTGTGCGGTGCTCGGCATCCTCGGGGCGATGCTGATCCCGTTCATCCACCTCAGCGTGTACCTGTTCCGCACGCTGCACCCGCGCCCCATCGTGATGAAGCCTGAGGCCCCGTCGCTGCCGAACGAGATGCTGGTCACGCTGTTGCTGGCGTTCGGGACCTTCACGCTGTTGTACGTGGCGTTCCTGCGAGCGCGCTATGCGATCGCGACGCAGCGGGACCGCTTGGCCGCGGAGGGCCGCTGATGCCGCAGAACGAGGGCTACTACTACGCCGCGTACGCGATCGTCGCGGTGACCTACGCGCTGTATGCGGTGTCGCTGTGGCGGCGGGCGCGGGCGTTGAAGGCCCGCGAGGAGTCCTCGCGGTGACCCCGACGCCGATGCCGCTCGCCGGACGCCGCGTGTTGCTGACGCGGCCGGACGACACGACCGGGATCGGCGATGCACTGCGTGTCTTGGGCGCTGCGGTGATCCATCTCCCGGCGACGCGCATCGAGCCCATCGCCTCGGGTGTGCAACTGGCGCGCGCGGTGTACATGACCGCGGACTGGGTGGTGTGGACCAGTCGTCATGCGATCGACGTCGTGTTCGCCGGTGCACTGCCCATGACGCGTGCGGTGCCGCCGCACTTCGCCTGCGTGGGGCCGGCGACCGCCTTCGCGTTGCGGGTGATCGGGGGCGAGGCCACGGTGGTCGCGGACCCGCCGAACCAGGACGGTCTGCTGGCGGCGCTGGTCGGGACGGCGACGGTGGACGGGAGCATCGTGCTGTTCCCTGCCGCGGTGGGCGCGCGGACCACGCTGGAGGACGGCCTGCGGTCGGCGGGGGCGCAGGTCATGCGGGTGGACTGCTACGACTCGGTGCCCGATCCCGGTGCCGTGGAGGCCTTGCAGCGCATCGAGGCCGACGAGGCGGTGGAGCTGGTGGTCTTCGCGGCGCCCTCGGCGGTGCACGCGTGGGTGGCGGCGGTGGGCCCGACCGTGGCGCGCGGCCGCCCGGCGGCGAGCATCGGGGGTCGCACATCGGCGGCGTGTCTGGCCTACGGGATCCCCATCGTCGCGGAGGCCGCTCGCAGCGACGGAGAGGCGCTGATCACCGCGATCGCGGGGTGGGGGCGGGGTGCGCCGTCGGCGTGGTCCGCGGACTAATTTCGCTGGAGATGATGACGCTGCTCTGCCGGACCATCCGTATCGCGACGCGGTCCTCCGCGCTCGCCCTCGCCCAAGCGCACCAAGTCCGTGATGCGCTCGCCGCACTCGGGATCGACTGCGCGCTGACCACCTACGAGACGCTGGGGGACAAACGGCTCGACCGCCCGCTGAACGAGCTCGGGGCCAAGGGCCTGTTCACCGAGGAGCTCGAGCGCGATCTGCGCGAGGGCCGCGTGGACTGTTGCGTGCACTCGCTCAAGGATCTGCCGACCGCGAACCCGCCTGGCCTCGCCGTCGTGGCGACCCCGCAGCGCGAGGATCCGCGCGACGCCTTCGTGGCGGCCGAAGGGTCGGCCGCTCGGGGGCTGCACGATCTGCCGGCCGGCGCGCGGGTGGGGACCTCGTCGCTGCGCCGCCGAGCGCAGTTGGCGGCCCTGCGGCCTGACCTCGAGATCGTGGACCTGCGTGGCAATGTCGGGACGCGGCTCCGCAAGCTCGACGCAGGCGCCTGCGACGCTGCGATCCTCGCGGCGGCGGGCCTGCGCCGCCTGGGCCTGCACGGACGCATCACCGCGCTGCTCGATCCACCAGCGTGGCTCTCCGCCCCGGGGCAGGGGGCGATCGCGATCCAGGTGCGGGCCGACGACGTCGAGGTGCGCGACATCGTCACGCGGCTGGACCACCCGGCCACGGCCCGCGCGGTGCACGCCGAACGCGCGCTGCTCGCGGCCCTCGAAGGGGGCTGCCAGGTGCCGATCGGTGCCTTCGTCGACGGCGAACGGCTCTTCGGGCTCATCGCGTCACTCGATGGGCGGGTCGTCGTCCGCGGCGATGCCCCCCTCGGCGACGATCCGCACGCGGCGGCCGTGGCGCTCGCGGCGACGCTCCACGCGCAGGGTGGGGCGGCGATCCTCGACGCGCTGCGTGCGCCGGAGGCCCCGTGATCCATCCGTGGCGCGATCTCGCCGCCGGGAAGGCGCCACCGGACCTGGTCACCGCCGTGATCGAGATCCCCGCGCGCACGCGCAACAAGTACGAGCTCGACAAGGACTCGGGCATGTTCCGGTTGGACCGGGTGCTCTACAGCGCGGTGCAGTATCCGGGCGACTACGGCTTGATCCCGCGCACGCTGCACGAGGACAACGACCCGCTCGATGTGCTCGTGTACATCGACGAGCCGACCTTCACCGGGTGCCTGATCGACGTTCGCCCCATCGGCGTGTTGCGCATGCTCGACCTCGGCGAACCCGACGACAAGATCCTTGCGGTGGCGGTCAACGACCCGCTGGTGAAGGATTATCTCGACATCGCGGACCTGCCGGCGCACTACCTGCGCGAGGTCTCGCACTTCTTCGGGATCTACAAGGACCTCGAGGGCAAGCGCGCCGAGATCCTCGGGTGGGACGACGCCGCGGCCGCGCGGCAGGTGATCACCGAGTCGATCGCACGCTACGCGAGCGCGTACCTCGAGCACGGGCCGTAGGGGGGCAGGGAGCGGGACGCCACGCGGTGCGGACCACGGCGCGCTGACGAGCGCCCGCTCAGCGCCACTCGCGCTTCAGGGCGGCCAGTGCGGACTCGTCGGGCAGCAAGGTCTTGACCGTGACCTCGGCGATCGTGGCAGTCCCCGTGATGCGCAGCGTCGGCGCGTCCGGGTCCAGCGTCGGCGCGAGCTTCGACTTCTTCTGCTCGAAGCTACCGAGCAGCTCGGTGCCATCGACCTCGACGCGGATGCCGGGCGGCACGATGACCTTCACCGCGGCGGCCGTGGCGCTGATCTCGAGTGCGGTCACGCCCGCAGGGATGCGCGCGCCCCGGAGGTCCAGCGTGAGGTCGGCGAACACCGCGACCACGCGCGTGCGCTGGGCCAGTTCCCAGTCATCGTCGTAGCGCTTGTCGGCGAAGAAGGCCACGATCCGGCGTTCGTCACGCGGCAGGGCGGGGTATGCCGTCGGCGCCGACGCCCCCGCTCCCGCTCCCGCGGCGGACACCGCGAGGGGGGGGAGCCCCACCGTCAGCGCCTGCAGCTCTTCGAGCGAGGCCGCGCGCTGTGCGAGGGTGAGCCGCTCGTCGAGGGCCTCCGTGCTCAGGTGATCGAGCGCGAAGTGCCGGCAGAGCGACTGGATGGTCGCCTCGCGCGCGGTCTCGAGCGCGGTCACGAGGCGGCGTCGGTCCCCTTGTCGAGGACGACGTGCTCATACACCAGCGCGGCGACGACCGCGCCCACCAGCGGCGCCGTCGCGAAGATGACCAGCCCTTCGAGGATGCCCGAGGCGATCATCGGACCCAGGGTGCGCGCCGGGTTCATCGAGGCCCCCGTCAAGGGCGCCATCATCATCAGGATCACGGCGGCGGCGAACCCGACGGGCAGGCCGCCGAGGCGCGTGGTGCGCTTGTCGATCAGCGCGACGTAGTACGCGAACATCAGCAGGAAGCCACCCACGAACTCCAATCCCCATGCCTGCACGGCGGGCACATCGGTCGAGATGATAGTGCCGCCACCGCGCGTCGCGTCGAACACGACGATGGGGTACAGCACCTTGAGCAGGTACGCGCCCGCGATGCCGCCCGCGACCTGCGCCCCGAGGTGCAATCCCGCGATGCTCGTCTTGATCCGGCGCGTGAACAGCAGCGCGATCGTGATCGCCGGATTGAACTGCGCCCCATACGCGGCGAACGCCGTCGTGAAGAGGGCCAGGGTGAAGCCCCCGGCCGCCGCCACCTCGATGAGCCCGCCGCCATTGCTGTAGGCCATCATCGTGGCCCCGCCGATGCCGGCAACGAGGAAGAGGGTCCCGAGGAACTCGGACAGGCCGTGGCGCAGGAGGGTCGTGAGCATGGGAACGATGTGCTGGGAGGTCAGGCGTCGCGCCGGAGCACGAGGCAGGCGTTGATTCCACCGAAGCCGAACGAATTGCTGAGGACGGTGTCCACAGCCACCGCGCGGCCGACCAAGGGAATGTAGTCGAGCGGACAGGCCGGGTCGGGAGTGCGCAGGTTCAGGGTCGGGGGCAGCCAGCCCTCGTGGATCGCGAGCGCGCTGATGGCCGCCTCGAAGGCCCCGGACGCCCCGAGCGCATGCCCGTAGTAGCCCTTGGTGCTGCTCACCGGGATGCCGTTCGCCCGGGGCCCGAACACCGCCTCGATCGCCAGCGACTCCGTCGGGTCGTTCAGAGGCGTCGATGACCCGTGCGCGTTGATGTAGCCGATGTCCGCCGGCGCCACGCCCGCGTTGCGCAGGGCGAGTGTCATCGCGCGGGCGGCCTGCACGCCGTCGGGGCGCGGTGCCGTCATGTGGTGCGCATCATTCGTGGTGCCGTAGCCCGTGAGCTCGGCGTAGATGCGCGCCCCCCGCGCCACCGCACGCTCCCGCGCTTCGAGCACCAGCACGGTCGCCCCCTCGGCCATCACGAAGCCATCGCGGTCCGCGTCGAAGGGGCGCGAGGCCGTGGTGGGGTCCTCGTTGCGGGTGGACATCGACCGGATCAGCGCGAAGGCCCCGAAGCACAGCGGCGCGAGAGGCGCTTCGGCCCCGCCGGCCAGCATCACATCGGCATCACCGGCGCGGATGCTCCGCAGGGCCTCGCCGATCGCCATCGTGCCCGACGCGCAGCTCATCGCGTTGGTCGAGTTCGGCCCGCTGACCCCGAGCTCGATCGCCATGTTGCAACTCGCGGCGCCCCCGAACACGGCCAGCGCCAAGCCCGGATCGACCTCGCGCAGCCCGCCGCGCAGGAAAGCCGGCACCTGCGCCTCCGCCAGCGCCACGCCGCCCAGGGCCGAGCCCATCATCGCACCCACGCGGTCGCGGTCCTCGTGCTCCAGCGACAACGCGGCGTCCTCGAGTGCGAGCCGCGCGGCGGCCACGGCGAACTGGCCGAAGCGATCCATACGCCGCGCCCGCCGCGCCTCGAGGAAGTCGCCGACCACGAAGTCCGGCACCTCGCCCGCAGAGCGACTGCGGAACTCGCTGGCATCGAAGCGCGTGAGCGCCCGCACGGCCGAGCGCTGGGCCCGCAGCCCGGCCCAGAACGCCGCGCGGCCCGTCCCGATGGGGGTGATGGGCCCGATCCCCGTGATGACTACGCGACGCGCGGTCACGAGGCCGACTCGTGTTCGGCGACGGCCTTGAGCCCGGCCAGCGTCCGCTGCGCGATGCCCGACACGAACACCGGGCCGATCACCAGCGTCGCGGCGGGCACGCGGATCAGCGGCCATGCCGGACCGTCCCACACGTGGAAGAGGCGCACGTGTGTGCCCTCGGGATGCGCCGCGAACGTCCATTCGACGTCCATCGCCGTGGTCACGCCCTCGATGTGCCGGTACCGCACGCTCGGCGCGTCGTGATCGATGCTCATGTACGAGCACCAGTAGGTCGGCCATTGGAGCAGACCGAAGGGCCGGTTCGCCGACATCTCCACCGTGCCGCCGCCGTCGGTCGTGCGCGAGCGGAAGCGCACGTAGCGGTAGTGCGGCAGCAGCGCGGGCCAATGCTCGACCTCCGCGGCCAACCGGAAGATGGTGGCGACGGGCGCGCGGACGATCGCTTCGTCGAGTTGGAACAGGAGGCGGCCCACCGGCAAGGGGCCGAGTTGGAAGGGCGCGCGAGGCGGCGAGCTGGTCACGGCGGTCTCGGGACCCACGCAGCCGTGAGTCGGTAAGGGAATCGGGCGGCGACCGGCACCGGCTGCCCTGTGGCGTCCTCGAGGAGGGCGCGAAGTTCGGCGGCGGTGAAGCCATTGCGCACGGAGATCAACCCGTCGTGCCGCGAGATGGGGTGCAGGGCGAGCGGCCACGAGGCCAGCCAGAAGCCCAGCGCCGCGAGGCGGCTGCGCTCGAGGTCGGACACCAGTACGGCGTGCCGGGCGACGCGTCCCAGCTCGCTGAGCAGGCGTACGATGCGCGCTGCGTCGAGGTGGTGGAGGAACTGGCCGCAGATCGCGACGTCCACACTGGCGGCCGGCAGCGGGAGCGCGTCGATGTCGGCCACCACGGCGCGCGCCCCCCGGTGGGCCGCACGCTGGGCCAGCTCATGGCGTCGGTCGAGGGCGACGACGCGCACCTCCACGCCATGGCGTGCCCCCTCGCGCACGACCGTCGCGCCCAGGTCGCCGACGCCACAGGCGACATCGAGGACCGTGCACGGGGTGGGCAGCTGCGACCACAGCGACCGGCACTCGGCCTGCAGGGCGCGCAGGCCACCCAGCCAGCGATTGCAGCGCGCGATGTCCTCCCCCGACGCGACCGCCGTGCGCCGATCCACACGAGGGTCGTCGAGCTGCTCCGGGGCGGGATGGCGCGGGGTGGCGGGCACCGGTCAGCGTTCGATCTGCGCGTAGCCGCCGCGGTAGTAGAGCAGCGGCCGCGCGTCGCGGGCCGCCGCGCGGTCCACGCGGCCGACGATGATCGTGTGATCGCCCCCATCGTAGCGCGCCCAGGTCGTGCACTCCAGATGCGCCAGCGAATCGTCGAGCAGGGCCGCGCCGCTGAGGTCGCGCGTGTAGCCGACGCCGTCGAAGCGATCGTCGCGCGATTCGGCGAAGCGCCGCGAGAGCGCCTCTTGCTCGATCGACAGCAGGTTGATCGCGAAGGTCGTGGCCGCGTAGAGATGGTCATGCATCGTCGCACCGCGATCGACGCAGACGAGGATCAGCGGCGGCTCCAGTGAGACGGAGGTGAAGGCACTCACGGTCATCCCGTGGTCCTTGCCCTCGGCGTCGCGCACCGTGACGACGGTGATCCCCGAGGCGAAGCGACCGAGCACGGCGCGAAAGGCGGAGGCGTCAAGCATGAGGCTGCAGGGTGGCCCGCACGAGCGCGAGCGCGAAGCGAGGGTGGAGGACGGTCGCATGCGGGACGACGTCGCCCGTCACGCCGACGAGCGTGTCGGCGAGGTCGCGACGCCCGGCGAGGCCGCGGGCGATGCGGTCGAGCAGCCAGGGATGGCGCACGGCGAGCCCGATGAGGCGCTCGACGATCCACTTGGCGCGGAACGCCTCGCGGCGCGCGCGCTCGTAGGCGGCGAGGGCGATGTCGGCGTCGCGGGCGTCCCGCGCCGTGGCGGCCGCGTGGCCATAGGGCACCAGCAGGGCCGCGCCCCGCAGGGCACTGTGGATGCCTTCGCCGGTGAAGGGGTCGTAGAACTCCGCGGCATCGCCGACCAGCGCTGCGCCCGGCCGCCACGCACGGCGCACGCGCCAGCCGAAGGGGCCGGTGGTCCGGACGGGCGTCATGGCCCGGGCCCGGGTCACGCGCGGGCCGAGGGTGGTGTGCTCGCGCAGCCACTGCGCGACGAACGCGGCGGGGTCGGCACTGGCCGCGGCGGCCCGCGACGCCGGCAGCACCAGCGCGACGTTGGTCAGGCCGTCCTCGACGGGCGCGAGCCCCACATAGCCGTGTCGTGCCACATGCATCTCGCCCAACGCGCCCATGCCCTCGACGTCCGCATAGTGCGTGACGAAGGCCACCGCGCGCGGACCGTGATGTCGCCCGCCGACGTCGAGCCGACGGGCGACCACCGAACGCAGTCCGTCAGCGCCGATGACCAGACCGGCCTCGATCACGCGGCCCGTGCGGTCCACCACCCCTGTCACGCGGCCCGAGGCGTCGCGCTGCAGGTCGCGAATGGCGACGCCGGTCTCGACGCGCGCCCCGGCCGCGCGCGCGGCCTCGACGAGCATGGGATCGAGGACCGTGCGCCGCAGGGCGAGGCCGCGGTCATGCGCACCGCGGAAGCCGCGCGCGGCGCCGAACTCGCCGACCATCGTCGCGCCACTCGGGGCATGGATGCGCATGCCGGTCAGTGTCGAGGCACCCGCCGCGCGGGCAGCGTCGAGGACGCCCATGTCGTCCAGCAGGCGCAGCGCGTCGGGGCTCACGTACTCCGCGCAGGCCTTGGGCCGCGGGAAGTGCGCGCGGTCGAGCAGCAGCACATCGCGCCCCCCGCGCGCCAGCCCCCACGCGGTCGCGGCGCCCGCCGGCCCCGCGCCCACCACCACCACCTCGGCGCGATCCGCCGTGCTCATGCCGCCTCGGCGAGATGCATCGCGACGGCCGCGACCACCGCGGCGGTCACGGACGCCGCCGCATTGACGACATCGTTGGTGACGCCGGGCAGACCATCGCTGCGCCGCGTGGCGCGCCCACAGTCGTGGACGCGGCGCTCGGTGACGGCATTGCAGCCGGCACAGTGCCAGCGCTCCTGCACGGTCGCGCCCAGCAGCGAGTCGGCGGCCACGCCGGCGAGGCCGCCGACGAAGGCCGCGGTCCCGACGCCGGGCAGGCGGAGCAGCGCTGCGGCGAGGGCCGCGAAGAGCAGGCAGGCGACGACCGCCGCGACGCTGCCGGCCAGCGTCACACCGCCCGACATCCCCGGTGCCACGCGACGTCCCGTGACGATGGAGCGCGGGGCCCCGCCGAGCCAGGTGCCGATCTCCGTGGCCGCCGTATCGCCGAAGGCGCCACACAGCGCCCCGAGCGCGGCGGCCGCCACCCACGGCGCGTCCAGCTGCGCCCACACCAGCGCGCACCCCGCGAACACCCCACCGTTGGCCAGCACCTGCCCCGCATCGCGTGCGCCGGACGTGCCGAGCACCGCGCGGGTCCGCTGCGCCTTGGTCGCCGCGCCCAGTCGCGACAGCGCGGTGCCGGCCACGAAGAAGACCACCAGCGTCGCCCCCCAGGCCAGCCCGGCGGCCATCGCCGCGGTGCCCACCAGCACCGCTGCCAGCGCGCCGCGCTGCGTGAGCCCCCCCGCGCGTCGTCCCGCCTCGGCGACCATGACCGCCGCCGCGAACCCGACCGCGGCGCGCGCGATCATCGCTGGAACCGACGCAGCCCCTCGACCACCGCGCGGAGTGAGGCCGGCGCGCGCTCCGGGGCGATCGCCCGCAGGCGCCGCCGCAGCGCGGCATCACGCTCGAGCGCCGTCCGGCAGCGCGCACAATCGCGCAGGTGCGCGGCCACCTCGGCGCGCGCCTCGCCGCGCAACACACCGTCGACCCACGACACCGCGAGGTCGTGGATCGCCGCGCAGTCGCGGTCAGCTGGAGGAGGGGGGGGAACAGGCACGGGTCACTGAGAAGATAGCACGGTCCGCACGGCGCCCGCCGACCCTCGACGGTCTCGCGCGCTGGACCTACTGGTGAACGTGCGACCGGGGCGCGCGTTCCCGTCGGCAGCGCGCCGCCGCGCGCCCCAGCGCCGCGCCGCACGCCCGCGCGCCGCCACGGTGCCCCCGCTTGTACGCGCCCTCGCTGGGACCTACGTTGCGACGAGTCCGCACCGTCACCTCGCACCCCGCCCCGTGTCCACCGCCGTCGATCCGCTCCTGACCGTCTCGCTGCTCGAAGCCGTGCGTCACCTCGACCAGCCCGAGCAGGACCTCGACGCCGAGTACGTGCAAGAGCTGCGCAACAAGCGGCTGGGCCTGAGCGACACCGTGTACGCGCAGATCAAGCGCTATCACGAGGCCGTGCGCCGCGGGACGCCCGTGCCCCGCGACGAGGCCATCGCCATCGTGCGCCTGCTGGCGCGACGGCCCGACGCCGACGCGGTCTTCCGGGACGCCGGGCGCCGTTTGGCGCGCGCCTCCTTCGACACCTTGCCTGGCTTCACGCGGACGCTGCTGCTCGCCTTGCCCGGGATCTTCGTGCGCAGTGTCGCGCTGCGCCACCTCCGGCGACTGGCCATGCGCTATGTCGGCGGCCGGGTGGTCCGGGTCGGCGGCCACGTCGTCCTGACCATCCCCGACGCGCTCGCCATCGGCGAGCCGCCGGCCGACGCCGGCGCGGTGCTCTACGAGTCGCTGCTGCGCGAGTACGCGGCCCTGTTCGTGGGTGCGAGCGGCGCGGTGGAGCGCATCGCGCCGAATGCCACGAACACCCACCAGTGGCGCACCGAGTGGCGTGCCGCCCCCACCGGCGAGCGTCGTGCGATGCGCGCTGCCACCGCCCAGAGCTGACCGATGCGCCTGACCCCCGACACGCTCCCCGCCATCCAGGCCGCGTTGGCCGCTGCCGATCTCGATGGCTGGCTGCTCTATGAGTTCCGGCAGACCAACCCGGTCGCGCACCAACTGCTGGGCCTCACCGGCATGGTGTCGCGGCGCGTGTTCACCTTGATCCCGCGCACCGGGGCCCCGACCGCGATCACGCACGCGATCGAGCAGGGCCCCTGGGCCGACTGGCCCAGCGCGTGGCCCAAGATCGTCTACAGCGGATGGGAAGCGCTCGAGCGTGAGCTCCTGGCCCTCGTGCATCGCCGCCGGGTCGCGATGGAGTACTCGCCGGGCGACGCGGTGCCGTACCTGGACCGCATCCCCGGCGGCGTGCTCGACATGGTCCGCGCGGCGGGCGCGACGGTGGTCACCTCGGGCGACCTGGTCTCGCGCTTCTTCGCCGCGTGGACCGACGACGATGTCCGGACGCACACCGCGACCGCCGAGGCCTTGGCCGCCATCGCCGACGAAGTGCTGCGCGAGTGCGGGCGACGGGCGCGGGCTGGCACTCCGGTGCGCGAGTTCGAGGCCATGCGCTGGATCCAGGAGGCCTTCGCCGCGCGGCACCTGATCACCGACCACGGTCCCAATGTGTCCTTCGGGGCCAACGCGGCGAACCCGCACTACGAGCCCACGGCCGAGCACAGTGCGCTGATCACCACCGGCAACGTGCTGCTGATCGATCTGTGGGCCTACCCCGAGGGCGGGATGTGGGCCGACCAGACCTGGATGGCCTGGGTCGGCGATGAGCCCGTCCCGGAGCGTGTGGCCGCGGCGTGGGCGGCGGTGCGCGATGCGCGCGAGGCCGCGATCGCGCGGATGACGTCGGCGCACGCGGCGGGCGCGGCCATCAGCGGGGCCGACGCCGACGACGCGGCGCGTAGCGTCCTCGTCGCGCGCGGATTCGCGCCCTACATCTTGCATCGCACGGGGCACTCGATCGACCGCGTGTCGCTGCACGGCAGCGGCCCCAACCTCGACAATCTCGAGTCGCGCGATGGGCGCACCCTGTTGCCGGGCTGCGGCTTCTCGGTGGAGCCGGGCGTGTATGTCGCGGGCGACTTCGGGCTGCGGACCGAAGTCAACGGCGTGATGACCAGCGCGGGGCCGCTGATCACGCCGGCGCGCCGTCAGGAATCGTTGCTGATCGTCTGAGTCGTCGGGTCGCCGCCGCGCAGACCGGCGGCGACCAAGCGCGCGAACAGCCCTCCCTGCGCGACGAGGTCATCGTAGCGGCCACTCTCGACGAGGTGGCCACGGTCGAGCACGAGGATCCGGTCCGCGCGGCGCACCGTGCTCAGCCGGTGCGCGATGATCAACGTGGTCCGGCCGCGCAGCAGCGTCTCCATCGCGTCCTCGACCAGTCGCTCGCTCTCGGCGTCCAACGACGAGGTCGCTTCGTCGAGGATCACCACGGCGGGGTCCTTGAGGAACACGCGCGCCAGCGCGATGCGCTGCCGCTGCCCGCCCGAGAGCTTCACGCCGCGTTCGCCCACCCGCGTGGCGTAGCCCTCGGGCAAGCGGTCGATGAACTCCGCCGCGTGGGCCGCGCGGGCCGCTGCGACGATCGCCGCATCAGGCGCCGCGGGATCGCCGAAGGCGATGTTGTCCCGGATCGAGCCGCTGAACAGCGCGGGCTCCTGCGGCACCACGCCGATCGCCCCACGCAGGTCGCGCAGCCGCAGCGTGCGCACGTCGATGCCATCGAGCCGCACCGCGCCATCCTGCACATCCCAGAAGCGGGGGAGCAGCGAGGCGATCGTCGTCTTCCCGGCCCCCGACGGGCCCACCAGGGCGACCACCTCGCCGGGCGCGATCGTGAAGGAGATCGCGCGCAGCGTGTCGTCGGTGGCGGACTCGTAGCGGAAGGTGACCGCGTCGAAGGCGACGGCGCCGCGCACCGGTGCGGGGAGCGCCACCGGATCCGCGGGCTCGGGCACCGTCGTCGGCACCGCGAGGATCTCGAAGATGCGCCGCGCCGCGCCCAGGGCCTCCTGATAGTTCCCGAACAGCGACGCCAAGGCCCCGACGGCTGCCGCGACGGTGATCGCGTAGAGCAGGAAGGCCACCAGCGCGCCCGGCGTGAGCACGCCGTCGAGGACCAGCAGCCCGCCCTGATACAATACGGCGACCACCCCCGCGAAGGCCACGAAGCCCACCACGCCGAA
>CAZCZO010000028.1:0-31893 GCA_964503275.1 uncultured Gemmatimonadaceae bacterium | reverse complement strand
TAAACCGTTATACGGGGTAAACCCGTATCGAGGGTTCGAATCCCTCCGTCTCCGTGGCGGGGTCGTCGGCATCGCTGGCGACCCCGCCGTTGTTCCCCCCCCTCGTCCGATCCGATGGCTGCCGACCCGACCCCGCCGCGCGTCCGTTTCGCGCCCTCGCCCACGGGCTACCTGCACGTGGGTGGTGCGCGCACTGCGCTCTACAACTGGCTCTATGCGCGGCAGCGCGGTGGGCAGTTCCTGCTGCGCATCGAGGACACGGACCGCGCGCGTTCGACCGACGAGAGCACCGCCGCCATCTTCGAGGGCCTGCGCTGGCTGGGGCTCGATTGGGATGAGGAGGTCGTGTTCCAGGGAGCGAACATCGCCCAGCATCAAGCCGACGCCGCGCGGCTGCTCGCGAGTGGGCACGTGTATCGCGACTTCACGACGACCGAGGAGCTTGAGGCCCGGCGCGCGGAGGCGGCCGCCGCAGGGCGCGCGTTCAGCTTCGACCGGCGCTGGGCGATGCTCTCCCCCGACGAAGAAGCACGGCGGGTCGCCGCCGGCGAGCCCTTCGCCCTGCGCTTCCGCGTCCCCGAGGGCGAGACCGCGTGGCACGACCTCGTGCATGGGCGCATCGCGTTCCCCAACAAGGACATCGACGACTTCGTCATCCTGCGCTCCGATGGGTCGCCGGTGTACAACTTCGCCGTGGTCTCTGACGACATCGCCATGGGCATCACGCTGGTGATGCGCGGCGACGATCACATCTCGAACACGCCGAAGCAGATCCTCCTCTACGAGGCCCTCGGCGCGTCCCTGCCGACGTTCGGGCACTTGCCGATGATCCACGGCATGGATGGCAAGAAGCTCTCGAAGCGGCACGGCGCCACCGCGGTCGGCGACTGGCAGCATCAGGGCATCCTCCCCGATGCGATGCTCAACTTCCTCGCGCTGCTCGGCTGGTCGCCCGGCAACGACATCGAGGTGATGTCGCGGCATGAGCTGATGACGCTGTTCAACGCCGATCATTTGCTCAAGAAGGCCAGCATCTTCGACGTCAAGAAGCTGGAGTGGATGAACGGCCAGCACCTCTCGCGCAGCACGGCGGCGGCACTGCGGCCCCACGTGCTGCCCCATCTTGCGACCCCGACGCACGACGCGGCGTTCTGGGCCGGTCTCGATGCGCAGCTCGATCCGATCATCGAGCTCACCAAGGCGCGTGCCCGCACGACGCTGCAGCTGGCCGACCAGATGCGCGTGTTCTTCGTGCGCCCCGACCTGGCGGAGCTCCCACCGGCGGCGGAGAAGTTGCTCCGTGCCCCGACCGCCGTGCCGGCCCTCGAGGCCGTGGGTGCAGCGCTCGAGACCCTCAGCGACCCGCTGACGCCCGAGCTGGCGAAGGCGACTTTGGAGCCCGTCCCCACCGCCCTCGGCCTGAAGGCCGGCGATGTCTTCCAACCACTGCGCGCGGCCCTCACCGGCAGCAATGTGTCGCCGGAGATCTTCGCACTCGTCGCGGCGATGGGGCGGGATGAATCGCTGGCGCGTGTGCGCGAGGCCCGCCGCTTCCTCCTCGGCGACTGAGCCGCCGCGAGGCGAGGGCGAGCCGCCTGCACCTCAGCGCTCTGGCGGCACCCGGCCGCCGGAGACACCGGCGCGTGTCGGCCCCTGCAACTGTTGTTGCGCCCGTTCGCGTTCACGCCGCGCCCGCAGCTCTTCGACCGCCTTGCGGAACTCCGCCTCGTTGGCGGCCCGCTGCGCCTGGAAGTCGATCTCATACTTCATCGAGAGCAGCGCGCGGTTGCGCTCCACGGCTCCCGGATTGGCCTGGGCGTTGATCGGCAGCAGCGCGAGCAGCGCAGTGGGCAACTTGAATTTGCCGAAGTAGATGAAGCCGGGGTCCATGCCGAACTTCTTGCCATCGCGCTCCACGGTCCAGTCGCCCGGCGCCCGCGGGCGCTCGGCCTGCACGCGTGCGACGGAGTCCCAAAACGCTGCCACCCAGGCGTCGACATACACATCGGCGCTGCGCAACGGGTTGCGCGCAGGACCGTCACGGACGCCCGGGGGCGTCACGAGGCGCGGATCCACGCGCCCCGTGGACAGCCCCGGCAGCCCCGACCCGAAGACCTGACGCCCATCCCCGGTGGTGAGCGGCGGTGTCACACCGGACGCCGCCGCAGCCCCCGGGCTCGGGACCACGGTGGGCAGCGCGGGCAGCGGCGCACCCGCGCGCGGCGGCTGATCCGCTTCGGTGGGCGTCGGAGTCCTCCCCGTCGTCGGCGGGGGCGGCGGAAGTTCCACCAACGGTTCGTCGACCGGCGGCGCGATGTACACCACGCGCTCGGCGACCGGCCCCTCCCCCGTGCGACGCAGGAACTCCAGCACGGGCACCGACACCGTGCGCAGGATCAACGTCACCGCCGCCGCGTGCAGGACCAGCGACACGAGCGCCGGTCCGGTGCGCCTCCCGCGTTCCCGGTCCGGGACGCGCAGGTCGAGGCGCCGTCGCGTCATCCCCGTGCCGCGATCACAGGGTTCTCCACGCGACTGCCGCAGGAGAGCGCCACCTCGACCACATCGCCCGGTGCCAGCGGCCCCACACCGGCCGGTGTCCCCGTGAGCACGAGGTCGCCAGGCTCCAGCGTCATGATCCCGCTGATGTACGCGAGCAGGTCGGCCGGCGAGACCGCCATGTCCGCGACCGCCCCACGCTGACGCTCCACCCCGTTCACCCGCGTGACCACGGCGACCGACGCGAGATCGTCCGGCGTGGGCACGGGCTCGCCCAGCGGGCAGAAGGTGTCAAAGCCCTTGGCGCGCGTCCACTGACCGTCGCTGCGCTGCAAGTCCCGCGCGGTCACATCGTTGGCCGCCACCACCGCCACGATCGCCGCCCGCGCCGCCGCCGCGTCGGCCCGCGTGAGGCGCGCGCCGATCACCAGACCGATCTCGCCCTCGAAGTGCACCTCCTGCGATGCGGCCGGCAACACGATGTCCTCGCCGCCGCGCACGATCGACGACGGTGGCTTCAGGAAGAGCAACGGCAGCGCAGGCACGTCGTTGCCCAACTCCTTGGCGTGGTCGACGTAGTTGCGTCCGACGCACACGATCTTGCTCGGTGAGCGCATCATCTTTGAAAGATAGTACCGTTGGGACTAGCGTGGGTTGCCGCGCCGGCCGTAGAACTGCCGGAGCGCCGCGATGGTCTCCGTCCACGGCCCGTCGAGCCGTCGGGCGTCCGGCAGCGCGCGCAGCAGCGTCTTGCCGTAGCTCTTGCTGAGCAGGCGCGAGTCGCCGACCACGATCACGCCGCGATCCGTCGCCGTGCGGATCAGGCGACCGAAGCCCTGCTTGAGCCGCAGCGCCGCATGAGGCACCATGTACTCGCGGAAGGGATCGCCACCACGCTGCGCGATCGCTTCGCACTGGGCGGCCGTGATCGGCTCCGTCGGGACACGGAACGGGATCTTCGCGAGCACCACACCGCGCAGCGCATCGCCGGGCACATCGACCCCTTCCCAGAAGGTGGACGTGCCCAGCAGCACCGCGCGCCCCGAGTCGCGGAAGCGCGCGAGCAGGCGATCGCGCGGCTCCTCACCGTGCACGAGCAGCGGCCAGCGCGAGGGGGGCGCCTGCTCGCGCCACCACAGGGCGACGTCGCGCACGTCACGGTGACTGGTGCAGAGCACGAAGATGCCCCCGTCGGCCGCGGTGGCCAGGTCCAGCGCATAGCGCGACACGGCCAGCACATGCGCCCGCGCGGGGGCGTTCGGCGCCGGCGCGTCCGCGGGGATCGCGAGGACCGACTGGGTCGCGTAGTCGAACGGCGATGCGAAGGTCTCGACCACGGGCTCCACATCATCCTCATCGAGGCCGAGTCGACCGCGCAGGAAGTCGAAGGCCTCACCGACCGCGAGCGTCGCACTCGTGACGACGGTCGTGGTCGCGCGCCGGAAGAGATCCTCGCGCAGGATCGGCGCCAGGTCCAGCGGCACCGACGTCACCGCGACGTTGCGCGACTCGCCGCCCGCGCCGCGTCGCGCCTCGCCGCGCACCTCGACCCAGCGCACGCGCGGCGCCCCGCGGGCATCCGATTCCAGACCGGCGCGCAGCGCGTCGCCCGCCGCATCGAGCCGTCGGCCCACGGCCCGCAGCTCGGCGAGCAGCTGCGCCAGTTCCTCGGCCCGCTGGCGGTCCGACTCCAATCGCTGCCGCACGAGTACGAGGCCGTCGCTGAGCACCGTCAACTCGCCGAGCAGATCATCGAGCGCCTGCCGCAGGCCTCCCATCCACAGCGGTTCATCGTCGAAGGCGTCGGTCAACCGCGCCGTGGCCTCGCCGCGCTGCGACAACCAGGTCTCGAGCAGGTCGAAGACCGTGTCGGCCTTGACGCGGGCCTGCGCCACCGAGGGGGCCAGTCGCTGCGCGACCAGGTCCAGCGAGGCCACCGAGAGCAGGTCACGCCCCCCACGCAACTTGAGCGCGAGGGTCGGGACCAGCCCCTTCCCGTGCCGGTCGAGCCGGCTGAGCAGGCGCTGCAGCCCACGCCGGGTCGCGGTCGCCCCCAAGTGCGCGGACGCGGCATCCTCGAGGTGGTGGCCTTCGTCGATCACCAGGCGCTGGTACGCGGGGATGACCGCCGATTCCGTCCAGTTCTGCTGCGCCCGCCGCACCGCGATGTCGGCCATGAGCAGATGATGGTTGACGACGACGACATCGGCCTCCGCCGCGAGACGCCGTGCCTTGAACACGAAGCAGCGCTCGAAGTGTGGGCAGCGCGTGCGGCCACAGAGGTCGCCCTCGGCGGCGACCTCGTCCCACACCTCGGCGCGCGGCACCGTCGGCAGTTCGGCGAGCGAGCCATCGGTGGTCTGCTCCGCCCACGACGCGAGCTGTGCCAGCTCATCGGCGTGGGCCGGTGCGAGCAGCGACGCGGCCGCATCGCGTGCTTGCTCGAGGCGCTGCAGGCACAGGTAGTTCCGCCATCCCTTGAGCAAGGCGAAGCGCACGGGCTGATCGCCCAGCGCCTCCGCGAGGAACGGCAGATCCTTGCTGACGAGCTGCTCCTGCAACGGGATCGTCGCCGTGGCGACCACGGTGCGCTCATTGTTGCGCGCCGACCATCGCAGCGCCGGAACGAGATAGCCGAGCGACTTGCCGACGCCGGTGCCGGCCTCGAGCAGGCCGATCCCGCCGCCGTTGTAGAGCGCCGCGATGCGCGAGGCCATCGCGCGTTGCGTGGGCCGGTCCTCATAGCGCTGGTGTTGCCGGGCGATCGGGCCGTCGGGACCGAGGAGGTCGTCGATCTCGTCGCCCGCGACGGGTGCCGGCGGCGCGCGGCGCGGGATCTCGACCACGACGAACAGCCGCGTGGCCTCGTTGTCGACGATGCCGAAGCCGATGCCGTCGTCGTGCAGTTTCGCGGCGATCCCCAGGTCGGCGCCCGAGGGCTCCAGCACGCCCGAGGGATGATTGTGCAGCAGCATCTCGCCCCGCTGCGCGACACCGGGCAGGGCGAGCACCTGCGACACATCCCCGCGGGCCACGACGCGGGCGGCCTGCACCACACCCGCGTCGTCGACCGTGGCGACGAAGCAGACCTCGCGGCCACCGCTGAGCAGGATCGCCGCCCGGATCGCGGCCGCGGCGGCCGAGGCGATCCGGGTCCGTTCGCCCTCGCCGCTCACGTCTTCAACGGCTTCTTCTTGGCAGCCGGAAAGAGCACGTTGTTGAGGATCAGGCGATACCCCGGCGAGGTCGGGAACTGCGACAGATCCGTGGCCGGACTCCCGATGTTGTGCTGGGCATCCTCGGGGTCGTGCCCCCCCAGATAGGTGAAGGAACCCGCCCCGTAGGCTCCGTGCAGGTACTTCACGAACTCGGTGCCTTCCTCATGCGCGAGCACGGTGATGCCGGGCTTCAGCACGCGTCGCACGAAGCTGGTGGTCACCCCGTAGAAATCACCGAGGACGTTCTGATGGTTCTGCACCAGCATCGACGGCACCGGGTCGAACTTTGCCGCGAAGTCGAAGAGCGTGAAAGCGCCCAACGGCTGCCGGCGCCCCGGCACGTTCACCTGATGCCCGTCGATGTCGCTCATCGCATTCACGCCGGGGCCGAGCTCGAGCCGCGCGCCGGTACACGCGAAGGCCCGGGACCAGTCCAATCGTTCGTTCACGTCGGGATCCACCGGCGTGCCGTCGGCGAAGATCCCCGCGATGTCGACGCTCGCCGCCGCGTTCGCCAACTCCAGGGTCTCGGTGGCACCGCACATCGCGAACAGGAATCCTCCGCCCTGCACATAGTCCCGGATCGCCGACGCGACGCCCTTCTTGAGCGCCGGGATGGAGTCGAAGCCCAGCTGTCGCGCCATGCCCATGTTGAGATCCCGCTGCGCGATGTACCAGGGCGCATCGCGAAAGCCGAGGTGCAGCTTGTGCAGCTGCCCCGTGAAGTCCTCGTGATGCAGGTGCACCCAGTCGTAGAGCTTGAGATCGCCGCGCAGGACCTCTTCGTCGTAGAGCTTGGTGTACGGGATGCCGGCGTACTCCATGGCCAGCGTGACGGCGTCGTCCCACGGCACGGCCGCCGGCGGCGTGTACACCGCCACCTTCGGGGGCTTCTCGAGCGGCACCGCGTCCATGTTCGACGCACCGATCTCCGCGCGCAGGGCGGCGACCTGCCCCTCCCCGAGCGCCTCGACGACGATCCCGTCCAACGCCGCACGTTGGCGCACGCTCGTCGCATCGGGCATCAGGAAGCTGCCGCCGCGATAGTTGAGCAACCACTCGGCGCGCAGGCCATCGGTCAGCGCGTGGTACGCGAGCCCGTAGGCCTTGAGATGCTGCCGCTGGGCATCGTCCATCGGCACGAGGAGCCAGTCCGCGCGCGACGCGAAGGGCGTCACCGCGAGCGCCGACATCCACGCGCCGGCGCGCTGCAAGGCATCGCGGCGCGAGATGCCCGCAGGCCGCGTGGCGACGACGCGCGTGCCCCCGTGGCCATCACACATCGCCGTGAGCTCCCAGGGGCAGCGCGCCGACCAGCGTGGCCGCGCGCTTACTGCGTGCCACCATTGAGCCGGCGGAAGTAGTCGAGGACGACGCGCCGCTCCTCGGGCGAGAGGCCCCGCAGTTCCTCGAAAGTGGGCTCGCGATACTTGCGGGCCGCCGCGCCGCCCGCGGCTCCGTCGGTCGCGCTGCGGGCCTGCGCCGCGCCGGACCGCGACTCGCGGGGGCCGGTCGGATCGCGCTGATCCTGCTCCAGCGCGCGCCCGGCGTCCAGCATGCGGCGGAACAGACGTTGCTGCCGCTCGAGGACCGCGGCGTCAAGGTCGCCGCGCGCCAGACTCCGTGCGACCTGCTCAGCATCGCGCGCCATCTGATCACTGCGGCCCGACAGATCCTGCTCACCCGCCTGTTGCAGCCCGCGACCCAACTCGCGCTGCCGGTCGGCGAGCTGCTGCATGGCCGCGCGACGCGCGGCCTCGGTGGCCGCGCTCACGCCCTGGGCCATGAGTTGCGCCGCCGCGTCATTGAGGGCGCCCTGCTGCTGCGCGAGCTGCTGCATCTGCTCGGTGAGCTCGGGCATGCCCGACGCGGTCTGGGCCTGCCCCGCCCGGGTCCGATCGCTCGTGAGGGCGTTCGCCGCTTGCCGCAGCGCGTCCGCCGCATCGGACATCGACTGCGCGACCTCCGTGCCCGACGCACCCGCACGCATCTGCTGGCCCGCCTGCGCGACACGCTGTTGCGCCTCCGCCATCGCCTGCTGCGAGCGCGGCGACACCAGCGCGGACTGGCGCGCCTGTTGCGACACCCGATCCGCCGCCTGCTGCAGCTCGCGCTGGATCGCGTCCTGTTGCCCACGCACCTCGCTGCCCATGTTGCCCTGCTGTGCCTGTTCGCGGAGCGCGTCCTGCTGCTGCGCCATCTGCTGGGTCTGCTGGATCGACTGATCCAGCGCGCCGGTCAGGTCCTGCTTCCACGCCGAGATCTGCTCGGCACGTGCGGACGCGACCGAGGACGCCGCGCGATCCATGGATTCGGCGGCGCGGCGACCGGCCTCACGCGCGTCGGCACCGGCCTCGGTCCCGGGGCCCGGCGCCGGGGGCGCTCCCGGTGCAACGAGGTCACCGGGCAGCTTGTCGCCTGGCTTGGGGGCACCCGCCGCCCCTTGAAGATCGCGCTGCGCCTGCGCTTGCTGTCCGGCGCCGGTCTGCGCGCGCGGCGGCGGCGTCTGTCGTCCCTGTTGCGCCTGTTGCCCCTGCTGCTGACCCTGTTGCTGCGCCTGCTGCCCCTGCTGCCTCTGCTGCTGCGCCTGTTGGCCCTGCGCGGCCTGCTGTTCCCGGGACGGCGGTGTCGATCCGGGGGTGCGCGCGCTGTCGCGTCCCAGCGAATCAAGTGCCGCAGCCGCTTGCGCCTCCGCGCGCGCTTGCCGGTCGCTGGCCCGGACGGCCTCGTCCATCGCACGCCGACTCTCCGCGGCCTCAGCCGCCGCCCGCTGCAGTTCGGCGCGTGCCTCGGGCGACCCCTCCTGACGCAGGCGTTCCGCGAGGTCGCGCGCGCGCTGCTGCACCTGCTCGGTGCGCGCGGCCAACTCCCGTGCGGTCTCGGGCCGTGCCGCGCGCAATGCCGAGTCGGCGAAGGCCCGTTGCGCCGCCGCGACCTCCTGGGCGTCGGCACCCAGTGCCTGCATGCTCCCCTCGAGCGCGGCGCGCTTCAACAACTCGGTGGACCGATCCAGCGCGTCACGCGCCTGCGTCTGCTCCTGCTGGAGGTCGCGGAGCGCGTCGCGCACCGCGTCCTCACCGCCGGCCGGGCGCTGTGCCGCGAGTTGCTGGAGCCGCTGTTGCAGTTCAGGCGTCATCGCCTGCTCCAGCAGGCGCTGCGCCTCACGGATCTGCCGCTGCACGCTCGTGTCGGCGAGGCCGGCCGCGGTGAGTTCCCGCGCGAGATCGCTCGCGCGATCCGACAGCGCCTCGACGCGCTCGTTGAGGGCGCGCTGCTCCTCGGCGAGTGCCCGGGCGCGATCCTGCGACGCGAACGACGCCGGCGTCTTGCTGCCGTCGGGGGACGTGGACGACGCAGGCTGCGCACGCGTGGCATCGGCGGTGCGCCGCTCAAGCGATCGCTGCGCCGTCGCGGCCGCCATCGCGGCGCGCACCGCCGAGTCGGCGGCCGCCACCGCAGCGTCGCGCCGTTCGCGCGTGGTCGGCAAGCGCAGCCGCAGGGCCGCGCTGGTCCCGATGCGGCCGAACGGCGCGCCATCGCGGGCCTCAGCGACCACCACGACGGTCTCGCCATCGACCGCGCCAAGCGCCCCGAGGTCGAGTGAGGTCGTGGCCGACCGCACGGCGTCGACCGCTCCCGGCAGGGCCCGCACGGACTCCGGGCCCCGGCGACCGTCCGCTCCTTCACGCCACACGCGGAGGGACAACGCGCGCACCGCGAGCTCATCGATCGCCACCACCGACAGCGGCACCACGTCGTCGCGGGCGACCGTGACATCCGTCAGCGGGTCCACGATACGCACCTCGGGCGCGAGGTCCGGCACCATCTCGATCCAGAGCGGCGACGGCAGATCCGCCGCCGCCGGCTCTGCGACCCACTCCCACGTGGCGGACGCGCGAACGGTGACGCGTCCGCTGGCGCGGCCATCCACCACGCGGGTCCGCAGCGTGTCCCCGCCACTGCGCAATGCCAGCGCGCTCAGCCCTGCCGTGCGCGTCTCCCACGCGAGGATCGTCCCCTCGGGAAGACGGAGCATCGCATCGAGCGCCAGCTCCTCCGCAGCGCGTGCGAGATACGCCGGGTACGTCGCCAACAGACGGACATCGCCCGCGTAGGGGCGCTCACGCAACCCGACGTCCAGCGTGTCGGAGCGCGCGCGACCGTCCGTGGCCACCACCGCGAGCGGCGCATCCACACCCGGCAGCACGAAGCGGGCCTCGCCGTCACGGACGCGCAGCGTCGTGTCGCGCCACATCGCGCCGGTCGCACGCCACGCGACGCTGACCGTCCGTCGGCCGGGGGCGGCGACCGTCACCACGAGGTCGCTGCCGCGGACCACCAGCGGAGGCGTCCGCGCCAGCGAGAGCGGTGCGAGCAACTCCCCCCGCCACGCGGCGACCGGCGAGAGCAGGGCACGCCAACCATCGGGCATGCGCGCGGCCGTCGCGCCGGCGACCAACACCGTCGCCGCCGCGGCCATCACGGCCTGCCGCTGCGTACGTGCCGCCGCCCGGGCAAGCCCCGGGGCCCACGCCCCGTCGCCAAGTCGCGCCGCAAGGCGGGCGACGTCCCGGGCGACCAGCGCGCTGTGGTCCTCGCGCACCTGCGACAGGCCCACGAGTGCCCCGTCCCGCAGGCCCTGTTCACGCTCCACCGCCGCGGCGATCTCCAGCGCGGAGGCCGGGAATCGCCGCGATCGCCGGCGCCGACGCCACACGGCACCGGTCCCGGTGAACACGACCGCCCACACGACGAAAGGCCACGCGCGGGACCAGTCCAGCCAGCGCCCATCCCCGAGCGACCACGCCCCGACCGCCGCCACGCCGCAGGCGACCGCCGTCGCCACGCTCAGGGCGGCGACCAGATCGGCGCGCGCCACCTGCGCGGCCATCGCGGTGAGGCGCGCGTGCAGACTCACGAGACGGGGCGGCTCGTCACCGCGTAGACGAAGAGATTCACCCCCATCCGCAACGCGGCCTCGTGCTTCTCGGGCGGATCGTTGGGATGGGTCCCCGGGTCCTCCCACCCGTTGCCGAGATCGCTCTCGTAGGAGTAGAACACCGCCAGCCGCTCGCCGAGGAAGATGCCGAGGCCTTCCGGCGGCTTGCCATCGTGCTCATGGATCTTGGGCAACCCATCGGGCAGGTCATACACCGCGTGGTAGATGGGATGCGTCCGCGCGACCGTCACGAGCGGGCGATCGGGATACAGGCGCGCCAACTCGCGGCGCACGCTCTCGTCGAACCCGTAGTTGTCGTCGAGGTGCAAGAAGCCACCACTCGCCAGCCAGCTCCGGAGGCGCTCCAGTTCCTCGTCGCTGAAGCGCAGGTTCCCATGTCCGGTCGCATGCAGGAATCCCACATCCCAAAGCCGCGCGTCGCTGAGCCGCAGGCGCAGCTCGTTGGGGGCGACGGCGATGGTGGTGCGGGCACGGATCGCCGCAATGAGATTCGGCAAGCTCGACGGGTTGGCATACCAGTCACCGCCCCCCTCGTACTGGAGCCGACCCACCGCCAGCGCGGCGGTGCGTGTCGCGGCCGGCGTCGCCCCGCCAGGCGCGGCAGTCGTCACGCCGCCACGCACGGCAGTCGCCGCCCCGCCTGGCGACGCCGCCGACGACGCCAGGATCAGCGCCGCCACCGCGGTGGCGACGCCACCGACGCTCCATGCCCCGAGACGCCTCATTCGTGTGCGAGCCGATACGCCATGTTGCGTGCTACCCCAAACTCCGTCGTGAGTCGCTGCTGGATCGTGCGTGGCGTGTCCCCCGCGGCCCGCCAGGCGGCCACCTGCGCCGCGAGATCCTGTACATCAGGACCCGCGCGGACCGGTGCCCCGCCCAGCACGAGGACGATCTCGCCCCGCGGCGCCTGCTCTGCAAGATACGCGGCGACCTCCGCGACCGTTCCGCGCACGAAGGTCTCGAAGTGCTTGGTCAGCTCGCGCGCCAGCACCACGGGTCGGTCGGCCATACCGCTGTCCCGCCACCGCGTCAGCGTCTCGACCACGCGGTGCGGCGATTCGAAGCAGACAGTGGTCCAGGCACTGTCGCGCAGCTGCGCCTCGAACACCTCGCGCTCCCGCCCTCGCCGCGGCACGAAGCCGAAGAAGCTGAAGGGGACGGCAGGGAGGCCCGAGGCCGCGAGGGCCGCCAGCACCGCCGAGGGGCCGGGCACCGGCACGACCCGGCACCCCGCGTCGATCACCGCGCGCAGCAGGCGCTCGCCAGGATCCGAGACCAGCGGCGTCCCCGCATCGCTCACCAGCGCGATGGAAGCGCCCTCCTGCAGCCGTGCCACGACGCCGGCCGACTGCGCGGCCTCGTTGTGCTCGTGCAGGGCGCGCAATGGGGTCCGCACCCCGAGGTGCTCAAGGAGCACCCGCGTGGTGCGCGTGTCCTCGGCGAGGATCTCGTCGACGGCCCCGAGGATCTGCGCCGCGCGCGCGGTCACGTCACCGAGGTTGCCGATCGGCGTGCTCACGACGTAGAGCGCCCCGGGGTCGACCGATGCGCTCAGCTCACGCGCCACGGCAGTTCGTCGAAGAAGCCCGCCGACTGCAGCGCGTGCCGCCGCTCCCGCGTCACCTGCTGCAGGAGCAGCTCGGGCGGCGACTCCGGCGGGAGCGCACAGGCCCACAGCAAGTCCGTCAGCCACATCGCGATGCCGTGGGTCAGCTCGGCCGGCGTGGTCACCGGGTCGGCCGACGGAGGCTCTCCGGCGTGCGCCGGGCCGAAGGGAGCCAACCACGGCGAGCGCGCCATATGATCGCGTCGAAGGCGCTCGGCCAGCGCGTCGGCGTCGCGCACTCCGGCGGCCCGCAACCCGTCCAGCACGCCGACCATCAGGGCGCGGTACACATCGATCAGCGCGGGGGCTGGCTGCTCGACGACCGGCACCGGCACCCCCCAACGGCGCACGGTCACCTGTCCATCGATGGGCCACAGCACGGCCAGCGCGTCGAGCGGATCGACGCCCTCGATCCCGGTCAGGAAACAGCGGACGGCGCGCCCGGCACGATACACGACATAGTGCAAGACCCCGTCGCAATCCACCTCGAGCACGCCGTCGAAGAGCAGTGCGTCGAGGTAGCGAGTGATCGCGTCGGCATCGGCCAAGGGCAACTCATCGGGCCAGGGCAGCGGCGGCTCGACCTGCGCCTGGTACATGCACGCCAACTGCTCGTCGTCGGCCTCGTGGAAGCAGATGGAGCCGTACTCCGCGGCCGTCGGCACCAGCCGGATGGCATCGCGCAGCGCGATGCGCTGGAACCGCTGCCCGTCCCGGGTGCGCGTGACCGTCACCAGTTCGCCTTCCTGCAGGTAAAAGAGCAGGAGCTCGTCGGCCAACCACACCGCCACATAGCCGAACACCCGGGCCCGCCGGTCCCGCTTGGCGTCGGACAGCAGGTTCTTCAGGTGCGCGTAGGCCAGCCGCGTCCGGGCGAGCAGCACACGCTCGTAGGGGTACCGCAACGCATGGAATCGGGCGGCGGACATGCGAAGGCGCGGGGCGAAAAGGAGAACGGCGTCAGGGGGATCGACCCCCTGACGCCGCAATCAACGTGCCACCACACGCCCGCGCAACAGCGCGGACCGTCAGCACTCACACGTGCTGCTGCAGCTTGGCTTCGAGTGCCGACTTCGGTACCGCACCCACCACTTGATCGACCAGCTTGCCATCCTTGAAGAACAGGATGGTCGGGATGGAGCGCACCCCGAACTTGGCCGCCGACTTCGGGTTCGCGTCGACGTCCAGCTTGGCCACCTGCGCCCGGCCCGCGTATTCGCCGGCCAGCTCCTCGACGATCGGCGCGATCATGCGGCAGGGGCCGCACCAGGCCGCCCAGAAGTCCACCATCGTCACGCCCTGCTGCCCCTCGACCCGCGTCGAGAAGTCCGCATCACTGACTGCGACCGCTTGTCCCATACCTTGCCGCTCCTGAGTGCGGCCGACGCCATCGCGCCGACCCGGTTCCGAATTACGTTTCGAGGTCGCCCTCCCGCAGCGTCCCCCATGGATCTCCCATCGACTCCGCCTCCCCGCGGCGCCACCATCGCGCACCTCGGCCTCGCCGTGCGCGCGATCGATGACGCCCTGCCCTTCTTCCGCGACATCCTCGGCCTGCCGGTGGTCCCACTCGCCGACAGTGACGGGGCCCGCATCGCCGGTCTCGCGGCGGGCGGCTCCCTCGTCGAATTGCTGGAGCCCGTGAGCCCCGACTCCCCGATCGCGAAATACATCGACAAGCGCGGGACCGGCATCCATCACATGGCGATGGCGGTGGACGACCTAGACGGCATGCTCGAACGCTGTCGTCAGGCCGGGATCACGCTCATCGATGAGGTCCCGCGGATCGGGGCGGAGGGCAAGCGCATCGCCTTCCTCCACCCGAAGTCCATGGGAGGGATCCTCGTCGAACTGACTGAATACTAACGCCCCCCGGAAGGTGCCTGGCTCAGCGGCCGGCGCAGAGCTCTTGCAGGCGCAGGACCTCCACGTCCTCCACGAACCAGCGATCGCCCGGACCGCGGACGGTCGTGAAGACGACCGGCACCGTGCGACCACTGCGGGTCATCTCGACCCGCAGCATCCGGCGGCCATCGGTCCCGGGCGTGGAACCCGCCAGGCTCGACCCTTCCTGACACAGCAAGCTGATCAGGACCAGCTGCCGACGCTCCATCTCGGTACGTTCCATCGTCTCACGGACGGACCCGCGCGCGCTGCCCCAGACCTCGGACATCGCCTGCAGGTCCTGCGCCTTCGCGGCCGTCATGAAGGCGTTCACTGCCGCCTCGGGGGAACTCGCGCCCATCACCTGCGTGCTCCCGCTGGGGCGACAGGCCGACAGCAGGATGCAGGCCACCACGATATATCGGATCACCGGATTCTCCGTGCGCCAAAGGGTGCGCCGGAACCCTAACCCACCGCTCGCACCGATGCCAGCGTCCCCGTCGCCACTCCCGTACCAGCGTCTCTACATCAACATCGATCACGTGGCCACGCTGCGGCAGGCCCGGCGGGGGCTCGAGCCCGACCCCGTGCGCGCGGCCCAGCAGGCGCTGGCCGCCGGGGCCGACGGGATCACCGGGCACCTGCGCGAGGACCGCCGGCACCTGCAGGACCGCGACCTTCCGCCGCTGCGCGCCTTGCCGGCCCCGTTCAACCTCGAGCTCGCGTGCACACCCGAGATGCTCGCGATCGCCGTGGCCCTCGCCCCCTTCCAGGTCACCTGGGTCCCCGAGCGACGCGACGAAGTGACCACCGAGGGTGGCCTCGATGTCGCCCGGCACGCCTCGGCCATCCGCGACGCCTGCGCCCAGCTGGCGGCGGCGGGGATCCGCAGCGCGCTGTTCGTGGATCCCGACCCGGCGGCCGTCGAGGCGACCGTCGCCGCCGGTGCGGATGCGGTCGAGCTGCACACCGGGTCGTATGCCGAGGCGCCGCAGGAGGCCTCCCGCCTCAGGGCGCTGGGGGACGCCGCGCAGTACGCCGCGCGCCTCGGCCTCGCCGTCCACGCGGGGCACGGTCTCACCGTGGCCAATGTGGGCCCGGTGGCCGCGATCCCCGAGATCGAGGAGTTGAATATCGGCCACTCGATCGTCTCTCAAGCGGTATTCCTCGGGATGGACGGGGCCGTGCGGGCGATGCGGGTGGCGATGGACGCCGCGCGGCCGCGTTGACCCGCTCGCCCCCGGAGAGCAGATTCGCACGATCACCGGAGTGACGATGGGCGCCACTGGACTTCTGGATTTCTTCACCCTCGAAGCGGCGGACTACCTCGAGCGGCTCGACGCGCTGGTCGCGGCGTCGGCGACGGCGCCGCTCGACGGGGCGGAGTTCCTGACCGAGGCGCGGGCGCTGCGTGGCG
Organism: uncultured Gemmatimonadaceae bacterium; assembly: GCA_964503275.1. GTDB lineage: Bacteria > Gemmatimonadota > Gemmatimonadetes > Gemmatimonadales > Gemmatimonadaceae > DASRAP01. The sequence continues at coordinate 16,306 of CAZCZO010000028.1, read as the reverse complement.
CCGCCGTCATGGCTCGGCAAGAGCCCATCGCGACCGTCGCCATCGGACTGGAACGCCTCGCCAAGGGCATCCGGGAAGGCGCCATCCCCTGGAACGTGGCCGTGCGCGGCACCGCGGTGAGCACCATTGACGATCTCAAGATCCTCGTCCGCAACGTGCGGACCTGGTCGTCCGACGACGACGCCCGCGCCAGCCGTCGCCGCGACGAGCTGGCCCGCGTCGCACCGCAGCGCGCCGCGGCCACCCCCCTGGGCACGGCGGCGCCGGCGGTCCGCGCCTTCATCGCGAGCGAACTCGACCTCTGCGCGCAGGCCCTGCGCGGCGACGACCTCAGCGCCTGGAGTGCCTGCACGCCGCGGGTCCGCGCCCTGCGCGGCATGGCGGCCCTGCAGGAACTCCCCCCGGTGGGTGAGGTCATCGCGGTCCTCGACGACCGCCTCGCACAGCTCGAGGAATCCCCGCCGGCGTCCAGCGATGCTGACCGGCCGCTGATGGCCGCAGTGGCCCGCGTGCTGACCGAAGCCGCGGCCGCCATGCATCGGGGCGAGCGACCGCCGACGCGCTCCGACGCGTTGCAGGAGTTCGCCGACGTCAGCGACGCGACGCTCAGTGTGGAGACCGAAGCGGTCACGATCCAGCCCATCGAAGCGCTGTTCTTCGGCGACGAAGGGCCGCACCTGATCGTCGCCTCGAGTGCCCCCCCGACCTCCCGCGCCGCCCGCTTCCGTGCGGAGGTCGTGGCACCCGCCGAACACCTGCGCCGGGTCGTGGCCGACGCCGCCCGCGGCGCAGATGGGCCGGCGCATGCGGTGAACGTCGCGGCCCTGCGACGTGCGCTCGGGACCATCTCGGCCCTCGCCACCTCGTTCAGCGAGCCCGCGGTCGCGCGCGCGCTCGACACGGTGAGCGCCGGCGCGCATGCCCTCTCGCCCGAGGTCCTCCAGACGGCGGACCGGATCGGACTGAGCCTCAGCGACGCGGGCGACGCGTCGCCGCTCGCCGAGCGACTCCAAGCGATCCTGCGTGGCGACCCGATCCCGATCGAGTCGCTGGCCCCTGCGGGCGCGGTGCCCGCTACGGCCCCGGCGCCCGCTGCAGCGCAACCGCCGGCGTGGGCCCCTGAGCCGATCGCGACCCCGGCGCCGAGCCCGGTGCCCGCGCTCACGCCCGCCCGGCGGTCCGTGCCCACGAAGGTCGTGACGCGGGGGCGCTCCGGCACGCACGGCGCCGAGTTGCACGCGCTCCTGGATCGCGGCATCGAGGGCCTGGGTGGGCTCGACGCCACGCCGCTGTCGCCGCCGGTGGTGCTCGAAGAAGAGCTGATCTCCATCGACGAGCTGCTGTACCGCGGGCAGGCCGCCCTGGAGCGGGCCATGGCCCTGCGGGAGCTGTTCCAGCGCGAGGCGACGCCACCCTCGCCCGACGCGGTCGAGGAGTTGTTCGCGTTGCTCGAACTCGCGCGCACCGAGTAGCCCGTGACACGATCCCTGCGCGCGGCGCTCGGCATCCTGCTGAGCGTCGGCCTCCTCTACTGGACCCTGCGGAACGAGCGGTGGACCGACATCTGGGCCACGCTGCGTGACAGCGACCTCCCGCTGTGGGCCGTCGCGACCATCGTCTCCCAGCTGATCTTCCCGCTCCGGGCGCTGCGCTGGCGGGTGATCCTCCACCCGCTGGCCCCGAACGTCCCGCTCGGCGCCCTGTGGCGCGCCACGGCGATCGGGATGATGGTGAACAACGTGCTGCCGGCCCGCGCCGGTGAGTTGGCCCGCGCCTATGCGATCGGACGCTATGACCCGCAGGTGCCGTTCACGGCGGCCCTCGGCTCGCTGGCCGTGGACCGCACCTTCGACGCCGCCGTGCTCGTGATGCTGCTCGCGCTGGCCGCGCTGGACCCCGCGTTCGGCACGGCCACCGCGCTGGGCGACCGGACCATCGGCGCGGTCGTGGCGACCTCCACCCTGCTCGTCGTCGCGGCGTTCACGGTGCTGGCCGTGGGTGCGTTCGCTCCGGCCCGGGTCGTTGCGCTCGGGTCGGGCATGGTCCGGACGCTGCGACCGGCCTGGGAGCCGCGCGTGCGGCTGCTGATCACGAACGTCACGAACGGGTTGGGCGTGCTCCGCGACCCCGCGCGCTTCGCGTCGGTGTTCGCGTGGACCTTGGCCCACTGGCTCACCAACGCTGCGGCGTTCTGGCTGGGCTTCAAGGCCTTGGGGCTCGAGGTCCCGATGTCGGCGGCGCTGCTGGTGCAGGGCGTGATCGCGATCGGCGTGTCGATCCCCAGCTCGCCGGGCTTCTTCGGCGTCTTCGAGATCGCCGGGAAGACCGCGCTGGTGCTCTACGGGGTGGCCGAGACCGACGCCGTGTCCTGGGCGCTGGGCTTCCACATCCTGAGCTTCATTCCCATCACGCTCATCGGGGCGTGGTACTTCATCCGCCTGGGGATGTCGATGGGCGCCGTGCGAGAGGCGAGCGGCGGCACATGAGCATGGAGGGCCGCGCGGACGCCCACGCCAAGGTGAACCTCGCCCTGCGGATCCTCACGCGGGACGCGAACGGGTATCACCGCCTCGAGACGCTGTTCCAGCGTCTCGCCTTGGCGGACACCGTGGTGCTGCGTCCGACGCGTGGGTCGCGCGGCCTTGAGGTCGAGTGGCAGGGCGCACGGGCGGTGTCTCTGGGTCCGGCGCCGACCAACCTGGCCTGGCGGGCCGCCGAGGGCTTCGCCGCCCTGACGGGCTGGCCCGCGGGCTGGGAGATCCGGCTGTCCAAGCGGATCCCGGCGGGCGGGGGTCTGGGCGGCGGCAGCGCCGATGCGGCGGCGGTGTTGCGCATCCTGAACGACCTCGCCCCGGCACCGCTGGACGAAGTGGCGCTCCATGCGCTGGCGACCCGCCTCGGGGCCGACGTGCCCTTCGCCCTCAGCGGGGCGGCGTTGGCGCTGGGGACCGGCTACGGTGAACGGTTGCACCCGCTCCCCCCGCTGCCGAGTCAGCCCGTGAGCGTCATCCTGCCGGATTTCGGGGTGAACACCGCGCAGGCCTACGGGGCACTGGCCGAGGCGCGACAGGCCGCAGGTGGCGCCGCGCCTCTGCCGCAGTTCACCGACCGTGGCTTCGGGAGTTGGGCGGAGGTCGAGGCGGCCCAGACCAACGACTTCGAGTCGGTGGTGTTCGGGCGGTACCCGGTGCTCGGCGAGGTGCGGGCTGCGCTGGAGGCGGCGGGAGCGCGGATCGCCCGGATGTCGGGCTCGGGGAGCACCCTGTTCGCGGTGGGGACGACCGCGGCGATCCCGCTGCCAGCGGGCTGGATGCGCGTGGAGACGGCCACCGGCGTCTGAGCGGCCCCCCCGGTCCCACGCGGCGGACCGCCCCCCTGTCCCGCTCGGCCCTCAATTGTGCTAGTTTTAAGGGCTGTCGGTTCAATGCCCCCTCGTCCAATGGCAGGACACCTGACTTTGGATCAGGGAATGGTGGTTCGAATCCACCGGGGGCAATGCAGGTGCGGGCGGCCCCACGGGGGTCGGTCGCGGGCTGTTCTTTTCTTCGCTCCTTCAAGGTCGTCGCATGGACGGGTCGGCAACAGGAAGTCATCGGATCAAGCTGCTCACGGGCACGGCGAATGCGCCGTTGGCCGATGAGATCGCGAAGGTCCTCGCCGTCGAGCTGACCCGTGCGACGGTCACGCGATTCGCCGACGGCGAGATCTTCGTGCGCATCGACGAGAACGTGCGCGGCGCGGACGTGTTCATCGTGCAACCGACGAACCCGCCCGCCGAGAACGTGATCGAGCTCCTGCTGCTGATCGACGCCGCCCGCCGCGCCTCGGCCGCACGGGTGACGGTGGTGTTGCCCTACTATGGCTATGCGCGGCAGGACCGGAAGGATCAGCCGCGCGTCGCGATCGGGGCGAAGTTGATGGCCAACATGATCCAGGCGGCGGGCGCCGACCGGGTGCTGGGACTCGATTTCCATCAGCACCAGTTGCAGGGCTTCTTCGACGTGCCCGTCGATCATCTCTATGCGGCGCCGGTGCTCACCGCACACTACCGCCGCAAGAAGTTGCAGGACATCGTCGTCGTCGCGCCAGATGTGGGATCGGCGAAGATGGCACGTGGGTTCGCCAAGCGCCTTGATGGGTCCCTGGCGATCATCGACAAGCGCCGCCCGGCGCCGAATGTGTCGGAGGTCGTGAACGTGGTCGGCGACGTCGAGGGCAAGGACTGCCTCATCGCCGACGACATGATCGACACCGCCGGCACCGTCTGCGAGGCGGCCCGCGCCCTGAAGGCGATGGGCGCGAAAGATGTGTACGTCTGCGCGACGCACGCGCTGTTCTCCGGCCCTGCCGTGGAACGCCTGCGCGACGCGCCGATCACGGAGGTGACCGTCACGGACACCATCCTGTTGCCCCCGGAGCGGCACTTCCCGCAGCTCCGGGTCCTCAGTGTCGGGGAGCTGCTGGCCAAGGCCATCCGCTTCACGCACAGCGACCAGTCGGTCAGTTCGCTGTTCGACTGATCCGTCGTTCGTTCCTCACGCACGTTCGCCCCGAAGGTTCCTATCATGGCTACCGCTACTCTGTCCGCGGCCTCCCGCACTGACACCGGCAAGGGTGTCGCCCGTAAGCTCCGCGCCGCCGGCCACGTCCCCGCCGTCATCTACGGCCACCGCCGCGCGCCGCAGTCCCTCGCCGTCGAGACCCGCACGGTCGAGCGTCTGCTCGAGCGCATCGTCGCCGCCAGCACGGTCGTCGAGCTGTCCGTCGATGGCACGACCACCCGCACGCTGATCCGTGAGATCCAGCGCCACCCGGTCAAGCGCAACATCCTGCACATCGACTTCCAGGAGCTGGTGGCCGGTGAGCAGGTGACCGTCAAGGTCCCGCTCGTCTTCGAGGGCGTGCCGGCCGGCGTTCGCATGGATGGCGGTATCCTCGAGGAGACCATGCACGAGCTGGAGCTCGAGGTGGACCCGTCGGCGATCCCGGAGAAGCTGACGCTCGACGTCACCGCGCTCACGATCGGGCACTCGTTGCACGCTCGCGATGTCGCGCTGCCCGCCGGCGTCACGCTGCTGACCGATGCCGACGCGACCGTCTGTCTGGTCTCGGCGTCCCGTGCGGCCGCCTCGACGGACGAGACGGCGCAGGCCGAGCCCGAAGTGATCCGCAAGGCCAAGGCGGACGACGCCGACGCCAAGTAAGTCCCCGAGCCGACGATGAAAGTGATCGTCGGCCTGGGGAATCCCGGGCGCGAGTACGTGGCGACCCGGCACAACGTCGGCTGGTGGGCCGTGGACCACTGTGCCGAGCACTGGCACTTCGAGGGATGGCGCAAGGACGGGCCGTCCCTCGTGGCCAGCGGACGAGTGGCCGACCAGGTCGTGCGCCTGGTGAAGCCACAGACATATATGAATCTGAGTGGCAGTGCCCTCACGACGTTCATGCGTCGCGAGGGGTGGGACCCCACCCACGATCTTCTCGTCATCTCGGACGAGGTCGCCCTGCCCGCCGGCACGATGCGGCTGCGGTCGAAAGGGTCGGCGGGGGGACACAACGGCCTCAAGAGCATCGAGGGGACCCTCGGGACTCGCGAGTACGCCCGGCTCCGCCTCGGCGTCGGGCCGACCGAACCACGGCAGGCGATCGGCGATCTCGCCGATTTCGTCCTCGCGCCCTTCGGGCGGCTGGACGCGCAGTTGGTCAAGGACCTGTTGCCACGCGTCGCTGACGCGTGCGCGTGCTGGATCCGGGACGGGATCGAGCGCGCGATGAATCTCCACAATGCCTCGGCCTGATCGCCGACGCATCCGCCCTCCACCGCAACCCCCGATCCCATGTTCGACAACCTCCCGCTGCTCAGCGTCGGCATCGGCGCCGTCGGCCTGATCGTCGCCCTCGTGACGTACGGCGCGATCGCCAAGCAGCCCGCAGGTTCCGCTGCGATGCAGGTGCTCGCAGGGCGCATCCAGGAAGGCGCCATGGCCTTCCTCAAGCGCGAGTACACGGTGCTGCTGCCGTTCCTCGCCGTGGTGGCCGCCCTCCTTGGCTTCCTCATCAGCTGGAACACGGCGATCGCCTACGTGATCGGCGGTCTGGCCTCGGTGAGCGCCGGCTACATCGGCATGCGTTCGGCGACCATCGCGAACGTGCGCACCTCCGAGGCCGCCCGCGCGTCCGGGCAGGCAGCGGCGCTGCGCGTCGCCTTCAACGGCGGCGCCGTCATGGGCTTGGCCGTCGCATCGCTCGGCCTGCTCGGCGTCGGCGCCATCTTCCTGTGGCTCGGCGGGAGCATCAGTGATGCCCCGGCGGCGAAGCTGTTCGCCGAGGTGATCTCGGGCTTCGCGATGGGCGCGTCGAGCATCGCGCTCTTCGCCCGCGTGGGCGGCGGCATCTACACCAAGGCCGCCGACGTCGGCGCGGACCTCGTGGGGAAGGTCGAAGCGGGCATCCCCGAGGACGATCCGCGGAACCCGGCGACCATCGCCGACAACGTCGGTGACAACGTCGGTGACGTGGCCGGCCTCGGCGCCGACATCTTCGAGTCCTACGTCGGCGGCGTGATCGCCACCATCGCGATCGCCGCGACCTCGACCGCCATCGCGCCCGGCATGCTCAGCCGCGCGATCACGCTGCCCCTGGTGTACTCGGCGGTGGGGCTGGTCGCGTCGCTGGTCGCCATCTTCATCATGCGCATCCTGGCCAAGGGCGACCCGGCGGCCGCGCTGCGCAATACAACGTTCATCGCCGCCGGGTTGTTCCTGACCCTCGCGTACTTCGTCACCAACGCGCTGCCCCTGGGCATGACGCGCCCCGACGGCTCGCTGTACCCGACGCTCGGCCCCTGGTTCGCCGTCGTGGCGGGCTCACTCGCCGGCATCGCGATCGGCCTGGTGACCGAGTACTACACGGCGTCCAAGCCGGTGCTCAAGATCGCCGAGTCGTCGAAGACCGGCGCGGCGACGAACATCATCGCGGGCCTCGCCATCGGCATGGAGAGCGCGATCGTCCCGGTGCTGTTGATCTGCGGCGCGACCTGGGCCGCGTTCAGCTTCGCGGGCCTGTATGGCGTCGCGATCGCGTCGGTCGGCATGCTCGCCACCGTGGGCGTCACGATGTCGGTGGACGCGTACGGCCCGATCGCCGACAACGCGGGCGGCATCTCCGAGATGAGCCACTTGGGCAAGGACGTGCGCAAGATCACGGACTCGCTCGATGCGCTCGGCAACACGACCGCGGCGATCGGCAAGGGCTTCGCGATCGGCTCGGCGGCCCTGACCGCGCTGGCCCTGTTCAGCGCCTACGCGTCGGCCGTCGGTCTGCAGGCGACCGGCCTCAACATCATCGACCCCAAGGTGGTCATCGGCATGTTCGTCGGCGGCGTGATGCCGTTCTTCGTCGGCGCGTCGACGATGACGGCCGTCGGTCGCGCCGCGCAGGGCATGGTCGAGGAGGTGCGTCGTCAGTTCCGCGAGATCCCTGGCCTGCTCGAGGGCAAGGAGGGCGTGGAGCCCGACTCGGCGCGCTGCGTGGACATCTCGACCGCCGCGGCGCTCAAGGAGATGGTGCTGCCGGGCGTCGTGTCGGTGGCGCTGCCGATCGTCGTCGGGAAGTTCGTCGGCATCGAGGCGCTCGGTGGCCTGTTGGCCGGTGCCACGGTCACCGGCGTCATGATGGCCCTGTTCATGGCCAACGCTGGCGGCGCGTGGGACAATGCCAAGAAGGCGATCGAGGGCGGCCTGCACGGGGGCAAGGGCTCGGACGCCCACAAGGCGGCCGTGGTCGGTGACACCGTCGGCGATCCGTTCAAGGACACCTCGGGCCCCGCGATGAACATCCTCATCAAGTTGATGTCGGTGGTCTCGCTGGTGCTCGCGCCCTGGTTCATCGCCTAAGGCGCGACAAGGGCGCGGGCCGCGGCACTCGCGGTCCCGCGCCATCGTGCTCCCCTCTCCCGTCCGGTCCCTGTGCTCTCCCTCGGTATCGTTGGACTCCCGAACGTCGGCAAGTCGTCGCTCTTCAACGCCCTGACGTCGAACAAGGCCGAGGCGGCGAACTACCCGTTCTGCACGGTCGAGCCCAACGTGGGCATCGTCGAGGTGCCCGATCCGCGACTGGCGGCGCTGGCGGCGATCGTGAAGCCCAAGAAGACGGTCCCTGCCGCGGTGCAGTTCGTGGACATCGCGGGGCTGGTCAAAGGGGCCGCGAGCGGCGAGGGGCTGGGGAACAAGTTCCTGAGCAACATCCGCGAGACCGACGCGATCGTGCATGTGGTCCGCTGCTTCGAGGATCCCGACGTCACACACGTCATGGGCGGCGTGGACCCCGTGCGCGACCGCGACGTGATCGAGCTGGAGCTGGCCCTCGCCGACTTGGGCACCGTGGAGAAGCGCCTCGACAAGGTGCGCCGGGCGGCGAAGTCGCACGATAAGGAGGCGCTCGCCGAGCTGCCTGCGCTCGAGGCCGCGTTCGCCGCACTGAGCGACGGCCATGGGATCGGGCGCGCCGGCCTCAGCGCCGAGCACCGGGCGGCGCTCAAGCCGCTGTCGCTGCTCACGGCCAAGCCGGTGCTGTACGCCGCCAACGTACCCGACGCCGAGCTCTCGGGCGAGGAAGGGCCGCACGTGCGCGCACTCCGCGCCGCCATCGCCGCCAGCGGCGAGAACGCGGAGGTGGTCACGTTCTCGGCGCGCATCGAGTCCGAGCTGGCCGAACTCGGGCCCGAGGAGAAGGTCGAGTTCCTCGAGTCGCTGGGCATCACCTCCGCGGGCCTCGACCGCCTCATCCGCGCAGGCTACCACCTGCTGGGCCTGCGGACCTACTTCACCGCCGGTGAGCAGGAAGTGCGGGCGTGGACGATCCACAATGGCGACACCGCCCCGCAGGCGGCCGGCGTGATCCATACCGATTTCGAGCGTGGTTTCATTCGCGCCGAGACCGTCGCCTTCGACACGTTCGTGCGCGCGGGCGGATGGAAGGGGGCCAAGGATCAGGGCGCGGTCCGGAGCGAAGGCAAGGAGTACGTCGTGGCGGACGGCGACGTGCTGCTGTTCCGCTTCAACGTCTAGGCGCCGGCAGCCGACCGCACGGCTCGCCGCCGGGCCGCCGCCGGGCCGCCGTAGGGCCGGTGCAGGGTCGGCGGGGTCGGCGCGCGGCGCGGCCCGGACGACTACGTCAAATGACCTATTGATATTTGCGCCCGTGGTGCTAGCGTTGACGCCAACCCGGCTCGGTGCGCGGCACCCCGGGGTCAGCCACCTACTACCGGGAGTGGTCATGCGAGTCAGGACGTTCATTCACTGGGGGCTCGCGCTGGGATTCGCGGCCTTCGCCACCCCCGCGGCCGCGCAGAACGGCGCGCTGACGGGGCGTGTGACCGATGCCGACACGAAGCTCGGGGTGCCGGGCGCGCAGGTCGTCGTGGTCAGCAGCACGGGGGCGACCGCTGGCGCCGCGACGGCCGATGACGCGGGCGCGTTCCGCGTCGGTGCCCTGGCGGCGGGGAGCTACACGGTCGTCGTCACGCGCATCGGGTACTCGCCCAGGCGGACCCTTGGGGTCACCATCGCGGCCGGACAGACGGCGACCCTGGACATCGAGATGACGGCGCTCCAGGCCATCCTCAATCAGGTCATCGTCTCGGGCTCGCGGGCCCCCGAGAAGATCCTCGAGTCGCCGGCCTCGGTGCAGGTGGTGGGCGAGGCGGCGATCGCGGCGCGGCCGTCGGTCACGGCCGTCGAGCACCTCAAGAACACGCCCGGCGTCGATATCTCGCAGGGCGGCCTCATCCAGTCGAACGTCGTGGCCCGCGGGTTCAACAACATCTTCTCGGGCGCGATGCTGATGTTGCAGGACTACCGCTTCGCCGGGGTCCCGTCGCTGCGCGTCAACGCGCCGTTCCTGTTCACCGGCACGAATGAGGACATCGAGCGGATCGAGGTCTTGTTGGGTCCGGCCTCCGCGCTCTACGGACCGAACTCCGCGAACGGCGTCCTGCACATGATCACGAAGTCGCCGTTCACGTCGCAGGGCACCACCGTGACGCTTGACGGCGGGGAACGCTCGGTCCTGCGCGCCTCGCTGCGCCACGCGCAGCAGCTCACTGACCGCACGGCCTTCAAGCTCTCGGGCGAGTACATGACGGGCAAGGATTTCCAGTACGCCGACCCGGGCGAGCCGGGCACCTTCCCGTCGCAGGCGCCGCCGGGTCGCGCCGGACAGCCCAACACGCGGGATTTCGACATCAGCAAGTACACCTTCGAGGGCCGCTTCGATGTCCGCCCGGATGATCGGACCGAGGCGGTGACGACGATCGGTTACACCAACGCCGCGCGCGCCCTCGAGCTCACGGGCGCGAACGGGGCCGCCCAGGTGCAGGGCTGGAGCTACATGAACGTCCAGCAGCGCTTCAAGCGGGGGCGCTTCTTCGCCCAGGCCTTCGCGAACCTGAGCGATGCCGGCAACACCGATGCGTCGGACACCCGTGGCACCTACTTGCTCCGCTCCGGACAGCCCATCGTCGATCAGTCGCGGGTGTACGTGGGCCAGGTCCAGCACGGCTTCAACGTGCGCAGCAGCTCGTTCACCTACGGGGCCGATTACATCGCGACCAACCCGCGCACCGGCAACACGATCAACGGGGCGAACGAGGACATCGACGATGTGACGGAATACGGCGCGTACATCCAGGGGACGATCCCGCTCGCGCCGAAGTTCGACTTCGTCACGGCACTGCGGGCCGACAAGCACTCGATGGTCGAGGACTTCCAGATCTCGCCGCGGGCCGCGCTGATCTACAAGCCCAGTGAGACGCAGAACTGGCGCGTCACCTACAACCGGGCGTTCCAGACGCCGGCCAACTTCGCGTTCTTCCTCGATCTCGTGCAGTCGCGCAACATCGGCGGCTCGGGCTTCGACGTGCGCGCGGTGGGCAACCAGGATGGGCACCGCTTCGACCGCAGCTGCGAGAACGCGGCCTTCGGCAACTTCTGCATGCGGTCCATCTACACCGGCGGGGCGAGCACGCGGGCATCCACCGCTGACGTGTTCGGGGCGTTCATCACCGCGCAGCAGGCGGGCCTGACGTCCACGATCGCGGCCGGGCTCGCGCCGCAGGTCGGCGCGCAGACCGCCGCGTTCCTCGCGCAGCAGATCGTGAACGGACTGCGCACGTCGAACCCGAACGATCAACAGCTGCAGACGCGGGTCGCGATGCTGAACAACCCGCTGACCAACCTGCAGCCCACCGACGTCCGGGACCTCAACCGCCTGCAGGCCGGCTACAACAACACCCTGGAGTTGGGCTACAAGGGGCTGCTCGGCCAGAACGGGCGCCTCACGGTCGATGCGTGGTACCAGCAGCGCGGCGAAGTGAACCCGCCGGGCTTCTTGGCCACCCCGTCGGTGTTCTTCAATGGCACGAACCTCGCGGGCTTCGTGGGGGGCAACATCGTGGAGACGCTGACGCCGATCTTCCAGGCGCAGATCCAGCAGCAGAACCCGGGGATCCCGCCCGCCCAGGCGCAGCAACTCGCGGCCACACAGGCCGGCCAGATCGCCAACGGCCTCGCCCCGCAGCTGGCCGGTGCGCTCGCCCGCGCCCCGCTCGGCACCATCACCTTCGGTGATCGTCCGGACCTCCTCGCCACGTATGTGTCCGGCGGCAACGAGACGCTCGACGTGTACGGCATCGATATCGGCTACGACTGGCTGTTCAACGACAAGTGGTCCGTCGCGGGCACCTACTCGTGGCTGTCGGACAACGAGTTCCCGCAGATCGACGGCGGCAATGACCTGCCCTACCGCACCAACTCGCCGATGCACAAGGCGACCGTCGCGCTGCGCTACAACAACGAACTCAAGGGGCTGAGCACGGAGCTGCGCGGCCGCTACGCCGATGCCTTCGCGGTGAACTCCGGCGTGTTCTATTCGGGCGTCGACATCCCCGCGCCCGGCGGCACCTGCAGCGAGGCCACGGCGGACCAATGCAGCGGTGAAGCCGGTGCGCAGACCTATCGCTACCCGGCGGTCCCGGTCAGCGCGACCATCGACCTCAATGTGTCGTGGCGTCTGCCCTTCGCGGGCGAGAACGTGACCTGGTCGGTGCTGGCGAACAACATCCTCGACAACAAGCGCCCGACGATGGCCGGGATCCCGGCGATCGGCCGCTTGGTCATGACGCGGTTGCAGTACCGCTTCTAGGCCACGCGTCTGCTGGCTCCGCTGGGGTGGGGTCCCGTCCGGGGCCCCACCCCAGCATCGTTCAGGCGGCAGCGAGCGCCACTCGCTGCGACCGACCTGCTGCCCGACCCTCCGGACCCATGCCCTCGCTCTACGCGCACCGCGGTGCCCGCGCCACCCATCCCGAGAACACCCTCGTCGCATTCGCGGCGGGCGTGGCGGCGGGCGCCCAGGGGCTGGAGTTCGACGTGCATCGCTCCCTCGATGGCGAGGTCGTGGTGTGCCACGACCCGACCGTGGATCGCACCACCGACGGGACGGGTCGCATCGAGACCATGCCATGGGCGCAGCTGCGCCAGTTGGACGCGGGGGCGCAGTGGCGCCAGGACCCCGACGCCGACCAGGCGAACGGCGGACGGCGCCACGGCCCGACCCCGTTCGCCGGTCAAGGGATCGGCCTGCCGCGCCTGCACGAGGTGCTTGAGCGCTTCCCTGATCGACCACTGACCGTGGAGTTCAAGTCCGTCGCTGTGGCCGCACCCGCGCTCGCCGTCCTCAGGCGCATGGGCGTCCGGGATCGGGTGCTGGTGGGGTCGTTCCTCACGGCGGCGTTGGCCGAGGCACGCGGGGCCGGGTTCCGCACCACGGCGTCGCAGGGCGAGCTGCTACGGCTGCTGCCGGCGGCGCTCGCGGGCGTCCGCGTCCGCGACTTGCCCTTCGATGTGGTCGCCATCCCGCCGCGGTGGCATGGCATGCCCGTGCCCGTTCGGGCGCTGCTGCGATCGCTCGGGCGGCCCGTGCACGTCTGGACCGTCAATGAGGTCGGTCAGGCCCGCGGCTTCGCCGCGATGGGCGTCGAGGCGATCTTGTCGGACGCCCCCGCACGGCTCATGGCTGCCGATCCGCCGATTGCGTTCAGGGACCGGACGGGGTAACTTTCAAGGCTAGCACTCAGAGCACCCGCATTCCGCGCGGTGCCCCTCCCCCGTAGCTCGGCAAGGCCAACGGGGGCCCAAAGTCCAAAGGGAGACTTGCCGTGACACGTCAGTACGAGACGGTCTACATCTTCGACTCGGCCCTGGATGACCAGGTCATCGCCGAGAAGTTGACCAAGTTCCATGCGATGCTGAACCCGGAGGGCGAGGTCACCCTCGACCACTGGGGTCGCCGCCAGCTGGCCTACAAGATCGGCCGCCGCGACGCGGGCTACTATGTGGTCGCGCGCTTCGCCTGTGATCCGGCGTTGTTGCCGGAGTTCGAGCGCGCCCTCAAGCTCGACGACGCGGTGGTGCGCTACCTCGTGTCGATCCACGAGCACGAGCTCGGCGCCCCGCCGATGACCGAAGAACAACTCGCTGCGGCGCGTGCTGCGGCCGAAGAGGACGAGGAGGACGACGAATGATGGCCCGCCGCACCAAGAAGCCGTCGCCGATCAACGAGGCGAACATCCGCTACGTCGATTACAAGGACGAGCGCTTCCTCTCCCGTTTCATCAGCGACAACGGCAAGATCCTGCCGGCGCGCCTGAGCGGCGTCGATGCGCGGCATCAGCGGCAGCTGGCCGCCGCCATCAAGAAGGCGCGCTACCTCGCGCTGTTGCCGTACACACGCGGTCAGCAGGGCTGACCGCGTGTCGACCGCGGAGGGGGCTCCGCGCGAACGGGGGTGGCTCCGGCTCCTCCCTCCCCTCGCGGTCTTCCTGTTCGTGCCGGCGATCCCGCAGCTGCGGGTGCTCGTCCCCATCGAACAGACCTTGTTGCTGATGGCCCCGATCCTCGCGGTCGGGACTTGGGTGGGGTGGCGGCGAGGCGGTCCGCTGTGGCTGGCGCTGGTCTGGTCCGCCATCGCGGTCTGGGTGGTGAGCCGTCCGATGGCGGGCTCCGAGGGATACGTGGCCTTCGCGCGCGGGTGGGCGCTGGTGCTCACAGGTGCGTTCGGGGTGAGCGCGTTGCTGTCGTCCACGCGCGCCTTCATGCCGCGGGCGCTCGGGACCCTCGGGCTGGCTGGCCTCGTCGCATCGGGGGTGCTGGCCGCCACGGGGACCTCCCCGCGGCGGGTCGCGGACACGATCGCGGTCGAACTGGCGGACCGGGTCGACCTCTCGATGGCGGCGCTTCGGAGTCGGACGACGACGCCCGAGTGGCAGGAGGTCGAGCGGGAGAACCCGGAGGGGGCGGCGGCGGTGCGGGAGATGGTCGAGGGGGTGGATGCGCAGTTGCGGGCGTTGGCGCCGATCGGGGCGAAGCTCTTCCCGGCGTTCCTGGCCTTCGAGGTCCTCTGCGCGCTGGCACTCTCGTGGGGCGTGTATCACCGGTTGTCCCGAACGCGCTTGGGCCCACCGTTGGCCCCTCTCCGGGATTTCCGGTTCGACGACCAGCTCGTCTGGGGCGTCGTGGTCGGGCTGGTGATCGTCGTCCTGCCGCGTCTGGTGGAAGTCCGGGTGGTCGGGATGAATCTGTTGGTGTTCTTCGGTGCCCTGTACGCAGTCCGCGGACTGGGCGTGATGTCGTGGTTCCTGATGTCGCCGGGTCGATGGCTGGGTCCCATGGTGATGACCTTCGTGGCACTGATCCCAGTGCTGTGGTCCATCCCGCTGGGCTTAGGACTCGGAGACACATGGATCGATTGGCGGCGCCGTGCGCGCCCCTCCAACCCCGGGAGTATGCAATGACGGAAGTGATCCTTCGGCAGGCAGTGGTGAACCTCGGGCACGCCGGCGACATCGTCGAGGTGTCCAACGGCTACGCCCGCAACTATCTCCTGCCGCGCGGCGTGGCGTACCTCGCCACGGACGGCAACAAGAAGCGCATCGCGCAAGAGAAGGCCCGGCTGGAAGCCGCCGAGCAGGCGCGGATCGACGCGGCGCAGGTGATCGCCGGGCAGATCGAGGCGATCTCGCTCACCTTCTCCGCCCGCGTGGGCGACGAGGGCAAGCTCTTCGGCTCGGTGACCTCGGCGGACATCGCCGCGCAGCTGGCGGCCCAGGGGATCCAGGTCGAGAAGCGCCACATCAACCTGCCCGAGCCGATCAAGTCGCTGGGGATGTTCAAGGTCGAGGTGCGCCTGCACGCGGACGTCCGCCCCGAGATCAAGGTCTGGGTCATCAAGGCCTGAGTCGGCCTGGACGTGGAGGCGGGTAGCCGACGGGCCGGGGCGCAGAGGCGCTCCGGCCCGTTCGCGTCGAGGCCGTCCGCGTCGCGCCGGCGGCGGACGGGGCGGGCGCCCACCCGATGGGTCGCGCCAACGGGGACAATCCGCCACTTTTCTGGCTAGGCCGGCGGCGCGTGGAACTTGCGGCGCGCCGCGGAGTTGCACTCTCAAGGACGCCATGACCACGACGCGACACCCTGCCCGCTCCACTGCGCCCGCCGCCCCGGGCACCGACCGCAGCGCTGCCGTCGCCCGGCGCGCCGCGGCGCTCTGCTTGGACCTCAAGGCCAACGATGTCGTCGCGCTGGATCTGCACGGCGTGACCGACATGACGGATTACTTCGTCATCGCGAGCGGCACCTCGGACACCCACGTGCGCGCCATCGCCCAGCATGTGCTCGACGCGATGGGCGCCGAGGGACAGACGGCGGCCCACACCGATGGGCTGCAACAGGGCCGGTGGGTCGTCCTCGATTTCGTCGACTGCATCGTGCATGTGTTCCACCCGACGCTGCGCGATTTCTACCAACTCGAACGCCTGTGGGGCGACGCCCGCCCTCTTCCTCTGGCTGCCGTGGGAGCGACCTGATGCCGAACCTCCGCCCGTGGACTCGTGCGCTGCTGACGGCAGCGTGGTTGGTCATGCTCCCCGCGATCGCGGAGGCGCAGCAGTACTTCGGGCGGAACCACGTGCAGTTCAAACAGCTCGACTGGCGCGTGCTCAAGACGGCGCACTTCGATCTGCACTACTACCCCGAGATGCAGGAGGCGGCCGTCATCGCGGGGCGGATGGCGGAGCGTTCGTACGCGCGACTGTCGCGGATCTTCAACCACACGTTCCGCGAACGCAAGCCGATCATCGTCTTCGCGTCGCGTGGCGACTTCGCGCAGAACAACGCCTTCGGCGATCTGGGCGAGGGCACGGGCGGCGTCACGGACGCGCTCCGGCAGCGCAACATGTTCTTCTTCGCCGGCG
>CAZCZO010000027.1:0-34077 GCA_964503275.1 uncultured Gemmatimonadaceae bacterium | reverse complement strand
GTGCGGAGGACTCGCATGGTCAGGGGTGGGAAAAGGGTGGTCAATCGATGATCTCCAACGCCCGCTCGCTGCGGACCACGTACTGTCCGGCGACATCGACCTCCAACTGCACGATGTACGCTCCCTTCCGCAGGGCGGTGATATCCAAGTACACCGCCCGCGGGGAATAGGGTCGATTCCTGGCGGAGAGGTCCTCGACGGTCACCGACACCGGGGTCGCCTCACGGGAGAGGCGCAGCGCCTGTGCGCGGCGTCGCAAGAACCCGGGCTCGTCTTCCTCCCGAGCGACGGTCATGGTGACCTTGAGCATCTCGCCGGCCGGCTTCGCGCCATAGCTCTCGAAGTACACCCCGAGCTTCTTGGTGCGCGAGACCTTGATCGAGGCCAGCGCGTGCTCGAGGACCTCGTCGAGGTCGCGCGGCAACCCGTCATACTCTTGGAAGAAGAGCATCTCCGACAAGGTCACTCGGGCACCGACGGCGTAGGGCGGGCGCAGCCCATAGCGGGCGCGGGCGGCGGTGGCGGCCTCGGGGGCGATCAGTTCCGCGCTCATCAGCAAGGCGCCCCATCGGCTGGTGGACGTCGTCACGCCGCGCAGGGGCGCGTTGGGCACGCGTCGGATGACCGGTGTCAGCGAGTCGCTGCGTGCCAGCACCAAGGCCAGCTCACGCGGCGTGTCGTGCACCGCGGTGGTGGGGCCCGCATCCCAGGCGAGCACGACGAGCGCGGAATCGCCGCGGCGGAACATCGCGGACTGGTGCACCAGCGGGTGCAGGCGCTGCGCGTGCGGCGGGGCATAGCGCGCCTGGATCGGCGGCACCCCGTCCTCCCAGCCGGTGGAATCGCTCATCGCGGGCTGGTTGGCCAGCGCCGCGGAGGGCAGGAACTGGTACGCCGGCGTCGGCTCGTGGCCGATGATCGAGACCATGCCCATGCGGTCGCGTCCACTGGTGGACCACGCGCGCGGCCAGCCGTAGCGCAGCAGGAGTTCCCGCTCGTCGATGTTGAAGTCGAACTGGTACGCCGATGGCGCGTCCTCGAGCATGCGGACCATCGTCATGCGGGCATACCACTCCGAGCGCGTGTCCAGGCCGGGCGACGCGTAGAGCGGTTTGGCGAGCCACCACAGCCGCTCGGCGTAGCGCGCACGCTCTGGCGTGCCGCAGGGATAGCGCCGATAGGTCATGCGGGCCCCGGCATCGAGCAGGAGTCCGATATCCTCCCAGTCACAGCGCATGCGCTCGGGCATGGCGGCGAGGGCCACGGCGAAGGTCGAGTCGGCGGCGACGAAGTTGCGGGCCTCGTGCAACGCGAAGCCCAGCAGGGCGGCACACCACCAGGCATCGCCGGCGCAGGCGCGGGCGGCGGCCAGGGCGTCGCGCCCCCGGCCCGCCTCGACCAGGTACCGCACCCGTTGCCCGGCCGTCCAGTCATCGGCCGGGAAGGTCGTCGCGGCCGCATCGAGCTTGGCGATCAGCACATCCCGCGCGTTGGCGATGACCGGCGGCTCGGGAGGTGGCGGCGGCATGCGCTCGTCGTACCAATAGCAGAAGTTGCCCACCTGCTCGTCGCAGCTGCCGCCGCTCGGCATGCGCCCGACGTACTGCGGCAGATTCTGGCGGCGGAACTCTTCGAACTGGGTCTGGGCCCGACGAGCTTCGTCGAGGACTGGCACACCGGTCATCGCCACCGGGGGACGCATCGGCGGCGGCGGGAGCATCGGTGGACCCTGGGCCGCCAGCGCGGTCGCGGCGAGTCCAGCGAGCAGGAGGGGCGGGACGAGCGAGAGGAATCGCATGCTGGACTCTGGCGCAGAGGTGGCCCCGTGCGCAAGTTCGAGGGATGACAGCGAAGCACGGAGTGTCACGGCGCGAGGTCCTCGCGATGCTCGGGGTGGCCGGATTGGGGTCGTGGTCGTGGGCGTGGCCGCGCCCGTACGACCGCTTGGGCGTGCAGTTGTACACCCTGCGCAGCGCGTTGAGCCGCGACTTCGAGGGTACCCTGGCCGCGGTGGGGGCGATCGGCTTCGCGGAGGTCGAGACGCACGACTACTTCGGTCGCAGTCCCGCGGCCGTTCGGGCGGCGCTGGACGCGGCCGGGCTCAAGGCCGCGGCAGCGCACGTCACCATCGAAGCGCTCGATACCGCGCTGCCGGCGCTGCTGGAGCAGGCCAGCGTCGTGGGGCATCGCTGGTTGGTGGTGCCGTACCTCGGTGGCCCGTTCCGCTCGGCCGACGGCTACGCGAAGGCCGGCGCGGTGCTCAGCCGCGCCGCCGAGCAGGCCGCTGCGGCCGGGATCGGTGTCGCCTACCACAATCATGACTTCGAGTTCACCGACGTCGAGGGGCAGACGGGGATGGATCGCCTGCTGGCCGCGACCTCACGACAGGTGTCGATCGAACTGGATGTGTATTGGATCTACCGCGCCGGTGGTGATCCCGTCGCGTTCATGCAGCGGCACGCCGATCGTGTGCGTCTGCTGCACCTGAAGGATTCCGGTGGAGCGCCCGCACACGAGATGCGGGACGTAGGGGCTGGGGTCATCGACTGGCGGGCCGTGCTCGTGGCCGCGAAGTCCGTGGGCGTCGCCCATGTGTTCGTGGAGCACGATCGGCCGGCCGAGCCCCTGGACTCCGTGCGGGCCAGCTATGCGCACCTGCGTCGCGTCACGCAGGGCTGAGTCTACTTCTCGATGCCAATGACACAACAACGCGAAACGTACGACGTGTGTATCGTCGGGTCGGGCGCGGGGGGCGGCATGGCCGCCTACGCACTCACCCAGGCCGGGGCGAAGGTGGTGATGCTCGAGGCCGGGGCATGGTGGGACAACACCAAGGACGGGACGATGGTGATGGCCAACGCGGACTCCCCCCGTCGCGGTGGGGCCACGCGTGATCGGCCCTTCGGCGAGTTCGATGCCTGCATCGGCGGCTGGAATATCGATGGCGAGCCCTACACGCGCGCCGAGGGCACGCAGTTCGACTGGTGGCGCGCCCGCATGCTCGGGGGACGCACCAACCACTGGGGCCGCATCTCGCTGCGCTTCGGGCCCGACGACTTCAAGCGCGGGGATCTCGACGGCTTGTCCCCGAACTGGCCGATCAGCTACGACGATATCAAGCCCTATTATGACCGCGTCGATCGCCTCGTCGGGATCTTCGGCTCGGTCGAGGGGCTGCCGAATGAGCCCGACGGCATCTTCCTGCCGCCGCCGCGGCCGCGGGCCTTCGAGCTGATGGTGAAGGAGTCGTCGGACCGGCTCGGCGTCACCTGCATCCCGGGGCGCTTGTCGGTCCTGACGAAGCCCATGAACGGGCGCATGGCCTGCCACTACTGCGGCGGCTGCAACCGGGGCTGCAACGCGAACGCGAACTTCTCGAGCCCGAACGTCCTGATCTTCCCCGCGCAGCAGACGAAGAACCTCACGGTGATCACCGGGGCGATGGCCCGCGAGGTCACGGTCGGCAGCGATGGGCTGGCAACGGGGGTGGCGTACATCGATACGGCGACGGGCGAGGACCGCCACGTGTCGGCGAAGGTCGTGGTGCTCGCGGCGAGCTCGTGTGAATCGTCGCGCATCCTGTTGAACAGCCGCAGCAGCGTGCACCCCAACGGGATCGCGAATCACAGTGGCGTGGTGGGGAAGTGGCTCACCGACACCACCGGTACGGACGTGACGGGCTTCATCCCGCGCTTGGTGGATCTGCCGGTGGCCAACGAGGACGGCGTGGGTGGCGGACACATCTACATGCCGTGGTGGCTGGACAACGCCAAGTTGGACTTCCCGCGCGGCTACCACATCGAGGTCTATGGCGGGCGGCGCTCGCAGCCGGGCGCGGGCTTCATGGGCGGTATCCATCGCTACCCGGGCGGTGGCGGCTACGGCGTCGGCCTCAAGCGTGATTATCGCAAGTACTGGGGTTCGACGGTCGGCTTCTCGGGGCGCGGCGAGATGATCCCGAACAAGGATTCCTACTGCGAGCTCGATCCGACGGTGAAGGACAAGTATGGCATCCCGGTGCTGCGGTTCCACTTCAAGTGGGACGAGAGCGAGTACAACCAGGTGAAGCACATGCAGGAGACCTTCCGCGCCCTGATCGCCGACATGGGTGGCGAAGTGTGGTCGCCGATGCCGACGCGCGAGCGGGGCTATGGCATCGCGGCCGGCGGCCGGATCATCCATGAGTTGGGGACCGTCCGCATGGGCAGTCGTGCGGACGACTCCTGCCTGAATGCGCAGTGCCAGGCCTGGGACTGCAAGAACGTGTTCGTCGCCGACGGCGGACCCTTCGTCTCGCAGGCGGACAAGAATCCGACCTGGACGATCATGGCGCTGGCGTGGCGGACCTCGGACTACATCATCGAACAACGCAAGGCAGGTGCCCTATGACGGTCGACCGTCGGGATGCGCTCAAGGCGATGGCATTGGTGCCGCTCGCCGCCGTGATGACCTGGACCGACGCCGAGGCCGAGCGCGCCACGGCGCAGGTGGATGCGCTGGCGAGCGACGAGGCGGCGCCGGTCTTCTTCAATGCCCGCGAGTGGCGCACGGTCCGCGTGCTCGTCGACGACATCATTCCTGCCGACGCGCGCTCGGGTGCTGCGACGAGTGCGAAGGTGCCCGAGTTCATGGACTTCCTGTTGAACGAGGCCTCGGCGACGAATCAGACGAACATGCGCAATGGGCTGGCGTGGCTCGACACCGAGTCCCGCACGCGCTTCGACAAGGGCTACGCCGACTGCACGACGCCGCAGCGCCATGCGATCCTCGACGACATCGCGTGGCCGGCCAAGGCCGCCCCGGCCTTCGCCGCGGCGGCCACGTGGTTCAATTCCATGCGCGACATGACGGCCTCGGGGTTCTTCTCCTCGCGGGTCGGGTATCGCGATCTCGGCTACACGGGGGGTGTGGCCATTCCACGCTGGACGGGCTCGCCGCCAGCGCTACTTCGTCATCTGGGAGTGTCGTACCAGTCATGGGACGCCAAGTACGGTCAGCGCGAATGACGCCGCCGAGTCGCCTCGGGATCGGGTTCATCGGGTCCGGATTCAACACGCGGTTCCACATGCGCGCCTTCCAAGGCGTGCGCGATGCGGACATCCTCGGGGTGTACAGCCCCAACGCCAAGAACGCCGCCGCCACGGCTCGCTTCGCCCGCGATCTCGACCTCGGCGATTGCCAGGCCTACGCGTCGATCACGAAGATGGTCGCGGATCCGCGCATCCATGCGATCTGGCTCTGCGGTCCCAATCATGCACGGATCGCGAACGTCGAGGAGATCTGCGCGGCCGTGACCGAAGGGAAGGGGACGCTGCTCGGCATCGCCTGTGAGAAGCCCCTCGCGCGCAACGTCGCCGAGGCCAAGGAGGTGCTGCGCCTGGTCACCAAGGCCGGGATCCGACACGGCTACCTGGAGAATCAGTTGTTCGCCCCGCACGTGGAGTGGGGGCGTTCCCTGATCTGGGCGCGCGGTGCCGCCACCACGGGGCGACCGTACCTTGCGCGCGCCGCGGAGGAGCACAGCGGGCCACACATGCCGTGGTTCTGGCAGGGCGCGCTCCAGGGTGGCGGGGTGCTGAATGACATGATGTGTCATTCGGTCGAGGTGGTGCGGCATCTGCTGACGAAGCCGGGCGATCCGCGCGCGTCGGTCCGGCCGGTGAAGGTCACGGGGCATATCGCCTCGCTCAAGTGGACCCGCCCCAGCTACGTGAAGCAGCTCAAGCGGAGCATGGGGAACGCGGTGGACTATGCCAAGCGACCGGCCGAGGATTTCGCGAGTGTGATGATCGAGTTCGCCACGGCCGACGGCGAGCGCGTCATCGGTGAGGCGACGACGAGCTGGTCCTTCGTCGGGGCGGGGCTCCGCTTGTCCGCGGAACTGCTGGGCCCTGAGTACTCCATGCGATGGAACTCGCTGAACAGCGGGCTGGAGTGCTTCTTCAGCCGCGCCGTCACGGGGCGCGCGGGCGAGGACCTCGTGGAGAAGCAGAACGCCGAGCAGGGCGTGATGCCGGTGGTGCCTGAGGAATGGGCCGCCTACGGGTACGAGGCCGAGGACCGGCACTTCGTGCGCGTCTTCCTGGGCAAGGAGGAACCGCTGCTCACCTTCGTCGACGGCCTCGAGACGGTCAAGGTCCTGATGACCGCGTATCAGAGCGCGCAGCTCGGCCGCACCGTGGCGTTCCCCGGCAAGGGGCTCGACCGCTTCGTGCCCGACGTCGCGAAGGGGACCTGGAAGGGGCGGTAACGGGTCAGGGGACCGCGGCGCGCAAGGCCGCGATCACCCCAGGCAAGGTCGCACGGGCGTGCAGTTGCTGTACGCCCGTTGCGTCGACCAGACGCTGCGCGTGGTCGGCGCGCACGCCGCCGCCGGCGAGGATCTCGATGCGGCCAGCCGCGCGGTGCACCAGCGACGCGAGATGGCCGGCGCCCTCCATCGCACGGCCACGACCGCCTGCGCTGAGCACGCGGGTCACGCCGAGGTCGATCAGCGTGTCCAGTGACTCGAGCAGGTCGGGGGTGTGGTCGAAGGCCCGGTGGAATACCGTGGGCTGTGCGCCGGCGAGGGCCACGAGGCGTCGCACGAGGTCGCGGTGCACGCGTCCATCGCGGTCCAGCCCACCGAAGACCACACCGCCGGGTCCCTCTGCGAGCATGCGCTCGGCATCGGCGACGGTGGCGTTGACGTCGCTGTCCGTCAGCGTGAAGCGGCCACCGACCGGGCGGGCCATCACCACGCAGGGCACGCCGAGGCCACGCGCGTGCGCCCAGAGGTCCGCGGGCGGTGTCACGCCGCCGACGTCGAGATCGCCACAGACCTCGAGCCGGTCCGCGCCTTCGTCCACCGCCCGCGTTGCGGCGGCGATCGAATCGATCGCCGCCTCGACGAGGATCGGGCTCAGCGGCTGCGTGCCTCGGCGGGCACCTCGACCTTGGGCGAGAACAGCAGCGCGAAGATGACCAGGATCGCCGCTGCACCGACCGCCGGGATCAGCCAGATGGACTGCCAATCGTGCCCGGTCGCGGTCACATGGGCGTCCACGATGCGCCCGGAGGCCCACGAGCCGATGAAATTCCCGACGCCCAACGTCACGAAGGCGAGGAAGCCCTGGGCGGCCGCCCGGAAGGACACCGACGCGCGCTGGTCCACATAGATCTGTCCGCTCACGAAGAAGAAGTCGTAGCAGATGCCGTGCAGGATGATGCCGGCGTAGAGCATCCACACGGAGGGCCCGGCGTCACCGAAGGCGAAGAGCGTGTAGCGCAGCGCCCACGCCGCCATGCCCGCGAGCATGATGCGCTTCAACCCGAAGCGGGCGAAGAAGAACGGCATGAGCAGCATGAAGCCGACCTCGGACATCTGCCCCAGCGTCATCTTTGCGGCGGGCTCGGCCATCCCGACCTCGTTCAGGAAGACGTTGGTGAACGTGTAGTAGAACTGCAGCGGGATGCAGAGGAGGAACGAGCCGACGACGAACACCGCGAAGCTGCGGTCCTTCAGCAAGGCCAGCGCGTCGAGACCGAGGACGTCCCGGACCGTGATGGTCTTGCCCTTGGCATGCGGCGGCGTGTGCGGCAGGAAGAAGGCGTAAAGGCCGAGCACGACGGAGGCCGCGGCCGCGATCTCGAGGGGCCGCGCGGTCTGCTCGATCCCGAGGCGACCGATCAGCAATCCGGCCGCGATCCAACCCAGGGTCCCCAGCACGCGGATCCGCGGGAAATCACGGCTGGAGTCCGCCACATGGTCGAAGGTGATGGAGTTGCTGAGCGACAGCGTGGGCATGTAGCACAGCGTGTACGCCAACAGCACCGGATACAGTCCGGCGAAGGTGGTCTGCTGGGCGGCGAGCCACATGGCGCCGCCTCCCAGCAGATGCAGCGCGGCGAGCAATCGCTCGCTCGCGAAGAAACGGTCGGCGAACATCCCGACGAAGAACGGGGACACGATGGCGGCGACCGCCATGGTGCCGTACGCGAGCCCGATCTCCTGCCCCGAGAACCCCTCGGTGCCGAGCCAGGTCCCCATGGTCACGGCCCAACACCCCCAGACGAAGTACTGGAGGAACATCATCACGGAAAGGCGGACGCGTGTGGACATCAGCGGTGATCCCAGAACCAGCGGTCCGTCCACTCGACATCGCTGTCCCCGCTGCCGCTGCCCGATTCGCTACCGGCAGCGCCGCCCTTGAGGATGTCGGCGATCTCGGTCCGGCAGTCCTCGAGGTGCACGCGCGTCGCGCGGTCTGAGGTCTTGGCCAACGCGCTCCGGAGCTGCGCGTCGAGCGTTCGCAACTCAGCCCGCAGCGCGCCGCGGACGTCGGTATTGGTGCTGCCCGCGCCGCCCCCGCGTCCGCCCCCACCGCCTGCCGGCGCGGCGGCGGGCGCCGGGGGGTTCAGCCGCGCGCGCATCGTGTTGAGATACGAGCGCTGCAGTGCCCGCCGGAACGCATCGACCGTCACGGTGCCTGCACTGAGCTCGCCCCACACGCCGCCGCGCACGTCGGCGAGGAACTCCAGCAGCGGGTACGCGTCGGCCGGGCGCGTGGCGAGTGCCTGGAACTCGACCAAGCGCGCCATGCGAGCATCGTTCAGCAGCTGGCCGAGGATCGACGTCTGCGCCCCGGAGACCCGCGCGATCGACCCCGCGGGCTCCAGCCGGCGGACGATGGACAGATCCACCATCCACATCGGCGTCTGGAAGACGTGCTCATTCACGAATCGCACGGCGTCCTTCTGCCGCGCCCGCGGCAGCGGCGTGAACCGCGCTCCGGGCTGGCTGCTGTACTTCTCCTGACTCTCCACGGCGCCGACCACGGTCGTCACGTGACGCATGACCGTGCCCCACTGGCCGATGACACGGCCATAGAGTTCCTGCAGATCCGCGTTGTCCGCATACTGCAGATTCGGCGCCGACTGCACGTAGCCCATCATGCGCTTGAAGTTGCGCTGCCCGAGCTCGGCGGCCTTCACGGGATCGTTGTCGCCGACGGCCTCGGTGTTGTCCTGATAATCCGCGCTCTGGTTGCCGGCCGTGGAGAAGCGCAGCCACGGCACGGAGTCCTGCACGCGCGCCCACGCGTCGAGTGTGGCCCGTTCGGCCTCGGGGCTGGTCGCCGACGGGATCGGCTTGTAGCCCCACCGGATCATGAACTTGTCGTAAGGGCCGATGCCGGGCACGAGGTGCGCCGGGTCGATCCCGTCCTCGGGCTGCGCGACGTAGTTGAAGCGCGAGTAATCCATGATCGACGGCGTGTGCCCCATCGTGGCCGTCCAGGTCTTGCTGCGCAACGAGTCGACGGGATAGGTCCCGGAGCCCTTCATGTTGTGCTGCATGCCGATCGTGTGGCCGACCTCGTGCGCGACCACGTACATCAGCATCCGGCCACTGAGATCCTTGGGGAAGGGCCAGGTGCGCGCCCGCGGGTCGGCCGCCGAGGCCTGCGCGAAGTACCAGCCGTTCCCCAGGTTCATCACGTTGTGATACATCTGGATGTCCGACTCGATGATCTCGCCCGAGCGCGGATCCCGGATCGACGGGCCACTCGCGTTCTGCGTCGTCGACGGCAGCCAGCGGACGACAGAGTAGCGCGCGTCCTCGGCGGACCACTCGGGATCCTCGGCCTTCGACGGCGCGTCCTTCGCGACGATCGCCTTGTGGAAGCCCGCTTCCTCGAACGCCGACTGCCACGACTCGATGCCCTGCTTCACCCAGGGGACCAGCCATTCGGGCGTCGCCGGATCGACATAGTACTCGATGGGCTTCTTGGGCACGCAGAGCTGCCCGACGCGCTGCTCAGAGCATTCCAGACGCCAGCGCGTGATGAAGCGGCGCTGCACCACCCGCGGCTCGTCGGCGCCGTAGTCGGTGGTCGAGACCGAGAAGTAGCCGACCCGCTGATCGAAGTAGCGCGGCATCATCGGCTGCTCGGGGAGCTTGAGGAAGCTCCAATGCATCAGGAAGGTCGCCGACGGGGGCAGCGGGGTCGCCGCGCCCGCACCGCCGCCACCGCCGCCGCGTCCGCCACCGGCCGCGGGCGTGTTCGTGATGGTGATGGTGCTCCGGACCTCGACGTTCGTCGGGTACGGGGTCGCGGTCTCGATCCATGTGCGCTGCTGGTCCAGCTGACCGCGGTACTGCGTCGCGGGGCTCATCTCCCAGGGGGGCTGGGTGAACAAGCGCGTCACGTCGATCACCGACGACGAATCCGGGCCGAAGGCTTCCACATTGAACGAGGCGAGGATCGGCGGCACGTTCGCCGCGGCCACGGCGCGCGAGATCGCCAGCGTGGAGTCCGCGATGACACTGTACGGGATCAGACGCAGCAGCACGCGATTCCCCGTGCGCTCCCAGCGCACGACGCGATTCCCCTGCGCCTGACCGCCGTAGCCCGCGCCGAGCGTGGTCTGCTCGATCTGCTGCACCAACAGGATGTCCTTGCCGAGGACGCCGCGCGGGATCTCGAACAGGAGGCGCGCACCATCGCGATGGGTGCGCACCAGGCCGTCCCGGCTGCGCATCGCGCGCGTGACCACGCGGTCATAGGCGCGTGGCTGCGCCTCGGCGCCGGCGCCACCGGCAGCCCCGCGTCCCCCCCCACCGCCTCCGCCGGTGGGTGCGGCCTCGTCGGCGGCACCCGTCGCGGGTGCCCCTGCGGCGGCGACGGTGCCTCGACCACCGGTGGTCGGTGTGGGGGTCGGCGCCGGAGTGGGTCGGCTGCAGGACCACAGCGCGAGACTGGCGATCGCGGCTGTGGCCGTGCGGGAGTGTCGAGTCCGCATCGTCGTGGGGGAGAGAGGGAGGGCCAGGGGGCGCCGTCGCGCCAGGGTCAGGGATCTATGCGCAGCCCGGTGGGCAGCGTGAACTCCACGAGGTCACCCACGCCGATGCCGCGCGCGGCGAACCATCCCCGGTTCACCTCGAGCGCATAGCGGGCCGGACCGGCGGAGTAGTGGGTCGTCCGATCGTCGAAGCGGTCCATCTGCTCGATGTTCAGGATGCGGCGGTCCGCATCCAGGAACGCGATGCTGAGATCGATGGGGGTGTCCTTCATCCAAAAGCCCAGTTGGCCATCCCGTCCGAAGACGAAGAGCATGCCCGCACTGTCGGACAGTCGTTGCCGCCCCATGAGCCCCCGCGCACGTTGCGCCGCGGTCGAGGCGACCTCGGCGGTCAGCGTCGAGGGCCCGATCCGCACGGCGACCACGGCCATCGTGTCCACCGGCGACCCCGTGGGCGGCGGGGTGTCCACCGGTGAGGGGGCAGGGACCCGGTCCGCACCGCAGGAGCCGCCAGCGGCGAGCAGCGCCACCAAGGCGGCCGCACGGACACGCGAAGGACTGATGGGCATCGTTCCACTACGTTAGCCCCGGGGACCGGCGTTGAACACCACGGCGCGCTCAGTCGCTGTGGTCCCCTTGATGCAGCGCATCGGGGCCGAAGCGTCGCCGCACCTGATCGAGCGCACGCGCCAGCGCGATGTCACGGGCACTCTCCTCTGCCGGTGCGTCCGCAGCGAAGAGGCCCAGCTGCGCGGCGGCTCCCCCGGGCTCGCCGAATCCGCTGAGCGCCACCCCGGCGAGTCGCAGCGGACCGGGCATCGTCGCGCGCAGGGACTCGAACAGCCGGATGGTCGTGCGTCGGATCGCCGCGTCGCTCTCCACCGCCCGTCGCAGGGTGGACGACATCGACCGGGTCCGGAACCGGGCATCGCGCAGCTTGACCGAGACCGTGCGTGCGCGGAGCCCTGCGGCGCGCAAGTCAGCGCCGCTGCGGGCGGCCAGCGCGAGCAGTCGCCGCCGCAGCGTGGGGTCGTCGCTGAGATCGCGCCCGAAGGTCCGCTCATGGCTGATCTGCTTGCGCGGTGCGCGCGGCCGCACAGCACGCTCGTCGATCCCGAGCGCCCGGCGCTGCAGCCACGCTGCCCCGTGGCGGCCGAGCGCCTGCTCCAACACCTCCGACCGGACGGCGCGGACAGCGCCCAGCGTGAGCAGGCTCGCCCGCCGCAGCCGCTGCTCGGCGCGCGGCCCGACACCGGGGAGCGCAGAGACGGGGAGGGCATCGAGGAAGTCCTGCACCGCGTCGTCCGCCACGATGTGCGCGCCGGTCCCGCCGCGACCCGGCTTCGCCACTTCGACGGCCAACTTGGCCACCAGCTTGCTCGGCCCGCCGCCGATCGATACCGCGAGGCCGGTCGCCGCTCGTACCGCGTCGCGGATCGCCTGCGCCGTATCGACCAAGGCGCTGCGGTACAGTGACTCCGTCCCCGTGAGGTCGAGGTACCATTCGTCGATCGAGGCGGCCTCCACCAGCGGAGCCCAGCGCTCAAGTTCCGCGCGGATGGCGTGGCTGTACGTCCGGCACTCGGCCGGCACCGGAACGCACAGCGCGCCGGGGCAGAGCCGCAGGGCGGCCGCGATGGGCATCGCACTGCGCACGCCGCGCGCGCGGGCCTCGTAGGAGGCCGAGCAGACGACGCCACGCCCGCCGGGCCGGCCCCCGACGATGAGCTGGGCGGCGCGGCCGGCGCCCTCGGGGTCCACGAGGCGCGCGACCCCGACGAAGAACGCATCGGCGTCGACCAGCAGGATGCGGCGTCCGGACGGCGGCGTGGGGGACATCACCTCGCAGAAGCTAACTCACACGAAGAAGGGGGGCCCGACGTGGGCCCCCCTTCACTCGTGCGACCGAGCCGATGCTTAGTTCCGGATCTCGATCAAGATGGCGCGACGGTTGAGCGCACGACCCGCAGCGTTGTCATTCGACGCCGTGGGCTGCAGTTCCCCGAAGCCCTTGGTGGTCAGGCGCGACGCGCTGATGCCCTTGGAGATCAGGTACTCACGCACCGCGACCGCACGGCGCTCCGACAGGCTCTGGTTGTACGACTCCGTGCCGATGGCATCGGTGTGACCCTGGATCTCGACCCGCATGTCCGCGTAGCGGTTCAGCACCGTGACCGCCGAATCGAGCTTGACCCGGCCTTCGGGCTTCAGCGTCGACTTGTCGAAGTCGAAGAAGACGCCCTCGAGACGGTAGATCTCGCGCGGAGCCGGTGGGGCCGGCGGCGGCGGCGGTGGTGGTGGCGGCGGCGGCGGCGGTGGTGGTGGCGGCGGCGGCGGCGGCGGTGGCGGTGGCGGCGGCGGCGGTGGCGGCGGCGGGATCACCTTGCCGCACTCCGACGCTCCACGACCGAAGAACTTGCTGACGCCGATACGCACGCCAACGTGGCTGGAGGTCGCATCGAGCGAACCCTGATTGTTCGGCGACGGGTCGTAGTCGAGGACCGCTTCCGGACGCACCGACCAGCTGTTCTTCAAGCACACGCGCAGGCCGACGAGCCCGGTGAACGCATCCTCGAACTCGTTCAAGGTCTGGTCGTTCATCCAATTGTCGTGCTTGTAGCCTCCGCCGAGCAACAGCTTGACGTTGTCGCTGATCGGCGCGTTCAGCACCACCAACCCGCGGAAGCCACCCCACGGTCCCGCGTCGCGCGGGTTCTCGTCCAGAGTCCCAATGCCATACTCGGCTTCGAGCGCGAGCCAGCGCGTGACGAAGAGGCCCAGACGCGCCCCGGCACCGATCGAGCTGCTGCCGAGATTCACGTCCTCGTCGAGCTTGGTGTAGCCTCCGAACACGCCCGCCTCAATCGTGCCCATGCGCTGGGCATCGGCTGCCAAGGGCAGGATGCTCAACGCTGCGGCGGTGAGGAGAGTCTTACGGATCATGTCCACTCCAGTAAAGTGATCGTACGTGGTTCCTAAAAGTCGGTCCCGACGGCTAAACGCGCAAGGGCGCGCCGCGCAACAGGTTGCCCGTTACGTTCCACCGTTGTGAACGAGTCCACTGCGCCCTTCTGGGCTCCCGATCCCGCACGACGAGCGGCGTCGCGCCTCGCGGCGTTCTGTGAGGTCGCGCACAGGCGGGAGCCGTCCGCCCCGTCGCCTTCGGCCCCTTACGACGCGTGGCACGCCTGGAGTGTCGAGCACCCCGACGCCTTTTGGCGGACGGTCTGGCACTTCGGCGGCGTGATCAGTGCGTCCGGCATCGGCGTGCCGCCGCCGGGCGTCGTGGGCGTGGGCCTCGAACGCATGGCTCCCCCGGACCCGCTGCACGGGCCCCGGTGGTTCCCGGAGGCGCGGCTGAATTTCGCGGAGAATCTGCTCCGCCGTCGCGATGCAGGTGACGCGCTGGTCTTCGTCGGCGAGGACGGGACGCGCCGTGCGCTCAGCTTCGACGCACTGTTCGTCGAGTCCGGCCGGGTAGCGGCGGCCCTGCTCGCCGAGGGTGTGAGGCCCGGCGACCGCGTGGCCGGCTTCGTGGCCAACGTCCCCGAGGCCGTCGTCGCGATGCTCGGCTGCGCGTGGATCGGCGCCGTGTGGTCGTCGTGTTCCCCGGACTTCGGCAGCGATGGCGTGGTCGACCGGTTCGGGCAGATCGCGCCGGTGGTGCTGGTGGCGTCGACCGGGTACCGCTACAACGGGAAGGCGATCGACCTCCGCGCGCGCATCGCGACGATCGCGGCCGCCCTCCCGTCGCTGCGCCGCGTGGTGCTGCTGCCGTCGGCCGACGGCGATGACCGTGCAGACGTGCATCCGCGGGCCACCGCGTGGACCTCGTGGGCCGGGGCGGGATCGGCGCCGCCCGAGTTCGTCCGGCTTCCGTTCGATCACCCGCTGTACGTGATGTACTCCAGTGGGACGACCGGACTCCCCAAAGCCATGGTGCACAGCGCAGGCGGCACCCTCCTGCAGCATCTCAAGGAGCACGAATTGCACGGGGACCTCCGTGCGGGCGAGCGCATCTTCTACTTCACCACCTGCGGATGGATGATGTGGAACTGGCTCGTGTCGGCGCTCGCGGTCGGGGCGACGATCGTGCTGTACGACGGCGCTCCGCTGGCGCAGCGCGGCGCGGTCCTCTGGGATCTCGCCGCGCGCGAGGGGCTACAGGTCTTCGGCACCAGTGCGCGATTCCTCGCCATGTCCGAGCAGCTCGGGGTGCGCCCCGTCGAGACGCACGACCTCTCCGCGCTGCGCTCGATCCTGTCCACGGGCAGCCCGTTGTCGGCCGCGTCGTTCGACTATGTGGCGCGGTCGGTGAAGCCGGGGATCCCGGTCGCGAGCATCTCCGGGGGGACCGACATCATCTCGTGCTTCGCGCTGGGCAATCCCTGGCTGCCCGTGTGGCGCGGGGAGCTGCAGGCCCCGGGGCTCGGGATGGCGGTCGCGGTGCTGGATGAGACCCGTCGCCCGGTGGTGGGGACGCCCGGCGAACTCGTCTGCACCCGGCCGTTCCCGAGCATGCCGGTGGCCTTCTGGAACGATCCGACGGGCGCCAAGTACCGGGCGGCGTACTTCGAGCAGATCCCCGGCGTCTGGTGTCACGGGGACTGGGCCGAGGTCACGCCGCGTGGCGGACTCGTGATCCACGGGCGCTCGGACGCGACGCTCAACCCGGGCGGCGTGCGCATCGGGACGGCTGAGTTGTACCGCCAGCTCGAGCGATTCACCGAGATCGCGGAGAGTGTGGTCGTCGGGCTCCGCGTCGGCGAGCAAGGCGGCAGCGACGAGCGGGTCGCGTTGTTCGTGCGGCTGGCGGCTGGCGCGGCACTCGACGACGCGCTCGTGGAGCGCGTGCGCCGCCGGATCCGCGAGGCCACCTCACCGCATCACGTGCCGCGGATCATCCGCGCCGTCGAGGACATCCCGCGCACCCTGAATGGCAAGCTCAGCGAGATCGCGGTCCGCGAGGCGCTGCATGGGCGTGCGGTCAGGAACACGGCGGCCCTGGCGAACCCGTCGTCGCTCGCCGAGTTCGAGCGGCTGGGCCGCGAACTGCGCGCGTGACGCTCGGGGGGGAGACGGGCGTCGGCGGCCCGGGCGAGGCCGGGCCGATATATTCCGGTACTGAAGTGTCGACGCCTTCCGTCGCCCATTCAAGCCCGAGCCGAGATCTCGCGATGGCCACCACTACCCAGCCGGTCCCCGCCGTCCACGAGGACGCCTTCCCGATCAACGGTACCGACTACATCGAGTTCTACGTCGGCAACGCCAAGCAAGCCGCCCACTACTACCGGGCCGCGTTCGGCTTCGAGCTCCTGGGGTATCGTGGCCCCGAGACCGGCGTGCGGGACCGGGCGAGTTATCTGCTGCAGCAGGACAAGATCCGCCTCGTGCTCACCTCGCCGCTGGGCCCCGACGGCCCCATCGCGGAGCACGTGCGGCGCCACGGCGATGGCGTGCGCGACATGGCGTTCTGGGTCGACGATGCCCGGGCGGCGTGGGCGACCGCCGTGGAGCGCGGCGCCCGGTCCGTCCAGGAGCCCACGGTGCTCGAGGACGCCGATGGCCGCGTGGTGATCGCGGCCATCGCCACCTACGGCGACACGATCCATTCGATCGTCGAGCGCGGCGAGTACCGTGGGCTCTTCCTCCCGGGCTTCGTGGCCAGGTCCTCGCCGTTCACGCCCGGACCGGTCGGTCTCAAGTATGTGGACCACTGTGTCGGGAATGTCGAGCTGGGCAAGATGAACGAGTGGGTCGCGTTCTACGAGCGCGTCCTCGGGTTCTTCAACCTGCTGACCTTCGACGACGAGGACATCTCCACGGAATACTCGTCGCTGATGTCCAAGGTGATGTCGAACGGGAACGGGCGCATCAAGTTCCCCATCAACGAGCCGGCCTCGGGCAAGAAGAAGTCGCAGATCGAGGAATACCTCGACTTCTTCGGGGGACCTGGCGTCCAGCATATCGCCTGCGCGACCGACGACATCCTGGCCACGGTGACGGCCATGAAGGCGCGGGGTGTGGAGTTCCTCCAGACGCCGACGTCGTACTACGCCGACCTCGCGCAGCGCATCGGCCCGATCGACGAGCCCATCGAGCGCCTCGCCGAGCTCGGGATCCTCGTCGATCGGGACGATGAAGGGTATCTGCTCCAGATCTTCACGAAGCCCGTACAGGACCGGCCCACGCTCTTCTACGAGATCATCCAGCGCAAGGGGGCCAAGGGCTTCGGCAAGGGCAACTTCAAGGCGCTGTTCGAAGCGATCGAGCGGGAACAGGCGCTGCGGGGGAATCTGTAATGCCGATCTACCACGCGATGGGCGAGATGCCGCGCAAGCGGCACACCGTGTTCCGGCGGCCGGACGGCGGTCTGTACGCGGAAGAGCTCATGGGGCACGAAGGCTTCACCGGGACCTCGTCGCTGCTGTACCACATCCACCCGCCCACGACGGTCCTCGCTGCTCGCGCCGTGCGGCCGGTGCGGCTCGAGGCGGACGACGACACCTCGCTGCGGCACCGACACTTCCTGACCGGGCGCATGGCCACCGCCGCCAGTGCGACGATGGATCGCACCGCACTGCTCTTCAACAGCGACATCGCCATGTGGTACGTCGCGCCCACGCAGGTGGATGCGCATTTCTACCGCAATTCCCAGGCCGACGAGGTCGTGTACGTGGTCGAAGGGAGCGGGGTGCTGGAGTCGGTGTACGGCGAGCTCCCGTACCGCCCCGGCGACTACGTCGTGATCCATCGCAACATCCTGCATCGCTGGCGCCTCGACCCGGCCGCCGGGCCCAACAAGTTCCTCGTCATGGAGAGCCGCGGCCATGTGCGCTGGCCCAGCCGGTATCGGAACGAGTTCGGGCAGTTGCTCGAGGGCGCACCCTACAGCGAGCGGGACATCCGCCGGCCGTCCCGGCTGGCGCCGGTCGATGAGCGTGGCGAGTTCTCGTTGTACGTGAAGCAGTACGACCGCATCAACGAGTTGGTGCTCGATCACCATCCCTTCGACGTCGTCGGCTGGGACGGGTACTTCTATCCGTGGGCCTTCAACATCCACGACTTCGAGCCCATCGTTGGTCGCATCCACCAGCCGCCCCCCGTGCATCAGACCTTCGCCGGCGATGGCTTCGTCATCTGCTCCTTCTGCCCGCGGCCGTACGACTTCGATCCCCAGGCGATCCCGGCGCCCTACAACCACAGCAATGTGGACTCCGACGAGGTGCTGTTCTACGCCTCCAGCGAGTTCATGAGCCGCAAGGGCATCGAGTACGGCTCCATCACGCATCATCCCGACGGGCTGCCGCACGGCCCGCATCCGGGGCGGACCGAGGCGTCCATTGGCGCCACGCACACGAACGAGCTGGCCGTCATGATGGACTCCTTCCGGCCGCTGAAGGTGGCGCGGGCGGTCCTGCAGTTCGAGGACCGCGACTACCATCGCAGCTGGGTGGACGGACAGCACGCCGCGTTCAGCCCACCCACCAGCTGAGGTGCTGACCTTCGAGCCATCGGCGATGGCGGCGCCGGACCGGGCCCGTCTGCTGACCCGGATCATCGCCCCTCGGCCCATCGCACTGGTGTCCACGGTGAGCGCAGCGGGGGTGGGGAACCTCGCGCCGTTCTCCTTCTTCGCCGCCGGCGGCTCGTCCCCGCTGTCCTGCGTGTTCTCGCCGACGCGCGACCGGCACGGCTCGGGCAAGCACACGCTCGCGAACATCGAGGCCACCGGGGAGTACGTGATCAACGTCGTCACGGCCGCCATGACCGCGGCGGTGAACCAGGCGTCGTTCGCCTATGCTGCCGATGTCGACGAATTCGACGTCGTCGGGCTGACGCGAGCCCCGAGCCAGCACGTCCGGCCGCCGCGCGTGCAGGAGAGCCCCGTCGCGCTCGAGTGCCGCGTGTTCCGGTGCGTGCCGCACGGCGATGGACCCGGTGCCGCCACCTATGTGATCGGCGAGATCGTCGCGGTGCATGCCGACGAATCCGTCTGCGTCGATGGATTCCCCGATGAGACGCGGATGGCCCTCGTCGCGCGGCTCGGTGCCGATCGGTGGAGCCAGCTCACGCCGAACGACATCTTCGCGCTCCCTCGCCCGACCTCTGCCTGAACCGATGCCCGCCTTCACGCGCCGCTTCCATACCCTGCCGCCCTATCCGCTCGCGACGATACCAGGACGCAAGCGGGCCCTGCTCGAGCGCGGTGTCGACGTCATCGATCTCGGCGCGGGTGACGCCGATCTGCTGCCCCCGGCCGCGGCGCTCGCGGCGTTGCGCGAGGCGGCCGACCGGCCGGCCTTGCACCGCTACGGGTTCGGGATGGGACTGCCGGCCTTCCGTGAGGCCGCCGCTGCCTGGATGCACACGCGGTTCGGGGTGACCTGTGACCCGTACACGGAGCTGGTGCCGCTACTGGGCTCGAAGGAGGGGCTCGCGCACCTCGCGCTCGCGTATCTGCAGGCCGGCGACGTCGCCATCATCCCCGATCCGGGATATCTCGCCTACCTCGGCGGCACCTTGCTCGGCGAAGCGACGCCGTATCTCGTGCCGCTGCGTCCCGAGACCGACTTCCTCATCGATGTCGATGCCATTCCCGCCGACGTGGTCGCTCGTGCGCGGGTGCTGTTCCTGAACTATCCGAACAATCCCACCGCCGCCATCGCCTCGCGCGAGTATCTCGCGCATGTCGTCGCGTGGTGCGCCCGGCGCGACGTGTTGCTCGTCTACGACAACGCCTACTCCGAGTTGGCCTTCGATGGCTACTGCCCGCCGTCGATCTTCGAGATCGACGGCGCGCGCGAGGTGGCGATCGAGTTCCACTCGCTGTCCAAGACCTACAACATGACCGGTTGGCGCTGCGCCTGGGCCGTGGCGCGTCCCGAGATCGCGGGGGCGCTGGCCCGCGTGAAGTCCTTCGTCGACACCGGGCAGTTCATGGCCGTGCAGCATGCGGGCGTCGCGGCGCTGGCCTCGTGGGCCGAGTTCGTGCCGGCGAATGTCGCGACCTTCCAAGCGCGGCGCGATGCGGCCGTCGCCGCCTTTCGGGCGGCGGGCTTCCCCTCGCCGGTCCCTCGCGCATCCATGTACCTCTGGCTGCCGTTGCCCGATGCGCTGCCCTCGCTGGCCTTCCACGAGCGCCTCATGGAGGACGAGGGCGTCGTGGTCCTGCCGGGGAGCGGACTCGGTGCGGGAGGGGAGGGGTTCTTCCGCGTCAGCTTCATCCAGCCCCCGGCGCGATTCGCCGAGGCCGCAGCGCGGGCGGCCCGCGTGCGCGATGCCATGCTCGCGGGGTGAGCCCTCGGGCCGCGCCCCCAGCCTGTCCGTACATTTGCCCCTGACCGCTGCCCCACCGGCACGCGACCACTCGCTCACCTCCTCACCCGACGCCCGATGCGACTCCGCGTCTTCGCCGCCGTCCTGCTCCTCGCGCCCCAGGTCTCACTGGTCGCCCAGGGGCGCGCCTTCACACCGGCCGACTGGTACCGGCTCCGCACCGTGAGCCAGCCGGCGCTGTCCCCCGACGGTCGGCAGGTGGCCTTCACCCTGACGACGGTCGAGCAGGCGCAGAACCGCCGCCATCAAGAGGTGTGGATCGTGGGCACGCAGCCCGGGGCCGAGGCGCGTCGCCTCACGGCGCCGGCCTTTGAGAGCTCCGCGCCGCGCTGGTCCCCCGATGGCCGCGTGCTGTACTTCACGTCGAATCGCGCCGGGGGCCAGGGTGGCTCGTGGGCGATCAAGATGGACGAGCCGGGCGAGGCGGTACAGCTTCCCGCCCCGCCCACGGGGGATGCCCCGAAGGATCGGGCGTTCGTGGCCTTCGCAGCGGCACCGAGTGCTCCCACCACCGGTGGCGCGCCGGCGGGGCAGGGTGGGCGCGGCGGTGGCGGCCGGGGGGCAGCCCCGGCATCGGGGACCGGCGCCTCCGGGCCTCCAGCGATCGCGCGTCCGCCCTATGACGCCATCACCAAGCCGCTCGATCCGTCGCGCTTCGATGGCATGCACATCACCGCGCAGCGCTACAAGGCGAACGGACAAGGGTTCCTGCCGAGCCCGGCCGCTCCGGCGCCGACGCCGCAACCGCAACAGATCTTCACACAGGCCCTCGACGGCGCGCCGCGCGTGCAGCGTACCACCACGGCGTATTCGCACCGCAACGTGCGCGTCTCGCCCGACGGCAAGTGGATCGCGTTCACGGCGGATGCGCGCCTGCGTCCCGATTCGCTGGTCCGCGCGGAGACCGATTCACTCGCCGCCTTGCCCTATGACCGGGCGCGTGAGGATGCGCCGCGCAACGTCGACGACATGTACGTGATGCCCGCCACCGGCGGCGACCCCCGCAAGGTCGCGCAGTTGATGGGCACCGAGAGCAACCTCGCCTGGTCCCCCGATTCCAAGCGGTTGGCCTTCGCCCTCAGTGAGTCGCGCACCAGCAACACCAAGCTCATGGTGATCGACGTCGCGGGTGGCGCGCCGAAGGATGTGCTCGGCGGGTGGCGCTACGAGGCCAACAGCTTCGACTGGCTGAACAACAACGAACTCAGCTACACCGCGACCATCGGCGGCCGCTCCGCCCTGCTCATCGCCGATACCCGTAGCGGGCGCACCCGCGAGGTGCTCGGCGGTCGCCGCGTGCTCAGCAGCTTCTCGTGGGATGCAGACAAGAAGCGCGTGGCCTATGTCAGCAGCGCGGTCACCGCGCCGACCGAGCTGTACATCGCCGATGCCGACGGGCGCAACGAACGGCGGCTCACGGCCTTCAACGTGGCACTGAGCGAGGAGATCGCGTGGTCCGACGCGGAGCGCATCACCTACAACTCCGTCGGTGGACTGGAGATCGAAGGCTGGCTCATGAAGCCGCACGGCTATGAGTCCGGCAAGCGCTATCCGATGGTCCTGTACATCCACGGGGGCCCGCACTCCCAGTACAACGAGGGCTGGTTCGACGAATTCCAGAACCTCGCCGGCGCCGGGATGTTCGTGCTGTACACCAACCCGCGCGGCTCGTCAGGCTACGGCGCGGACTTCACGTACAGCACGCGCGGCCGCTGGTTCGCCGAGGACTATGAGGACCTCATGAAGGCGGTGGACCTCGTGGCGCAGCGGCCGGATGTCGACTCGACCCGCATGGGGGTCACCGGAGGCTCCTACGGTGGGGTGATGACGGCCTGGGTCACCGCCAAGACCCACCGCTTCAAGGCCGCGCAGGCGGACCGCATGATCTCGAACTGGTGGTCCTGGTACGGCACCTCCGACGCGCAGGGGCTCACCGAGTTCGAGTTCTATGGAACGCCGTGGGACAATCCGCTCATGTACGACACGCTGTCGCCCATCCGCTACGCGCATCAGGTCAAGACGCCGACGTTCATCCTGCAGTCCGAGGAGGACCATCGCACGCCGATGACCGACGCCGAGCAGTGGTTCCTTGCGCTCAAGAAGTACAACGTGCCCGTGGAGTTCGTGCGGTACCCGCGCTCGACGCACGACTTGTCGCGCACCGGTGAGCCCTGGTTGCTCGTGGACCGCTTGCATCGCCTGCGCGGGTGGTTCGGCCATTGGTTGGCGGAGGGCGGGCCACCGGCGGTCGGGACCAGCGGCGCGCGCTGACCGGAGGGCGCAGGCGCCGTGGGGGGCTCAGGTGGAACGAGCCCCCCACGCGCGCGGCGCGTCGTCCACCTTTCGCAGGATGAACGCCGCGACCAGCACCATGCCCAGGAGCGCGAGCACCGCCACGCCCTGTCCCTGGGCCGGCGCGAGTCCCATCCCGCGGATCGTGAGGCCGGTGATCAGCGCCCAGAGCGCGGGGCCCGTGATCGCCGAGAAGCGTCCCACCATGCCGTACAAGCCGTAGAACTCCCCCACGCGATCCGGGGGGGTGAGTCGCAGCATCAGGGGTCGGTCGGCGCTCCAGATGCCGCCCAGCGCGATGCCCGCGAGGGAGCCCACGACCCACAGCGTCTCCAGCGGGAGGCCGAAGAGCCCCAGCGCGCTGGCGAGCGCGAAGGTGATCACCCACAGCACGAGCACGATGTCGAGCGTGCGCTTGGGACCGATCCGGTCCACGATCCATCCCCACGCGAAGCCCCCCAGCACCGCGAACGTGATGGCGGCCATCATCACCAACTGCGCAGTGCGCTCCGCGGTCTCGGCGGGCTGACCGGTGCTCACCGCGACATTCACCGCGTACAGCGTCATGATCGCGATCACCGTGTTGATGGCGTCGGTATAGAACACGCGGCCGATCAAGAAGCGCACCAGCCCCGGGTACTGATCGCCCGCCCGGAGCGTGCGCCAGGTGGTGCGCGCGCTCGACACGATCACGCCGAGGTCGAAGACGCGGCTTGGCGTCGGGTTGCCGCGTTCCCGCACGAACACGAAGCAGGGCAGCGCGAACGCGAGGAAGGCGATGCCGATCAGCGTGAACAACAGCGGCTTGTCGCCGGTGCCGAGCGTGAGTCCGAGCACGACCGCCACGTACGACCCCAGATAGCCGATGCCGACGCCGATGCCGCCGATGCGTCCGCGGTTCTCCTCCGTCGTGACCTCGACCAACAGGGTGTCGTAGAACTGCAGCCCCGCTTGGTACGCCGCGTTCGCCAGGACGAACGCCACCATGGTACCGACATAGCCGACGCGACCGAGGAGCACGGTCAGCCCCACGCAGAGCAGGGTACTGACGATCAGGAAGGGCATCCGCCGCGGCGCGCGGTCGCTCATGGCGCCGAGCACCGGCGACAGCACGAAGATGATCCCCATCGAGATCGCCGTGATCGTGCCGTACACCGTGTCCGCTCGCTCCGGCCCGACCTGATCCCGCACCCACAGCGAGAAGAACAACGAGACCACGCCCATCGAGAAGATGGTGTTGGCCAGGTCGTACAGGACCCAGCTGGCCACCGCGCGCCGCGGGATCGCTCGGCTCATCGGTCGTCGGGGCGGCGCACGGTGAACAGACGGTAGTACGACCAGACGACCAGCCCGAGGACCAACGCCCAACTCACGAGCATGAACACGGCAGCGAAGCGGTTCATCGTGCGGTCTCCGTGGGGATCGGCACCGGGGCGAACCCCGCGCGGTCGTCATAGCCGTTCCGGCGCCAGGCCACACGGACCAGCACCGCGGCGAGCACCGCGAAGGCGACGAGCACCGCGCGCGCCGCGGTGACGTACGGCAGGGCGTCGGCGCTGACCGGCGCGCCGCCGCCGGCCGAGCGCTCGTTGCGCAGGATGGGGAGCGCCTGCTCCTTGCCCCACCAGAGCACGATGATCATCAGGAACAGCGGGGTCAGGTACGTCATGATGAACTTGAAGACCGCGGGAATGCGGATGTCCGCGCCGTCATGGATCGACTTCCACGCGTTCTCCGGCTTGAAGACCCACATGAACAGGATCGTCTCGATCACGGCGACCAGCACGAGGCCGAAGGTCCCCGCCCAGTAGTCCCACTCGTCGAGGAACCCATAGCGCAGCCAATGCACGTGCAGGAGACCGAAGACCCAGCACACCGCGCCCAGGGCATAGGCCACCGTCTCGCGTTTGGCGCCGAACTCCTCACGGAAGAACGCGACGACGGGGGTGAGCATCGCCACGGAGGACGTGATCCCCGCGATGAAGAGCAGGCCGAACCACATGACGCCGAGCAGATGCCCGATCGGCACCGTCTCGTGGACCTGCTGGAAGACCACCGGCATGGTGGCGAAGCCGAGGTTGAACGCGCCGGACTGCGCGACCACCATCGCCCCGCTGACGCCGAAGAAGACCACCGCCGCGGGGATCGCGATCGAGCCCCCCAGGATCACCTCGGCGGCCTCGTTCGTCGCAGCGGTCGCGATCCCGCTGAGGGCGATGTCGTCGCGCGGTGTCAGGTACGAGGCGTAGGCCTGGAGTCCCCCCATGCCGACCGACAGTGTGAAGAACACCTGCCCGGCGGCGGCCAGCCAGATCCCGGGCTCGCCGAGTCGCGTGAAGTCCGGCGTGTACAGGAACTCGTAGCCCGTCACTGCCGTCGCGCCGTCGACGCCTGGCGGCAGGAGGAAGATCACCACGGCCAGCACCGTCGCGAAGAGGAACAGCACCGGCATGCCGATCTTCGCGACCCGCTCGATGCCGCCGCGGATCCCCTTGGAGAGCACATAGACGTTGAGGGCCAGCGTCACCGTGAAGAACGCATACGGCGTCCACCATCGGTGCTGATCGATCGCCACGATCCCTTGGAAGGACTGCAGGTAGGCCAGCATCCCCTCCTGGGTCGTCTGGCCGAAGTAGTCCTGCTGGGCGCTGAACACCGCGAAGGCCAGCGTCCAGCTCTCGAGGTAAGTGTAGTAGATCATCACCACCAACGGCACGACCATCCCGGCGACGCCGAGATACTTGGCCAGCGGATGGTGCCAGATGGCCGCGAACATGCCCGGCAGATGCCCTTTGCGATATCGCCCGCCGTGGCGCCCGACGCCCCACTCGATCCACATCAACGGGATGCCGACCAGCAGCAGCGCGATGAAGTAAGGGATCATGTACGAGCCGCCGCCGTTCACCGCGACCTGGCCCGGGAAGCGTAGGAAGTTGCCCAGGCCCACAGCATTCCCGGCCATCGCGAGGATCAATCCCAGTCGACTGCCCCACGCCTCGTTCGAACCACGCGCGTCGTGTGCCACTCGTCCTCAGGTCCGTCGATGGGTCAGCGCGGCGCCGCGGCCGCGGCGACGTCGTGCGACTGTCCGCCGAAGGGAGCACCGGTGACGCCCCCCGAGACGATGAATGCTAGCACGTCCGAGGCGGGCGCCGCGATGGGCGTCACCTGGTCAGCCGCCACCAACAATAACTGGCCCGCGAAGTTGTAGGACTGCGGGCAATACACCGCGACGCGCCCCTCGGTCTCGGGCAGGCCGGCCAAGACGTCCTGCGTCACGAACCCCAGCACATGTACGGATTCCGTCACCGCGACGACCACGGGGCGGTCGAAGCGCCGCTGCTCGCCCACGAAGGCATTGAGGAGGTCGCGCGTCGAGTTGTACAGCAGGCGCACGAAGGGCAGGCGTCCGAACAGCCCCTCCAGCGCGCCCACCAGCGACCGCGTGATCACCGTGGAGGCCGCGAAGCCGGCCAGCGTGATGATCCCGATCGTCACGATCAACCCCAGGCCGGGGATGGGGATGCCCAGCCAGCCGTCTACGGTGTCGAGCACCCACCAGGACACGTACGCCGTCACCGCGACCGGCGTGAGGACCACGAGACCGCGCGCGAAATAGCCGAGCAGGAGACGCATACGGAAGGTGGGGACGGAGGGAAGATGGGGCCCTGGGATCGGCGGGCCATGGAAACTACCGCGTGGGGGCCGCTGACCACCGGTCGCGCGTGGCGGCCATACCACTTCAGCGCGAATCCCCGTATCCTTGTGGGTTCAGCTTCCCCATTGCCGATGACCGCGCCGACCGACTCCGTGACCAGCGTTCCCAACCACGACCCGACCCCCGAGGACGGGTGGACCATCCAGGACGCCCGCGATCTGTACAACATCGAGGGCTGGGGCGACGGCTACTTCGACATCAACGCGGCGGGACGCGTGTTCGTCCGGCCCGACCGGCGGCACCAGGACCGTACGCTGGATCTCTACGAACTGGCCCAGGACCTCGAGGCCCAAGGCATCCCGTTGCCCGTGCTGGTGCGCTTCAGCGAGATCCTGCAATCGCGGATCGAGGCCTTGCACGAGCGCTTCGCGCGCGCCATCACGGAGTTCGAGTACACGGGTGGCTACACCACCGTGTATCCCATCAAGGTGAATCAGCAGCGGCACGTCGTCGAGGAGATCGTGCACTTCGGCGCGGAGACGGGCGTCGGCCTCGAGTGCGGCTCCAAGCCGGAGTTGCAGGCCGTCCTCGCCTTGTCCGAGCAGACCGATCACCTGATCATCTGCAACGGCTACAAGGACGAGGAGTTCATGCGGCTGGCCCTGATGGGCCAGAAGCTCGGACACCGCGTGTTCATCGTCATCGAACAGCTGTCGGAGCTCGATGTGCTGTTGCAGGCCGCCGAGGCCATCGGCGTGACCCCGACGATCGGCGTGCGCATCAAGCTCTCCAGCGAGGGCGCGGGGCGCTGGGCGCAGTCCGGCGGCGAGAAGTCCAAGTTCGGGCTGACGGCCAGCCAGTTGATGACCCTCGTGGACCGGCTCACGGCGCTGGGCAAGGCCGACCTGCTCAAGCTGATCCATTTCCACCTCGGCTCGCAGATCACCGACATCCGCTACATCAAGCGCGGCCTGGGCGAGGTCGCCCGGTTCTACATCGAGCTGCGCAAGCTCGGGCTCGACATCACGCACGTCGATGTCGGGGGCGGGCTCGGCGTGGACTACGACGGCTCGCAGAGCACCGCGCAGGCCAGCATGAACTACTCGCTGCAGGAGTACGCCAACGACGTGATCTACACGCTGGCCGAGGCCTGCCGCGAGGCAGAGCTGCCCATGCCGCACGTGATCAGCGAGTCGGGACGCGCCTTGACCGCGCACCACGCGCTGCTGCTGATGTCGGTGATCGACGTGGAATCGCAGGCCGAGCCGATGCTGCCCGAGCTCCGGGAGGAGGACCATCAGCTGCTGCACGAGATGGTCGAGGATCTCAAGGCGCTGGCGGCGAAGAAGCCCGCCGCCCGCAAGGTGCGCGAGGTCTATCACGACGCGACCTTCGACAAAGAGAAGGCCCAGACGCTGTTCAGCAGCGGCGTGCTGTCGCTGCGGGAGCGCGCGCTGGCCGAACGCATCCATCTCTGCACCATCAATGCCTTGGCGCGCATCGTCCGCCAGCGGCCCGATCAGTTCACCGACATCGCGGCTGACCTCGAGGCGCTGCTCGTGGACCGGTACTTCTGCAACTTCTCGCTGTTCCAGTCGCTGCCCGACGCGTGGGCGATCGATCAGCTCTTCCCGATCATGCCCATCCACCGGCTGGCGGAGCAGCCCACGCGCTCGGGGACGCTGCAGGACATCACCTGCGACTCCGATGGCAAGATCGACCGCTTCATCGGCGGGCAGACCGGGCGTGCTTCGCTCCCGCTGCATCCGTTCTCGGACGATGAGCAGTACTTGCTGGGCGTCTTCCTCACGGGCGCCTACCAGGAGATCCTCGGCGACCTGCACAACCTGTTCGGCGACACGAACGCCGTGCACGTGCGGCTGGGCGAACGTGGCTACGAGGTCACCGACCTCGTCCACGGGGACACGGTCACCGAAGTGCTGAACTACGTGCAGTTCCGGGCGTCCG
Organism: uncultured Gemmatimonadaceae bacterium; assembly: GCA_964503275.1. GTDB lineage: Bacteria > Gemmatimonadota > Gemmatimonadetes > Gemmatimonadales > Gemmatimonadaceae > DASRAP01. Next base: position 6,038 of record CAZCZO010000027.1, on the reverse strand, counting down.
ATCTGTTGGCCACGTTCCGCCGCAAGGTGCAGGCGTCGCGGGGCATCAGCCGCGAGGACGCAAACATGTTCATCGCCGAATATGTCGCGGGCCTCGAGGGCTACACCTACCTCGAGGGCGAGGCCGCGCGCTGAGGCGCGGTCCTCCCCCTCCCCCTCGCCCGGAGGCGGTCAGGCGCTGTAGCGGGCCGCGACCGCCGACCAGTCCACCACGTTCCAGAACGCGCTGACATAGTCGGCGCGACGATTCTGGTAGTGCAGGTAGTAGGCGTGCTCCCACACGTCGAGCCCGAGCAGGATGTCGCCAGGGGCCGCGCCGTCCATCATCGGGTTGTCCTGGTTGGGCGAGCTGGTGATGACCAACGTGCCCTCGCGCTTGAGCAGCCAGGCCCAGCCAGAGCCGAAGCGCCCCATGGCGGCTGCGGCGAACTGCGTCTTGAAGGCGTCGAACGAGCCGAAGGCCGCCGTGATGGCCTCGGCGAGCGTGCCCGACGGGGCCCCGCCACCGTTCGGCGACAGCAGTGTCCAGAACAGCGCATGGTTCCAATGGCCGCCGCCATTGTTGCGGACGGCGGTGCGGATGGCCTCAGGGACCTCACCGAGGCGCTGATTCAACTGCTCGAGCGTCCAGCTCCCGAGCTCCGGCGCCTTCTCGAGGGCCGCGTTCAGGTTCGTGACGTAGGCCTGGTGATGCTTGCCATGGTGGATCCCCATGGTCGTCGCATCGATGTGCGGCTCGAGGGCATCGGTGGCGTACGGCAGGGGCGCGAGGGTGAACGGCATGGGAAGACTCCGGTGGCAGGTTAGTCGACGGGCGACGGGGCGGGGCGGCGCGATTCGCGCCAGGCCCCGTAGATCCCGGGCAGGATGGAGAGGAAGATCACCCCGAGGATCACCTTGTCGATATGGTGTTCGATCCCGGGGACGAGGCGGCCCAGGTAATAGCCGGTCAGCAGCATCGACCACACCCAGAGCAAGGCGCCCACGACGTTGTAGAGGATGAACGCGCGGTAGGGCATCAGCGCGACCCCGGCGACCACCGGCGCGAACGTGCGGACGATGGGGACGAAGCGCGCGATGATGATGGTCTTGCCGCCGTGCCGCTGGTAGAAGTCCTGAGCCCGCAGCAGGTGCCGGCGCTTGAAGAAGCGCGAGTCCTCGCGCTTGAAGATGCGGGGCCCCGAGGCCGAGCCGATCCCGTAGCCCACCTGGTCGCCGACGATCGCCGCCACACAGAGCATGACGCCCAGCGACCAGATGGTCGCCGAGCCGCTGAAGACGCCCTGCGAGACCAGGAACCCGGCGGTGACCAGCAGCGAATCGCCGGGCAGGAAGAAGCCCACCAACAGGCCCGTCTCGACGAACACGATGACGATGAGGCCGATCACGCCCGCCCACTGGATCAGGGCAGGGAGGTCCTGCAGATAGGCGAAGAAGTCCGAGATGAGTTGCACGAAGTCCGTCGGGTCGCTTGCGTTGAGCGGGAAGGCAGGGGACTACCCTGCAACTTAATGCCGCGTCTGGCGGCGTCCTCGCTCCTCGCTCCGTTCGCCGTGTCCCTGCTCGACGCCGTCGTCATCGTCTTCCACAAGCCGCAGGACCCCGTGAACATCGCCGGTACGATCCGGGCGATGAAGAACATGGGCGTCTCGCAGTTACGCCTGGTCGATCCGGTGCCCTATGACCCCTGGCGCATCGAAGGGATCGCCCACGGGACGCGCGACCTCGTGGCCAGGATCCAGCACTTCGGGACGCTGGACGAGGCGCTGGCGGACTGCGTGCGGGTGCACGGCTATGCCGGCAAGCCCCGCGCCGCCCGCTGGGCCCGCCTCGAGCCCGCCGCGTCGGCCGCCGAGTTGCTGGCGTTCGCGCCGACGGGGAAGGTGGCGCTGCTCTTCGGCCCGGAGGACCACGGCCTGGACAACGCGGCGCTGGACCGCGCTCATGCGACGGTGACGATCCCGACCACGGAGCACGCGTCGCTGAACCTGGCCCAGGCGGTGCTGTTGGCCTGCTACGAGTTGCACCGGCAGGCCGGCGATGCGACGCGGCGGCTGCGCCGCCCACGGCATCATGCGCCGCCGGCCACGCACCGGCAGTACGAGCAGACCTTCGACGTGTGGGACCGGGCCCTGCAGTCCATCGATTTCTACAAGACGCGGAACCCGCAGCTGGTGATGCGCGCGGTGCGCTCCCTGGTGTTCCGGTCGGCGCCGGACGGGCGCGAGACGGACCTGTTGCGCGCGATCGGGATCGAAGTGCTGCGCACGGTGGATCGCCTGCAGGGGATCTACCGGGGCGGCTACGGGAAGCCGCGCGCGATCGCGCCCGCGCCGCCGACGGACGAGGCGTAGTCGTCCGTCGGCGCGCACGCCGATTCCACGGGCTGTGCCCCCCTTGTTTCGGGAGTGTCGCGCGTGCAACTTACTCCGGATTGTACCGGAGCTTGTGAACGATTTCACAAGCTCCGACAGTGGACTCCCCCTCTCACCCATCCCTCGGATGTCGGGACGCAGGAAGTGGGCGCTGGTGCCCGGGTTCGTCATCGTGGCGGCGCTCGTCGCGATGCTGGCCGCGTACACCGGATCGCTACAGGGCGCGCAGGATGCCCCCGCGGTCGCCGCGGATCAGCCGATCGACGGTCTCAACCCGGGCCAGCCCGGCTACGCGACCGCCAAGGCCAACCTCGAGGTGCGCGGCAAGGCACCCAAGGGACCGTGGGCCTATCAGGGCGCCTCGAACTTCAATCGGTACTTCATCAGCGCCGATCCGGCGCCGGCGCAACCGATCAACTTCCCCCACCCGGTGCACGTCAACACGCTGGGCATGAACTGCCAGTTCTGCCACAGCGCGGCCGACAAGTCCCCCGATCCGGGGATGCCGGCGGTCTCGACCTGCATGGGCTGCCACGCGGTGGTCGCCACGGGGCGGCCCGAGATCCAGAAGTTGAAGGCCTATTACGACTCCGCCCAGGCGGTGCCGTGGGTCCGCATCCACAAGGTGCCGGAGTATGTGCACTTCCCGCACATGCGGCACGTGAACGCGGGCGTGACCTGCCAGTCCTGCCATGGGCAGATCCAGAACATGCCGGTGGTCGAACGCTATGCCTCGTTGAACATGGGCTGGTGCGTGAATTGCCACGTGAACGGGTACCAGCAGGCCGAGGGCGTACGCGCGGCCGGCTACGAGCCCAGTGCCGCGGATCTCGCGGCCCCGATCAAGAAGGCGGCGTACGATTGCGCCACCTGTCACTATTGACCCGCCGGAGTATCTGCGAATGAGCACGACGACGGGGAACGGCGTCAAGCGCCGTGATTTCCTCAAGGTCATGGGCGCCGGGGGCGTCGCGACCGCCACGGTGGGGTGCAGCGGCGACAAGGTCGAGAAGCTGATCCCCTACCTCAACTCGCCCGACCACACGGTCCCGGGTGTCTCGACGTACTATGCCACGACCTGCCGGGAATGCGCGGCCGGCTGTGGCCTCGTGGTCGAGACCCGCGACGGGCGCGCCATCAAGGCCGAAGGGAATCCCGAGCATCCGGTGAATCGGGGCGCGCTGTGCGCCCGCGGTCAGTCGGCGCTCCAGGGCCTCTACAATCCCGATCGCTACCGCGGTCCGATGCTGCGCGAGGGCGGTGCCCTCAAGCCCATCACCTGGGATCAGGCCCTGCAGACCTTGGCCACGAAGCTCGGCGAGGTGCGCTCGCGCGGCCAGCAGAGCGGGGTGGTCTTCATCAATCAGCATGAGCAGGGGTCCTTCCCGGCCTTCGTCGATCAGTGGCTGGGGGCGTACGGCATGCCCGCCCACCTCAGCGTCGACGCCGAAGCGCCGCTCGCGACCATCGCGGCCAACCGCGAGGCCTACGGGGTCGCCTGGCCCACGCTCGACTTCGCCGCCGCCAAGACCATCGTCTCGGTGGGCGCGGACTTCTTGGACGGCTGGGGGCACTCGGTGCCGCAGCAGCTGGGCTGGGCCGATGCGCGCGCCAAGCTCACTGACGCGCCGCAGGCGTGGTACATCGGTGCCCGCCGTACGCTGACCGGCTTGAATGCCGACGAGTGGGTACCGGCCAAGGCCGGTGCTGAGCTCGCCGTAGTGCGCGCCCTGCTGGGTGCGGTCGGTCGGAATACGGGCGTCTCGTTCGCGCAGGCGGCCGAGGCCGCCGGCGTGAGCGCCGAGTCGCTCGAGACCCTGGCGACGCGCCTGCGCTCGGCCGGCCCGTCCCTGATCCTCGCCGGCACGACCGGCCCCGACGCGAAGGCGGTGGCCTCGGCGGTCGCGGAGCTCAATCAGGCCCTCGGCAATGTGGGCGTGACGGTCAAGCCGACGCAGGCCATGCTGTCGTGGGAGCGCCTGAACTCGGCGGCCCAGCTGCGCGACGCGGTCGAGCGCATGGCCGCCGGGTCGGTGCCGCTGGTCTTCGTGCGCGGCGCGAACATCGCGTACACCACGTCGTCGCGGCTTGACGTCGCCGGCGCCATGGCCAAGGTGCCGTTCAAGGTCGCGTTCACGAGCGTCGTCGACGAGACGTCGGACCTCTGCGACCTGATCCTCCCGGATCATCACGCGCTGGAGAGCTGGGGCGATGCCGAGCCGATGCGCGGCCTGCTCGGCCTGCAGCAGCCGACGATGGATCCGGTGTTCGACACGCGCGCCACGGCCGATGTGCTGATCGCGGTGGCGAAGAACGACCCGGCGACCGCCGCGCGGTACCAGGTCGCGGACTACCGCGCCTGGTTGGCCGCGCGCGTGCCCGGGGGCAACGCCGGCCTGACGGCGGCGCTGCCCACCGCGATGATCAGCGGCGCCAGCGCGTTGGCCGCCCCGTCGACGGTGCCCGCCGCGCGCTCCAGCGCCCGCATCGACGCGGTCGCCGGCAGCGGCGACTTCACGCTGCAGGTCTACTTCTCGCCGACGCTGGGCGACGGACGCGGCGCCAACAAGCCGTGGCTCCAGGAACTGCCCGATCCCGTCACGAAGGTGTTGTGGCAGACGGTGATCGAGATGCACCCCGAGACGGCCAAGGCCCTCGGGGTCGCGCAGGGTGATCACGTGACGGTGAAGACCGAGGCCGGCGAGATCACGGCACCCGCCTACACGTACATCGGGTTGCGGCCCGACACCATCGCGGTCGCGGCGGGCCGCGGTCACACGGGCTACGGGCGCTACGCCGAGGGCTGCGGCGCGAACGCGTTCGCGCTGCTCGGTCCGGGGGAGGACGACGCCGGCAACTGGGCGCTGACGCAGACGAAGTGCAGTGTGACGAAGGTCGCGGCGGCCTCGCGCGTGGTCACGACCGAGGGCTCCGCCCGGCAGCACGGCCGCGGGATCGCGCGGGCGATGAACGTCGGCGTGTTGCTCGGGACCGAAGAGGAGCATGGCCATGGGCACCACGAGTTCCCGGGCGATGCCTCGCACGAGTTCCTCCCGGGCCTGCGCTCGCCGGTCGCGGGTGACGCGCAGGGCAACCTGGTCGACTCGACGTCGAAGGACTTGGGGATGTACGCGCCGGATCATGAGTCCGGCTACAGCAAGCGCCGCTGGGCCATGACCATCGACCTGGCGCGCTGCACGGGCTGCTCGGCCTGCGTCACGGCCTGTTACGCGGAGAACAACATCCCGACGGTCGGCGCCCCGTGGCAGGGGGCGCAGGTGATGCCGGACCGCACGGGCTTCGGCGCCAACATCACGCGCTCGCGTGAGATGGCGTGGATCCGCCTGGAGCGCTACTTCGAGATCGATCGCGAGCCGAAGGACGTGGCCTTCGATCCGGCCTTCGAGACGCGCTTCGTCCCCATGATGTGCCAGCACTGCGGCAACGCGCCCTGCGAGCCGGTGTGCCCGGTGTACGCGACGTACCACTCGCCGGATGGCCTGAACGTGCAGGTCTACAACCGCTGCGTCGGCACGCGCTACTGCTCGAACAACTGCCCGTACAAGGTCCGCTACTACAACTGGTTCGGGTACGGCGAGCCGGATCGCACGCAGTACGCGTTCCCGGAGCCGCTGCACTGGCAGCTGAACCCGGACGTGACGGT
>CAZCZO010000026.1:0-37269 GCA_964503275.1 uncultured Gemmatimonadaceae bacterium | reverse complement strand
CCGACACCGTGGGCGTGTTCCAGGTCGAGAGCCGCGCGCAGATGAACACGCTGCCCCGCCTCAAGCCGCGCTGCTTCTACGACCTCGTGGTCGAGGTCGCGCTGATCCGCCCCGGCCCCATCCAAGGCGACATGGTGCACCCCTACCTGCGACGCCGCGCGGGCGCCGAACCGGTCACCTACCCGCACCCCACGCTCGAACCCATCCTCAAGCGCACGCTGGGCGTGCCGCTGTTCCAGGAGCAGGGCATGCAGGTCGCGATCGCCGCCGCGGGCTTCACCCCGGGTGAGGCCGACCTGCTGCGCAAGGCGATGGGGCACAAGCGCAGCCGCGAACGGATGGCCGACATCTGCCAGCGCATGATCACGGGCATGGAACGCAATGGCATCCCCGCCGACATCGCGCAGCGCATCTACCAGCAGATCAACGCCTTCGCCGACTACGGATTCCCCGAGAGCCATGCCGCGAGTTTCGCCCTGATCGTCTACGCCTCGGCCTACCTGCGGCACTACTACCCGGCGGAGTTCCTCGCGGCGATCCTCAATGCGCAACCCATGGGCTTCTACTCGCCCGCGAGCTTGATCGAGGACGCCAAACGGCACGGCGTGCGCGTGCGGCCCGTGAACCTCGCGCGCAGTCAGTGGGACCACACGCTCGAACGCGCGCGCGATGGCACCTGGGTGGTGCGCCTCGGCGTGCGACTGGTGCAGGGTCTCGGTGCCAAAGCCCGCGAGACCCTGGAGCGCGCCCTCAGCACCGGCCCCTTCACCAGCATCGACGATGTGCTCGACCGAGCGCCGCTCCCCGTGGACGCCCTGCGCAGCCTGGCCGAGGCGGGGGCCTTCGATGTGTTCGTGCGCGACGAGCCTCCGGAGCGGCGGCGACGCGTGGCCCTGTGGCGCGTGCTGGAGCGCATCCGTGGAGGCGGCGGCCCGCTGGCGACCTACGACACGCAGGCGGTCCCCGCCGCGGTGCCCGCCTACACCGCGCCCGAGATGACCGCCGCCGACTACCGGGCGATGGGCGTGTCCCTGCACGGGCATCCGCTCAAGCACCTGCGCGACCTGCTGCGCCCCAACGGGGTGGTCACCGCGGCCGCGCTGCGTGCGCTGCCCGACGGCGCACGGGTGGCGGTCGCCGGGCTGGTGATCTGCCGCCAACGCCCCGGCACGGCCAAGGGCTTCGTGTTCCTGACGCTGGAGGACGAGACCGGGATGATCAACATCGTGGTGACCCCGCAGCGCTTCGAGGCCGAGGCGGCGTTGATCTCGCGCAGCCCGCTCTTGCTGATCCGCGGCGTACTGCAGGTGGAGAGCGGCGTGTACAACGTGCGGGCCAAGTCCTTCCTGGCCGTGCCGGGGGTCGAGGGGGTGAAGGGGCGGGATTACCACTAGCGCCGCGGTCCAACACACCGACTGGCGCGAGCGTACTCTGGCGTGGTGACGTGGCGGGCATGATACTTCACGTGCGCACGCGCCAACGCTGGCCGCAGGACGCCGGTCTCCCCCCATCCCGATCTATGGCACGCGCGCCTCAGCGCTCCCCAGGACTCATCAAGGCCCCGACCGGCATCACCGGGCTCGACGAGATCACCCGTGGCGGGCTGCCGCAGGGCCGGACGACGCTGATCGCCGGAGGCCCCGGCTCGGGCAAGACCATCCTCGGCCTGCAGGCCCTGGTACACGGGGCGACGACACAGAACGAGCCCGGGATCTTCGTGGCGTTCGAGGAACGGGCCGACCGTATCGTCAGCAACGCAGCGAGCTTCGGCTGGGACCTGCCCGCCCTGCAGCGCCGCAAGCTGTTCTTCCTCGATGCCCAGCCCTCGCCCGACCTCGTGCACACGGGCGAGTCGGACATCCACGGGCTGCTTGCCGCGATCGAGGCCCGCGTCCGCACGATGCGGGCCAAGCGCATCGTCTTCGATTCGCTCGACATCCTGCTGACCTGGCTGGGCGACCCGACGCTGGTCCAGCGGGAGGTCGGACGTCTGCACGACTGGCTGCTGGAATCCGGCCTCACGGCGATCGTGACGGCCCGCGCGCCGGACCAACTGGCCTCGCCGTCGGGTGTGCTGCAGTTCCTCCCCTTCTTGGTGGACTGCGCGGTCGGCCTCGAGCACACGGTGGTCACCGGCGTGTCGCAGCGGAACCTGCGCGTGATGAAGTACCGCGGCTCGGGCTTCGCCGAGAGCGCCGCACCCATGATCATCGGGGAGCGTGGCATCGAGGTGGCGGGCGACCTGCCCGTGCGCGGACCGGCGCGGGCCAGCACGGCCCGTGTGTCGACGGGCATCACGGACCTCGACGACATGCTCTCCGGCGGGTACCACGAGGGCTCGAGCGCCTTGATCACCGGCTCGCCGGGCACCGCCAAGACGACACTCGCCGGGGCCTTCGTCCAGGCGACCTGTGCCCGCGGTGACCGCGCCCTGTTCATCAGCTTCGATTCGGAGCCCGCCGAGATCGTGCGCAACCTCGCGTCGGTGAACATCCGCCTCACGCGGCATCTCCGCGAGGGCCGGCTGCTCATGGAGTCGCGCAGTGCGTTGTCGGCGAGCGCGGAGTCGCAGCTCCTCGCGATCCGTCGCTTGCTCGACACGCACCGACCCGCCGTGCTGGTCATCGACCCTGTCTCGGCCCTCAGCAAGCAGGGCAATGAGACCACCGGCTTCGGGGTCGCCGAGCGCCTCATCGCGCTGGCGAAATCGCGCGGGATCACCGTGCTCTGCACCAGTTTGCTCGGCGATGCGAGCCCTCACGGTGAAGGGTCGCGCATCCACGTCTCGACCATCGCCGACACCTGGATCCACCTGAGCTACCATGTGGTGGCCGGCGAGCGGAACCGGGCGCTGACGATCGTGAAGTCGCGCGGCACCGCACACTCGAACCAGGTGCGCGAGATGACCCTCGGCGCCCGGGGGGTCCGACTGGCCGACGTGTATGCGGCGGAGGGCGAGGTGCTGATGGGCGCGTTGCGCGCACAGCGGGAGGCGGAGGAACAGGCCAAGGCCGTGCGGCGCGATGCCGAGCGGGCCCGGCGTGCGGTGCAGGCGGAGCGCGTCGGCGCGGAGCTGCGCGCCCGCATCGCCTCGCTGCAGGAAGAACTCGCGCTGCGGACCGCCGAGCTCGAGCTCGCGACTGCGGTGGATGCCGCGGCGGAGGACGTGCGTCGCAAGGACCGCCGTGAGCGGGTGGCCGCCCGCCGCCCTCACCATCCGCGTAGCGAGCCGCCTGCGTGAGTCCCCGCCCCGCCGCGTTGCACCTCCGGCTGTACATCGCCGGCGACTCTCCCAATTCGCAGATGGCGATGCAGCGCCTGCAGGCATTCTGTGCCCAGCACTGCAGCGTCCCGCCCGTGATCGAGGTGATCGACGTCCTGCGCGCACCGGCCAAGGCGTTGGAGGACCGCGTGGTCCTCACGCCGACCTTGGTCCGGGTACAGCCGGCGCCCACGCGCCGCGTGGTCGGCAACCTCGCCGCCGAGGCCGCGCTCGCCCGCGCGCTGGACCTCGATGGCTGATCGCATGACGCCCAGCGAGGATCCGGGCGACCCCAGCGCACGCATCGACGCCCTGATCCAGCGCATCCGCGACGCCGAGGAGGAGCTGCAACAGCTCACCGGCGGCGAGATTGACGCGTTCGTGAGCGGGACGGGGACGGCGTACCTGCTGCCGAATGCGCAGGCCGAGTTGCTCGAGAGCCGTGAGTCGGCGCGTGGGTTGGCCTCGCAGCTGCGGGCGATCCTTGACGCGCTCCCGGCGCATGTGGCGCTGGTGGACCGCGAGGGCGTCGTGCTCACGGTGAATCAGGCCTGGCGGGAGTTCGGGTTGGCGAATGGATCGACGGACCCCGCCTTCGGGGTGGGGACCAGTTATTTCGCGGTCTGTGCGCGCACCGACGACCCGGCCGCCCTGGGCTCGAGCGAGGTCGCGACCAGTCTGCGCGCCGTCCTCGACGGCGCGACGACGGCCGTGTCCGTCGAGTACCCCTGCGATTCACCGCTGGAGCCGCGCTGGTTCCGCGCCGATATCAGCCCGGTGCTCGACGCGGGGGTCGTGCGCGGCGCGGTGGTGACGCACTCCAACATCACCGAGCGCCGCCGGTACATCGCCGAGTTGGCCGCCAAGGAACGTGCGCTGCGCGAAAGCCGCACCCTGCAGCTCACCGCCGAACGCATGGCGCGCCTGGGCGGCTGGCGCTACGATGTGCGCGATGGCGCGATCACGTGGAGCGACGAGGTGTGTCGCATCCACGGCGTCGCGCCCGGCACGCGGCCCAGCATCGCCGAGGCGGGGGCGTTCTACGCGCCCGAGGTCCGCGACACGATCCTCGCCAAGTTCGCGCGCTGTGCCCAGGACGGCACCCCCTTCGACTTCGAAGCGCAGGTCGTCGGTGCCAGCGGGGAGCGCCGTTGGGTCCGCGCCTTGGGCGAAGCGATCCGCGACGAGGCCGATCGCATCGTCGCGGTCGAGGGTGCGATGCAGGACGTCACGGAACAGAAGCGCCTCGAGGTCCAGTTCCTCCGCGCGCAGCGCATGGAGAGCGTCGGCACACTGGCGGGCGGCATCGCGCACGACTTGAACAACGTACTGACGCCGGTGTTGATGTCGGTGGACCTGCTCCGCGCGACCGACGACGCGGCGGAACGTCGGGAGCTGCTCGACGGGATCGAGTCCGCGACGCGGCGCGGGGCCGACATGGTGCGCCAGGTGCTCACGTTCGCCCGCGGCGCGGACGGCCAGCGCACGCCGGTGCCGGTGGATCGCGTGCTGCGCGACGTCGAGCGCCTGTGCCGCGAGACCTTCCCGCGGAACATCGAGGTGCGCCTGCGGGTCGACGCCGATCTGCCGAGCGTGATCGGCGACGCCACGCAGATCCAGCAGGTGCTGATGAATCTGTGCGTGAACGCCCGCGATGCGATGCCGGACGGCGGAGTGATGAGCCTCACCGCCGGTGTGCGCCTGGTGGATGCGCAGTACCTGGGCGGCAACGCCGACGCCGACCCTGGCCGCTTCCTGGTGGTGTCGGTGGCGGACACCGGCATGGGCATGGCAGCGGCGACGCTCGACCGCATCTTCGAGCCCTTCTTCACCACCAAAGAGGTCGGCAAGGGCACCGGACTGGGCCTCTCGACCTCGGCGGCGATCGTCAAGAGTCACCGTGGCTTCATCCGTGCTTACAGCGAACCCAAAGTGGGCTCGCAGTTCCGCGTGTACTTCCCTGCGGCGAGCGGCAGCGCTGCCGAGGTGATCGACACCCAGAGCGAAGAGATCCCGCGCGGTGCCGGGGAGCTGATCCTCGTCGTGGACGACGAGGCCTCGGTCCGCGACATCACCCGCCAGACACTGGAGACCTTCGGGTATCGTGCACTGACTGCGACCGACGGGGCCGACGCGCTCGCCCGCTATGCGGAGCGGCGGAACGAGATCGCGCTGGTGCTCACCGACCTCATGATGCCGGTGATGGACGGCAACGCGCTGATCGAGGTCCTCGCGCGTTTGACACCCGGGGGACGCATCATCGCGGCGAGCGGCCTGCACACCCACGGCCAAGTGCTGCGCGCGTTGGAGTCGCGGGTGCAGGCCTTCCTGGAGAAGCCCTACACCGCCGAGACGCTGCTGCGCACCATCCGCCGCGTCCTCGACGGCTGAGCGCTCAGCCCAACAGCGCCCGCACGCGGGGGATCACCTCGCGCCCGAACAGCGAGATGCTCCGCAACATGGTGTCGTGGGCGAGCGTCCCCGCGCTGTACTTGAGGTCGAAGCGCTCAAGGCCCAGGGCCTGCACCGTGGCCGCGAGCTTTCGGGCGACCGTGTCGGGCGCACCACAGTAGATCGCCCCCTTCTCCACCTCGCCCTCGAACTGGCGGAAGGTCAGCGGCGGCCAGCCCCGCTCGGCACCGATGCGGTCGTGCATGGCCTTGAACGCCGGGAAGAACTCGGCGCGGGCGCTCGCATCGGACTCGGCGATGTGCCCGGGCGAGTGCACGCCCACCGGCAGCGGCGCCATGTCGCGCTCCCGCAACAAGCGGTGGTAGAGGTCCACGTAGGGCCGGAAGCGCGCCGAAGGACCACCGATGATCGCGAGCATCAGCGGCAAGCCGTAGTGCGCGGCCCGCGCGACCGACTCGGGGCTCCCGCCCACACCGATCCACGTGGGGATCGGTCGCTGCTCGGCGGTGGGGAACACCTGCTGCTCGACCAAGGCTGCGCGCGTGCTGCCCTGCCAGCTCACGGCGCCTTCGTGCCGCAGACGCGTGAACAACTCGAGCTTCTCGCTGAACAGCACGTGGTACTGGTCGAGGTCGTAGCCGAACAGCGGGAAGGACTCGGTGAAGCTCCCGCGCCCGAGGATCACCTCGGCACGACCCGCCGAGACGGCGTCGAGCGTGGCGAAGCGCTGATACACGCGCACCGGGTCGTCCGAGCTGAGCACGGTGACCGCCGAGGTGAGGCGGAGGCGGGTGGTGCGGGCCGCGATGGCCGCGAGCAGCACCTCGGGCGCCGAGATCGCGAAGTCGTCGCGGTGATGCTCACCGGCGCCGAAGACGTCCACCCCGCTGGCATCGGCGACGACCGCTTCCTCGACGACCTCGCGCAGGACCTGCGCATGCGACTTGAGCCGACCGTCCGGCTGCGCCGTGATGTCGCCGAAGGTGCAGAGTCCGAACGCGAGGGGCACGGGCGGCGTCAGCGAACGGTGGTGCGGACGATGCTGTCGAGCTTGGGGAACGACGCCTCAAGATAGGCGTTGCCCTCCTGCACGATCCGCAATTGGTCCGGGCCGCTGCCGTAGGGCACGCCCTCCCCGTAGCCGCTGTAGAGGCGGTCGATCACGTCGAGGCCGCGCACGATCTCGCCGACGGGCGCGAAGCCCATCATGTCGAGGCTGGGGTTGTCCACGAGGTTGATGAACAGCTGGATGGAGCGGGTGTTGGGCCCCGCATTGGCGAAGACCACGGTGCCACGGCGGTTGGGCACCACCGGGGGATCATCCTCGAAGGCACGCCGCTCCCAGGCTTGGTCGAGCGACGGGATCCCCGAGAGTCCGAACTGCGCGACGAAGCCCGGCACCACGCGGAAGAAGCGTCCGCCGCCGAAGTAATCGTGCTTGGTCAGGAAGTGCAGCCGCGTCGCCCCGCGCGGCGACCACACGCGGCGCACCAGGACGTCGAAACTGCCCTGTGAGGTCTCGAAGGTCACCGTGAAGGAGTCCGGTGCCGCCGCGAACAGCGTGTTCTCGTCGACCGAGACCAAGGCCTCGGCCGGGCGGCGGGGGCCCTTGCCGGCAGAGTCGGCGCCGCAGGCGACGGTGGTGGCAGCGAGGAAGAGCAGCGAGAGCAGGCGCACGGGAGGCGGAGCAGAGGGTCTCGAAACGCGCGTGGCGGCCGCGACCGATCGCGACCGCCACGCCTATACGGTGAAATATACAGCCGTGAGCTACTTGATGGGGCCGCCCTTCCGGACCTGGGGGAGCCCCTCGCTGAGCCACTGCGGGGCCGGCTCGCCCTTGAGGTAGTGGTCGAAGAACTGCTTCATGCGCGTGGTGAAGTCCTTCTGGTTGTCGCGGTTGGTGAGGTTGTGCGCCTCACCCGGGTACGACAGCAGGATGCCCCGCTTGCCCGCCGCCCGCGCCGCGTTGAAGAACTGCAGGCCCTCGACGTAGTCCACCGCCCCGTCGTCCGTCCCGTGCAGGATCATGAACGGGGCCTGGATCTTGTCGACATGGAAGATCGGCGACTGGTCGATGTAGAGCTGGGTGTTGTTGAAGGGCGTGACATCGCGCCCCATGCGCACTTGCCCGACCGTCGTGATGCCCTGCTGCACCGTGCCCGTGCTCTTGTACAGCGTGTTGTAGAACGAGAGCAGGTTGGTCGGCGGCGCCCCGCTCACGACGGCCGCGAACAACGTGGACTGCGTGAGGATGAACGCCGACTGATAGCCGCTCCAGCTGTGACCGTGCAGCCCGATGCGCGCCGGGTCGGCGTAGCCCAGCTCGATCACCTTCTTGACCGCCGCCTCCATGTTGTCGAGCGCAGAGCTGCCCGGACGGCCGATCTCGTAGACCATGTCGGGCTGGAACACGAGGTACCCGTTGCTGGCGTAGGTCGAGTGCTGCGGGCTGTTGCTGTAGCCGGGCTGCGAGAAGTTGTGGTGCGTGTTCGAGACGATCTCGTAGAAGCTGACGAGCATGGGGTACCGCTTGCCCTGCTCATAGCCCGCGGGGAGCAGCAGGGTGCCCTGCAGGGCCTGCCCCTTGGAGTTGGTGTAGTCCACCAGCACCTTGCCCGCCGGCCAGGCGTACTCGCTGAGGATGGGGTTCGCGTCGGTCATCCGCTGCGGCGCGGTGAAGGTCGCGTTGGTCACCCACAGGTCGGGGTACTCGTTGTAGGTCTGCTGCGTGAACAGCATGCGGTCGGCCTTCTCGGCCTTGACGATCCCGCCGACATTCTTGTCCTGCCAGATGATCGGCGTGGGCGCGGCACCGGCCGTCACCGTCCAGTAGCCGTTCTTCTTGGAGCGCGTGCCGTAGGCCGAGAGCGTGATCGGCTTGGTCATGTCGATCCCGGCGGAATCGCCGGCCGCGGCGCCACCACCGCCGCCACGGCCGCCGCCGCCACCGCCACCGCCGAAGCGCGTGATGCGGAACTGGATGTTGTCGCGCCGCCCCACCCCCTGCGTGAGATTGGTCGCCTTGCTGCCGTCGAGCGGCACCGACCACACGTCGAACTTGTCGTAGAGCAGCACGGCGCGCCCGTCGCGGGTCCAACCGCCCACGCCCCAGAGCGGGAGCTCGTAGGCGTGGTCATCGTCCTCGTTGATGTACGAGCGCAGCGGAGTGCCGCTGGCGTCGAGCGTCACACTGGTGCCGCGCACGAGATCGAAGGCCTTGGCCTCCTTGCCCAGGGCGTACAGGAACCAGCGCGAGTCCGGCGAGGTGCCGTAGGCCCGGGACACCGAACGCTCGATCAAGGTGCGTGCGCCGGTGGCGACGTCGACCTTGTACAGGTCGGCGCGGCTCGCCCCCCACGCGATCTCGCCCCGATACGCGGCGTCGTCGCGGCCGATGCCCACCGCACCGTTGTTCGCCACGGCGACGGTGCGCATGGCGTCGTTGCCCAGCTGCACGAAGGCCCCGGTGGCGACGGTCACCACAGCCGGGAAGGTCGCGCGACGCAGCTGCTGCACCTGCACCGTCTGCACCGACTGCGGCGACTGGTCCTTGTAGTGCCACACATCGACGTTGGCCTTGTTGGAGTCCGCGGCGGCGATCTCGGGCTCCTGTTCCTTGATGCCGATGAAGATCCTCGAGGCGTCGCTGCTCCAGCGCGGCGCACTGTACTCACTCACGACGTAGCCGGCCGGCACGTTCGCGGCCTTCGCGGGATCGAAGACGAAGGGCTTGGGCGTGCCCGTCGCGGCGATCCCCGTCCAGGCATGCAGCGTGTTGACGCGGTGCTTCATGCGGTCGGGCTTGCTGCCGGCGAGGGCCAGCAGGGCGCTGCCGTTCGTGTGCCACTGCAGGCCGTCGAAGTCGGCGGCGGCTGAGGCCAGCGTGCGCGTCGCGCCGGTGGCGGGATCGAGCACGAAGACGCCGTTGCCCAGTCGTTCGGTCGCATCGACGGTATACGCCAACAGACTGCCGGCGGCATTGAACTGGAACTGCCCCACGTTGCCGATGTTGCGCGCGGTGCCGGCGGCGAGATCATGCAGCACGAGGTCGGCCCCGCTGGAGCCGGCCGGCGCTCCCGCGGGCCGCGCAAGTCGCAGCACGAGGTAACGCGAGGAAGGCGAGAAGCTCGCCGAGGCGACGCCGGTGAAGCTGGTCACCGCGCCCGTCGCGAGGCTGCGGAGTTCGAGGCGTGCCGTGGCCGGCGCGGCCGGGGCTGCCTGCGGCGTGGCCCCGCGGCCACCCGGGGGCGTGGTGGGGGACTGCGGGGCGCCACGTCCACCACCGCCCGCGCCACCGCGCGCCGCCGAGGGCTGCACCGTGTAGAAGATCCACTTGCTGTCGTCCGAGAAGGTCGGTGACGCACCGCCGCCACCGCCCGCCCCACCGCGGCCTCCGCCACCACCACGACCGCCGGCCCCACCACCGCCGAGCGCGATCACCGTCTCGGCGCCACCGGCGGTCGGCTTGATGCGCAGGGAGGGCTCGCCCCCTTCGTTGGGCGTGAGCGTGTAGGTCATCCAGGCCCCATCGGCCGAGATGGCCTGTGCGCTGATGCGCTGCCATCGGCCGTAGTCCTCGAGGTTGAGGACCTTTTTGCCGGCCGCCGGCTGCGCGAGGAGCGCGGCGAGCGGAAGGCAGGAGAGAACGAGCGCGAGCAGGGGGCGGCGGAACGGCAGTGGCATAGCGGAGCTCCGTGTGGGATGTCCGAGAACGTACCGCGGGGGCGAAGCGTTCAGAGCGGCGCGCGGCGTCCGGCACCCTCACGTCCCGCAGCAGGCCTCCGGCGCCGGCGCTCCCCTCTGGCGTCCGCCGGGTGGCGGTGTCACCCTTAGGGGGTGCTCCAGTCCCCCCGAGTGCTGCTCAGCGCCGCGACCATCGCGGCCCGCGTGCGCGAGCTCGGGCAGGAGATCAGCGCGGCGTACCCGACCGGCGATCTTCTGCTGCTCGGCACGCTCAAGGGCAGCTTCATCTTCCTGGCTGACTTGGTGCGGGCCATCGACCGCCCGTTGCACGTGGACTTCCTGGGGACCTCCAGTTACGGCAGCGGCACGGTGTCCAGCGGCGCGGTCACGCTGACCTACACGCCATCGGTGTCCGTGCTGGGCTACCATGTGCTGCTGGTCGAGGATGTCGTGGACTCGGGCCGCACGCTGCAGCAGCTGATCCCGCTGTTGCGGCGCGACTCGCCTCGCTCGCTCGAGGTCTGCACCTTGCTGCACAAGCGCATCGCCGTCCCGCGCACGCCGAGCGTGCGCTTCGTGGGCTTCGACATCCCGAACGATTTCGTCGTGGGCTACGGCTTGGACCACGCGGAGGCGTATCGCCACCTGCCGTACATCGGCTGCTTGTGAAGGCCGCCGACCGCTGGACGGCGGCGTCCGTGCTGCTCGCGGCGGCGATCATCGCGCCGCTGTTGTTGCGCAGTTGGTACGCGCACGACGAAGGCGCCCTCGGGCAGGCGGCGGAGCGGGTGTTGCTCGGCGAGGTGCCGCATCGCGACTTCGACGAGATCTACACCGGTCTGCTGACGTACTGGCACGCCTTGGCGTTCCGGCTCGGCGGGATCGCCTCGACCACGCTGCGCTGGCCCCTGTTGCTGAGCGCGCTGGGCTGGGTGGCCCTGCTGCATCGCATCGCGCTGCGCGCGCTGCCGGCGTGGGCCGCCTGCGCGGTGGTCAGCGTGTGCGTGCTGTGGAGCGTGCCGAACTACCCGGCGCCGATCCCGTCGTGGTACAACCTGTTCCTCGCCACCGCCGGGCTGTACGCGCTGCTCCGTTGGCGCGAGGACGCGCGGGCGCGATGGCTGCTGCTGGCGGGCATCGCGGGCGGGCTGTCGTTCCTCGTGAAGCTGTCGGGGCTGGCCTTCGTGATCGGCGCGGGGTTCGCGCTCGTGTACGGTTCGCTGGATCGTCAAGGGCCCACGTCGCGATCGCGCGGCGGGTTCGTCGTCGTCGCGACGGGGATCGTGCTGGTGCTCGCCGTGCTGTGGCGTCCGCTGGCGGCGGCCCATGTGGCGTTCCTGCTGCGGCTCTGGCTCCTGCTCGCCGTGCTGGCCGGCGGACTGCTAGTGCTCGAGTGGCGGGCCGCCCTGCCGCTGCGGCCGCGCGTGGCGTCACTGCTGCGCACCTTCGGTCCGTTCCTGGCCGGGGTCGCGCTCCCCGTGGCACTCTGGGGCCTGTTCCTCGCGTCGATGGGGGCGCTCGACGAGACATGGCGCGGCGTGTTCATCACACCGTTCCGCCGCTTGGACTCGGCCTCCGTGCCCCCGCCGACACCCGACAAGTGGCTCGCGGCGGGGGTCATCGCCTTGGCGCTGTTGCCAGCGTCCCGGCGCGCCGCGGGGTACAGCGCGGCCCTGCTGGGTGCGTTGGGCGTGGCGCTGCTGGTCGAGTCTGCGGGGTCCTATGCGGCGTATCGGCACCTGTGGATGGCCGCCTGGGGACTCCCCCTGCTCCTGGTGAGCCGGGCGGCGTGGCTGATGGCGCACCGCGCGCCCGACGGCGCACAGGATCCACGGACGGAGAGCGGGCTGCTGCTCGCCTGCATCGCGATCGCGATCCTGCTCGTGGAATTCCCCTTCGCATCGCCCATCTACACACTGTACGCGCTGCCGCTCTCGCTGCTCGCCTTCGCGATGCTCATGCGCAGCGGCGCGCGCCCGGTGCATCCGGCCCCGTTGGTCGCCTTGCTCGCGCTGTTCGCCGCCTTCGGTGCCACCCGGCTGCTCCCGGGGACCTCCGCGCGCTTGGGCTTCTTTTACGCGCCTGCGGCCGACACGGTCACCTTGGCGATCCCGCGCGGGGGGCTGCGGGTGAGCGCCGGGGATGCCTCGCAGTACCACGCGCTGCTCGGTAGCATTGAGGAGTTGGCGCCGGGGCGCCGCCTGTGGGCCGGTCCCGACGCCCCCGAGGTGTACTTCCTGAGCGGCCTCCGCAATCACACCCGCACGATGTTCGACTTCCTGGACGACGCTGAGACGGCGAGGCTGCCCCTGCCGCAGCGCATCGCGCACAGTGGCGCGACGTTGGTGGTGCTCAAGACGGCCCCGTCGTTCTCGGCGCGGCCGTCGGCGGGCGACGTGGACGCGCTGCGGGCGCGGTACCCGTTCGCGCGTGAGGTCGGCGGCTTCCACCTGTTCTGGCAATGACCTTGTTGCGTCGTGCGGTGGACCGGGCGCTGGAGATGCCGCTGGTGTATGCGGCCTGGCAGCGGCCGGTGCGCGACGCCAAGGTGCGGCCGTTCCTCGCGCGCGTGGATGTGCGCACCGTGGGTCGCGTGCTCGACGTGGGCTGTGGTCCGGGGACCAATGCGCCGCTGTTCCGCGAGGCGGACTACGTGGGCGTGGACATCAATCCCGCGTATATCGCGACCGCCCAGCGACGTCACCGTGGACGCTTCGTGGTCGCCGATGTGAGTGATCCCGCCGCGTTCCCCGAGGAGCGCTTCGACTGCATCTTCGTGAATTCGCTGCTGCATCATCTCGACGATGCCACGGTCGCCCACCTGATGACACGGCTCGCAGCGTTGACGACCCCGACGGGGCGGATCCATATTCTGGACTTGATCCTGCCCTCGGAGGCATCGGCCGCCCGGGCGCTCGCATTGGCCGACCGCGGACGCTACCCCCGCCCGCGCGAGGCGTGGGAGGCACTGTTCCGTTCGGTGCTGCGCGTCGAGCACGTGGCCCCCTACGATGTCGGTCTCCCGGGGCTTCCGCTGTGGCGCATGCTGTATGTGGTGGGGGCCGCGCCATGACACCGCCGCGCGTGAGCATCGGCATCCCGATCCACAACGAGCAGGAGGTGCTGCCGGAGTTGCTGCGGCGCGTGCTCGCGGTGCTCGACGCCACGCCGGGCGGGCCGCACGAGTGCCTGCTCATCGACGATGGCAGCCGCGACGGTTCGCTCGGCATCATGGCGGCGGCCGCGGCGGCGGATGCGCGCGTGCGCGTCGTGGTGCTCTCGCGGAACTTCGGACATCAGGCGGCGGTGTCGGCGGCCTTCGACCATGCGCGCGGCGATGCCCTGCTCGTGATGGATGGCGACCTGCAGGATCCTCCCGAGGCGCTGCCCCCGCTGCTGGCGCGGCTCGGCGAGGGCTACGATGTGGTGTTCGTCGAGCGGCAACAGCGCAAGGAGGCGCTGTGGTTGCGTGCGAGCTACCGCGCCGCGTACCGGGCGATCGCGCGTTTGTCCGACCCACCGCTGCCGGTCGATGCGGGCGACTTCGCGCTGCTCGGGCGCCGCGCCGTCGATGCGATCCGTGCGCTGCCCGAACGCCAGCGCTATGTGCGCGGGCTGCGCAGTTGGGTCGGCTTCCGGCAGACCTCGCTGCCGGTGGAACGCGCGGCCCGCGCCGCGGGCGAGAGCAAATACGACCTGCGCCGATTGATCGGGCTGGCGCTGAACGGCGCGTTCAGCTTCTCGACCGCTCCGCTGCGCTTCATCGGGGTGATGGGCGCGGCGGTCTCGGGGGGTGCCCTGCTCTTCGCGCTCTATGCGATCTATGCGCGCGTGGTCCTCGACCGCTCACCGGCGGGCTTCACGGCACTCACGGTGTTGATCGCCGGGCTGGGCGGCATGGTGCTGCTCTCGCTGTGGATCATCGGCGAGTACGTGGGACGCATCTTCGAGGAAGTGAAGCGTCGCCCGGTGTACGTGGTGGACCGCATCATCGAGCAGCCGGCCCACGACGCCCGCTCCTGATGGACGAGGCCTACGGCAGCGCCTATGCGGCCTTGTACCGCGGCCATTGGTGGTGGCGGGCTCGCCACGCATATCTCACGCGCCTGCTCGCCGCCCGGCTCACGCCCGGCAGTGCCGGGGAGGCGCTCGACTTCGGCTGCGGCGACGGCCTGTTCTTCGATGCCCTCGCGCGCTACGGCGAGCCGTATGGCATCGAGCCCGAGGCCGCCCTCCTGGACCCGGCGGGGCCCTGGCGCGCACGCATCGACACCCGACCCCTGACTCCCGACGCTTCGCAGCGCGACCGCTTCGGACTCGTCGTCGCCCTCGATGTGCTCGAGCATCTCGCCGACCCCCGGCCAGCGATCCGTGAGCTCGTGGCGCGCACGCGCCCCGGCGGTCTGTGGATCGTGAGCGTGCCAGCATTCCGCGCGCTGTGGACGCACCACGACGACCTCAATCAGCACTTCCATCGCTACCGGCGCGACGAACTGGAGCAGCTGCTGCGCTCGCATGGGCTCGAGGTGCTCGAGGCCCGCTACGTGTTCGGGTGGACCGCCGTCGCCAAGCTGCTGATGCGGGCCATGGAGGCCCTGCGGACGCCCCGCGATGCGCCGCCACGCATCCCGTGGGCACCGGTGAACCTTGCCCTGCTCGGGCTCTGCCGCGCCGAGCAGTGGCTGTTCCGCCGTGCACCGCTCCCCTTTGGGAGCTCGGTGATCGCCGTGGCCCGCCGACCGGCCGCGTGAGCGCAGCATCGCCCGTTCGACTGGCGAGCGCCCGCACGCCGGGCTAAGTTCGCGGGTCGCTCTCACTTCGTACTTCACTCGACCCGTTCACATGCACCACCGTCTGCTGTCCGCCCTCGCCCGCCGCAGCGCACTCGTGCTCGGCGCGGCCGCAGCGGGACTGTCCTGCGCGACCCCCGACGAGAGTACGCGCCCGGTCATCGGCTTCGTGCAGGTGGCCTCGGTCGCCCCGCTCGACGAAGCCCGCGAAGGGTTCTTCCAGGCCTTGGCCGACTCCGGGTACGTGCGCGATGTGGACGTCGTGATCCTCGACCGCAACGCGCAGGGCGACATCGCGACGCTGTCGTTGATCGTCTCGGAGTTCGCCCAGCAGGGGGTCACGCACGTCGCGACCGTGTCGTCGGTGGCCACGCAGGCCGCGATCAAGACCATCACCGACCGTCCCGTGATCTTCGGGGCGGTGGCGAACCCGTACATCATCGGCGCGGGCACCAGCCCGACGAATCACCGACCGAACGTCACGGGGGCCGAGATCCCGCTGCCCGTGGATTCGGCGCTCGCGACCGCCATCAAAGTGTTCCCCGAGAAGAAGGTCTGGGGCACACTGTTCGACCCGGCGGATCCCTTCGCGGAGTTCTATTTGGAGCAGACGCGCCGCGCGGCGCGCGAGTTGGGCGTCACGCTGCTTTCGGTCGCAGCAACGCAGGCCACCGACATCCCGAGCGGCGTGCAGGCGCTGCGGGCGCAGGGCGCTGAGGGCGTCATGCAGATCCCCAGCGTGATGATCGGCGGTGGGTTTCCCGCGCTGGTGAAGACCGCCCGCGAGGCCGGCATGCCAGTGATCGCCTCCACGACGGGACTTGCGGGCGCGGTGCTCTCGCTGGGGCTGAGCTTCTACGACAACGGGTACGACATGGGGTTGATCCTCATGCGCGTGATGAAGGGTGAGGACCCGGCGAAGATCCCGTTCCAGAAGGCGTCGAAGCGGATCCTCGTGGTGGACCTCGACGCGGCCGCCGCCGTGGGCGCGACCATTCCGCCCGAGGTGATGGCGCTGGCCGACTCGGTGATCGGTGGCGGCGGAACCGCGGGTGCCGGCGCGGCCGTCTCCGCACCCGCCACGCAGCGTGCCCCGGGCCAGGGCGGTTCGAACCTCGCGTTCTGGCTCTCGGCGATCGCGCAGGGCCTCGCGTACGTCGCCCTCGCGTGGGGCGTGTTCCTCTCGGCGCGCGTCCTGCGATTCCCCGACATCACGCCTGACGGCACCTTCCCGCTCGGGGCTGCCGTCGCGGCCGCGATGATCCTCGGCGGTGCCCACCCCGTCGTGGCGACCGTCGTCGCGATCCTCGCCGGCATGGCGGCCGGTTACATCACTGGCGTGCTGCACACCCGCTTCGCGGTCACCGAACTGCTCGCGGGCATCCTCGTGATGACCGCGCTGTACTCCGTGAACCTGCACGTGATGGGGCGCTCGAACCTCTCGCTGCTCGATGCCGACAACGTGTTGGTGCGCTTCCAGCAGGTGGTGCCCGCGTCGGCCGGCTGGTCCGCCGACGTGGGCTTCAGCGTGGTCTTCCTCGCGATGATGGTGGTGATGGGCGCCGCGCTGTTCTGGTATCTGCGCACGGACTTCGGGATCGCGATGCGGGCGGCGGGCGACAATCCCGCGATGATCACAGCGCAAGGCGTGGATCGGCGCGGCATGGTCGAGCTGGGCCTCGCCCTCTCGAACGGCTGTGTGGCGTTCGCGGGCGCGCTCATCGCGCAGTACCAGAGCTTCGCGGACGTCGGCATGGGGGTCGGCACCCTCGTCGCCGGTATGGCCGCGGTGATCCTCGGCGAGACGCTGAGTGGCCGCAAGTGGGGCTTGGGCCCGCGCCTGGTGATGATCGCCTTCGGCGCGATCCTCTTCCGCGGCCTCATCGCCCTCGCCCTGCGCGTGGGCCTCAATCCCATCGACCTCAAACTGGCGACCGCGGTCTTCGTGCTCGGGGCACTGGTGCTCCCGCAGCTCACGCGTCGTGGCCGTCGTCGCTAGCCGAGACCTGCAATGATCGAGATCAGCCATCTGGAGAAGACCTTCGAACAGCCCGGCGGGGACGAGGTGCGCGCGCTGCGTGGCGTGGACCTCACGATCCCGGAGGGCGAGTTCCTGACGGTCATCGGCAGCAACGGATCGGGGAAGTCCACCATCCTCAACGCGATCGCGGGCACGTTCTTCCCCGATTCGGGCAGCATCAGGATCGCGGGCCGCGATGTCACGGCACTGCCCGAACACAAGCGCGCGTCGCTGATCGGGCGCGTGTTCCAGGATCCGTTCAAGGGCTCGGCGCCGTCCATGACGGTCGCCGAGAACATGCGCATGGCGGAACTGCGTGGCGAGCGGCACCTGCTGCGGCGCGGGCTCGACCGGCACTCGCTCGACCGCTATCGTGAGCTGCTGGCCTCGCTGCGCATGCGGCTCGAAGGGCGGCTCGAGGCGCAGATGGGCACGCTGTCGGGCGGGCAACGCCAGGCGGTGACGCTGATCATGGCGACGCTGAAGCGCCCGGCGCTGCTGTTGCTCGACGAGCACACGGCGGCACTGGATCCGCGCGCGGCGGATCAGGTGATGATGGTGACCGACACGGTCGTGCGCTCACAGAAGCTCACCACGTTGATGGTCACGCACAGCATGGAGCAGGCGGTGCACTTCGGGGACCGCACGATCATGATGCACCGCGGGTCGATCGTCGCCGATATGGCGGGCGACGCACGCCGGGGCATGAACGAGGCCGACCTGCTGAAGAAGTTCGCCGACCTGCGCTGGACCGCCGAGGTGCGCATGACGCAGGAGCTGGCCGCGGCGATCGCCGCCGCGGACCGCGAGGAGGCCGAGCGGGGGACCCCGCCGGCCTCCTGACCGGCTCAGCGCGACCAGCGACGCAGCAGGGTCAGCGTCACGCCCGACATCGAGGGGGCGTCGCTGATCCGCTCGAGCCGTGTGCCCGAGGGCAGCCGCGTCTCGTACTCGAAGCGGGTGTGCTGCACCGCGCGATACTCGACGCGCAGGGCGAGGGTCGCGCCCAGACCGAGCTCGGCGCCCGCGCCGTAGGTGAAGACGCCGTTGAGCCGCCGATCATCGTACGACGAGCGATCGGCGGAGGGCGACGTCTTGGTCTCCTGCACACGACCGGCGCCCAGCCCCCCCGCGAGGAACACGCGCCCCCGCTCGGTCACTTGCAGGCCGGGCTTCGCGGTCAGCAACGCGGTGAACGGCTGGCGATACTCGAAGCTCGCCGGCTCGTCGTCCAGTTCCAGCGTCCACTTGGCCGCGTTCGTCGAGACGCTCCCGTCGATCGCGAGACGGAAGCGTCCCCTGGCGACGACATCGCCGCCGACGAGCAGCTCAAGGCCGACGGCATCCTCCCGGTTGTCGAACGCCGCGAAGCGCTCGCTGGGGTCGGCGATCAAGGTGTACTGCGGCTCCCAGCGCAGCGTACTCTGACTGCCGCCGACGCCGATATACCAGGCGTCGAGTGACTGACCGCTGAGCGATGCCGGCAGCGATGCCGCGAGGGACAGCACCGTCAGCGCGGCCGTGATCGTCGAAATCTTCATAGCGCGAGTGCGAGCGTGAGTGAAGGACCGTGGTGGGATCACTGCGCGCGGACGGCGGACCACGGGGCGCACTGGGGTCCGCCCGCGGTCGGGCGGACGGGCATCGGGGTGTCGCCGGCGCTGGCCAGCGTGTCGCGCACCGCCATCAGCTCGATGTCGAAGATCAACGTGGCCTTGGGCGGAATCGTCGGGCCACGCCCCTCGGCGCCATAGGCGAGCTGGTAGGGAATGAACAAACGACGCTGCCCCCCGACGCGCATCCCGTCGAAACCCGCGTCCCAGCCCGCGATCACCCGCCGCATGCCCAACGGGAACACGATGGGTTCGCGGGGCGTCCCGCGCGCGGTGGTGTCGCGCGAGGAATCGAACTTTGTGCCGTCGGTGAGCCAGCCCGTGTAATGCGCGTACACGCAGCCGCGCGGGAGCACCGCGGCGCCGCTGCCTTCGCGGACGTCGATCCACTGGAGCGCGAACGCGGTGGTGGGCCGCCCGCTGACCTCGGGGATGTTCTTGGGCGCCGGCAGCGTCGAGCGGCGCCCCGGAAGGCAGGCCGCCAGGAACACCGTCGAACACAAGAGCGCAACGCGCGTGAAGGCAGGGGGCATCGGAGGCACGGCTGAGGGACGCATGGGCGCGCCGATCGGCGCGCTCCCCAATCTACGCACTACGTTTCGCCGAGGCCTCCCCCCGCGACCATGAAGCCCCACGAACGACTCGGCGAGACGACCGCCCCCGATGGCACGGTCCTGCGCCTCACCCGCCACGACGGCGCCTATTACCTGCGGGCCGGCAACGCGGAATTGATGTCCACGCGACGGGCGCACTCCGAGGAGGAGCTCGCACGACTGGCCTGTGCGGCGATCGGCGACCGCAGCG
Organism: uncultured Gemmatimonadaceae bacterium; assembly: GCA_964503275.1. Lineage (GTDB taxonomy): Bacteria > Gemmatimonadota > Gemmatimonadetes > Gemmatimonadales > Gemmatimonadaceae > DASRAP01. The sequence continues at coordinate 17,685 of CAZCZO010000026.1, read as the reverse complement.
CCGCGACGGTGCTGATCGGCGGCCTCGGCTTCGGGTTCACCTTGCGGGCCGCGCTGCACGCGCTCGCGGACGACGCGACGGTCGAGGTCGTGGAGCTGCTCCCGGCGGTGGTGGCGTGGAACCGCGAGCCCACCTTGGGCCTGGCGCGCGACGCGCTCGCGGATGCCCGGGTGCGCGTCACCGAGGGCGATGTCCTGCAGCGACTGCGGGAGTCACCGGGCGCCTTCGATGCCGTGCTGCTCGACGTGGACAACGGCGCAGCGGCGTTCACGACCGCGGGCAACGCGTCACTCTACCACGCCGCGGGTATCCGGGCGACGATCGCCGCGCTGCGGCCGGGCGGCGTCATCGCCTACTGGTGCGCCGACGACGAACCGCGTTTCACGCGGCGGCTCCGCGCTGCGGGGTTGCAGGTGGAGCTGCACACACGGCCGGTGTACCCACGGGCCCGCGCGCTGCACCACATCGTGCTGGCGCGCCGCTAACCCGGCGCGGCGTCGCGACCCGCCGCCCGCGCGACGGCGACGATCAGCTCCTGGCCGCTGAAGGGCTTCTGCAGGATGGCCGTGATGGTCCCGGCGGCGGCGCGCTCCATCGCTTCGTGCTCCACGAAGCCGGTCATCAACAGCACGGGGGTCGTCGGTGAGAGCGACCGCACGCGCTCTGCCACCGCGACGCCGTCCAGCGTCGGCATCGCGAAGTCGGTGAGCACCACATCCATCGCGGCTGGGTCGGCGGCGAACCGGGCCAGTGCATCATTGGGATCCGCGAACAGATCCACCACCGCCCCCGCTGACGTGAGATGCCGCATGGCGACCCGTCCCACCAACGGCTCATCGTCGATCAGCAGGATCCGCAGTCCCGCAGCCGGCAGGGCCACATCGGTCGGGGTGCGGGCGACTGCCGGGGTCGGCGCCTCGACGCGTGGCAGATACACCCGCATCGTCGTCCCGACACCGGGTGTGCTGCTGGCGACCAGCGCACCGCCCAGCGAGCTGATCGTGCCATGTGCGCTGGACAGTCCGAGCCCGGTGCCTTGGCCCGGCGGCTTCGTCGTGAAGAACGGCTCGAAGGCCCGCGCCAAGAGCTCCTCGTCCATCCCCACCCCCGTGTCGGCGATGGTGAGGCAGACGACCTCCCGCGTCGCGGGCGAGACCGACGGCAGGACGGGCGCGTCGCCCAGCGGGATCGCGTGGGCCGCGATCGTCAGCGTCCCACCGTGTGGCATGGCCTGCACCGCGTTCGTGGCCAGGTTCGCCAGCGAGGCGTGCAACTCGGCCGGGTCCGCGAGGATCCACAGTCCCCGATCCACCGCGCTGTGCACCTCGATGCCATCGGTCAACATCCCGCGGAGCAAGCGGAGCGTCTCGTCCACCACGTCGCTGATGTCGGTCGGCACGCGTTCGAGCGTGGACCCGCGCGTGAAGGTCAGCACCCGGCGCACCAGCATACGCCCGCGCTCGGCCGACTGCATCAACTCCTGGATCAGCGGGCGGCCCTCGTGTCCCTGCGGCGTCTGCGCACGCAGCGCCTCGGCGTTCGCGATGATGGGCTGCAGCAGATTGTTGAAGTCGTGCGCGATCCCGCCGACCAGCGTGCCCACGGCCTGCAGTTTGGCCGCCTGCCGGAGCCGCTCCTCGAGTTCCAGTTCGCGCGAGACCTCCCGGAGCAGGAGCAGCACTCCCGTGACCTGACCTGGCTCATCGCGCACGGGTGACAACGTGGCGAAGAACGTCCGCGTGCGCCCCCCGTCGACGAGCTCGCAGGTCCCAGTCCACGGCGCACCGTCGAGGGCCGCGCTCCACGGGACCATCGAGCGACCATTCTCGCGCGGGCGGAACGGCAGCGCGGACAGCGAATGCCCGATCCCCCGTTGCGCCCCGACGATCGCTTCGGCCGCCGCGTTGGCGATGCGGATCACGCCATCGCGGTCCGCCACGAAACAGGTATCGCCGCTCTGCTCGATCGCGCGGCCGAAGCGCTCGCGGTCCTGCTCGGCCTTGCGCCGGGCGACCACCTCGCGGTCGAGTCCCTCGGAGAGCACCGCGACGCCCACCGATAACAGACCGGCGAGGAAGAACAGCGAGGCGCCGATCACGATCCACTGCCCCAACCCGCTGGGCAGCGGCTGCGGCGGCACGCCAGCGGACGCCCAGGGGAGGAGCTCGAGCGGCACCGCCACCATGACGGCGACGAGGGTCACCGCGACCAGGCCCAAGGTCAGCAGCGCGGCGCGCATCCCGAACAGCACCGACGCGATGATCGGTGCGGCCAGGAGCCAGAGGGGTCCGGCCGCCTCGTCGCCCCAGCCCAGCGTGAAGAAGGCGCCCAAGGCCCAGACCAGCAGGACCATCGCCGCGCCACGGACCGCGATGGGGATGCGACGCCCGATCACGAGCGCGAGGACCACGAGGTAGCCGAGCGTATCGACGACGATCACGGCATACGCGCCGGCCCGCCACGCGATCACCGAGCTCATGACCGCCGTGCCCAGGCCGAAGACCGCCGAGCCCACGAGGAAGACCCCCAGCAGTCGGCGGCGCCACCAGAGGGCGTCGCGCAGCCCCGGCCCGGGGTCGACCGTCCAATCGGCCGCGGCGAGCATCGCGTGGCGCAGGCGCGCCCAGAGGGACCGCCCCCAGGCTGCGTCCGGACGTTCCGGGCTCACGGGCGGCAGCACGGGCGCAGGCATGGGGAATTCTCGCCCATCGACCACAGTGGCGCCAGCGGAGTACCGGGCGCCGTCAGCGGACCGTGACATCGGCGGCGGCACCCTGCCCATTACCTTTCGACAGATGATCGACCCCGAGCGCCGGTCGCTGTCGAGCCCGCCCATCGCCGACATTTACCGCACGATGATCGAGGTGTCCCCCGACGCCTGCTTCATGGTGCGCGAGGGCGTACTGATCTTCGCCAATCCGGCCGCGTTGCGCATGTTCGGGGCGGCCTCCGAGGGTGAGTTGCTGGGGCGCGAGGTGCTGGACTTCGTGGACCCGGCGTACCACCGCATCGCGCTGGAGCGCCGTCAGTTGGTCTTGGCGCTGGGCGTCCCCGCGCCGATCATCGAGATGCGCTTCCTCACGGTCGGCGGGACCCCATTCGACGTCGAGATCCAGGCCACGCGCATCGAGTTCGACGGCCAGCCCGCGACCTTCGCCGGCATGCGCGACATCTCCGAGCGCAAGCGCGCCGAGCGGGAACTGCGCCGCAGCGAAGCGCGCTTCCGCACGCTGTTCACCGAAGCGCCGCTCGGCGTCGCCGTGATCGATGCCATCAGCGGACGCTTCCTCGAAGTGAACCGCCGCTTCGCGGAGATGCTCGGTTACGAGGTCGCGGAGCTCGAATCCCGGGAGCGCATGGCCGTCACGCATCCCGAGGACCGTCGCGCGCATCTGGAGCAGCTGCGGCTGATGGCCACGGCGACGCTCCCGTCGTTCACGGACGAGTTCCGCTTCGTGCACGCCGACGGCTCCCTCCGCTGGCTGCAGGTCACCGTCGCCCCACTCACCGTCGGCGAACAGGCCCGAGCACAGCAGGTGCTGCTCGCCAGTGATGTCACGCAGCGCCGCGAGTTGGAGGCCCAGATCCGTCGGTCGCAGAAGCTCGAGGCGGTCGGACGACTCGCCGGCGGTGTGGCCCACGATTTCAACAACACACTGGCGGCGATCCTCGGCCACGCCGAGTTCGCCCTGCGGGAGCTGGGGCCGACGCACGCCGCCCGCGAGGATCTCGTCGGCATCCTGCAGGCCGCACAACGCTCCGCGGACCTCACGCGGCAGTTGCTCACCTACGCACGGCGCCAGCAGATCTTCCCGCGCATCATCGATACCAACGATGCGGTCGGGGCGCTGATGTCGATGCTGCGGCGTCTGCTCGGCGAGCATATCACACTGCGGTTCGAGCCCGAATCGCAGGTCGGGCAGCTGGAGATGGATCCCACCCAGCTCGACCAGGTGGTCACCAACCTCGTCGTGAACGCCCGCGACGCGATCTCGGAGTCGGGGCAGATCGTCGTGCGGACCTCGAACCGAACGCTCACGGCGACCGACTGCGCCCAGATCCCGGACGCGACGCCAGGGCCGTATGTCGTCATCTCCGTCGAGGACGACGGACACGGGATCCCCGACGACATCCGGGAGCACATCTTCGAGCCGTTCTTCACGACGAAGAGCAGCACCGATGGCTCGGGGCTCGGCCTCTCGACGGTGTACGGCATCGTGCGGCAAAACGGGGGCAGCATCGCGGTGCGGACGGCGGTCGGGCAAGGCAGCGTGTTCGAGGCCTGGCTCCCGTTGCGCACCGGCCGCGTGGGCGCGCAGCAGCGCCCGTCGCCGCCGGGCTTCGCGCCTGCAGGCGACGAGACCATCCTCCTGGTCGAGGACGAGCCCGAAGTGCTGCGCTTGACGGCGCGCGCCTTGCGGCTGCAGGGATACACCGTCCTCGACGCAGCGGGCCCTGAGGAGGCCTTGCGGATCGCGCGCGAGTACGGGGACACGATCGACCTGCTGTTGAGCGACGTCATGATGCCGAGCATGAACGGCCCGGAGCTCGCGCGCGACATCGCGGCCATCCGGCCTGAGCTCCGCACGCTGTTCATGTCGGGCTACTCGGCCGACCTGATCGCGCGGCACGGCGTGCTCGGCGACGACTCCGCGTTCATTCCCAAGCCGTTCACGCTCAACGCGTTGGCGGCCAAGGTGCGGGCGATCCTGGACAGCGCCTCGGTACCCGCGCACTGAGGGACCGGCGGGCGGTGTGTTGCGCGCAGACCCCGGCGCGGGTTACTTGCAGGGTATGAGGCGAACCGTGCTGGTCCTCGTGGTCGCCGCCGTCCCGCTGGCGGCGCAGTCGACCGTCGATGTCAAACAGCGCGCGGCAAGAGCGGCGGCCTTGCCGGGTTCCACGACCGCGCTGCGCAGCGCCGGTGTCACTGACCGCGCCCTGACGCAGGTCGTGCAGCAGTTGCAACGTGATCTGTTCCCGGTCTCGGACATCGCTGACGTGCTCGAGCTGGAGCGCGAGGCGCTGGTCGATGGTGGCCGCCCGGAGACATTCGGGGCCTTCGTGGGGCAGCTCCGAGCGCAGGGGCTACGAGGGCAGTCGCTGGCGACCGCGATCCACGCGGAGCGCGCGAGGCGCGGCGGCGGTCACCGAGTCGGCGTCGGCGGGCCGCCCGCCGGTATCAGTGGCGCTCAAGGCGGTCAGCGCGGCGGCCCACCGGCGGGCGTTGGCGCGGGCGCCCGTGGCGGCCAAGGCGGCGGCCCACCGACCGGACGCGGTGGCCGCGGCGGTTGAGTTGCGCGTCGCCGCGATCGCGGCGTTGCTCGCACTCGCATCGTGCGGGCGAGAGGCGGCGCCTGCGGCGGACGCGTCCGCGGATCCCGCATCGGCGCCCGCGGCGAGTGCGGCGAGCAACGCTGATGCGACTCCGGGCAGGCCCGCGTCCGATGTCGATCGCGCCGTGGTCGTCGCCACCGGTCTGCAGCTTCGCCCCGAGTCGGCCGATTCCATTCTGGCTGCGCATGCCTTCACGATCGAGTCGTTCGAGGCCTTGATGTTGCGCATTGCCAGCGACTCTACCATGAGCGCCGAGTACCTGCGTCGCGTCGGCGGCGGCCCGTAGCGCGTCGGCCTGCAGCACGACGGCCGTCCGCGCGGCGTGCGGCGATCACCGCGCTCCCCCAAGCACCAAGAACCTTGCGCCCCGCCCCCATCGCCGTAGCTTGGGTGGGACCACTCACCCCGGCTGCCATGACTCCGTCCTCGTTCGTCGCGCGGCTCGCGCTCTTTTCCCTCGCGGCGGCACCGCTCGCCGCGCAGACCGCGCCGGTCAACGACCGGCCCAACCCCTATCGCACCATCGAGGGCTGGGCCAAGCTGCCTGAGGGCCGCACGTGGGGCTCCACGAGTGCCGTGGCCATCGACAAGGACGGCATCAGTGTGTGGGTCGCCGAGCGCTGCGCGCAGAACTCCTGCGTGGGCTCGGACCTCGATCCGATCCTGCTCTTCGACGCGAACGGCACGCTCGTGCGCTCCTTCGGCAAAGGCATGATCAACTGGCCGCACGGGATCCACGTGGATCGCGACGGCAACGTGTGGGTGGTCGATGGCCGCGACAACCGGCCCGCGACGCCGCGCGGTGCGCCACCGGGCACGCCCGCACCGCCGCCGCCCGCGCGCGTGTACGGGCATCAGGTCATCAAGTTCTCGCCGACCGGTGATGTGCTCCTGCGCCTCGGCACCGATGGCGGCGCGCGCGAGCCGGGCTACTTCTGGCAGCCGAACGCCGTGCACACGGCACCGAACGGTGACATCTATGTCGTCGAGGGCCACAGCTCGCAGCCCAGCTCGAACGCGCGCCTGCTGAAGTTCGACCGCACGGGCAAGCTGCTGAAGACCCTTGGCTCCACCGTCGGTACCGGCGCCGGTCAGTTCGATCAGCCGCACGCCTTGGCGATGGACTCACGCGGCCGTCTGTTCGTGGCCGACCGCACCAACGACCGCGTCCTGATCTACGATCAGGAGCTGAACCTGCTCGACACCTGGTATCAGTTCTCGCGCGCGAGCGGGCTGTTCATCGACGCGAACGACGTGCTCTACGTGGCGGACTCCGAGTCGGGTTCGATCGCACCGCAGCGGCCGGAGTGGAAGCGTGGCATCCGCATCGGCAGTGCGCGTACGGGCGAGGTCACCGCGTTCATCCCCGACCCGGTCGAGGACACGCGCAACACCAGCGCCGCGGAGGGCGTGGCGGTGGACAAGAACGGCGTGATCTACGGCGCCGAGGTGGGGCCGCGGGCGCTGAAGCGCTATGTGAAGCGCTGAGGGGGCGCCGGCAGCCGAGCGCAGCGCAAGGCGCCGATCCGCTACGCGATCCGCCGCGTCGCGGTCAGCTTCGCGAGGTCGCGATCGAACGTCGCGACCTCGTAGCCTGACGCCGTGTATCCGGCATAGAGCAGGCGGTCCATCAGTCCAGGGCGTGAGGCGACGGCGCCGTCGAACACCATCGCGCCCAGCACCTCGCGTGCGTGGCCCAGCACCGTGATGCGTGGGTCGGTGATGAAAGCGAGGAGGGTCGTGACGGCTTGCGTGTGCGCGATGCCGTAGTGATGTCGCAGTGCGTAGTACGACTCTGCCACCACGAGATCCGAGACGGCCACAACGCCGGGCTGCGCCCCCACGAACCGTCTGGCTGCCTCAGCCTGGTCCGAGGGGGTGGCCACCAGCAATCGCACCACCACCGATGTGTCGAGGGCGAGACTCACTCGTCGCCTGCGTTCTGCTCAGCGCGACGGCCTTCCGCTATGCTTCGGCGGATCGCGTCCATCGAATGATCGGAGACCTCGCGCGCTTGGCTCGCCAACGAGCCGAACCACGACGGTCGCCACTCACTCGCGACCGCTGGCTCCGCGCGCTGCTGCTCTGGCTTATCCAAGACGGCGCGGACCCCCTCGGCCACTAGCTGCTTGACCGTGCGACCGCGCCGCGCCGCCTCGACCTTGAGGCGGCGGTACAGCGCGTCGTCGAACTCGATGGTCGCCTTCATGTTAGCAATATAACCAGCTAACCATCTTTCTGTCAATCTGGCAGCCGCAGCGCCACCAGCGACGTGGCCGACCCCGCGCCCGTCGCGAACACGATGTACTGCTTGCCCTTGTGCAAGAAGGTCATGGGCATCGCGGAGGTGCGCCCCGGGATCTCGACCGCGCCGACCTGACGCCCCGTGGCCTTGTCCACCGCGAAGAGCTGCGGCGGCGCACCGGGCACACCGCCACTGCGGCCCGTGCCGTAGATGACCAAGGTCTTGGTCACGATCACCTGCGCCTGCCCGCCAGCGGGCCGCGGCGGCAGTTGCACGCCGGCGAAGAGCGGGTCGTTGCTCGTGACCGGGATGGTGCCGCCGTTGGGGATCCACCAGCGCTTGTCGCCGGTGGTCATGTCGTACGCCGTGATGCCCCCCAGCTCCTTGGGCTTGAGGATGGACACGCCGTGCAACATGGAGCGGTTCGCCCGACCTCCGAAGCCGCCGCCCCGCTCGGCGGGCGGCGTGTATCCCTCGGGCGGCGGCAGCGCGCCGAGCAACCCGCAGTTGTCGCGGGGCGACGAATAGTTGAACTCCGAGCAGGGATCCTTCTGCAGCGAGATGGTCGAGAGTCCGCTGAGGGCGGCAACGTACATCATGCCCGTCTCGGGATCCACCGCGGCGCCGCCGTCGATGTTCACGCCGCCCGACGCGCCGGGCGCATACCATGAGCAGCGCAGCCCGGTCGGGCCGGACCCATCGGACAACACCGCGGGGATGTAATACGGCCCCATACGGCACTGGCGCGCGAGCTTGAGCGCCGAGTCGCGGATGGCCGGCGTGTAGTCGATGATGTCGCTGTCGAGCAGGCCCTGCTGCGAATACGGCGCCGGCTTCGAGGGAATAGGTTGCGTCTTGGCGGTCTGCTCGCCGGGCACATCGCTCTGCAGCACCGGCGTCTCGACGATGGGCCAGATGGGCTCGCCCGTGACGCGGTCGAAGGTATACGTCCAACCCTGCTTGGTGGTCTGCGCGATCACCTTGCGCGGCCGCCCATTGATGGTCGCATCGAAGAGGTTCGGCGCCATCGGCGTGTCGTAGTCCCAGATGTCGTGATGCACCATCTGGAAATGCCACTTGCGCGTGCCAGTGGTGGCGTCGAGTGCGACGATGGAGTTGCCATAGAGATTGTCGCCCGGCCGGTGCCCGCCGTACTCATCCATCAGCGGCATGCCGACCGGGATGTACACCATGTTCAACTCGGCGTCGGCCGAATACGTGGCCCAGGCGTCGTTCTTGCCCACGCCTTCGTCGCCAATCTTGGAGCCCTTCTCCCAGGTCTCCGCACCGAACTCACCGGGCTGAGGCACTAGGTTGAACAGCCACTTCTGCTGGCCGGTGCGCACATCGAAGCCGCGGATGTAGCCCGGCAGGTTGCGCACGCGAATAGGGTAGTAGCCGTGGATGGACGAGTTGCCCACCACGATCATGTCGTTGACGAGGATGGGTGGCGACGAGGCGGCGATCTGCCCGTGCACCGGGTCGATGCCGACGGTGCCGTCGGCGCCGATCTTCTTCACCGGGTCCCACGTCTCACCGGGACGTGCGCGCCGGGCGGGCGCCGCGTCGGAGATGATCAGCGAGCCCGAGTCATCCACGGCCAGCGGCACCATGGGGAAACCGAGCCCTTCTTGCAGATCGACGACGCCGTTCTTGCCGAACTTGGGGTCGGGGATTCCCGTCTTGGCATCGAGCGACACCATGTGGTAGCCGGGCGTCACGACGATCACGCGCTCTTCGCGGCCGTCGGTCCAATAAGCGAGCCCGCGTCCCGCGAACTGCCGCGGCGCCTTCTGCCAGCGGATGCCCTCGTCGAGCCGGTACATCCACAGGGTCTCGCCGGTCTCGGGGTCAATCGCCATCGTCGAGCGCCGCGTGGTCGCGACGGTGAACAGGCGTCCGTTGGCGTAGAGCGGCGTGGTGCGGTAGTACTCGTCGGGCCCGAAGGTCCCGGCGTTCCACTGCCAGGCCATCTCGAGCGCGTTGAAGTTCGCCGCGTTGATCTGGTCCAGCGGCGAGTAGCGCGTGCTGAAGAGATCCGCGCCCCACACGCGCCATTCGCCGGGCACGTTGCCGCGCACGTTGGGCGTCATGGCCGGCGTGGCCCCGCCGGGTGCGCTCGCGGGGCGCAGTGGCTGCGCGGCCGCGAGGACAGGCAGGAGGGCGAGGCCGACGCAGGCGGTCGTCCACGCACGCAGCGGGAGGCGGATGGGGTTCACTGGCGGGACTCCGGTGAGGAGGGAGGCGCGGGCGAGGCGAACTTGATGCCCGCCATGGTCGTCGAATCGGTGGGGAGCACCTTGCTGCCGGTGGGCATCTGGTTCAGCCGGAGCAGATACGCGATGACGGCCGTGTACTCGTCCGGCGTCAGCGCGCCGGGGTTGGACTTGGGCATATCGCGCCGCAGGTACCCGTAGAGCTCCCCCAACGTCCGGCCGGCCCAGCGCTCGCGCAAGGGCTGACCGTTGTACACGTTGTTGGCATGGCACTCCTTGCACATGCCGGCGAAGATATCACGCCCTTGGGTCGCCTGCGACAGCGTGTACACGCCGTCGAGCGTGGAGCGGCCGGGGTCGGTGGCGCGCTGGGCGCTGGCGGGGCGCTGCGCGAGCGCGGGCGCTGCGGCAACGGTCAACACGACGTAGGCGAGCGCGGTGCAGGAGAGACGAGTCACGGATAGCGGCGGCGGTGGAGCGAGGCAGCCCGGTGGTCGCGCCAGACGAGCGCACGCGACGGCGGATCACCGACAAACCTATCGTGCCGACTCGGATCCGCGCGAGCGGTCGGCACCCAGGGCGCAACGGCGCGGCGCCACGCGCCTCACCCCCCTACCCCCCGCAGTGATCACACCCCGCCGCGCGCTCGCGCGAGCGCCGACGCGCACGCAACACATTGCGGACCAGGAACCCCACCGCGCCCGCGACGATCGCGACGACCAGCAGCCGGTCCATCCACATCAGCGGAACCCCAGCGCGCGGCCGATCACCAGCGTGAGCCCGGCACCCACATACGCCAGCGCGAGCATATAGCCGAACTGCACCCCGGCCCACTTCCAGCCGAGTCGGCCACCGCCGGCCTCGCGGATGGTCACCGCCACGGTGCTGATGCACATCAGTGCGTACACGTAGAAGACCATCAGCCCCACGGCGATCAGCGGCGTGTACACGGCCGAGCCGTCGGGCCGCGTCTGCGCGAGCAAGCGCTCACTCAATGCCGCGTCGTCCTCACCGCCGACGCCGTAGATGGTCCCCATCGTCGAGACGAACACCTCGCGCGCGGCGAAGCTCGCGACGATCGACACGCCGATCTTCCAGTCGTAGCCGAGCGGCGCGACCAGTGGCTCGATCGCATGGCCGAAGCGCCCCAGCACCGACTGCGCCAGCTGCTGCTCCTGCTGCGCGACCTCGGGCAGCGTGGCATCCACGTCCGCCCGCGGGTAGGTGGCCAACGCCCACAGCACGATGCTGATCGCGAGGATCACCGTGCCCGCGCGGCGCAGGAAGATCGCGCAGCGCTGCCACACCGAGACCAGCGTCGACCGCAGGCCCGGACGGCGGTAGGGCGGCAACTCGAGGATCATGGGACGTACCGGCCCCTTGAGCAGCGTACGGCGGAACAGCGCCGCGATGCCCAACGCCGTGACGGTGCCCAGCACGTACATCGCCAGCATGGTCGCCCCGCGCAGGTCGAGGCCGGGCACGAGCGGCAGCGCGGGAATGAAGGTCCCGATCAGCAGCGTGTACACAGGCAACCGCGCCGAGCAACTCATGAGCGGGACGACCATGATGGTCGCCAGGCGGTCCTTTGGGTCGTCGATGGTGCGCGTGGCCATGATGCCAGGCACCGCGCAGGCATAGCCACTGAGCATGGGGATGAACGACTTCCCGTGCAGCCCCACGCGCCGCATGATGCGGTCCATGAGGAAGGCCGCGCGGGCCATGTAGCCGCTCTGTTCGAGGATGGAGAGGAACGCGAACAGGATCCCGATCTGCGGCAGGAAGACCACCACCGAGCCGACGCCCGCGAACACGCCGTCCACGACCAGCGACTGCACGTCGCCCTCGGGCAGCAGACCACCCACGGCCGCGCCGAGCGCCAGCACCAGCGACTCGATGCCGTCCTGCAACGGCGCCGCCCACGAGAACACGGCCTGGAACACCACGGCCATCACCGCGAGGAACAGCAGCGGTCCGCCGACGCGATGCAACACCACCGCGTCGACACGATCGGTGCGTGAGCCGCCCGAGGGACCGCGCCGCGACATCGAGCGCGCCAGCACACCGCCGATCCAGGTGTAGCGCAGCTCGGCCTCGAGCCGCTCGGCCGCCACGCCCAGCGCATCCAAGGCGCTGCGCACCTGGGCGAGCTTCGCCGGCAGCCCGGCGATATGCGCGAGGTGCGGCTCGTCATGGCGCACCGACAGCAGGCGGAGTGCCTCCATCTGCGCCGCCGCATAGTTGATGCCGCCGCGCTCGAGCTCGCCCTGCAGCGGCGCGAGCACCGCCTCGACGTCGGGCGGGAGCAGGAACTTGCGGGTCGGGGCAGGCAGCGTCGACGCGATCAGCAGCGCCTGCTTGAGCGGTTCGATCCCCTCGCCGCGCTTGGCGACCGTGGGGACGATCGGCACGCCCGTCTCGTAGATCAGCGTGGGGACATCGATGCTGATCCCCTCCGACTCGGCGGCATCGAACTGGTTGAGCGCGATGACCACCGGCAGCCCCAGCTCACAGATCTGCGAGGCGAGGAAGAGATTGCGGTCCAGATGCACGGCGTCGACCACGACCAGCACGACGTCGGGCCGCCAATGCGCATCGTCGCGCCCGAGCAGCGTCTCAAGGGCGATGCGTTCGTCAGGCGAGGCCGCCGAGAGCGAGTAGGAGCCGGGCAGATCGAGCACCGTGACGCGACGCCCGTCGGGCATGCTGAAGCTGCCTTCGACGCGCTCGACGGTGACGCCGGCGAAGTTGCCGACGCGCTGCCGTAGCCCGGTGAGGGCGTTGAACAGCGTCGTCTTGCCGGTGTTGGGGTTGCCGATGATGGCAACGCGGAGTGGCGCGGTCGCGTCGGTGGCGACCGGCTGCGGGAGCCCGCTCACGTCACGCGCTGGGGCGCGCCTGGGGCTGCACGGTGATGCCCGTCGCCAGCGCCGTGTCCAACGCGAGTCGCGTGCCACGCACATCGACCAACAGGCAGTGGCGCTTGTTGATCACCGAGACCGTGGCGCCTTCGTAGACGCCGAGCGCGCGGAGTCGGCAGGCATCGCTGTCCCCGCAAGCGATGGCGACGACGGTCGATGCGCTCCCGGCCTCGGTGTCGACGAGGGGGCAGGTACAGACCGGCAGTTCGCGAGGCGCTGAGTGCACAGCAGGAGGGTCTGACGGGTGAGAGCTCACATGAGAATCGTTCTCAGAGGCTCCATACTTGAAGGTTATCACCCCTCAGCCCCCAGTGCAAGGGAAAGGCGACCTGAACGGTCGGATATGCCCGCTGCCCGCAGCGACCCTGGGGAACCCCCACAACGCGCCGCCCGTTCCGCCGCATGCCTCCGACCATCGTTTGGCTCAGGAACGACCTCCGCCTCGACGATCACGAGCCGTTCCGGCGCGCGGTCGCCGCGGGCGGTCCGGTGCTGCCGCTCTTTTGCTTCGACCCGCGGCAATTCGATGTCGCCCCCTCCGGCATCCCACGCTACAGCGCTCGGCGCGCGCGCTTCCTGCTCGAAGGGCTCGCCGACCTGCGCGACGACCTGCGCGAGCGCGGGGGCGATCTGCTCGTGCTCCCGGGTCGCCCCGAAGCGGTGATCCCGCGGCTGGTGCGCGAGACGGGGGCGCTCGACGTGCACGTGCACGTGGAGGTCGCGTCCGAGGAGACGCGCGTCGAGGCGGCAGTGGCGGCAGCGATCGCGCCGCTGGGGGCGCGTCTGCGCGGCGCGTGGGGGCACACCCTGTACCACAGCGATGACCTGCCCTTCGGGCTCCGTGCGCTGCCCGAGACCTTCTCGGCATTCCGGCGCGAGGTCGAGCGGCGCAGCGCGGTGCGCCCTCCGGTCGATGCGCCCGCCCGGCTGCCGTTCCCTGCTGGAGTCAGCGTCCCGGCGCTGCCATCACTGGCATCGCTGGGCTTCGCCGAGCCGACCGACGACGCGCGTGCGCTGCTCTCCCCGCGCGGCGGCAGCATCGAGGCCGAGTCGCGGTTGGACGACTATGTGTTCGAGCGCGACCGGCTGCGCGTGTACAAGGAGACGCGCAACGGCATGCTCGCGGTGGACGATTCGTCGAAGCTCTCGCCGTGGCTCGCGCAGGGATCGCTGTCGCCGCGCCGGGTGTGGGAGGCTGTGCGCGCGTACGAGGACGAGCGCGTCGCGAACGAGAGCACCGAGTGGCTGATCGTCGAGCTGCTGTGGCGCGACTACTTTCGCTTCGTCGCGGCGAGCTGTGGGGACGCGCTGTTCCATGCGGGTGGCGTACAGCGACTGCGCTACCCGTGGCGCGACCTCGACGACGCCGCCGCCCGCGCGGACTTCGCTCGCTGGTGCGACGGGACGACCGGCTTCCCGCTGGTCGATGCCGCGATGCGCGAGCTGCAGGCGACCGGCTTCACGAGCAACCGCGCGCGGCAGAACGTCGCCTCGTTCCTCACCAAGAACCTGGGCATCGATTGGCGCCGCGGCGCCGAATGGTTCGAGGGCCTGCTGCTGGACTACGATGTGGGCAGCAACTGGGGAAACTGGATGTACAACGCCGGCGTGGGGCACGACGCGCGTGGCTTCCGCTTCTTCAACCTGCACAAGCAGGCGTCGATGTACGACCAGGCCGGCGACTTCGTGCGGCACTGGCTCCCCGAGCTGCGCCGCCTGCCCGGGGAGCTGGTACATCGCCCCGAACTGCTGACGGCGGAACAGCAGGCGCGCTATGGCGTCCGCATCGGCGAGGACTACCCCGCCCCGATGGTCGACCTGTTCGTGTCAGCCCGCCGGAACGAGGAGGCGTACCGTCGGGCGCAGGGCTGGACGCCGCGCGAGCTCAGCGCGCGCCGCGGGCACTGATCACCACGCGATGCCGATGGCCGCGACCAATCGCGGGTCGGTGTCGCCGGGGCGGCGCGGGGAGCGCGGATCGTCGATGGTGACGAGGCGCGTGGATGCGCCGAGGTCGATGAGCAGACGGCTGCCGACGATGGCCCGCACGCCGAGCTCGACCCCGGGCTCCCAGCCGCGAAGGTGTTGGGTATAGCGGGTGGGGACGGGGTACGGCATGGGGCGCGGGTAGTACGCCGTGTCGACGACCGCGGCCTCGCTGCCCGCGGGACGCGGGCCATCCACCGGGTAGTAGGGGTAGTACTGCGAGGTCGTCGTGATGCGGCGGCGGCTGTAGCTCAGGAACTCGCCGAGGTAGGCGCTGACCTTGTGCCCATCGCCCTCGCGCGAGAGCAGGGCGGGATACCAGCGGGCGTGCAGGGCCATGGTGGACGCGCGGTAGCGCACCCGCTCGCCGCCGTAGTAGGGCGGATAGATGGTCGAGCAGCCTTGATCGGAGCAGGGCGCGATGTCCGGCACGCCCGGGCTGCCGATCGCCGGCATGGGGTAGCTGACCCCGTACTCCGACTCCGGGCGCGTGGAGTAGCCGAACGAGAGGCCGAGGGTGACGCGGCCGACCACGGCGGGCTCGAGCACGACGCGAAGCTGTTCGTCGAGTGCGGCGCCGATATCGACGCTGGCGCTGCGCACCACCGGTGCCGCGGACTGCGCGTGGGCGATGTTGCCGATTCCGCACAGGGTGGACGCGACCGCAAGGAAGGCGAGACGACGACGCATGGGGACCGGTGCCGAGTTGGGGGGTGAATGGAGTCTAGCAGGTCAGCGGATCAGCACCAACGACTGCTGTGGCGGCACCAGGTACTCGGCCCCTGTGGGGGTGATCACGACCATCTCCTCGACCGAGATGGTCTTGCTGCCCTCACCCCATCGTCCGGTCCCGCCGGGGAGGGTCCAGGCGAAGAAGCCGTCGAAGGCGAAGGTCTGCCCCACCTCCAGCTCGCGGCGGGTGAAGCGGTTGAGGGAGGGGCCGACGTCGTGCGCCCAGTAGCCAACGCTGTGGCCGGTGCTCCACGGCACGGTGGCAGAGCCCTCGCGGTTCATGACCACCCGCTGGGCCGAGTCCACCTGTGCACCGGTGGCCCCGGGTCGCATGGCGGCGAAGGCGGCTTCGCGGCCGGCGCGCGCGGCGAGCCAGCGGCGCTGGATGCTGTCGGGTGGGGCGGTCTCGCCCGGTCGCAGCACATAGGCGAAGCGCTGGATGTCGGTGCCCCAGACGCCGTGGACCTTGATGCCGAAGTCGATCTGGATGACGTCGCCGCGCTGGATGACGCGGTCGCTCGCGTGGGAGTGCCCGCGGTCGGGCCCTGAGTTGACGCTGGGGTTCTGGGCGGGGGACCAGCCGTCGGTGACCCCGAGCTCGCGCATGCGGCGCTTGAGGAACACGGCGAGGTCGCTGTCCTTGGTCACGCCGGGCACTACCTGCGCATAGGCCTCCAGTTCGAGTTGCGCCGTGAGTTCCGCCGCGCGCCGCATGATGTCGACCTCGGCGGGGAGCTTCTTGTCGAGCCAGTTGCTGACGAGTTCGCCGCTGCTGACGAGGCGCGCACTCAGGTCCGGGCCCAGCGCCCGTTCGAGCGCGCTGCGCTGCGACGCCGAAAGCCCGTCGGCCATGGCGAGGTTGCCGCTGTTGATCGCGATGCGGCGTGGGTCCGCCGCTCTGAGCCGCGTGGCCGTGCCCCCCAGTGGTCCACCCTCCTCAGCGGTGTAGGCGACCACCGAGTCATGCCAGGCGTTCTCGCGGAGGGCGATGACCTCGCCGAAGCCGGCGAGGATCAGCGAGCGGACGCGATCGCCCTCGCGAAAGAAGATGATGCTGGAGAGCGCGCCCGCGTTCTCGCCGCCGACGTGGAGGGCGAGCGGATCGTTGGCGTTCTCGCGCACGAGGATGACCCAGGCATCGACGTCGGCGCGCCGCATGGCCTCGGGGAGCAGCTTCGCGATGCGCTCGCGCCGGATCTCGGGCCAAGGGGAGGGGCCGGTGAAGTCGTGGCGTGGGGCGGTGGGCTGGGCGGCCGCGAGGCTGGGGAGAGTGGCGAGGAGGGCGAGGGGGGTTCGCAAAGGGAGTGGCCTATGATGTGAACTGCGGATGGCCGCGGGCGCCGCGGAAAGCGGCCGCATGCACTGAAAATCGACGCGTGGGCGCGAACACACCCCGAAGATGGCACGCTGCGGTACAAAGTGGCACGCTGCGGGTGGTAGGTCGGCGCGTTTCTGTTCGAGGTTCAGCAGAGTAAGCTCGGCGACTCGGCCGCAGCGCCAATCAAATGAACCGCGGCTAGCGCGAGAAGAGGCACGGAAATGCACGATCCAAACGGTGACCGCCCAATTCAGTGTCGAGATAAGGGACAGTCAGGCCTACTGGGAATCTGGTTCGGGGTTTGCGCGATCGCTGTCATGTCAGCGTGTATTGGAGACAGCCCGGTTGGTCCGGGTCGATCGCGTTCACCCGCGGCCGTGTTCTCCGCCCAGACGGTGGAGCAGTGCCTAACGGTTACGGTGCCCTCAACAGTTGCCCCAGGCGACATCCCGTTTCCGTCCGGCGCACATGTGACCATCACGCAGTTTGATGCAGTGAGTTACCTAGCCACCGCGTGCTGGTGGGCCGAGAGCGGGTGGTACGACCCCAACGAACCGTGCGATGCGATGAATTGGTATCTTCCCCACTGCACCTCCGCTCTCGAAGATGCAGGTGGCGGAAGCTCGGGCGGCGGGGGCGGCGGAGGCGGGGGCGGCGATCCTTCTTCCGTCGACCCCGCAGCCTGTGATTACACGCAACCGCCGAGGCCGAACGAGCCCGGTAGTTGCAACACATTCCTGACCGCTACGGATAAGGTCAAGATCGAGTCGGCACGCCAGTTCATTCGGACGCCGGATGAGTTCACGAATGACTCCGCGAGAGATGACTGCCACGCCATCTTGATTCAAATGAACCAGTACTTGAAAGATGGAAAGTGTACTTGACCCGGTTTGGTGGAGCCTCCATCTCTGTGTGAGAGGAGGAGTCCCT
>CAZCZO010000025.1:0-38176 GCA_964503275.1 uncultured Gemmatimonadaceae bacterium | reverse complement strand
GGGCCGCGCCGCCGCCGCGCCCGCCCCGACCGCCACCGGCGGACGGCGATACCTGATAGGCCACCCAGCGTCCATTGGGCGAGAACTGCGGGCTGCCCCCGCCGCTGATGCTCACGAGCGTGTCGCGGTCGAGGTGGCGCAGGTGCAGGCTGGCGGCGCCGGCGTTCGAGGTCACCACATAGGCGAGCCATTCGCCGGTGGGCGAGAGCGTCGTCGCGGAGAGTCGATTCCAGCGGTCGTAGTCGTCGAGCGTCAGGACCGTGGTCCCGGGAGCGCGCGACGCCGCGGCCGCGCTCGGCGCCCCGGGTTGGGTGTTCCCGGCGAGCGGCGCGAGCGCGACCAGCAGGGCGAGGGGCCACAGGGACGAGCGGTGGGGGCGTGACGACATCGGGCAGGATCCTCGAGCGACGGCGAGTGAGGAAGGCGGCGCGGTCGGCGCCCGCCCTCGGTGGGGGCCTCCTCACTACGGGACGGCCCGGTGGCACGTTCAGGGCCGGCGTCGCTTGCCAGCGGCGAGGTCCCGTGCCAACATCCCAGCGCGATCCTGCGTACGCCAGCAGGACCCCGTGGTGCGCGTTGCCCACGTGGTCCCCTCCGGTCCCGGTCGCGGGCCGGCGATCCCCCTTTGTTGGAGACCCCTCGACATGTCCAAACGGGAGTCCCGTGCGCCTGTGGCGCGAGTCCTTCACCACGCGCTCCTGCTGACTGGCGTCTGCGCGGCCACCGCGAGTGCGCAGCTGGTCCCGCACCCGACACAGGCGGCCGTGGACCCGGCGAAGAATCGCGCGAACTGGGCGCTCGCCAACAAGTGGAGCACGCAGGCGATGGGCCAGTTCACCTACAGCACGTCGGCGCAGCCGCGGTTCCTCGAGCAGACCGACACGGCCTTCTACCGGTGGACCGACAAGAACGGCAGCGCGTGGTACCTCGTCGGCCCCGGCCCGCGTGGGAAGCAACCGCTGTTCGACCACGTGAAGATGGCGGCGCAGCTGTCCGAGCTGCATCGGCGCGCGTACGAGGCGCAGCAGCTGCCGATCACCACGCTGAACTTCACCAAGGATCACAAGAACATCCGCTTCGCGTTGGACACGCTGCGGTACAACTACAACCTGCCCACGGAGAAGTTGACGCTGTGGGGCGCCTGGCGCGCCGGTCGGGATTCGATCCCGGCCGACGAAGAGCGTCAGGCGGGCGGTGGTGGTGGTCGCGGGGGCGGCGGCGGCGGTGGCGGCGCGTTCGCCGGGCTCGGCGGCGCGCAGCAGGACTTCCGCAACTTCTCGCCCGACAGCACGGCCTTCGTGTTCGCCCGCGAGCACAACCTGTACTTCGTCGAGGTCGCGAAGGGCGATACCGTCCAGATCACCAACGACGGCGAGCGCAACTACAGCTTCGGGTTCCGCGACACGGCGACCACGCAGCAGCAGCAGCAGCAGGACGACCAACAGGACGAGCAGCAGCAGCAGGGTGGACAGCAGGGCGGGAACGCCCGCGATCCCCGCGTCCGCGCGAATGTGACCTGGTCCAAGGACTCCAAGGCGTTCTTCGTGCAGCGCTCCGACAGCCGCAAGGTCAAGGAGCTGTACCTCGTCAACGTGCTGGCCGAGCCGCGCCCCACGCTGGTCTCGTACCGCTACGCCATGCCCGGCGAGGTGGACGTGAACCAGCAGGAGATGTGGATGTACGTGCGCGGGGAGACCGCCGCGCGCAAGTTGCCCTTCGACAAGTGGAAGGATCAGCGGCTCTTCTCGCCGCACTGGCCGGTGGACACCCACGAGCGCATGCGGGTGACCCGTCGCGACCGGCTCCAGCGCAACCTGGAGTTCATCGAGTACAACGTCGCCACCCGTGAGATCAAGGTCCTGTTGACCGAGTCGGTGGAGGCCGCGTTCCTCGAATCATCCTCCGCGCGGTACGTGACCACCGGCGGCGACTTCATCTGGATGTCCGAGCGCAGCGGCTGGCAGCACCTGTACCTCTACGGGCACGACGGTATCCTCAAGCGTCCGCTGACCTCCGGGGCCTGGCGCGTGATGGGCATGACCGACGTCGATTCCGTGAAGCGCGTCGTGTACTTCAACGGCGTCGGGCGCCACGCCGACGAGAACCCGTACAACAACCATCTGTACAAGATCAACCTCGACGGGACGGGCTTCGCCGAGCTGACGCCGGGACCGTACAACCATGCGGCGACCCTGTCGCCCAACAAGCGGGTGCTGATCGACAACTACTCGCGGATCGACACCGTCCCGCAGGTGGTGATGCGCGACGCGACCACCGGGCGCGTGTTGCACACGCTCGAGTCGGCCGACCTCTCGCGGATGTACGAGATGGGCTGGAAGATGCCGACAGCGTTCACCACCAAGGCCGCGGACGGCGTCACGGACATCTACGGCAACATGTGGCTGCCGTTCGACTTCGACTCGACCAAGAAGTATCCGATCATCGCGAACGTCTATCCGGGGCCGCAGACCGAGTCGGTCACTGGCGGCTTCACGAGCGGCGGCGTTCCGCAGCAGCTCGCGCAGCTGGGCTTCGTCGTGATCCAGATCGGCAATCGCGGCGGCAACCCGGCCCGCTCCAACGCCTACCATAGCTACGGCTACTTCAACCTGCGCGACTACGCCTTGGCCGACAAGAAGGCGGGCATCGAGCAGCTGGCCGCGCGGCATCGCTTCATCGACCTCGATCGCGTGGGCATCTATGGCCACTCGGGCGGCGGCTTCCTCACGGGCGCGGCCCTCCTGCTCCCGCCGTACAACGAGTTCTTCAAGGTCGGGGTGTCGTCGGCGGGCAACCACGACAACAACATCTACAACCAGAACTGGTCCGAGCAGCATCACGGTCTGCGCTACGTCGCGCAGGACTCGGCGGCCCAGACGCAGGGTGCGGGCGCCCGCGGTGGCGCCGCGGCCGGTCAGGGTGGTCGCGGGAACGTCGGCGGTGGCGGGCGCGGCGGTGCCGGCGGAGCGCAGCAGCAGCAACAGCAGCAGGGCCGCGGTGGCCAGTCGCAGGTGCTGCAGGGGCGCTCGCAGGAGTTCCAGATCCGCGTGCCCACCAATCACGAGCTGGCCGCCAACCTCAAGGGCAAGCTGCTCCTCGTGCACGGCGACATGGACAACAACGTGCATCCGGGCGGCACGATCCGGCTGGTCAATGCGCTCATCCAGCAGAACAAGCGCTTCGACATGATGATCCTGCCGGGCCGCGCACACGGGTTCGCGGAGTACCAGCCCTACTTCAATCAGATGACCATGGAGTACTTCGCTGAGCACCTGCTGGGCGATTACTACCGGGCCAGCGCGCAGATGACCGAGAAGCGCTGACCGGCACGACCGATCGCAGTCGGACGAAGGCCCCCCAGCGCCGGTGCGCTGGGGGGCCTTCGTTCGTGGCGAGGCGCGGACCGCTGCGGCTACTGGCCTTGCGGCCGCAGCGGCAGCGATCGACCGAGGGCCGTATCGCCACCGGGGCGAGTGGTGGGCGGTGACGGATCGCGCGGCTCAAAGATCTCGTCGAGTCGCGTGGCCTTCGCCACCCCCCGCGCCCGCTCGAAGACCTGCATGGCCTCCGTCGAGCGGTCGATCGTCTCCAGCGCCGAACTCAGATTGAGTCCGAGCGCGATGTAGAGATAGGGAATGCCCACCGACGGACGATCCACCCACTTGTCCTTGGCGATCATCGACGCGGGGCCCTTGAATTCCTCCCAGAGCGAGCGGCTCGCCTCGACGTCCACGAACCCGAAGCGATCCATCGACGGGACGATCCCCTCCCGCATCACGATGGAGTCGCGCGACAACTTGCGCGTGAGTCCGTGCATCACCATCCGGTCGGCGAAGCCGAGCTCCGCCGGATACCCGCCCGCCGACTGCGAGAAGAACAGGTTGCGGTCGGGATTGTCCAGCAGCAGGCGATACACGAGCATGTCGGCGCGCTGCAGGTAGCGCGGTGCCGTGATCCGGGCGCGGATATGCCCATCGACGAACACGCGGTCCTGCCGCAGTTCCTCGTACAGGGGGATCGCGTCGGCTTCATCGTAGGTGAGGTTCAGCAGCTTGCCTTCGGGCTTGGTCCACGTCTTCCCCCGGTACGCCGCCGGCCCGTTGGCCTCATCGTAGGGCACCACCTCACGACGCAGCATCTGGCGCACGTACCAGTCGGTGTTCATCAGCGAGGTGTTGGCGATCATCACGTCACGCCGGATGCCCTCGACCTCCTGCGCATACCACAGCGGGAACGTGTCGTTGTCGCCGACCGTCACCAGGATGCCGTACGGCTCCACCGAGTTGAGCAGGTCGCGGGCGAAATCGACCGTGTCGGTCTCGCCACGCTTCGAGGCCGCATCCCAGTTGGTGAACAGCGGGATGCACGCCAGCAGCAGCACCGGCGAGGCGACCAGCCAGCTGGTCCGGCGCGGCACCGCGTCCTTGGCCGAGCCCTCCGTCCCGAGCAACGAGGCCAGCGACTCCCACAGGTATACCAGCCCGAGCGCGGCCCACACGGACCACGCCGAGAAACTCCAGAGGTAGAAGTAGTCGCGGTCGCGGACCTCGCGGTCCACGGAGCCCCCGAGCTCAGGGGCCTGCGACGCCCCGTACTTGAAGTTCAGGTAGTAGATCAGCACCAGCGTCAGCGTCGCCATCAGCGGACCGAAGAACGCGAACGACAAGCGGTCCCGCTTGGCGTGCACCCACGCGCCAAGGATCCCGAGGACGAAGAACAGCATCGCCAGCGCGCCCTGCGCACCACGGGACTGCTCGTAGGGGTCACGGTGCCACTGCCACTTGAAGTACAGCCACCACATATCGAGCTGCGCCAGGATCGGCGCCTGACGCTCGGTCACCGAGGGCTTGGCGTACTGCCCGCGGTTGAAGTTGTACATGAACGACTCGTAGGTCTTCGCGCTGAAGGTGCAGCTCACCGAGATCGCGTCGCGGCAGCCCGTGGGCTCGCCCTCATTGATGGCCGGGAAGTGGGCCGCGCGGATCGGCTGGGTCGCGAAGGGCGTGGCGCCGAGGGCCATCGCGCCGACGCAGGCGAGGATCAGCTTCCACCGCAGCAGCGTCGCCGGCCGGCGGATCATCACGGCGACGCCCATGGCCGGGAGGGTCAGCAGCCCCGCCATGTGGTTGGCGTAGCCGAGCCCCATCAGGTAACAGGCCAGGATGAGCAACTTGTCGGCGCCCGGCGCGTCGGGTTCGTCGCACCAGCGCACGACCAACCAGGCCACCAACGCAAGACCGACCAGCGACACCGTGTAGACCTTCTCGTTGACGACCGACTGGCTCCACACCGTGAAGGCCGTCGCGCCGATCACTGCGGCGAGCGCACCGCCCACGACGCGCTGCCAGCGCTGGGCCAGCCAGCCCACGAGCACGCGCTCGGCGATCAGGAACCACAGCCCGGCCGTCACCGCACTCGAGAGGGCCGCCAGCAGGTTCACCCGCATCGCGATGTTCGGCGCGATCGGCAGGATCGTGAAGACGCGACCCAGCAGCACGAAGAACGGGTTCCCCGGCGGGTGCGGGAGCCCGAGCGTGTAGGCCGCGGCGATGTACTCTGACGTGTCCCACATCGCCGTGGAGGGGGCGAGGGTCAGCAGGTACAGCCCGAATACCCCGAGGGCGGCGAGGGCCGCCGCGAGGTAGGACGGGCGATAGTCGAGCGTGGGGGCGTGAGCGGCCATGGTCCAGGAGTGTCAGGAGGGGGCAACCTCGTAAGATCGCCCCCTGCCCACGCCGCAACAAGATTTTCCCGGTCGGCCTAGTGCCGGAACAGCCGCTGTCCGGTGAAGACCATGGCGATCCCGTGCGCGTTCGCGGCCGCGATGACCTCGTCGTCGCGCACCGACCCACCGGGCTGCACGATCGCCGTCACGCCCGCGGCGGCGGCCTGATCCACGCCATCGCGGAAGGGGAAGAACGCGTCGGACCCCAGCGCCGCGCCCGCCGTGACATGGCCCGCCCCCTGCGCCTTGTGTCCGGCGAGGAAGGCCGCGTCCACGCGCGACATCTGGCCCGCCCCGATGCCGATGGTCGCCCCGTCGCGCGCCAGCACGATCGCGTTCGACTTCACGCTCGACACCGCGCGCCACGCGAACAGCAGGTCCCGATGCTCGGCGGCCGTCGGTGCGCGCGCGGTCACCACGGTCCAGGCGCTGTCGTCGAGCACCGCCGGCGGGCGCTGCTGGACGAGCATCCCGCCGCGCACCCGCTTGAAGTCCAGCGCTCCGGGCGCCCACGCCGCACGGCCGCGGAGCACGCGGAGATTCTTCTTCGCCCCCAGGGCCGCGAGCGCCTCGGGTGAGAACTCCGGTGCGACGACACACTCCACGAACAACGACGCCACCGCTTCCGCGGCCGCCGCATCCACCGGGACCGAGAAGGCGATCGCCGAACCGAAGGCCGAGACCGGGTCACAGGCCAACGCCTTCTTGTAGGCCTCGAGCGGTGTCGCCCCGGTCGCCAGGCCGCAGGGCGTCGTGTGCTTGATGATCGCGCAGGCCGGTTCGTCGCCGAACACATCGGCGGCCAGCAGCGCGCCCTCGAGATCCAACAGGTTGTTGAATGACAATTCCTTGCCGCCGAGCTGCTGCAGCCCGGCGAGCCCGGCACCCGGGGCCTCGGTGTAGAAGGCCGCCCCCTGCCCGGGGTTCTCGCCGTAGCGCAGGCCCTGCGCGCGCTCCAGCGACACCGTGATGCGTGCGGGGAACGTGTCGCCATCCTGCGCCGCGAACCACGCCGCGATCGCCGCATCGTACGCGGCGGTGTGCTCATACACCTTGCGGGCGAGCATGCGGCGCAGCGCTGGCAGATCGCCTGCGCCGGTCAGGGCCTCGAGCACCCGCGCGTAGTCCTGCGGGTCCACGACCACCGTGACCGCCGCGAAGTTCTTGGCCGCGGAGCGGAGCATCGACGGGCCGCCGATATCGATCTGCTCGATCACATCATCGGGCCGCACGCCGGCCTTGGCCGCTGTCTCGCGGAACGGATACAGGTTCACCACCACGAGATCGATGGGCCCGATCCCATGCGCCGCGATCGCCTCCATGTGCTCGGGCAGGTCGCGGCGGGCCAACAACCCACCGTGCACCATGGGATGCAGCGTCTTCACGCGCCCGTCGAGCATCTCGGGGAAGGCGGTGATCTCGCTGATGTCGCGCACCGCGAGCCCCGCGTCCCGCAACGCGCGGGCGGTGCCGCCGGTGGAGACCAGCTCCCAGCCCGCGTGGTGCAGGGGACGAGCGAAGTCGATGAGGCCGGTCTTGTCCGAAACAGAGAGCAGGGCGCGAGGCATCGGGGCGTGCGAAAAGGTCAGGAGTGCAGGGAGTAGCTCGCCGACGGCGAGGGGTCGGGCCAACCGTGGGCGCGGCCGTCGGCGCCGAGCGTCAC
Source organism: uncultured Gemmatimonadaceae bacterium (assembly GCA_964503275.1). Classification (GTDB taxonomy): domain Bacteria; phylum Gemmatimonadota; class Gemmatimonadetes; order Gemmatimonadales; family Gemmatimonadaceae; genus DASRAP01. Next base: position 30,788 of record CAZCZO010000025.1, on the reverse strand, counting down.
CGCCCCGGTGCAGAGGGCCTCGATGACGGCAGGATACAATCGATGTTCGGCGCGCAGCACCCGCGCCGCCAAGGTCTCGGGCGTATCGTCACGCCGCACCGGGACGGGCTGCTGGGCGATGATCGCGCCGCGGTCGTACACCTCGTCGACGAAGTGCACCGTGGGCCCCGACACGGTGCAGCCGTGCGCGAGGACCGCACGATGCACGTGCGCCCCGTACATCCCGGGCCCCCCGAACGCGGGCAGCAACGCGGGATGGATGTTCACGATGCGTCCGCGGAAGGCGCGGGTCACCTCGGCGGGGACCAAACGCAGATAGCCCGCGAGCACCACGAGGTCGATGCGATGGGCCGTGAGGACCTCGAGCAGCGCCCCAGGCGCGGCGTCCTTGCCGAGGTGCAGGTCGGGGATGAACTCGGCCCGCGCACGGTCGAGGGCACCCGCCCCGCGCCGATCACTGATCACCAGTGCGATCACGCCGGGGGCGTCCGCGCCCAGACTCCGCAAATGCTCGGCGAGCGCCTGCAGGTTGCTCCCGCCGCCCGAGGCGAGGACCGCGATGCGAGCGCTCATTGCGAGTGCTCCTCGGATCCCAGGCTCTCGGTGCCCAACGTCCGCTGCACCGCCTCGGTCAGCGTTGCCGCGACCTCGGCCTCAGCGTGGGCCCGCGCGATCTCGTCCGCCGGGGTCTCGGGCGAGGGCACCAAGATGCCACGGCCGCCCAGCACCTGCGCGACCGCGATGTCCCGCCAGCGGTCGCCGATGTACGTCGACGCGCTGGCATCGAGATTCAGCTCCTGCATCGCCAACTGGTACAGCCCGACGTCCGGTTTGCGGCAGGTGCAGGGCCCGGTGAAGTCCGGGTGATGTGGGCAGTGGTAGGTCGCGTCGATGAACGCCCCGCGTTCGCTGAGCAGGTCGTCGAGGCGCGCGCGCACCAGTTCATACTCCGCCTCGGTGAGCAGTCCGCGGGCGATCCCGGACTGATTCGTGATCACGACCACGGGCAGATGATGGTGGTTCACGTGCCGGATCGCGTTGGCGGCATTCTCGACCAGCCGCACCTCGTCCGCCACGCGCAGGTAATGGCGGTCCTCGATGACCGTGCCGTCGCGGTCGAAGAAGACGCCACCGCGCCGCACGAACCCGCTCTGGCGCGCCGCCGTCATCGGGGCCGCACGGCGGGTGGCGCGGGCGTGCTGTCGCGCCGGACGGGTGGCGTCGTGTCACGCCGAGCCGGCGGCGCGGCCGCGCGCGGCGTGCTGTAGGCGCGCACCGACTCGCCACGCACCCCGTTCGCGCCGACAACGGCCGCTCGCAGCTCGAAGCGGCTCTGGGGCGGCAACGGCCCGCGGAGCTTGATCACCACATCGGTCTCGAGCGGCGGGCGGGCCGACACGGCAGCGAGGATGCGCGGCGTGGTGTCGCGGGCGGCAGAATCGCGGGCCACCGAGTCGCGCGTGAGCGAGTCACGCTGCGCCGCACGTGCGAGGGAGTCGCGGATCGGCGCGCTGTCGGCGTAGGCCTGGCGCCGGGCGCGGCCTGCGGCCGTCGTATCGGCCTGCATCTGAGCGAGACGCCACTGCTCGAGCGAGTCCAGCACGAACTTGTTCCGGGCGATCGCGGCCTCCTTCGCGGCCGACTCGACCAGCGCCGACGCGATCGGGATCTCGGCCGAATCGGCCCCGAACAGGCGCAGGGCGCCCGAGAAATCGAAGCCGGGCGCCACCGGGCGGTCGAAGCGCGCGACCAAGGTCAGCGAGTCCGGCGCGATCACGGTCACGATCGCGGGCGGGAACGTGTCGCGCGGGAACATATAGAAATCGTGCGTGACGTTCTCCTTGAGGTCCACGGTGACCGTGTCCCAGGATTCGCGGGGGTCGATCCGGCCGTTGGTGTTGTCGTCGAGCAGCGCGCGGACGCGGTACTGTCCCGAGGCCAGGAAGGGCAGTGCATAGCGCCCGAGCGAGTCGCCCTCGGCGCGGTACACCACGGTCGTGTCGACCAGTGGACGCGCCTCGATCGCGACCTTGGGTGCGACCTTCGCCGACAGCCAATCGAAAGTCACCCCCTTGAGCGACGTGTTCGGGATCGTCTCGCCCGTGGAGAACACGACGGTCACCGCGTCCTCCCGGGCGTTCGACGACAGGTCGACGATGCCCGGCAACAGGGTCACGACGTAGGTCGTGTTGTCGAGGAATCCGCGGCGGGGGCGGATCGTGATCCGGTCGCGGCCCCATTTGACCTGCACGCTGCCGTCGTTGGGGGAGAGCAGGACCCGTTCGCTCAGCGAGCGGCCGCCGTTGGGCGTCTCACTGATCACCTCATTGAACCGGATCACGATCTCCTTGGGCCGCACCTTCGTGGCACCGGAGTCGGGATAGATCGAGACGATCTCGGGGGCCAGCTCATCCTCCGGGCCGCCGAGCGGCGACACCGGTGATGCGCAGGACAACGCGAGCCACGCCGCGACCAGCGCACGCCTCATAGCGTGGCGAGCTCCTCGAGCTTGCCGGCGAGCTGGGCGATGCGCGCCCGCCAATCGTCGGCCTTGCGGCGCTCGGCCTCGACCACCGCCGGCGGCGCCTTGGCCACGAAGCCCGCGTTCGCCAGTCGTGCATCGAGGGCGGTCAGTTGCTTGCTCAATTGCTCCATCTCGGTCGCGATGCGTTGCCGTTCCCGGGCGACGTCCACCAGCCCGCCGAGCGGCAGGACGAGTTCGCCGCCGCCGCGGAGGACGACGTGAGCGGCCGCCCCGCTCGGTGCGCCCGCGTGGACGTCGAGCTGGGTGCGCGCGAGTCGGGCGATCACGGCCGCATCGCGGGCCAGCGGCGCCGCGATCTCGGCCGGTCCTACGAAGAACGCCGGCACGATCTGCCCCGGCGCCACATTGTACTCGCCGCGGACCTGACGGATCCCCATCACGGCATCGCGGACCCGCTCGAAGTCCGGGGCCTCCGCGCCGTCCACCCGGGCGACCGGCCACGCGGCGCGGGCCAGGAACGCGCCCTCGGGGCGGCCGGGCAGGCGCTGCCAGAGCGTCTCGGTGATGAATGGCACCACGGGGTGCAGGAGGCGCAACGCACGGTCGAACACGTGCAACAGCACGGCGCGGGCGGTCTCACCGTCCGTCCCCTCGCTCTGCAGACGCGGCTTCACCGCCTCGACATACCAGTCCGCGAGCTCGTTCCACGCAAAGCGCCGCGCCGCCTCGGCGTACTCATCGAGGCGCAATCCACGGAAGCGTTCAGCAGCGGGCCATCGTCCATCGGCCGGGCGCGGTGCCCCGAGCGCCGCATCGCACTCCGCGATCGCGATGTCGAGCCGATGCAGGATCCAGCGGTCCGCGGCCGTCAGCGTGGCCGGGTCGAGTTGCTCCAGCGTCGGCAGCGCGCCATCGCCGAGGTTCGACAGCAGGAAGCGCCCGATGTTCCAGAGCTTGGTCACGAAGTTGCGACCCGGCGCGAAGGACTTCTCGAGGTCGTTCGGGTCGAGGATCACGTCCGTGCCCATGCCGAGCCCCGCGACCACCGTCCAGCGCAGCGCGTCGGCGCCGTAGGCCTGGATCACGTCGAGCGGATCGATGCCATTGCCGAGCGACTTCGACATCTTGCGGTGCTGCGTGTCGCGCACGGTGCCGTGCAGGTACACCGTGTGGAACGGCGGCTTCCCGCGGAACTGGTAGCCGCTGAAGATCATCCGCGCGACCCAGAAGAACAGGATCTCGGGCGCGGTGACCAGCACATCGGTGGGGTAGAACGCCGTGAGGTCCTCGGCGTCCTCATCCGGCCAGCCCAACGTGGACAAGGGCCACAGCCACGACGAGAACCAGGTGTCGAACACATCCTCGTCCTGTCGCAGGCCCAAGCGTTCCACCTCCTCGGGCGTCGGATCCTCGCGTCGCACGTGCAGGGCCCCGTCCCGGTCGTACCACACGGGAATGCGATGGCCCCACCAGAGCTGCCGCGACACGTTCCAGTCGCGGATGCCCTCGAGCCAGTTGATGTACACCGCCTCCCAGCGCTCGGGCAGGATGCGGATCTCACCCGTGCGCACCGCGGCCAGCGCCTGCTGTGCCATGGGCTCCATGCGCACGAACCACTGATCCGACAAGCGGGGCTCCACCACGGTGTCGCAGCGGTAGCAGCGGCGCACGGCATTCGCGTGGGGCTCCTGCTTCACGAGGGCGCCGATCGCGCCGAGGCGCTCGACGATCCACTTGCGGGCGGCGAAGCGGTCCATGCCGACCAACTCCACCGGGACGCGCCCCTCGGCATCCTTGACCTCGGCCATCGCGCCGTGGGCGTCGATGACGATCGGCGTCGGCAGTCCCGCACGGCGTCCGACCTCGAAGTCGTTGGCATCGTGCGCCGGCGTGATCTTCACCACACCCGTACCGAACGCGGGGTCGGCGTAGCGGTCCGCCACCACGGGGATCGCGCGATCGAGGATCGGCAGGACGACGTGCCGGCCGATCAAGTCCCGATACCGCTCGTCGTCCGGATGCACCGCCACGGCGACGTCGCCGAGCATCGTCTCGGGACGCGTCGTCGCCACGACCAGCGCGCGCGACGGGTCGCCCTCCACGGCGTACGCGATGTGCGTGAGCGTCCCCTGGCTGTCGTGGAACTCCGCTTCCTCGTCTGAGAGCGAGGTCAGGCAGCGCGGGCACCAGTGGATGACGCGGTACCCGCGGTACACCAGCCCCTGCTCATACAGCGAGACGAAAGCCTCACGCACCGCGCGCGACAGCGCGGGCGACAAGGTGTAGGCCGTGCGCGACCAGTCGCAGGAGGCCCCCAGCGCCTTGAGCTGCTGGAGGATCACGCCGCCCGTCTGCTCCACGAAGGCCGCCGTGCGCTCCACGAAGGCCTCACGCCCGAGGTCGAAACGCGTGCGCCCCTCGGCGGCGAGCTGCTTCTCCACGACATTCTGTGTCGCGATGCCCGCATGGTCGGTCCCGGGCACCCAGAGCGCTTCGTCGCCACTCATCCGACGCCAGCGGACGAGCACGTCCTGTACGGTGTTGTTCAGGCCGTGCCCCATATGCAGCACGGCCGTCACGTTGGGCGGCGGGATGACGATGACGAAGGGCGTGCGGTCGCCGCCCGCGTGGCGCGAGGCCGAGGCGGCCGCGCGATTCACGCCAGCCGCGTCCCACTGCGCGATCAGCGCAGGCTCAGCGGTCGCAGGGTCGAAACGGTCAGGGAGGGCAGCGAGGGTGTCGGGAGAGGCCATCCCTGAAAGTTAGCGCCCTGACGCGACGCCCGAGTCGGGACGGCGGGCCCGGCGGACCGTCAGCGTGTGCTCGACCCGTTCGACCCCCGGGGTGCCCCGCGCGATGGTCACCGCGTGGGCGATCAGTCGCGCGCTGGGCACGACCCCATCGAGGGCGATGGTGCCCGGCGCCGGCTCATCGATCTCGATCGGCAGCGTGGCGAGCAACGGGTCGGCGTCGAAGGCCGTCAAGACCCGGGCGTCGAGACCGTCGTCCGCGAGCTCGTCGTCAAGCCCGTCCTCGTCATCCTCCCACTCGTCGGCGTCCTCGTCCTCATCCCACGCGTCGGCATCGTCGTCCTCGTCCTCGACGCCGTCCTCGTCGAGCACGTCGTCGTCCGTATCCAGCGGCTCGTCGTCGTCCCAGGCGGCGGTCCCATTGGCCAGCGCCAGGGCCTCGGAGGCGAAGTCGGCGACGGCCGGTGCGACCTTCGTGAACGAGGCGTCCTCGTCCAGCGAGCCGACCATGCGGCTGAAGCCCGGGAGCAGTGCGCCGATGCCCCGCAGCAGGCGACGGCTCTTGGGGACCCGGTCGGCGATGGCCACGCCGACGAGCAACCCGGCGACGGCACCGGCCGCGAGCCACACGGCGGGCGTGACCGAAGAGGACGAGGATTCGAGGCGACGACGCGGCACGGTGTCTTGGTCTGTGGCGAGGAACGGGGTGCTTCGGTACGTTTCAAGGGTGTCACGGCGCGCCTCCGCAGGCAAGGCGGACGACGCGCCGTTGTCGTCTCCGCGCTCCCATCCCATGGCTTCAGACTCTCACTCGTCCGTCGCGCCCGAGCCCGCCGTGCCCCGCCGTCTTGGTGCGTGGCTGGTCCTGTGGGTGACCCTCCTGACCGGCTTGACCCTCGCGGCCCTGTATGGCCCGCGGGTCGTACCCCTCCTCGCCTCGGGGGGTCCGCAGTGAGTCACATCCTGACGCTCGTCCTGCCCAATGGCGACACCCGCGAGGTGGCCGAGGGCACGGTCCCGCGCGCCGTCGTCGAGTCGATCGGCCCCCGCTTGGCGCGCGACGCCGTCGCCGTCGCCGTGAATGGCGTGGTGCAGGACCTCATGACGCCCCTGCGTGCGGGCGGCGACTTCGTGGTCCTCACCAAGAAGGACCCGCGGGCCATCGAGGTGCTGCGCCACTCGGCCGCGCACATCCTGGCGACTGCGGTGCGGCGCCTGCGGCCCGACGCCAAGATCGGCTTCGGGCCGTCCATCGAGGACGGCTTCTATTACGACTTCGAGGTCGCCCAGCCGTTCACGCCAGACGATCTCGCCGCGTTCGAAGCGGAGATGCTCAAGGTCGTCGCCGAGCAGTACCCCTTCGTGCGCGAGGAGGTGGACCGCGTCGAGGCCGAGCGTCGCTTCGCGGACGACCCGCTCAAGCTGGAGCGGATCGACGATCTCGGGGCGCACGAGGTGATCTCGACCTACACCGACGGGCCGTTCATCGATCTGTGCCGCGGGCCGCACGTGCCGCATACGGGCTGGCTGCTGCACTTCAAGCTGCTCAGTTCCGCGGGCGCGTACTGGCGCGGCGACGAGAAGCGCCAGATGCTGCAGCGCATCTACGGGACGGCGTTCTGGAGCGGGGAGGAGCTCGCGGCGCACCTCAACACGCTCGAGGAGGCCAAGCGCCGCGATCATCGCCACCTGGGGCAGGCGCTGGACCTGTTCAGTGTGGATCAGCGCGTGGGGCCGGGGCTCATCCTCTGGCATCCGCGGGGCGGGGTCATCCGGAACGAGATCGAGACCTTCGAGCGCGAACTCATCCTGCGCCACGGCTACGACCTCGTGTACACGCCGCACGTGGTCAGTGAGAAGCTGTTCGAGATCTCCGGGCACCTGGAGAACTTCAAGGAGAACATGTTCGGGGCGATGGAGGTCGAGGGCTGGGCGTATCGCCCGAAGCCGATGAACTGCCCCGGGCACATCTGCATCTACCAGGCCAAGCAGCGCTCGTATCGCGACCTGCCGATCCGCTATGCGGAGTTCGGCACCGTGTACCGCTATGAGCGCAGCGGCGTGCTGCACGGCATGCTGCGCGTGCGCGGCTTCACGCAGGACGACGCCCACGTGTTCTGCACGCCGGAGCAGGTGCCGCAGGAGATCGGCCGTCTGCTGGACCTGGTCGATGAGATGCTCTCGGCCTTCGGCTATCCGTACTCCATCGAGCTGGCGACGCGGCCCGAGAACGCCCTGGGCGACGAGGCCACGTGGACGAAGGCCGAGACGACGCTGGCCGACGTGCTGACCGCGCGCGGCAAGAGCTTCACGACCGACGTCGGCGGCGGGGCGTTCTACGGCCCCAAGCTCGACTTCAAGCTGATCGACTCGATCGGGCGGAAGTGGCAGGGCCCCACGGTGCAGTTGGACTTCAACCTCCCCGAGCGCTTCGACCTCGAGTTCGTCGGCGACGACAACACGCGGCATCGCCCGGTGATGTTGCACCGCGTCCTCGTGGGGTCGATGGAGCGCTTCGTCGGTGGCCTCATCGAGCATTATGCCGGGGCGTTCCCGGTGTGGCTGGCCCCCGAGCAGGTGCGCATCATCCCGGTGGCGGGCGAATTGAACGCGGCGGCGGCGGCCCTGGCCCAGCGTCTGACGGCGGCCGGTGTGCGCACCCATGTCGACGAGCGCTCGGCCACGTTGAACTACAAGATCCGCGACGGCGAGATGCAGAAGGTCCCCTACATGCTGGTCCTCGGACACCGCGAGGTCGAGCAGGGCACCGTCGCGCTCCGCGTGCGCGGGACCGGGAAGAAGCAGGAGATCGTCCCCGTCGATGCGTTCATCGCGCGGGTGACGCACGAGATCGCCACGCGCGCGCTCGTGCCGATGCCTGCGGCGGCCGACGCATGAGGGGCGGGCGTCTCATCGCCGTCGCGCTGCTCGCGTGCGTGGTGGGACGTCCCGCGGCGGCGCAGGAGTCGACCCCGTCGCCGGGCACGCCGCCGCTGGAGCCCCTGCGTGTCGGTGGCGAGGTCGTGGTCGGCGCCTACGCCGGGTTCCTCGGCTTCTATGTCGGTCGCTTCGTCGGTGAGCGCGTGGGCGACCTGTTGCAGTTCGACGGCACGGGCGATGCACATCGGAACACGATGCTGCTCTTCGCCAACGCCGGCGCGGCATTCGGCACAGCGGGCGCGGTGTACGGCATCGGGTCCATCGGCGACCAGACCGGCGATTTCGGGATGGCGCTGTTGGGCACCGGGATCGGATTCGCGACGGCCGTCGGCGTCAATCGCTTCATCTGTCCCCCGGCCGGCCGGGCGCCGCGCTCCTCACGCTGTCGCATCATCACCGATGCCGTCGAAGTGCTGTTGCCGGCCATCGGATCCACCATCGCCTTCAATGCGACGCGGCGCGCGACGCGCTGAGTCCGCACGGAGTCCTCATGTCACGTTCTCCTGAGACCACCCCGGTCATCGTCGGTGCGGCGCGCACCGCGATCGGCCGCTTCCTCGGCGGGCTCTCCGCACTCCCGGCCACCGAGCTCGGCGCCACGGCGATCCGCGCGGCGGTGCAGCGCTCCGGCATCGACCCGTCGGTCGTCGACGAGGTCATCATGGGCCATGTGCTGCAGGGCGGCGCCGGCCAGGCCACGGCGCGCCAGGCTTTGATGAAGGCCGGGCTGCCCGCCGCGGTCCCGGCGTTCGGCGTGAACAAGGTCTGCGGCTCCGGCTTGCAGGCCGTCATGCTCGCGGCGCAGGCCATTCGCGCGGGGGACCAGCAGGTGGTCGTCGCCGGCGGGCAGGAGTCCATGTCGCAGACGCCGTTCTACGCCTATGGCATGCGCACCGGCGTGAAGTTCGGCGATCAGACCTTCGTGGACGGCCTCATCAAGGACGGGCTGTGGTGCTCGTTCTACGGACGCCATATGGGCGGCCACGCCGAGTACACCGCGCAGAAGGCGGGCATCTCGCGCGCGCGGCAGGATGCCTTCGCGCTCGCATCGCACCAGAAGGCCGTCGCGGCGCAGCAGGCGGGCAAGTTCGCGACGGAGATCGCGCCGGTGGTGATCCCCGGCAAGAAGGGCGACACGGTGATCGACACCGATGAGTCGCCGCGGGCCGACACCTCGCTCGACGTGTTGGGCAAGCTGCGGCCGGCCTTCGTCAGCGACGCGCCCAAGGACATCCCGGCCGACCAGCTCTCGGTGACGGCGGGCAATGCGCCCGGCCTCAACGATGGTGGCGCCGCCGTGGTCGTGACCTCGCAGGCCTTCGCCACCGCGCATGGGCTGCCGGTCCTCGGCCGCATCACGGCGTATGCCTCGGGTGGGGGGGACCCGCGCGATCTGTTCTTCGCGCCCATCGTCGCCGTGCAGAACCTGATGCAGAAGGCCGGGACCAGCATCGGCGACTACGACCTGATCGAGGCCAACGAAGCCTTCGCGGTGCAGGCGCTCGCTGACGGCGACGGGCTCGGCTGGGACTGGGACCGCGTGAATGTGCACGGGGGAGCGATCGCGCTCGGGCACCCCATCGGGGCCAGCGGCGCGCGCGTGCTGGTGACGCTGCTGCACGCGATGCAGGACCGCGGGGCCCGCACGGGCCTGGCCACGCTGTGCTTGGGCGGCGGCAATGCCGTCGCGTTGTCGGTGGAGGCGGTCTGATGTCCACGCAGCGCATCGCGGTGATCGGCGCCGGCCAGATGGGCAACGGCATCGCACACGTGTTCGCCCAGACGGGATTCCCGGTCACCTTGATCGATGTGTCGACCGACGCGCTGGCGAAGGCGCGGCAGACCATCAGCGGCAACCTCGACCGGCAGATCAAGAAGGGCACGATCGACGCGGCCGCGAAGGATGCGACGCTCGGGCGGTTGACCGACGCGTCGTCGTTGGACGCGGTGCACGACGCCGCGCTGGTCATCGAGGCCGCGACGGAGCGCCCGGACCTCAAGTTCCGCATCTTCGGCGACCTCGATCGCCTCGCTCCGGCCGACGCGATCCTCGCGTCGAACACCAGCTCCATCTCCATCACGCAGATCGCGGCGAAGACCACGCGCCCCGCGCAGGTGGTCGGGATGCACTTCATGAACCCCGTGCCGGTGATGCAGCTGGTCGAGGTCATCCGCGGCCACGCGACCAGCGACGAGACCACGGCGGCGGTGGTCGCCCTCGCCAAGCAGCTCGGCAAGACGCCGGTCGAGGCGAATGACTACCCGGGGTTCATCGCCAATCGCATCCTCATGCCGATGATCAACGAGGCGGTGTACTGCGTGATGGAGGGCGTGGGCAGCGTCGAGGCGATCGATACGGTGATGAAGCTGGGCATGAACCACCCGATGGGGCCGCTGGCGCTCGCCGATTTCATCGGCCTCGACACCTGCGTGGCCATCCTCGAGGTCATGCACCACGGGCTCGGGGACCCCAAGTACCGCCCCTGTCCGTTGCTGCGCAAGTACGTCGATGCGGGCTGGCTCGGCCGCAAGAGCGGTCGCGGCTTCTACCAGTACTGAGCGATGTCGCTGACCCCTCTGACCGAAACGCAGGTCGCCATCCGCGACACGGCCCGCGACTTCGCCGCCGCTGAGCTGGCGCCGCATGTGTCGCAGTGGGACCGCGACGCGCACTTCGAGCCCTCGCTGGTCGGCAAGCTCGGCGAGCTGGGATTCCTCGGCATGCTGCTGCCCGAACAGTACGACGGTCTCGGGCTCGACGCCCTCAGCTACCTGCTGGCGCTCGAAGAGATCGCCATGGTCGATGCGTCCACGGCCGTGCTGATGAGCGTGCACAACTCGCTGCCGACGCAGATGCTCCTGCGCTTCGGCTCCGAGACCCAGCGCACGCGATTCCTGGCGCCGATGGCGCGCGGCGAACTGCTCGGGGCCTTCGCCCTCAGTGAGCCCGACGTCGGCTCGGACGCGGCGTCCCTGCGCTGCCAGGCCGTGCGCGACGGCCACGAGTGGGTGCTCACCGGCACCAAGGCCTGGGTCACCAGTGGCACGCACGCCGGGGTGATCGTCGCGATGGCGCGCACCGACACGCCCGAGCAGCGCCGGGGCGCCAAGGGCATCTCGGCGTTCATCGTGACGCCCGATCTCCCGGGCTTCGCGATCGGCAAGAAGGAGGACAAGCTCGGCCTGCGGGCGTCGCCTACCGTGCAGCTCGTCTTTGATGAGCTGCGCGTGCCGGCGGACCGCTTGCTCGGGCAGGAAGGCATGGGCTTCGTCTATGCGATGCAGTCGTTGGAGCATGGCCGCCTCGGCATCGCGGCGCAGGCCTTGGGCATCGCGCGCGCCGCGCTGCGGGCGAGCATCGCCTATGCGCAGGAGCGGCAGCAGTTCGGGAAGCCGATCGCCGAGTTCCAGATCATCCAGCACAAGCTGGCCGACATGGGCGCGCGCATCACCGCGACCCGCGCGCTGCTCCACTCGGCGGCCGCCGCGAAGGACCGGGGCGAGGATGTCGGCGCGGTCGCGTCGATGTGCAAGCTCCTCGCGTCCGAGACCGCGATGTGGGTGACGAACCAGGCCATCCAGATCCACGGCGGATACGGCTATGTCACCGAGTACCCGGTCGAGCGCCTCTTCCGGGATGCGAAGGTCACCGAGATCTACGAGGGGACCTCCGAGATCCAGCGCACGGTCATCGCCCGGGCGCTGTTGCAGGACCACACCCGCATCGACCTCTGATCCCCACCCCCACGACCATGCGTCTTTTCGATACCATCGCCGAGATGGGCCACGAGCAGATCGTGCTCTGCCACGACGAAGCCTCGGGCTACCGCGGCATCATCGCCATCCACGACACCACGCTGGGCCCGGCGCTCGGTGGCACGCGCTTCTGGAACTATGAGTCCGACGAGGCGGCGCTGACGGACGCCCTGCGGCTCGCGCGCGGCATGACCTACAAGAACGCGGTCGCCGGCCTCAACCTCGGCGGTGGCAAGGCCGTCATCATCGGCGACAACCGCACCACGCACCGCGAGATGCTGTTCCGCGCGCACGGCCGCTTCGTCGAGGCGCTGGGCGGGCGCTACATCACCGCCGAGGATGTCGGGACGTCGACGGGCGACATGGACTACGTGCACATGGAGACCGAGTACGTCTCGGGCCTCGCCTCCCGCTCGGGCGATCCCTCGGGCGTCACGGCGCACGGCGTCTTCCGCGCCATCCAGGCCTCGGCCAAGGTGAAGTGGGGCAGTGACTCGCTCGCGGGCCGCACGGTGATCGTGCAGGGGCTGGGCAACGTGGGCACCTATCTCTGTCGCGAGCTGGCCGCGGTCGATGCCAAGGTCAAGGTGTTCGACATCCATCCCGAGCGCGTGCAGCGCGTCGTGGACGAGATCGACGCCACGCCGATCGGCAAGGACGAGGTCTACTCCGCCGAGGGCGACATCTTCGCGCCCTGTGCGCTCGGCGGCATCATCAACGACGACACGATCCCGACGCTCAAGGTGGCCATCGTCGCGGGGGCCGCGAACAATCAGCTCCTGCACGAGCGGCATGCGGCGGCGCTCGAGGCGCGCGGCATCCTGTATGCGCCGGACTACGTGGCCAACGCGGGCGGGGTCATCAACGTGTACTCCGAGCTGACCGGCTGGTCGCGCGAGCGCTCGCTGCGCAAGGCCGACGAGATCTACGAGACGACGCTCGGCGTGTACCAGATCGCCAAGGAGCAGGGCATCACCACGGCGCTGGCCGCCGATCGTCTCGCGGAGCGCCGGATCGCGCAGGTCGGTGGGCTCACGCGCACCTGGCCGCAGTACCCGCGGAAGGGCTGATGGCGGAACGCATCCCGATCGCCAGCGACCACGCGGGCTTCGCGCTCAAGGAGCGCCTGGTCCGCGTGCTCGACGAGTTGGGCTTCGCGGTGGAGGATCTCGGCACCTCGTCGCCGGCTTCCACCGACTACCCGGACTATGCGCATCCGGTGGCGGAACGCGTGGAACGCGGCGAGGTCGCACGCGGCGTGTTGCTCTGTGGCACGGGACTCGGCATGTCGTATGCCGCCAACCGGCACCGCGGGGTGCGTGCGGCGGTGGCCTGGACCCCCGACATCGCCAAGCTGGCGCGCGAGCACAACGACGCGAATGTGCTGGTGATCCCGGCGCGCTTCGTGAGCGACGAGGATGGCATCGCCATCCTCAAGACCTGGTTGGCAACTCCCTTCGAAGGTGGGCGGCATCAGCGCCGCGTGGACAAGATCGAACCTGAGGATGTAGCTGAGTGACTTCGTGGCCTTCGTGGGACCGTTGCCCGCCGGGAGAGGCGCTGCGGGCGGCCGACCCCGCCATCGCGGCATTGATCGGTGAGGAGACGGCGCGGCAGAATCATGGGATCGAACTCATCGCCAGTGAGAACTTCGTGTCGCCGGCGGTGATGGAGGCGATGGGTTCGCCACTGACGAACAAGTACGCGGAGGGGCTGCCGGGCAAACGCTACTACGGCGGCTGCGAGGTGGTCGACGAAGTGGAGCGCCTGGCCATCGAGCGGGCGAAGGCCCTGTTCGGCGCCGAGCATGCGAACGTGCAGCCGCATTCGGGTGCGACGGCGAATGCGGCGGTGTTCCTCGCCTTCCTCAAGCCCGGCGACACCATCCTCGGCCTGGATCTCTCGCAGGGCGGGCATCTGACGCACGGCTCGCCGGTGAACTTCTCGGGGCTGAACTATCGCGCGGTGCACTACGGGGTCACGCCCGAGGGCCTGATCGACTACGACCAGATGCGCGAGGTCGCGCGGCGCGAGCGTCCCAAGCTGATCATCGCCGGGTACTCGGCGTACTCGCGGGCGTTGGACTACGCCGCGTTCCGCGCGGCGGCGGACGAGGTCGGTGCGATCTTCATGGTCGACATGGCGCACTTCGCGGGGCTCGCCGCGACCGGCGTGTATCCGTCGCCGATCCCCTTCGCCGATGTGGTCACGACGACGACGCACAAGACGCTGCGCGGCCCACGCGGTGGCCTGATCCTGAGCACCGCGGCCCACGCCAAGGCCGTGGACAAGGCGATGTTCCCCGGCACGCAGGGCGGCCCGCTGATGCACGTGATCGCGGCCAAGGCCGTCGCGTTCCAGGAGGCGCTGCGACCGGAGTTCCGCGCGTACTGCGAGCGAGTGGTCGCCAACGCCCGCGCGCTGGCCTCGGCGCTGATGGCCGCGGGCTTCCACGTGGTGTCGGGCGGCACGGACAACCATCTCATGTTGGTGGACCTGCGCAGCAAGGGGCTCACCGGCAAGGTGGCGGAACAGGCGCTGGACAAAGCGGGCATCACGGTGAACAAGAACACCGTGCCCAACGAGACCCAGTCGCCCTTCGTGACCAGTGGCATTCGCATCGGGACGCCGGCGGTGACGACCCGCGGGATGGGCCTCGCGGAGATGGCGAGCATCGCCGAGGTGATCGGCCGCGTGATCGCGGCACCCGAGGACGAGGCCTCGCTCGCTGCAGTCAAGGCCGATGTGCGCGCCTTGGCGGATCGCTTTCCGCTGTATCCGTAGGCGCGCTGCGTGCGGCGGCGGCTGGCCGATCTGCTGCTGACCGCCACTCTGGCGGTCAGCGCCGGTCTCGTGGGATTGATGCTGTGGGCACGATTCGATCCGAACATGGCCGCGGCGATGTCGAACGTGCCGACCGGGCGTTTGCTCGGCACGATCGCGTTGTACGTCGCCGTATTCGTCGCGGTGTTCGGTGCGTTGCGCTGGCTCGAAGCCGATCGGCGCCCAGCCTCCCTACTGGGGTCGGCCTTCGGGGTCTTGGCTCCCGCACTGCTGCTGCGCTGGTTGCCGCTCGATCGCCTGCTCGGAGTGGACGCGACCGCCGCGTTGGATGAGCGGCGCTTCCTCGTCGTCGTGATCGTCAGTGTGGCGGCGATCCTCCTCCCCTGGCGATGGCTGCGCGACCGCATCGAGCACGGGCCGCGCCGGGACGACGAGTGGGAGCAGGTCCCCAGCGACCCGGCGTTGGGCAGCACCTATCGCGTGTTGATCGTGGATGGGGATTGCGCATTCTGCCTTGGCAGTGTGCGCTGGTTGGTCGCGCGGGACCGCGCCAAGCTCCTGCGGGTGGCCGCCCGCGACTCCGCCTTCGCGCAGCGGGTCTTCGATCGCCACCCGCCCCTCCGCGATGTCGACTCCCTGATCTGGGTGCAGGCGCTCCCGCAGCTCGGCGAGTTCACGGCGGTGCGCTGGATGGCCGTGAAGGCCGCCTCCGGCCTGTTGGGCGGCTGGATCCCCGAGCTGGTCCGCGCGGTCGATCGCCTGCTGCCGCTGCGACTCCTCGATGCGGGCTACGCCATCGTGGCCCGCCTCCGGCGTCGGCTCCCCGCGAACACCTCGTGCCCGCTGCCCGATGCCGTCGAGCGCGCGCGCCTCTTGCCGTGAGCGCCCCCGCTATTGTCCTCCCGCCCCGTCGACTGCATTTTTCGCCCGTATGATGCTCCCCTACGCTCCCCATGTCTGAACTCGCCTTCCGCGACGGCGTGATGGATCAGCTGCGGCTCCTCGAGCCGCGCTTCCACGAGAACGCCTATCTGTTCGTGTTGTCGGCGCTGGAGTATTCGCAGACGCGCTTGGCCGAGCGGCGGCACATCTCGGGCAGGGAACTCGCGCACGCCTGCCGTGACCTCGCCTTGGAGCGCTACGGGGTCATGGCGCGATTGGTCCTGGAACATTGGGGCGTCACCCGGTCGGCCGACATCGGCGACGTGGTGTTCGCCCTCGTAGCGCTCGGCCTGCTCAGCAGTCAGCCCACCGACTCCAAGGCCGACTTCGTCGATGTCTTCGACTTCGACCGCGCGTTCGAGCGGGAGTATCCGTGGAACGCGACCTTCGCTGCCTGACCTCCAGCCCCCGCGCCCATGTCCACCGCCATCCCGCCGTTGCCGCCCTGCCGCAAGTGTGAGGCGGGCGACTTGCTGCCTCTCTCGGACTACGGACGCGATGGCGCGCCCATCACCTACAAGGCCTGGGCCTGCAGCAATCCGGCCTGCGGCTTCAACGTGCGCATCGACAACGGCGAGATCTCGTTCGGACGTGCGATCGGTGCGTCGAACAAGTGACGCGCGCGCCGCGCGGCGGCTGATGTGGTCCTGCCGCTGAGTCTGCGCGTCACCACCGCCGAGGAGGCGCGACAGCGCGACGCGGCCGCGATCGATGCGCTGCGGGTGGCGGGCGGCGACAGCTACACGCTGATGGATCGCGCGGGGACCGCTGCGGCCATCCAACTGGCGGCCACGCTGCGTCGGGCTGGGGTCGCGCGCGTTGCGGTGTGCTGCGGCCCCGGCAACAATGGCGGTGATGGGTGGGTGCTGGCTCGCTGCCTGCGTCGCGACGGCTTCGACGTGCGCGTCGATGTGGTCGCCACACCGCGCAGCGACGATGCGCGTCGCGCCCGCGACGAGGCGGTCGCAGATGGCGCCTTCGCCGCGCCCGACGGGGCAGAACCCGCGCTGGTCGATGCCATCGTGGGCACCGGGGTGCGCGAGGCCTTGCGGGGCGAGGTCGAGGCGGGCGTCCATCGTTTGCGTCGCGCCCGGGACCGCGGGGCGCGGATCATCGCGCTCGACCTGCCCTCGGGACTCGACACCAGCACCGGCGATGACCACGGCGCCGTGCCCGCGCACGAGACGCTGACCTTCGGCACCATCAAGCGGGGGCTGCTGCTACGGCGTGAGCTGGCCGGAGCGATCACGCTGCTGCGCATCGGGGTCGAGCACATCGCGGTGCCCGGCGACACCTCGTTGCCGCTTCTCGACCCGTGCGCGGTGCGCGCCAGCATCCCGCCGATCCGCGCCGACGCGCACAAGGGCACGCGCGGGCGTGTGCTGCTCATCGGCGGCGCTGCGGGGATGGCCGGCGCGGCGGTGCTCGCGGCACGCGCGGCGTTGCGTAGTGGCGCCGGCCTCGTGCATGCCGTGGTGGACACGCCGAGCATCCCCATCCTGCAAACGGCGGTCCCCGCCGCACTCGCGCAGGGGTGGCACGACCCGCTGCCCCGCGCTGATGCCCTCGTGATCGGCCCCGGCCTCGGCGCGAACGCACGGGACCGCGTCCGCGACACTGTCGTCGCGAGTGCGACGTCGCAGGGCTCGTCGCGCACGGCACCGCCGGTGGTGCTGGACGCCGATGCGCTGAATGCCTTTGCCGAGGATCTCCCGGCGCTCGCGTCCACCGTCAGTGGTCGCGACGCGATCCTCACGCCGCACGTCGCCGAGGCGGCGCGCCTGCTCGGCATCGCCACGCGCGAGGTCATCCGCGATCGCTTCGTCATCGGCGCCGCACTGGCGAGGGCGGTCGGCGCGGCGGTGGTGCTCAAAGGCACGCCGACCGTGATCCACGACCCCGATGGCCGCGTCTGCGTTGCCCCGGTGGGCTCGCCCGTGCTGGCCACGGGCGGGAGCGGTGACCTGCTCGCCGGCATCCTCGGTGCGTTGCTCGCGGCGGGCATGCGGCCCTTCGAGGCGGCGCTCGCTGGGGTCTGGGCGCACGGTGCCGCCGCGGAGGCTGTGGCGACGACCGCCGTGCGCGGGCACAGCATCGACGACGTCGAGCAGGCCCTGCGTGGGGTATGGCACGCGCCGCTGCCGGAGCATGAAGACCCCGTGCTCGCCCGACTCCCCGCGGTGGGCGAGTGAGGAGCCTCGTATTGCTCTGCGCCGCCGCGCTCGCGGCCTGCGCGGGCGTGGCGGGTGGCCCGGGCGCCGGTCGCCCGTTCCTGACGGCAGGACGCGAGGACCGTGTGGTGCTCACCGCGATGAGCACGGTGCAGGCCGTCGCCATCACGCGCCGCTATGTGTTCGTCGCCACGCCGATGGCCCTCGGCGTGTTCGACCGGCAGTTCGACCGCTGGTTGCCGCCGCTGTCGCAACGTGAGGGCTGGACCGGCGGCACGCTCACGTTGTTCGCGGGCGATCCCAACGACGATGTGCTGTGGTTCGCGACGCTCTCAGGACTGTATCGTTACCGCGCGGTCATCAACGACCTGCAGCGCAGCACGCTCCCCGATCTCCCGCGGCAGATCTTCTTCGACCGCGGCGATCCCTCGGCGGGCGCCTTCGTGCTCGGCGCGCAGCAGGCCTGGCGTGTGTCGTCCACGGGGATGGCGCAGGTGGTCGGGCTCCGCGACCTGCCGCCGCCGATCCGGCGTGTGACGCCCGCGACGCTCGCGGACATCTACCAGCGCTACCCGGCCCTGCGCGACTTCGAGCGACTGCTCACGCAGGACGACGAACTGCGTTCGTTCCCCGTGACCAGTGGCGCGTCCGCGCCCGATCGCAGCGAGGTGTGGCTGGGGACCGCGGGCGGCGGGGTGTTCAAGGTCGATCCCTTGTTCACACGCAGCGAGCCGCGGCCCTTCGGGTTGCTCGAGCCCGGCGCCGGCGCGATCAGCAGCAGCAGCGCCGGGGTGTGGATCGCGGGATCGGGCGACCGTGTGACGATGCGCAATGGGCTCACCTTCGTCGATCATGAGCTGTCGTCCTGGCGATGGGTGGACGGGGGCAACTTCGGCCCGCTCGACGCCGGACGCAGCTTCGCGATCGCCGCGTGGGAGAGCGCGCTGTGGGTCGGTGGGCAGTATGGGTTGCAGCGGGTGGACGTGCAGACGGGCCGCGCCGGGCGCCGCATCGCCGAGGAGTCGGGCCTGCCGTCGTCCATCGTGTTGTCGCTCGCACCGCAGCGCGGCGGCGTGTGGGTGGGGACCTCGCGCGGGCTCTCGTTCGTCTCGGACTCCGGCGGCGGTGCCCAGGGTGGCCTGGTCGAGGCGACCGTGTTGGAGAACACCGCGGTGCGCTCGCTGGTGCGCCGACGCGACACGCTGTGGATCGCGACCGACGCCGGTGTTGCGGTGCTGACGCCGAACGAGACGCGACCGCGCCGGCTGCGGGCGTCCGAGTCCTCGGCGCGCTTGGGGACCGCGATCGGCGCCCTCGCGATCGCCGACTCGGTGCTCGCGGTGGGCAGCATGCGCGGCGAACTGCATCTGATCCACACCGGCGATGGGCGCGAGCTGCCGCCGCCGGTGCAGGACGTCGGTCGTGGCGGGGCCGTGGTCGCTATCGCGATGGATGCGCTCTCGCTGTGGGTCGCCGGCGTGAACGGGGTGACCGTGATCGATCGCGCCATGGGCACGGGTCGCTTCCTCGCTGCGGGGACCGAGCTGCCCGGTGAGGTCACCGGCGTGGCGCTCGCGCGCGACTACGCGTGGGTCGCCACGCGCGACGGTGTGGTCCGCTACCGCCGCATGGGCGACGGCAGCATCCGATGACGACGCTTGGGCCGGGTCGGGAGTTCGACGCCATCCGCGCCCTGGTCCGCGGATGGGGCCGCAGTGCCAGCGGCATCGGCGATGATGCCGCGCTGCTCGACGTGCCGCGCGGGCAGCGACTCGTGGTCAGCACCGACACCAGCGTCGAGGAGGTCCACTTCCGTCGCGCCTGGTTGAGTCCCGACGAGATCGGCTGGCGCGCAACGATGGCCGCCCTCAGCGATCTCGCCGCGATGGGGGCGTCGCCGCTCGGCGTACTGGTCGCCCTCTCGCTGCCCGACGATCGGCGCAGCGAGCTCGCGGCGCTGGGCCACGGGATCGGCGCGGCGGTGCACGAATGCGGCACGGTGATCGTCGGAGGCGACACCACGCGCGCCGAGACGCTGTCGCTGACGGTCACCGTGCTCGGCACGACGGCGACCCCGCTGGAGCGCCGCGGCGCGCGCCCCGGCGATGCGCTGTGGGTGACGGGCGTGCTCGGCGGGCCCGGCCGTGCTCTCGCCGCGTGGCAGCAGGGACGGGTGCCCGCCGCGGCCGATCGAGCCCGCTTCGCGCGGCCCGTCGCGCGGCTCGCCGCAGGGCGCTGGCTGGCCGCGCATGGCGCCACCGCGGCCATCGACCTCTCCGACGGGCTCGCCTCCGACGCCGCGCACTTGGCGCACGCCAGCGGTGTCCGCGTCCACATCGCGCTGGCGCAGCTGCCCTGTGTGGCGGGGGCGCGGCCCGAGGAGGCGGTCCGCAGCGGCGAGGAGTACGAGCTGCTCGTCGCCGCGCCCGCTGCGCTGGACCCGCGCGCCTTCGTGTCCGCGACCGACCTGCCCCTCACGCGCATCGGACACATCGAGGCCGGCCCCCCCGAGGTGATGACGGTGGACGCCAGCGACCGACGCGTTGAAATCGGTGGTGGCTACGACCACTTTTCCGCGTGATGCGTTTGCTGCTCACCTATATCGCTGTGGTCGCGTTGACGGGCTGGCACGCGGCGCGCGTGCTCCTCGCCTCGCTCCTCGGACGGCGCGATGGTGAGGGCTCCGTGTTCCGCCGGGCTCCCCTGGACTGGGGCCGGCAGATCTGCGGCGCAGCGGGCGTGACCGTGATCGCGCACGGGTTGGAGCACTTGGGCGACGGTCGCTCCTGTGTGTTGGTCGCGAACCACGTGAGCTGGTTCGACATCCCGGCGCTCGGCGCCGTGCTGCCCCGCATGAATTTCGTGGCCAAGGCCGAGCTGCGGCGGATCCCCGTCTTCGGCCTGGCGGCGGAGCGCTCGGGGCAGATCTTCATCGAGCGGGAGCAGCGCAAGGCGGCTTTCGCCGCGTATCAGCGGGCCGCCGAGCGGATCCGCGATGGGGCGACGGTGATCGTGTTCCCCGAGGGGACTCGCGGGAACAGCTACGCCCTGCGACCATTCAAGAAGGGCCCGTTCGTGCTGGCGATCGCCGCCGGAGTGCCGGTCATCCCGGTGTACATCCACGGCTCGCTCGACGTGCAGCCGAAAGGGGCCTGGACGCTGCGGCCCGGCACCATCCATCTGCACTTCCTGCCGCCGATCGCGACGCAGGGATGCACCTACGAACAGCGCGACGAGCTCGCGCAACAGGCATTCGCCGCACTGCAGCGGGTGCAGCAGGACCACTACGGCGCGCTCACGACGGGTGCGGCATCTTCTCCACCGCTCATCTCGACCTCATGATCCAGTCCATCGTCGCCCGCGAGATCCTCGACTCCCGCGGCAATCCGACCATCGAAGTCGACGTCGAACTCCACTCGGGCGCGATCGGCCGCGCGGCGGTACCCAGCGGGGCGTCCACCGGCGAGAAGGAAGCCGTTGAGCTGCGCGATGGGGCCGCCGACCGCTACCTCGGCAAGGGCGTGTTGCGGGCCGTCGCCAACGTGCACGCGAAGATCGCGCCCGCGCTGATCGGGATGGACGCGGCCGACCAGACCGGGATCGACCGCGTGATGCGGGATCTCGACGGCACGCCCACCAAGGCCAAGCTCGGGGCGAACGCGATGCTCGGCGTCTCGATGGCCTGCGCGCGTGCGGCCGCGATGGAGCATGACCTGCCGCTGTACCGCTATCTCGGTGGGCCGCTGGCGCGGACGCTGCCGGTGCCGATGATGAACATCATCAACGGCGGCGCGCACGCGACCAACACGGTGGACTTCCAGGAGTTCATGATCGTGCCGGTGGGGGCGGAGACCTTCAGCGATGCGCTGCGCTGCGGCGCCGAGGTCTTCCACGCGCTCAAGAAGGTGCTGGTGAAGCGCAAGCTCAGCACCGGTGTGGGTGACGAGGGCGGCTTCGCGCCCGACCTCAAGAGTGACGAGCAGGCCATCCAGGTCATCCTCGAGGCCGTCGAAGCGGCGGGCTATGCCCCCGGCGAGGACGTGGTGCTGGCGCTGGATTGCGCGGCCTCGGAGCTCTATGCGCGCGGCAAGTACACCTTCAAGAAGAGCGGCGGCGGCACGATGAACGCCGAGGGCATGATCGCGCTCTATGACAAGTGGTTGGACCAGTACCCCATCGTGTCGATCGAGGACGGGCTGGCCGAGTCGGACTGGAAAGGCTGGGCCGCCCTGACGGCCGCGCTGGGGGATCGCGTGCAATTGGTCGGCGACGACCTGTTCTGCACCAACAGCGAGTTGCTGGGCCGCGGCATCGACGAGGACGTCGCGAACGCGATCCTGGTGAAGGTGAATCAGATCGGCACGATCACCGAGACCTTGGAGGCCATGGAGCTCGCGCGACGCAACGGGTACCAGAGCGTGGTGAGCCACCGCAGTGGTGAGACCGAGGACACGTTCATCGCCGATCTTGCGGTGGCGACGAACGCCGGGCAGATCAAGACGGGCTCGGCGTCGCGCTCGGACCGCATCGCGAAGTACAACCAGCTGCTGCGGATCGAAGAAGAGCTGGGCGACGCCGCGGTGTACCCGGCCGGCGCCGTGTACGGGTTGGGCGGCGCGTGAGTCCCACCCGATCGCGCGGAGCGGCAGGAGCCAAGCAGGTCGGCGGGCTCCTGGCGCTCGGCGTGGTCGTCCTCGGCGGCGCGATCTTCGCGGTGGTCGGCGGTGAGTATTCGACCGCCGATCTGTTCCGGCAGCGGCGGATCGCCGATTCGTTGCAGGCCGAGGTGGAGGCGCTGACCCGCGTGGTCGATTCGCTCAGCGCGTGGAAGACCGCGATCGAGACGGACAGCGCGACGCAGGAGCGCCTGGCGCGCGAGCAGTTCGGGATGGTGCGCGGGGAGAGGGAGCTGTTGTATCGGGTGGTGCCGCGGGATTCGGGGGGGTAGCGGAGACTCCTCACTCCTCATACGGCGACAGATCATACCCGAAGCGCCCGATCGACACCTGGGTCACCGCGAAGACGATCAGGCCCACGCCGTACCACAGCCAGCCCCAGCCGCCGCCATCGCCCGCGTACATGAACAGCAGGAAGTACGTGAACACCGAGAGGATCCACGCCAGATAGATCGCCGCGTGACGCTTCCACGCCGCGGCGTCGCGCGGGAGCCGGAAGCGGATCAGCAGGAGGATCGCCGTGCAGCCCCACGCGAAGGCCTCGAACAGGCGCTGCTCTTCGGCCGTGGGCAGTGGGCGCGTGCGCGTGCCGGGGAGCTCGACCTGTGGGCCCATGAATTGGATCAGCAGGATGGGCAGACTCAACAGCGGGATCGCGCAGACCACCGCGCGCAGGTACTGCACGTTGTAGAGCGGCGAGCGGCGCTGGGCCTTCGGGGTGTAGTGGACCATGGGCGGTGTGGGTGCGCGTGGACACGGCCGAGCCTCCGGAGAGAATCTGCAGTCTCCGGGGCCGCCGTGTCGAGGCGCCGCGCGGTCGCCGCCCACCCCCGCCTACCCCGCCTCCTCGAACGACTGCCGTACCCACGCCTGCATCGTCGCATCGAACTCCGCGACGCTGCCGATGCGCGTCGTGAACTTGCACATGCTGTTCGGCGGCATCTCCTTGAGCCGCGGGTCCGCTGCCAGCGTCTTGGCCCCGAAGCCCAATTCGACGGCGGTCGCGGTCTTCGGGCCGAGCATCAGGAACTGCTTCTTCCGTCGGTAACTGATGTAGTCCTTCTTCGGCGCCGCCTCGAAGTCACCCAGGGTGCGCAGGAAGGCGAGCACCGCATCGTGCACCGGACGCAGGGCGGCCTTCTTTCCGCTGTAGATCGTGTCGAGCACAGCGTCGGCGTTCTGTCCGGCCGCCGCGGCCGCGCTCGCCCCGTCGCTCTGCATGGCGAGGTGCACCACCGTGTTCGCCTGCCCATGCCCCAGGCCGAAAGTCTCCATCAGCATGCTGCGGCGCTCGCCGTGCTTGGTGAGCCCGGAACGCTCGATCACGGCGCGAAAGTCCGCCAGGGTCTTGCCGGTCTGCTGCTCGATGTTCGCGAGCATCGTCGCGAGGGCCTTCGCTTCGTCAGCCATGCGTGGTCGCCTCCAAGGGCCAGCGGTCGGAGCGGCACTGCGCGGGCGTCGTGAAGGCGAGCAGCCCGAAGAGCACGTAGAGCAGGCGCGTCCCCAGCGCCGGCTTCCCGGTCTCGATGACCTCCTTCAGCGTCTTCACGATGAAATCGCCGCCGCGGGTCATATCCTTGAGCGTCTTGCTGCCGGCGGGCACCTCTTCGGAGATCAGCGTGAACTCCACTCCCTCCGCGACCTCTTTCAGTTCGTACGTGACCTTGCAGAACGGCTCGTCGTACGCCGTGAATCGCAGCGTGTGCGAGAAACGCGTGGGCGCCGTGACCTCGAGGATCTCGCCGACCACCGACGTGTACTTCGCGTCGGGCGTGCGCATCTGCACCGGCGAGCCCGCGGACAGCGCGCGGTAGCGCATCTGCGCGCCGAAGAAGGCCAGCTGCGGCGCGTCCGTCTTGGTGATCTCACGCCACACGTCCTCGATCCGTCCCTTGATCACGATGCGCGAGACCAGGCGCACCGTCTCCGCGGGCGTGGATGTCATCTGTCGCTCCTTGTTGGGTGGATTGTTCGACCGCGTGCTTCACATCGACCATCTTGCTGGCCCAAAAGCCGCCATACTCCGACATCCAGCGGTCCGCGATGCGCTGGATCGGCACGGGATTGTGGTACAGCTCGCGCGTGCGGCCACGCTTGAGCGAGATCACCAGTCCGCTGTCCTCCAGCTGCCGCAAATGATGCATCACCGCGATGCGCCCGACGTCGAAGGCCTCGGCGACGGCCCCGACGCTCAGGCCCGGCGTGGCCCGGAGCAGGTCCAGGATGCGCCGCCGCGTGGCGTGCCCCAGCGCGTCGAAGACCTCGGCCATGTCGTCGAGGGTCGTGGGCGGGCCGGAGGGGCGCTGGCTCATATGTCGAAAAATATCGACATATTGAGCGCGGCGCGCAAGTCCCCCTCGCTGGCCCCGTCGCAGGCCCCCCTCCTGCCCGCGACCCACCAACGAAAAATCCCCCACCGCCTTGAGGCGGAGGGGGATTCTCTGCAATAGCTGGGGTGGGACTCGAACCCACGACCCCGGCATTATGAGTGCCGTGCTCTAACCACCTGAGCTACCCAGCCGGGACTGGAAACCCCGAACCCGGCCAAGGCCGAACTCGGGGTTCCAGATAGCGGGGGCGGGATTTGAACCCGCGACCTTCGGGTTATGAGCCCGACGAGCTACCAGGCTGCTCCACCCCGCGATAGAAGGAGGAATATGCCCGAACACGCAGGGAGAGTCAAGGTCACTCGCGCGGCACCGACGACAACACCGCAGCGATCAGTGGGCCCTGCAACGACGGCACGCGTTGCCCGAACACGTTCCACGCGAACGACACCACGATCACGTCGTACTGCGGGATCACGAACAGGAACTGCCCGCCGAACCCCAGGCCGCCGAAGATCTCCACGCCGTCGCGGTCCAGCCGCCACCACTGATAGCCATAGCCCAGGCCGTTCGGTGTGCGCTCCACCACGCGCGAGGTCGCCGTGCGAGCCCACCCCGCTGGGAGGATGCGCCGCGTGCCCCACATTCCGTCGTGCAACATGAGGTAGCCGATGCGCGCCACGTCCTCGGCACCGAGGTACAGGCCGCCCTCGCCGTCGGGCAGACCTTCGCCCGCGCGCTTCCAGTGGAACGCGCGGATGCCCAGCGGCCTGAACAGCAACTCGTCGGCGACCTGCACCGGGTCGCGACCGGTCTGTGCCGCGATGATCGCGCCGATCAGGTGACTGCCGCCGCTGTTGTACACGAAGCGCTCACCGGGCGCCGCGTCCATGGGCTGCGACAGGGTGAAGCGCACCCAGTCGTCGCTGCGCTCGAGAGCCACCGTGGTGTTGGTCCCGTCGAGAGGGCGGTCGATCTCGTGCCACTCGATGCCGCTGCGCATGGTCAGCAGGTCGGCCAGCGTCGCGCGCTGCAAGCGGGGGTCGCCGGCCCAGCGCGCGGCATCGCCCAGCAGCGACAAGAACGGCGTGTCGGCCGTGGCCCGTACCACGCCAGCCTGCTGCGCGGCCGCGAGCACCGTCGCGATCACGGACTTCGTGACCGACTGCAGCGAATGCAGGTCGGTCCCTGCGCGGAAGGGATGCGTGGCCGGGTCGAAGTAGTTGTAGGTGGCTGGGATGTCGGCGCCGTCGCAGGCCCCGGGCCCACACCCGATGAACGCCCGTGCCCCAGCGGCGATCGTGCGATAGTCACGCGCGTAGGCGCGGTCGTACACGATGCGTCCGCCACGCAGCACGAGCACGCGGTCCACGTGGCCGTGCCGTCCCGCCACGATCGCACTGTCGAGCGCGGCCCACGGGCCCTCGGCGAGTCCCGAGCTGCGCAGGTCACTGCGCGGCCAGTCGCGGCCCGGCGGGCCCGCAGACTGCGCAGCGAGGGCGAAGGGCCCCACGAGGTAGCACGCCGCGGCCGCCATGACCACGGTAGCGGCCCGAGTGCGGCGTTCGCGCCGCATCCATCCCAACGTCACCATGCGTCGAACCTAGCGCGGCGCGGGCGACGCGGCACCCTCACCCACCGGCCGCGCGACCTCAGCGTCCACCGGCACGCCCGTCGCATCGTGCGCGCCCGCCTCCTCCGCCAGGTAGTGCGCGGTGCGCCACGCATGCCGCGCGATGTCGTCCAGCCAGCGCACGCGCTCGAGCGCGCGCGCGGCCGCCTCGGGTTCCATCACGCCGAGCGCCAACTGCTCGAGGATCTCGCGCCGCGCCGACTCACGGGTGCGCCGGACATCGTCGTACGCGCGCGCGGCACGGCCGCTGCGGTCGGGGTCCGGCACGGCGTCGGTCCGCGTGATGTCGCGGGCCACCGCGAACATCGTACTGCAACTGCGGATGAAGTCCGGCGCGAGCGGCGGGCCGGAGGCCGACGGCGCGAGTCCCAAGTGCCCGGTGAACTGATCGAGGTGATCCAGCGCGTGCGTGATCGCGAGGCGCTGCGCGTAGGTCGCGTGCGCTTCGGTCTGCACCGGCGCCGCCCGCAGGTAGCGCAGGGTCTCGCCCAGGGCATTGCGCAGCATGCGGAGCCGGCGCTCGAAGTCCTCGGGCGCCGTGCCGACCGTCAACAGCTGCGCGAGGCGCGCCGTCTCGTCGGCGAGGCGGCGTGCGGCCAGTCGGGTCCCGCCCACCGCGGCCTCTTGCCCCGTGACCGCATGATGGTCGAGCGCCGGGAATCCCTCGAGTGGACGGGGCTCGGGCAGGATCCGCTCGACCCACGCGGCGAAGCGCGACGTCGCCGGGAAGAAGATCAGCAGGCCCAGCAGGTTGAACGCGGTCTGGAAGACGGCGAGCGCCACCGTATCGACGTCCTCCGCCAGTCGGTCGGCCCACGCGACGAACGCCGGCAGGATCGCCAGCGCGACCAACGCGGTCACCACGTTGAACAGCGTGTGCGCGAGGGCGGTGCGGCGCGCATGCACCGACGAGCCGACCGCCCCCAGCGCCGCGGTGAAGGTCGTGCCGATGTTCTGCCCGATCACCGCTGCCGCAGCCAGCGGCAGGGTCAACGCCCCCGAGTGCAACAGCGTCAACGTCACGGCCGCGGCCGCGCTCGACGATTGCATGAGCACCGTCATCACGACGCCGAGCAGCACCATCAACAAGGTGCCGCTGAAGCCCGGGCGCGCCAAGGTCGCGGGGTCGATGTGCGTGCCAAGGTCGGCCATCGACAACTGCAGGAAGTCGATGCCCAGGAAGATCATCGCGAACCCGGCCATCATCAGGCCGACATGCCGCCACGGGCCACGCGCGAACAGCCGCATCACGGCCCCGAGGCCGAGCAGCGGCAGCGACAACGAGGTCATGCTCACCTTGAGGCCGACCAGCGCGACGATCCACGTCGTCGAGGTCGTGCCGATGTTGGCGCCATAGATCACGCCGAGCGAGCGCGGGAACGACAGCACCCCCGAGCCGACGAGCCCGACGGTGATCAGCGTCGTGGCCGTGGACGACTGCAAGAGCGCCGCCACGACCGTGCCCGTGAGGACGCCGCTCAGCCGGGTGTGCGTGAAGCGCTTCACGGCCCGCGACATCGAGTCCGACGCCACCAGGCGCAGGTTCTCGGTGAGCAACAGCATGCCCAGCAGGAAGAGCCCCAGCCCTCCCGCGATGCCGCTGGCCATGCTCACATCGCCGAGCATCGCTTACCGCAGCGGCAGCCGGTACGGGCCACTCACCGACTCGGTCGAGCCATAGGGGTCCAGCCACACGGCCTCGGGACGCAACACCGTCTCGATGACCACCCGCTGCGTCGGCGCCAGCGGGTCGCCACGCACCACCGTCCAGCCCTCGGCGGTGCGCACGCCGACGGGCATCGCATGGCGGTACGCCCCCACCTGCTGCAACGTCACCGTCGTGCGCCAACCGCCCGGGATCGGTTCGCTCTCGGCGTTGCTCAGCGCGTAGTCGATCGTACCGACGCGGTGCACCCACTGCTCGAAGAACCAGTCCAGTGACCGTCCGCTCACCCGCTCCGCGCTGCCCTGCAGCGCCCAGCGATCGACATGGCGGAACGCCCAGCGCGCGTAGTAGTCGCGCAGGACGGCGCGGAACACCGCATCGCCGAGCAGGTCGTGCAGCGCGGCATACATGTCCTCGGCGCGCGAGTACACGGCGGTGTTGTAGGTGCTGAAGTTCCGGAAGGCGTCGCCGCGCGTACCGATGGGGTCGAGGCGTCCGGCGGCGATCACGGTGGCGCGCTCCCGCGACGTGGCGTCCTTGCTGCGACGACGCGCCGCCAGCAGTGAATCGCTCGGCTGACTCGGGTCCGCCTCGCCGAGCCAGCCGATCGCGTCGGCGATCACGGCGCGCACGTTGCCGGTCTGCCAGCTGGTGACATACGAGGTGAAGCCTTCGTCCAGCCAGCCCGATTGCCACTCGTTGTTGGCGAGGATGCCGTGCACGTAGATGTGCCCGCCTTCGTGCGTGACCAGCGACGCCGAGTTGCTCCCGTTCTGCATCATCATCGGGAACTCGGTGCCGCCGCTGTCGAGCCGCTTGAGGATGGTCATCTGCGGGTAGGGGTACGGGCCGAAGACCTTCTCGAGCCACGCGAGTGTGGTGAGCCCGTTCCGCAGGGCGGCCCCATCTTCCCAGCCGGTCTTGGCCTGCACCACGCACTGCGCTTGGGCGCGTAGACGCTGTTCGTACGTCGCGGTGGCGGGCACGGGCGCCGCGGCACAGAATGCGTCCGCGTCGCCACGGTAGAGCACGTGCACCGCCACCGTGTCCCACACCGGCACGCCATCGCGCAGGGCCGCGCTGGGCCGCACATAGCTGCCGCCCTCATACACGAAGCCGGGCGAGGCACTCCACGCGAAGTGGTGCACGTTCTCCGCGCGGAAGGTCACGCTGCGATAGCCGGGCGGCAGGGGCTCGGGGTCCAGGACCACACCCGGGGCGCGCGGCTCGGGGGGGCGGCGTCCGGCGTAGGCTTGTCGCTGCAGCAGCGGGCGGGCGTTGTTCACGGCCACACGCGCCCAGCCTGGGTCGCCCGCGATCGGCACCCCGGTGGCCCCGACGACCTGATCGTCGGGAAGATGCAGAGTGACCTCGAAGGTGCCGAACTCGCCGTAGAACTCGCCGGCCGGCACCAAGGCGTTGGGCTTCCAGCCGTGGCGGTCGTACACGGCGACGCGCGGGTACCACTGCGCGAAATCGAAGCTGCGGTCGCGCCGCCCCTGCCGGCGTACGAGTGTGGAGGGCCGCGCCTCCCATATCATGCGGACCTCGGTGCTGGCACCTGGGCGCAGCGGCGTCGGCAGGGCGAGGCGCACGACGCTGGAGTCAGGCGCGAGGGGGTACTCGGCCACGACTGCGACGTTGCCCACGCGCGGCGCCGTGAGGAAGCGCTCGAAGGCGTGATCGGGGTCGGCGAGCGATTGAAAGCGCGTGCGACCTTCCTTCTCGTCCGTCGCGCTCCAGCGCGAGCCCGGGCGAAAGGCATTGAGGTGCTGGTGCAGCCAGAGCTCCCGCAGCGTGTCGGGACTGTTGTTGGTGTAGTGCAGGATCCCCGTGGCGCGCACCACGCCCTTGGACTCGTCGAGGGTGGCGACGATGCGGTAGTCGGCCCGCTGCTGCCAGTAACCCGTGGTGTCGTTCCCAGCGGGGGTGCTGGCCGCTGTGCGCGGGATCACAGGGTCGCCGCTGCCTTGGTTGGGCAGCGTCTGCGCCACGAGCGGAGCGGCCCCGTGCAGCGCGAACGCGAGAGCCAGCGGAACGACCAGGGTGCGACGTGACATGAGCAGACCTCTCAGAGCGGGAACACCGGCGGCAATTGCCTATACAAATGGGTAGGTACTTCCGGTATATTACGGAGTGATCACGACCATCCTGGATCCAACGGCTGCGCGGGCGACGGTCCCGGCACTCGCCGAGACGCGCAACCCTGAGGCGTGGGTGTACCGCTTCGAGGAGCCCACACACGGGTGGACGCTCAGCGTCGCGACGCACGCACCGCCGGGTTCCGGAAAGCTATCACTCGGCGGCTTTCGCATCGCGCCCGCCGAGCGGGTGGAGTCGCCGGGGTTCAGCGCCGACGGTGAGGCCATCCGCTTGGCGATGGGGATGGAGGACAAGGTCCACTGGTCGCGCGTGATCGGCGTGGGTGGACCGCTGGCCGCGCGGGATCTGTCGCGCATCGTCGGCGGCAAGTGCGTACTGGTGCCGAGCGCGGATTCGCGGGTGGGGCAGCCGCGGGATGCGGCGATGCTGGACTTCGCCGTCGAGGGTCTGCGTGCGCTGGAGGCCTCGGCGGGCATTCACGTCGTCACGGGCCAGGACCTCGGTCACGGCGTGATGTCGGATGGCGTGACGCCGTCCTTGCAGTACCTGAACGCC
>CAZCZO010000024.1:0-38692 GCA_964503275.1 uncultured Gemmatimonadaceae bacterium | reverse complement strand
GACGGCGGGTGGCGCGGCGATCGGCGTGGGCATCGGGCCGCGCACCATCGACGCGGCGTTTGGCGTGGTCAAGGCCTACACCACGCGCGTCGGTTCGGGACCGCTGCCGACGGAGTTCGACGAGCCGATGGGTGAGCTCGTGCGCAAGCTCGGGAACGAGTACGGCGCGACGACGGGGCGCCCGCGGCGCTGCGGCTGGTTCGACGGCGTGGTCGTGCGCTACGCGGTGCGTGTGAACGGCCTCACAGAGCTGGCGGTCACCAAGCTCGATGTGCTCGACACGCTCGACCGCCTGGCGTTGTGCACGGGCTACGAGATCGATGGCGAGGTGGTGGAGCACTTCCCGGGCGACATCGCGGTGCTCGAGGGCATCAAGCCGCGTTACGAGTGGTTCGACGGGTGGCGCTCGGACACCGGTGGGGCGCGCAAGCTCGAGGATCTCCCCACGGCCGCGCGCGTGTACCTGGATCGGATCGAGTCCCTGAGCGAGGCGCCGATCCGCTACGTGTCCGTGGGCACGCGGCGGGATCAGATCCTCGAGCGCGGCCTGCGCGCGTAACCCGCTGCGACCTCTTCTTCCTTCGTCACGTCCGTCACGGTCCTGCTATGTCCGGCTCCCCTGATATCCTCGAGAAGCTCGTCTCCCTCGCCAAGCGGCGGGGGTTCATCTTCCAGTCCTCCGAGATCTACGGAGGGCTGGGATCGGTGTGGGATTACGGGCCGTTGGGCGTCGCGCTCAAGCGCAACCTGCAGGACAAGTGGTGGCACGCGATGGTGCGCACGCGCGACGACATCGAGGGCTTGGACTCGGCCATCCTGATGCACCCCCGCGTGTGGGAGGCGTCGGGGCACGTGGGTGGCTTCGTGGATCCGCTGGTGGACTGCAAGACCTGCAAGGGCCGCTTCCGCGCCGACAAGATGAGCGACGCGCAGTGTGGGCGGAAGCCGTCGAAGCAGCCGGGCGAGCACGGCGAGTGTGAGCTGACCGAGGCCCGGCAGTTCAACCTGATGTTCAAGACGCAGATGGGCGCGGTGGAGGATTCGTCGGCGACCATCTATCTGCGGCCCGAGACGGCGCAGGGCTCGTACGTGAACTTCCTGAACGTGCAGCAGGCCATGCGGCAAAAGGTGCCGTTCGGCATCGCGCAGATCGGCAAGGCGTTCCGCAACGAGATCACGCCGGGCAACTTCATCTTCCGCACGCGCGAGTTCGAGCAGATGGAGATGCAGTTCTTCGTCGAGCCCGGCACGGACATGGAGCACTTCGAGCGCTGGAAGGCGGAGCGCATGGCCTGGCACCAGAGCCTGGGCTTGACGGCCGAGCGCCTGCAGTACCACATCCATGGGCCGAACGAGCTGGCGCACTACGCGCGGGCCGCGTTCGACATCGAGTTCGACTTCGGTGGCACGCTCGGCTTCCAGGAGATCGAGGGCATCCACAACCGTGGTGACTTCGACCTCGGCAAGCACCAGGAGTTCAGCGGCAAGCGGCTGGAGTACGTGGATCAGGCGAACAACAAGCGCTACCTGCCGTACGTGATCGAGACGGCCTGCGGCCCGAACCGCACCCTGCTCGCGCTGCTGGTGAACGGGTACCGCGAGGAGGCGGTCGAGGGCGAGGCGGAAGGCCGCGTGGTGCTGGGGCTGCATCCGCAGCTGGCGCCGATCACCGCGGGCATCTTCCCGTTGACCAAGAAGGACGGTATGCCCGAGATGGCCGAGCGCCTGGGCGCGGAGTTGCGCACGCAGTTCAAGCTGTTCCACGATGAGAGCGGCGCGATCGGCCGGCGCTACCGGCGGCAGGACGAGGTCGGCACGCCGTTCGGGATCACGATCGATGGTGAATCGGTGGCACAGGGCACAGTGACCATCCGCTTCCGCGACGATCTGCAGCAGATCCGTGTGGACGCGTCGCAGGTGGGGCGTATCCTGCGCGACTACCTCGCGGCGGGTCACGCGACGGCCGAGGCGCGGCTGGCGGGGGCCTGAGCGGGATGGGGGCGGCGATGGACGGCCCCGCAGCCGCGGCGGCCGGGCTGAGCGCTGATGCCGCGACGGTGCTGGCGACCGTGCGGGCCGTGTCGGAGCCGTATCTCGAAGAGCTGTCCCGGGCGTATCACGCGGCGCATGCGGGGTTCGCGGCGGACGCACCGCTGCAGGCCATCCACGCGCGGCATGCGTTGGCGAATGGGCCCGAGGCGCTCGCGGCGGTGCGACGTGTGTTCACCGACGTCGGGTCCGACGACGCGGTGACCGCGCGCGCGGCGCGCATGCTGCTGGAATCGCTGGCCGAGGCGCAGGTCTCGCGGCAGACGGCGGCGCTGGAGGAGCGCATCCTGGCGTGGGAGGCGGCTGCGGTGGTGCCGGTGGCGGACGGGCGGGTGGTCGCGTACCAGCAGGTGGCGATCGACATCGCGAACGCGACGGACCGCCGCGAACGGCTGGCGTTGGATGCCGCGCGGGCAGCGACGGTGCGCGAGGGCTTGGCGCCGCTTCGCCGGGACCTGTTGGCGACCGAGCGCGACGTCGTGACGGCGCTGGGGCTCGCCGACGGGTACACGGCGACGTTCGAGCGGCTGAGCGGCGTGGATCTGCACGGGCTCGCGGCGCAGTGCGAGGCCTTTCTGCGCGACACGCAGGCGCTGTGGGATGCGGTGTGGCCGCCGGCGTTGCGCCGCGGGTTGGGGATCGACCCACGCGACGCCACGCGCGCCGACGCGGTGGCCTTGTTGCGGGCGCGGGAGTTCGACGATGCCTTCGACGCGGAGGCGATGACGCGCGAGGTGCGGCGGCAGGTGACCGAGATGGGCCTGAGCCCCGATGCAGAGGGGCGCGTGATCTACGACCTCGCCGACCGGCCCGGCAAGCGCGCGCGGGCCTTCTGCAGTCCCGTGCGCATCCCCGACGAAGTGTACCTCGTGCTGCGCCCGCACGGCGGGCAGAACGACTGGCAGACCCTGCTGCACGAGCTGGGGCACGCGCTGCACTTCGCGTACATGGATCGCGCACTGCCCTTCGAGGCGCGCTGGCTGGGCGACAACTCGGTCACCGAGGGCTATGCGATGCTCTTCGATCACCGCATGCAGGACGCGCGCTGGCTGCAGCGCTATACGCCGCTGCGTGGGGAGCGCCTGGCCGCCTACCGGCGGCAGGCGGCGATCGAGGAGCTGCAGTTCCTGCGGCGCTACTGCGCCAAGTTGCTCTATGAACTGGAGCTCTACGGGGGCGCGGTGTCGTGGGACGCGCTGCCGGATCGCTACGTGGAGCGCTTGTCGACGGCGACCGCCGTGCGCTACCAGCACGCCGACGCGTTCGTGGACGTGGATCCGCGCTTCTATGCCTCGCGCTATCTGCGGGCGTGGCAGTTGCAGGCGGTGCTCGACGACGCGTTGCGGACGCGCTTCGACGAGGATTGGTGGCGTAATCCGCGCTGTGGTCCGTGGGTCGCGGCCGAGCTGTTCGGGTGGGGTCAGCGGGAGACCGCGGACGAGCAGGCCCAGCGGGTGGCGGGTCGGCGTCTCGACTTCGTAACGATCGTTCGCGGACTCGAACACGTGCTGGGCTGAGCGTCTAGGATTCGGGGATGTCGACATCCCTGCGGGGCCTGCTGTTGCTCGCGCTCGGCGCCTGTGCGCCCGACGCGCCGCCCCCCGAGCCGGTCGGGACGACGGCGGGTCTCCGGACGCTGTGCCAGGTGGCGCCGCAGCCGGCGGGTGCGCCGGACAGCGCGCTGGCGTTGATCGAGATCCCTCGCGGTGGACGTGCCAAGTACGAGTTCGACGCGACGACCGGGCGGCTCGTGGTCAGCCGGATGCTCCCGCCGTCGCATCCGTATCCCGCGGCGTACGGGACGTTCCCCTGCACGATGGCCGGCGACGGCGATCCGCTGGATCTGCTGCTGCTCAGCGATGTCGAGGTGGTCCCCGGCGCGCTGGTGCCGGTCCGGCCGATCGGTCTGCTGCGCATGCGCGACCGGGGTGCGCAGGACGACAAGCTCCTCGTGGTCGCGCTCGGTGACACGCGCGACAGCAGCACGATGGCCGAGCGTACCGTGATCGAGACGTTCTTCCGCAGCTACAAGGGGCCGGGCGCCGACCTCGAGGTGGGCCCGTGGTATGCCGCGGACAGTGCGCGGGCGCAGCTGCGGGCCGCCGTTGCTGCTGCCGCTCGTCGATGACGATGGGACCGACCGCGTCGGACTCCATCGATCCCATTCCTCTCACGCCATCCATGTTCACCTATCCCTCGTGGTACCGGGCGCTCTTGGCGACCGGACTCCTGTCGCTCGCGGCCTGTGGCGACCTTTCGCCGCCGTCGGTCGAGGTCGCGGTGCGCCGCGACACGGCGCGCGTCGCTGAAGCATTCATCTCGGCCTTCAAGGAGGCCGACAACATCGATTCGCCGGCCATCTATCATGGACGCGACGGGGAGCACTGGGTGATCGCGACGGCCAAGGCCACGCATCAGCTGGTGGTGTTCGACGCGGTCACCGGCGAGGAGCTGCGGCGCGTCGGCGTCGAGGGGGGCGGTGAAGGGCAACTGCTGCGGCCCAATGGGATCCTGGTGCTGGGCGACTCGGTGCTGCTGGTGGTGGAGCGGGACAACCGGAGGGTGCAGGGGTTCCGCCTGCCGTCGTTCGCGCCGCTCGGCACCTTCGGCGCCGAGGAGTTGCAGAAGCCGTACGGATTGACGGTGCTGGAGCGCGAGGGGGGGTGGCGGGTGTACGTGACCGACAACTACGAGACGCCCGCGGAGACCGTGCCGCCGTTGTCCGAGCTGGGGGCCCGCGTGAAGTGGTACCACGTCGCATTGGACGGGGCGGGTCGGCTGACCTCCCGGTTCGGTGCGGCATTCGGAGATACGACGGCCGCCGGCGCGATCCAGGTCACCGAGAGCATCGCTGCCGATCCCGACAACGATGTACTGCTCCTGGCGGAAGAGCTGGAGACGGATTCCTACTTGAAGGTGTACACGCTCGACGGTGTGTTCACGGGGCGGACGCTGGGGCGCGGCGACTTCCCGCAACAGGCGGAGGGCATCGCGCTGTATGCCTGCGCGGACGGTGGTGGCTACTGGATCGCGACGGATCAGGGCCCGACGGTGAACACCTTCCACGTGTATGACCGTCGTAGCTTCGCGCGGGTGGCCTCGTTCGCGGCGGCGGCGACGAACACCACCGATGGGATCGCGCTCACGCAGCGGGGCTTCGGCCCGTTCCCGTCGGGTGCCTTCTACATGGCGCACGGTGACGCCGCGATCAGCGGCGTGTCGTGGGCCGCGATCGCCGATGCGACGGGGGTGCGGAAGGATTGCACGCGCTGACCGCGCGCGGATCCGGCGCAGCGAACGGGCCCGGCAGCGCATCGCGCTGCCGGGCCCGTTCTGTCGCCGGGGCTAAAGGCCGCCGGCGAGTCCTGCGGTCTAGAAGTCGAACTTGAAGCCCGACTGGATGCGGCGGCCGTACAGCTCATCCTGCATCAGACGGCCGCGCGTGCCCTGGAAGTAGCGCAGCGGGCGATCGTTGAGGTTGTTCGCCTCGACGAAGAATCGGGCCGACGGCGTCACGAGCCACGTGATGTTGGCGTCGATGTCCGTGCGGCGATCGGCCCAGCGGTCGAAGAAGGCGTCCTCGTTGTACCCGCCCTCGCCGGCGTCGAGGGACTCCGACTGATAGTTGAAGGCGATCCGGGCGGTGAAGCGCGGGGCGTCGTAGGAGAGCGAGAAATTCCCGCTGTGCTTCGCGGTGCCAAGCAGCGGCAGCGATTCCTCGTCGCGGCCCTCGATCCCGAGGCCACTCACCTTGGAGTCGTTGAAGGTGTAGTTCGCATACAGCCCGACGTAGCGCAGCAGGCCGGGCAGCATATCGAGCTGACGCTGGAACGCGACCTCGACGCCCGTGAGCGAGGCGCTGGCGCCATTCCGCGGCTGCGAGATGGAGCGGAACTCGCGGCCGGTCACCGGATCGACGGCGGAGAACTGGGTGAAGCCGAAGATGAAGTCGCTGATGTCCTTGTGGAAGACGCCGGCGGAGACCAACCCGACCGACTCGAAGTAGCGCTCGGCCATGAGGTCGAAGTTCACGGCGCGCGTGGCCTTGAGGTCCGGATTGCCGATCGACAGCTCCTCGTCCTCCAGCGAGATCTCGCGATACGGAACCAGGTCGAAGTAGTTGGGGCGGGCCAGCGAGGTCGTGACCGCCCCGCGCAGGACGGTGTTCGCGTCCACGTCGAAGCGCACGTTCACGGACGGGAGCACGTTCGCGTAGGACTGCGTCGCCGTCGGCGTCGGCCGCGCGACGTCCTCATCGATGTCGTACTCGAATCCGCGATACTCGATGCGCGTCTGCTCGAGGCGCACGCCACCGACCAGCGAGACGCGTGGCCCGAAGCGCTGATCGAGCTGGACGTAGCCCGCGGCGATGCGCTCGCTCGCGTCGAAATTGCCGGCGGCGTACTCCCCAGGCTGGTCCTCGAGCTCGAAGAGGGCGGGGTTGCGGAGGTCGAGGCCCGCAAGGAAGGCCGGCGTCGAGAAGAAGCCGTAGCGGTAGTCGCCGGCGCGGTTCGACTCGGTGCTGAAGTCCTGGGCGCCCTCGGCGAGCATGTTGCCGAACGCGTCGGTGGGCGTGGCGAAGAAGTAGTCGTTGTCGCGCACCTTCTCCTTGGAACGGATCCGGGCGCCGAACTTCAGCCGCGACTCATTCTCACCCTGCCGCAGCGGCAGCAGCAGGTCGACCCGCGCATTCCGGTCCTTGTCGGTCGTGAAGCCGTTGGTCAGCTCGATGCGGCGGAACGTGTAACGCTCGGGTGCTTCCAGCGCGGGATTGACGACGGTGTAGCGCGGGTTCTGCTCGTCCGACAGGTCACCCTGCACGGCCAGATTCCGCACGCGCCAGTCGATGTAGCGCTCATCGGGGCGCGTCTCAGAGGCACGCGCGATCGATCCGCTCCACGTGAGCGTCGCACGCCCACCGAGGAGATGCTCACCAGACAGCTGATGGCTCTGGGTCCGCTGATCCTCGAGCCGCGCCTGCTGGACCCGCGGATCGGGCCCGCCGCCCTTGGTCTGCCGGCGGATCTCGGTGGTGGACACGCCCTGCGCGTTGGGTTCGCCGAAGATATAGCGGGCGCGGAAGCGGTTCTCCCAGTCGTCGCGGTGATTGTAGAGCGAGCGGAGCATCACCGTGTTGTTCGCGTCGAACTTGTAGTCGAAGGAGCCGGAGACCGAGCGGC
This sequence comes from uncultured Gemmatimonadaceae bacterium, assembly GCA_964503275.1. GTDB lineage: Bacteria > Gemmatimonadota > Gemmatimonadetes > Gemmatimonadales > Gemmatimonadaceae > DASRAP01. The sequence continues at coordinate 31,463 of CAZCZO010000024.1, read as the reverse complement.
GGGTCCGCTGCACATCGTAGCGACGCAGGTCGAACTCCTCGATGTAGGCCCGACCGTCATCTGTCTGCGCCCAGACGCCTTCCTTGTTGTCCGACCCGAAATCCTGATCGTAGTACGAGGCACTGGCGATGATGCCCAGCTTGTCGGCGAAGTAGCGGTTGCCCGCGACCACGCCGCCGATCAGGCCGCCCTGCTCGCGGATCTGGTTGTAGTTGCCACCGAGGGTGCTCGACAGCCGGAACCCCGGCGGTGCCGCACGCGTCACGACATTCACGGCGCCACCGATGGCGTCGGCGTCCATCTCGGGCGTCAGCGTCTTGGAGACCTCGACGGCCTGCACCATGTCGGCGGGGATCAGGTCGAGCTGCACCTCACGGACGGTGGCTTCGGCCGACGGCACGCGCTCGCCGTTGACCATCACCGAGTTGAAGCGGGGCTCGGTGCCGCGGATGGACCCGAAGCGGGCCTCGCCCTGGTCGAGGGCGACCGTGACGCCGGGGATGCGCTTGAGTGCGTCGCCGAGATTCGCGTCGGGAAAGCGACCGATCTGATCCGCCGCGACCACGTTCGACACGTTGGACGCGGTCTTCTGCTGGTTGAGCGCCGCCGCCTGCCCGCTGCGCGTCGCGGTCACGATCACCTGGCCCAGCTGCGTGAGCGCGGGCTTCAGGCGCAGGTTGACCACGGCCGTGCGTCCGGTCTCGACCGAGACCTGCTGGGACTCGGCGACATAGCCGATGAAGCGGGTCGCGATGTTATAGGTCCCTGCGGGGAGGTTCGCGAACGTGAACCGGCCGGTGCGGTCGGACACGACATCCCGCGAGGCTGTCTGGATCGAGACGGTCGCGCCGGTGATCGCGATACCAGTCGCGTCGTCGACGATGACGCCGGTGATGCTGCCCTGCGCGTGGGCGAGCGAGGCGATGGCGGTCAGGAGCACGAGGCTATGGGACAGCCGGCGCGCCAAGGGTGAGAGGGTCGCGAGCATGGGGTTCGGAGAGGGGTCGACGGGGATTCCGCAGGCGTCGGTGGTCGACGCCGACAGATGCCCGAAGCTCCTCCCCCGGGGTCACGGGGCCGTGTCCGCACGGTCACGATCGTGTATGCGGGCGGCGCGCCGGGCCGCGCGCTAAATTCACGGGAGTCCTCCGTCCGCCCGCGCGCCGCCGCGCGCCCGAACCCTGGAATCCCCGTGCGCCATCATCAACGCGGTCGAACGCTGTTAGAGGTCCACACGACGCTCGCGCCCGAGGCGGTCTTGGTGGCCGCCAAGCGCTTCTTCGGGACGCAGAGCGGGATCTACGCGGCGTTCGCCGAGCAGGAGAGTCCGCGCCACGTCGTGTTGCGCGGTCAGGGCGGCGAGGAGATCGCGATCGGGGTGGACGAGACGGGTGGGGTGACGCGCGTGAGCGGTTCGTCGTATCTGTTCGACGCGCAAGTCGCCCGCTTCCTCGCGTCGCTTCCTCCGGCGGTCCCCGCGGTCGAGGCCGCGGAGGCGCCGGCCGGAGCGACCTCGTGAACGACGCCCAGGTCGGGGCCGTGGTCCCGCCGGTGACGATGCTCCGCGCTCGGCCAGGACGCATCGACTTGGCCCCCGCCGAGGCCCCGGCGTGGGTGATCCGCGTGCAGCTGCTGCACGCCTGGGACGCGGTGCGGGTGCGTGTCGCGCCGACGGAGCCAGTCGTGAACGTGAAGGTGCAGGCGCTCGACGCCCTTGATCCATCGGCCGAATTCCACGACGCCTTCGTGGTGAAGGTCGGCGGGGCCGAGGTGCTGCGCGAGACGGAGTCGTTGGCCGAGGCGGGGGTCGTGAATGGCGCAACGTTGCTGGTGATGCATCGGCAGCGGCAGCCCACGCGCGAGGGATGAGTCGCGTCGCGTTCCTCTCCCACAGCGACTGCGGGCGGCACGACACCGGGTGGGGGCACGCCGAGCACGTCGGCCGGATCGTCGCGATCCCGCGCGCGCTGCGGGAGGACCCCGAGTTATTCCATGCGCTCGAGCACCGGGAGGCGCGACATGCGACGGCCGAGGAGCTGACGCTCGCGCACGACCCGGCCTACATCGCGGAGGTCGAGCGCGTGGCCGCCGCGGGCGGCGGCCGATTGGATGCCGACACCGTGGTCAGCGAGGGCTCGTACCTCGCCGCCACGGCCGCCACCGGCGCGGTCCTGGACGGCATCGATCTCGCGGTCTCGGGCACCGCGGCGCGGAGCTTCTGCGCCGTACGCCCCCCGGGGCACCACGCCCTGCGCGACGGCGGGATGGGCTTCTGCCTGTTCGGTGCGGTGGGGGTCGGCGCGCACTATGCGCGGGCCGCGCACGGCCTGCAGCGCGTGCTGATCATCGATTGGGACGTGCATCACGGCAACGGGACCCAGGCCCTGGTACAGGACGACGCGGACCTGCGCTTCGTGTCGATGCATCAGTGGCCGTGGTACCCGGGCACCGGCGCGGCCGACGACCGGGGGCCGCAGGGTTCGGTGTGGAACGTCCCGATGGCTGCGGGGTTGCCCGCCGCCGTGTACGGCGAGGCCTTGCTCGACGCGATCGACCGCGCGACGACGGGCTGGACGCCCGAGCTGGTGCTCCTGTCGGCCGGATTCGACTCGCTGGCGGGCGACCCCTTGGGCGGGTTCACGCTGGAGCTGGACGACGTGACGCGGCTGACCGAGGCGCTGGTCCAGCGTGCGGAGCAGTGGTGTGCGGGGCGGCTCGTGAGTGTGCTGGAGGGCGGGTACGCCCCGGCGCGGTTGGGGCAGGCCGTCGTGACCCATCTGCGGGCGCTGCGCTGACTGCTTGTCGCGGGGGGCGCCGGGGCTAGTTTTCGCCCATGAGTCCGACTGCGGTGTCCTTGCCCTCCCCGGTGGCGCGCCCGACGTCGTGGGTACGCAGCGCCGATGGCACGGTCACCCGGGATCTGCCGATCGCGGAGTTGCAGGCGGCCATCGCGACGCCGGGCACGGTGGTCTGGATCGACATCGACAGCGAGCAGCCCGCCGAGGTCGCGGTCCTCGAGCATGTGTTGCACTTCCATCCGCTGGCGATCGAGGACACGCTCAACCCGCACAGTCGCGTCAAGCTCGACGAGTACGACGACGTGCTGTTCGCGATCATCCGTGGAGTGGAGTTCGACCGGAGCACCGAGGATCCCCTGGACCTCGTCACCTTCAATCTGTGCTGCTTCCTCGGGCAGGAGCTCCTGGTCACCACCCACGCCCGGCCGATCCCGGCGGTCGATCAGCTCCACACGCGTTGTGCGGCGGGCCCCGACATGCTCGGGCGGGGCGCCGCGCGGGCGATGTATGCGATCGTCGATGCGACGGTCGACGCGTACTTCCCGGTGCTGGACGAGTTGAATGGCCTGGTGGACTCGCTCGAGGACCGCGTCTTCGAGCGGGCGGACGATACCGTGCTCCAGGACATCTTCGCGATGAAGCGGACGGTGCTGAGTCTCCGGCGCCACCTCGCGCCGCAGCGCGAGGTCTTCCACGCGCTGGCGACGCGTCCGACGCCGCTGATCGCGCCCGAGGCGCAGCATTACTTCCGGGACGTGTATGACCACGTCCTGCGCATCAACGACACCATCGAGCAGTACCGCGACCTCCTGACGACGGTGCTCGACACGTCGCTCACGCAGACCTCGTTGCGGCTCGGGCTGGTCACGAAGGGCCTGACGGTCGTCGCCACCGCCTCCGTGCCCTTCGTGGTGATCAGTGGCATGTGGGGGATGAACTTCGCCCACATGCCGCTCGGGGGGTCGCCGTCGGGGTTCTGGTTGATGCTGGCGCTGCAGGCCGGGATCGGTGCGGCGCTGCTGTGGTTCCTCCGCCGTCGCGGGTGGTTGTGATGTTCTGTCCGACGTGCGGCGTGTGGAATCGGAGCGGCGCGGGGAGCTGCCACGCGTGTGAGGAGGTGCTGCCAGTGGTGAGCGCGGCCCCGCTCGCGCCGCCCGATGCGTATGTCACCGCGCTGCGGCAGGCGACCGGGAATCGCTACGTGATCCTCAAGCGTCTCGGGTCCGGCGGGATGGCCGACGTGTATCTGGCGCGGCATGCGCGGCTCCGCCGGCCCCTGGCCATCAAGGTCTTGCACACCCATCTGGCCCGGCAGGCGGAGATGCGCGAGCGCTTCCGTCGCGAGGCCGAGGCCGCGAGTCGGCTCCAGCACCCGGCCATCGCCGGGATCCTCGACTACGGAGAGGTGGGCGAGGTGGTGTTCCTCGTCCTGCCGTACCTGAGCGGCGGGTCCTTGGCCGACGTGCTGGCGGCCACGCCGGTGGTGCCGGCGCTGCGCGTCGCGTCGATCGGCGCGCAGATCGCGGTCGCGCTCGACTACGCGCATCGGCAGGGGATCGTGCATCGCGACGTGAAGCCCGACAACATCCTGTTCGACGACGATGGGCACGCGGTGCTGACGGACTTCGGGATCGCCTCGGCGCAGTTCCACCCGCGCCTCACGATGCAGGGCCGTGCGATGGGGACGCCGCATTACATGTCGCCCGAGCAGGCCCTGGGTCGCCTGCCCGATGGGCGTGCCGATCTGTATGCGCTGGGGGTGACCCTGTACGAATCGCTGGTCGGTTTCCCGCCCTTCGACGGTGCGGACTCGCACACGATCGGCCGCAAGCACGTCCACGAGGCCGCCCCGCCGCCGCACGAGATCGAGTCCCGCGTTCCGCAGGTGGTCTCGATGATCGTCATGCGCGCCCTCGAAAAGGATCCCGCCGCGCGCTTCGCCCGTGGCATCGAGTTCGCCGACGCCTTGCTCGCCTGGCTCGGGCAAGCGCCCGAGGTCCGACTCGCCCGCGCCACCGGTGTCTCGCGGCTCCTCACGCCTTCCACGACTCCCCACTGATGCGACTCACTGCGACGCTGGTCCCGCTCACCACGCACCACCCGTTCATCATTGCGCGAGGCGGCAGCGCGCGCTGGGAGACCGTGTGGGTCACGCTCACCGATCGTGACGGCCTCGAGGGCTGGGGCGAGGCCGCGCCGAGCCGCTTCTATGGCGAGACGGCGGCGACGGTGATGGCGGCGCTCGAGGTGCTGCGGCCGGTGCTGGCCGACGCCGCGTCGTGGAGTCTGGATGCCATCGAGGCGGCGATGGCGCAGGCGCTGCGCGGCAATCCTGCGGCGCGCGTGGCGGTGAGCGCCGCGTTGCACGACCTGCACGCCAAGCGCTTGGGCGCGCCGCTGTGGAAGGTGTGGGGGTTGAGTCCGGCGCGTGCGCCGCGGTCGAGCTACACGATCGCGATCGCCGCGCTCGAGGTGGTGCGCCAGCGGGTGCTGGAGGCGGCCGCGTATCCGATCCTCAAGGTCAAACTGGGCAGCTCGCAGGACGAGGCCCTGATCCGCACCGTGCGCGAGGCCGCGCCCGACAAGATCCTCCGGGTCGATGCCAACTGCGCCTGGACACCCAAGCGGGCATTGGCCATCATCCCGCTGCTCGCGGAGCTCGGCGTCGAGTTCGTGGAGCAGCCGCTGCCGCCGGAGGACATCGCGGGCTTGCGCTTCGTCCGTGAGCGGTCGCCCTTGCCCGTCATCGCCGATGAATCCTGCTTGGTGGCCGCGGACATCCCGCGGCTGATCGGCGCGGTGGACGGTATCAACCTGAAGCTCGCGAAGTGTGGCTCGCTCCTGGAGGCGCGTCGGATCATCGATGTCGCGCGGGCGCACCACTTGCGCGTGATGGCCGGGTGCATGATCGAGTCGTCGCTGGGCATCACGGCCGCAGCGCACCTGGCGCCCCTGCTCGATGATGCCGACCTCGACGGGGCCGCGCTGGTGGCCGACGACCCGTTCGTGGGCGCGACCATCCACGGGGGCGAGATCGTGCTCCCCGAGACCCCGGGCCTGGGTGTGACCCGACGCGTGGGTTGACGCGGCGGACCGTGGCTGACCGCATCGTCGACGTCGCGCTGCCGCTGCCCCTGTTCCGCGCGTACAGCTACACGGTCCCGCCCGCCCTCGCCCCGCGCGCCGTCGTGGGTGCACGCGTGCTCGTCCCCGTGCGCGGTACGACCACGCTCGGGATCATCGTCGGCGAGCGCGACACACCACCCGAGGGACCGTTGCAGCCGGTCCGCGCCTGTCCCGACGAGCGGCCGGTCTTCGATGCGCCGCTGCTCGAGACCGCGCGCTGGATCGCGACGCACTATCACGCGCCGCTCGGCGTCACGTTGCGGGCCATGTTGCCGGCAGCGCTGACCGGTGCACAGCGGACGCAGCCCGCGTTGCGGACCGAGCGGGTGCTGGTGATCGCGGAGGAGCTCCCCACGTTGCAGCAGCGCGATGCGCTCTTCGCGCGGGCACCGAAGCAGCGCGCCGTCTACGAGTTGCTCGAGCAGCTCGGCGGGCGGGCCCCGGTCGCGGCGGTGCTGGAGCCGCTGGGGGCGAGTGCGGCGGTGTTGCGGGCGCTGGTCGATCGCGGGCTGCTGCGCGTCGAGCGCGCGACGGTGTCGCGGGACCCCTTCGCCACGCGCGCGCGCCCGCTCCCGGCGTCCCACACGCCGACGCCTGCGCAGCAGGACGCGCTCGAGGCCTTGGCCGCGCTGCCGCCCGGCGAGGGCGCATTGCTCTTCGGGGTGACGGGCAGCGGCAAGACGCTGGTCTATCTGGAGTTCCTCCGACGCATCGTCACGGAGGCGGGCCAGGGCGCGATCGTCCTGGTGCCCGAGATCGCGCTCACGCCGCAGACAGTGGACCGCTTCCGGGCCGTGTTCGGGGATCAGGTCGCGGTGTTGCACTCGGGCCTCAGCGCGGGCGAGCGGTACGATGCGTGGCGGGCGCTGCAGCGCGGCGAGAAGCGCATCGCGGTGGGCGCGCGGAGTGCCGTGTTCGCGCCCATCGCCGACCTCGGCGCGATCGTCGTCGATGAAGAGCATGAGTCGTCGTACAAACAGAGCGAAGCGCCGCGCTACCATGCGCGGGACGTCGCCGCGCGCCGGGCCCGGGCCACGGGGGCGCGACTCATCCTCGGGAGTGCGACCCCCAGTCTGGAGACCTGGGCGGCGGTGGACGCCGGTCGCCTGCGGCTGCTCCGACTGCCGGATCGGCCAGCCGGTGGGGTGATGCCCGCAGTCACGGTGGTGGATCTGCGCACGGAGCGCCGACCGGACGGCGACCCGGCGCTGCGCCGCCGTCGCGGGGTGCTCAGTGCGCCCCTCGAGGCCGCACTCGAGGCTACGGTCCAGCGCGGGGAGCAGGCCATCCTGCTGCTCAACCGGCGCGGGTTCGCGTCGTTCGTGCAGTGCACGGGCTGCGGCGATGTGCGCGTGTGCCCCAACTGCTCGGTGTCTCTGACCTATCACCAGTCCCCTGCAGGGTTGCTGTGCCATCATTGCCAGCACCGCGAGGCCTACGTGTCGCGGTGCGCGGCCTGCGGCGGCGAGTCGGCGCGGCAGCGTGGGGTCGGTACGCAGCAGCTCGAGGCGATGGTCGCGGAGGTGCTGCCGGCGGCGCACATCGCGCGCATGGATGTCGACTCGACGCGCGGCAAGTGGGCGCACACGGAGATCCTCGATCGCTTCGGTGCCGGGCGGATCGACGTGCTCCTGGGGACGCAGATGATCGCGAAGGGTCTGGACTTCCCGAACGTGACGTTGGTCGGGGTGATCGACGCCGATGTGGGGATCAACCTGCCCGACTTCCGCGCGTCGGAGCGGGCGTTCCAATTGCTGAGTCAGGTGGCGGGGCGCGCGGGTCGCGGGAGCCGGCGCGGCCGCGTGTTGATCCAGACCCGTGTGCCCGAGCATCATGCGGTGACGTGGGCGGTCCGCCACGACTACGAGGGGTTCGTCGCCGAAGAGCTGGCGGCCCGCCGTTCCCCGGCGTACCCGCCTACCTGTCAGCTCACCAATGTGGTGGTGAGCGGGACGGTCCTGGCGCACGTGCAGCAGGAGGCCGTGCGCGGCGCGGCGTGGGCGCGCGAGGCCGCCCAGCGTCACCATCTGCCGGTCGAGGTGGTCGGGCCGGCGCCGTGTCCGATCGAGCGCGTGCAGTCGCGGGATCGCTGGCACTTCTACCTGCGGGGCACGGACCACCGCGCGCTGGCGCGCCTCGGGCGCGGCATCGCGCAAGCGTTCGTGCCCGCCTTCCGCGATGTCCGCGTGATCCTCGACCGGGACCCCGTGTCGCTGCTCTGACGTGCTTGTTCGCGGGGGCGTCGCAGGCGACATTTCCCGGGGTGACGAAACCTGCACCGACCCCATCGCGCCCCGTGACCGCCCGCGAGGCCCAGCTCTTCGCGCAGGGCCCGAGCACCCGCGACCGATTCCTGCACGCCATCGCAGAGCGCGTGTCGCCCGACCGGATGCAGGCGCTGTATCTGTTCCCGCCCATTCGCAGCGGTCAGGTCGAGACCGGGGTCGCCGTGCTGGCGGTGGATCCACTTCCCCCCGCGGCGCCGGCGTCGGAGGCACCAGGTCTGTTCGTCGCGCCGGAGCTGGCGGTGTCCGAGGACCTGCTCCCGGACGACGCATCAGCCGAGGACGCGATGGACGAGGTGCCCGCCGAGGACGCGATGGATGAGGTGCCCGCCGAGGACGCGATGGACGATCGGTCGCCTATGGAGGGCGCCGACGCGCGCTCGCCTCGACCCTTGGTCCTCACCGCGCGGTATCGCTACACGCTCAAGGGCCCGGACCGAGGCGCCTGGACCGTCGAGGTCCACGAGCAGGCCGACGCGCCGCTGGCGACCGTCGAGATGGTGGTGGCGGGTGTGGCCCGGCGACACGACGACCAGGCGGAGCCGGAGCGACTCGACGCCGACGCGGTCCGCGCCGCCGTGGCCGCCGGAGCATGGACGACCGCGACGCGCTGAATGCCTTCCGCCGGTTCCTGCGGGAGCAGAACCTGCCGGTCACGCCGCAGCGCGTCGCGATCGCCGAGGTCGTGCTCTCGGCGACCGAGCACCTCTCGGCCGATGAGGTCGCGTCGGCGGTGCGCGCCCGCGGGGCGACGGTCGGCACCGCGACCGTGTATCGCACCCTCGACATCCTGGTGCGCAGTGGGCTCGTGGTGGAGCGGGACTTCGGCGAGGGTTTCCGGCGTTTCGAGGCCGCACGCGATGTGCCGCAGCACGAACATCTGCTCTGCACCAGTTGCGGGCGGGTCGTGGAGTTCCGCGACGAGCGACTCGAGCGCATCACCACGCTCCATGCCGAGGCGCATGGCTTCGCGCGGCAGCGCCACCGGCTGGTGATCTACGGCGTGTGCAGTGACTGCCAGCGTGGACGCTCCGCTCGATGACCGCGACCGCTGACCTCGGGCTGTTCATCGCCTTCACCGCGGGGCTGCTGAGCTTCCTCTCGCCCTGCATCCTGCCGCTGGTGCCGAGCTACGTCAGCTTCATCACGGGGCTGTCGCTCGACGACGCGGAGCGCTCGCGCCGGACCGCGCTGGTGCACTCGCTGCTGTTCGTGGCCGGGTTCACCTTGATCTTCCTCGCGATGGGGGCCACCGCCACCGTCATCGGGCGCGTGTTCAAGGCCTACAGCGTGTGGATCACGCGCGGCGGCGGGGTGCTCGTGATCGTGTTCGGGCTGTATCTGCTCGGCGTCCTGCGGATCGGCGCGTTCGGGCAGGAGCGGCGCTTCCACGTCGCCGACAAGCCGCTGGGCTACCTGGGGACGGTGCTGGTGGGCATCGCGTTCGGCGCGGGCTGGACGCCGTGCCTCGGGCCCATCCTCGGCGGTATCCTGACCTACACGGCGAGCGCGGCCGACTTCTCGCGCGGGCTCCCGCTGCTGCTCGCGTATTCACTCGGGTTGGCCGTACCGTTCGTGCTCGCGGCGGTCGCGCTCGGACGCTTCTTCGCGGTCTTCCAGCGGCTGCGTCCGCACCTCGGCACCGTGAACAAGGTCGCCGGAGCGATGCTGATCGTGGTGGGGATCCTGATGCTCAGTGGGCAGTTCACCATCATCGCGACGAAGCTCATCGGCATCACGCCGGACTGGCTGCTCCAGCGCTTGTAGCCGCTGGCTCCGATGGCGCGGGCGCGTCGCGCTGCTCGACCTCGTCCTCCAGCGTCTGCCGCAGCACCAACTCCCAGTAGCGACCGCGGCGCGCGACCAGCGACTCGTGATCGCCCTGCTCGACCAGCCGCCCGTCATCGAGCACGAGGATGGTGTGCGCCGCGCGCAGGGCGGTCGCCCGGTGCGAGGCGAAGATGGCCGTGCGTCCCGCGAGGGCATCGCGCAGCGCGGCCAGGATGCGGGCCTCCGTCTGCGTGTCCACGGCCGACAGCGCATCGTCCAGCAGCACGATGCCCGGCTGCCGTGCCAGCGCCCGCGCGATGGTCGCCCGCTGCTTCTGTCCACCGCTCAGGTTGACGCCGCGCTCCCCGAGCTGGGTCTCCGCCCCGTCGGGCATCTCAGCCAGCGTGTCGTCGAGGTCGGCGACCTGCGTCGCCCAGCGCACCGCATCGTCCGAGGCATCGCCGTAGCGCAGGTTGGACGCGATGGTGTCCGAGAACAGCAGGGCTTCTTGGGGGACGAAGCCGATCTCGGCGCGGAGCGCGTCCAGACTCAGTGCCGTGATGGGCACCCCATCGAGCAGGATGACCCCCTCGGTCGCATCGCGCAGGCGGGGGATCAGTTCCAGCAACGCGGTCTTGCCGCTGCCCGTGCCACCGACGATCCCGATGATCGAGCCCGGTGCTGCCGTGAAGGAGATGTGTCGGAGCACCGGGCGCCCGAGCCCACCGTCGGGCGCCGGATAGGCGAACGAGACATCGCGGAACTCCAGCGTGCGGCCCGCGGCGGAGTGCGGCAACGACCGTGGTATCGCGGGCGAGCGCACCGCCGGAGTGGCATCGAGGATCTCCGTGAGTCGCGCGAGCGATGCCGCCCCGCGCTGGAACAGCGAGATCACCCAGCCCAGCGCGATGAGCGGCCAGGTGAGGTTGCCGAGGTAGAACGAGAAGGCCACGAACTCGCCCACGGTGATCGTGTCGCGGAGCACCAGCGCGCCGCCTGCCCCGAGTACCGCGACCGCACCGAGGCCGGCGAGCAACGCGAGCAGCGGTGACATCACCCCCTGCAGGGCCGCCAGGTGGATGTTCTGCGCCCGATACTCGGCGTTCAGGGCATCGAACCGGGACTGCTCCGCACGTTCCTGCCGGTAGGCGCGTACGATGCGCACACCGGCCAAGTGCTCCTGGACCATCGTCGTGAGCGTGCCGAACGTCGACTGCACGGTCTCGAAGCGATCGTGGATGCGTTGGCCGAGGCGGACCATCACGATCGGCAGGAGCAGCACGGGGAACAGCGCGATGGCGGTGAGCGGCGCACTGATGCGGAACATCAGGATCGCCGCGAAGGCGCCGCCCACCACGGTGTTCGTGAAGTACATGATCGCCGGACCTGTCGCCATCCGCACGGCGGAGACGTCGTTGGTCAGCCGCGCCATCACTTCTCCGGTGCGCATGCGGTCCGACCACGACGCGTCCAGACGGGTCAGCGCCGCGAACAGGTCATCGCGCAGGTCGGTCTCGATGCGTCGCGAGACCCCGTTGAGGATCTCGCGCATGCCGTAGCGGAACACGCCGGCCAGGAGGGCCACACCGACCATGGTCACCGGCACCCACCACAGCTCACGAGAGGATCGTCCGGCGCGCAACCCGTCGATGCCCTGCTGCAGGAGCGCCGGGATCGCCGTACCCAGGGCCGCCGCCACCACCACGCATCCCAGGCCGGCAAGGACCGTTGTGCGGTACGGTGTGTAGTACGGCAGGAGCCGAACGAGTATCTTTAGGCCGCGCGGTCGCGTGCCGGAGTCGATCGTTCGCTCGCCACGCGGCAGTCCCACGTTCCCCACCCCAGAGGTCATTATGTCCCAATATACCGTTCGGTCGGCGACCGCCTTCGCCGTCGCAGCCCTGGTCGCCGTCGCGGCGTGCGGCGGGGACAAGGAAGTCGAAGACACGCGGGATCTGAACGTGCCCGAGGCGGCGCCCGCGCAGCCCGAACTGCAGGACGTGCCCGTCGCGCAGGCCCCCGCACCGGCTGCCACGCCGACGCGTGCGCCCGCGCCGCGTCCCACGCCCGCGCGCCCGACTCAGACGACGCCGGCCCCGACGCCCGCACCGGTCCCGGCCCCGACGCCGGCCCCGGCGCGCGCGGAGTACGGCGAGATCGCGGCGGGCAGCACGGTCGTCGTGCGCACCGCCGCGCAGGCGTGCACCGATACCCACAAGGTGGGTGACCGCTTCACCGCCTCGGTGGCCGAGACCGTGAGTGGGTCCGAAGGCGTGTCGATCCCCGCGGGCGCCACGGCGACCCTGCAGGTCACCGAGTCGGTGCGCGGCGAGAACGACAAGAACAAGGTGAAGTTCGGGTTCCGCGTGGTGTCATTCACGTTCGGCGGCAACACCTACGATGTGGTCGGCGCGGACGTGGTCACGCCGCCCGTCGAGACCGTGCTGCGGCAGACGTCGGGCGATCAGGCGAAGAAGGTCGCGGCTGGTGCGGCGATCGGTGCGATCGCGGGTCAGGTGCTGGGCCGCAACACGCGCTCGACCGTCGTGGGCGGTGCCGTCGGGGCCGCGGCGGGTGCGGTCGCGTCGAACGCGACGGCCGACTACGATGGCTGCGTGAAGGCCGACTCGCGCCTGACGGTCCGCTTGGCGCAGGGCCTCAAGATCCGACTCGCCGCCGGCGAGTGATGAGGGAGGGCGGCGGCGCGAGAGGCGCCGCCGCCAGGCTCACCACGTGGGACTCACCGCCCGGCGACACCGCCGGCCGCGCGTGGGTCCCATGTGCCTTCCCATCCGCGTGCGGTGCGCTTGATCGCCACCGGGGAGCCCGAACCTCCCGGTTCGAGGCGCCATCCGCGTTGCCGCAGGCTATCGAGCACCGCCGGGCGGAGCCCGCCCGACTCGTACGACACCACTTCGGGCAGCCCTTGGAAGTGCACCCGCGGCGCCGCCATCGCATCGTACAGCGACATCCCATGGTCGATCACGGCCGTGATGACCTGCGCCACGCCGGTAATGATGCGCGGACCACCACGACTCCCGACCACCAAGAGCACCTGCCCCTGCGGATCGAGCACGATGGTGGGCGCCATCGCCGAGAGCATCCGCTTGCCCGGCGCGACGGCGTTGGCCTCCCCCTGCACGAGCCCGAACATATTCGGCTGCCCGGGCAGCGCCGTGAAATCGTCCATCTCGTTGTTCAGGAAGAATCCCGCGTCGGCCACGAACACCTTGCTGCCGAACAATCCGTTGATGGTCGTGGTGGTGGACACGGCGTTGCCGTGGCGATCGACCACGGAGTAGTGCGTCGTCTCGAGCGGTTCCGGTGAGGGCGCGCGCCGGGCCAGGCCGGGCGCGAGTCCGGGTGTGGGCACGTAGGCCGTGTCGTTCAGCCGGCCCCGCTGCGCGCGATGATACGCGGGATCGATCAACCGATCGGTCGGCACCGGGATGACATCGGGATCGGCCAGGTACTCGTTGCGGTCGATGAACGCCAGCTGGAACGCCCCCAGCAGCCGGTGTAGTGCTGCGGTGCTTCCCGCTGGTGCCGCTGCCCCGTGCGCTTCGACGATGCCCAGCGCTTCGAGCAGCGTCACTCCGCCCGAGGACGATGGCGGCATCGCGAGGATCTCGTGGCCGCGATATCGACCCCGCAACGGTGCGCGCCACGCGGGCTGGTATGCGGCAAGATCGTCCATGGTGATGAGCCCGCCGCCACGCTGCATCTCAGCGACCAAGGCCTCCGCCACCGGCCCGCGATAGAACCCGTCGCGCCCCTCGGCGATGATCCGCTCGAGGCTGCGGGCGAGCGCAGGTTGCCGCAGCGTGTCGCCGGGCGATGGCACGCGGCCCCCCGGCAACCACACGGCGCAGCCCGCGAACCGGCAGATGAGCGCCGAGTCGCGCCGGATGGACGCCGCGAGCGCGGAATCGACGATCAGACCGTCACGCGCCAGCGCGAGGGCCGGCGCGATCACGCGCTCGCGGGGCAGCGTGCCGAAGCGCTCCAGTGTCGCCAGAAGGCCAGCCACCGCTCCCGGGACTCCGACGGCCAGATGCCCGATCACCGACCGGTCCGACGCGCGGCCGGTGGAGGGATCGATGAACATGTCGCGACTGGCGGCGCGCGGTGCGACCTCCCGGTAGTCGATCGCCGCGCGGCGGCCGTCGGCCATGTGGATCACGGTGTAGCCGCCGCCACCGAGATTGCCGGCCTCGGGATACGCGACCGCCAGCGCGAATCCGGTCGCCACCGCGGCATCCACCGCGTTCCCACCCTGCGCCAGGATCGCTGCCCCTGCCGCCGATGCCAGCGGCGCGTTCGAGGCGACCATCTCGCTCGCGGTCGCCACCGCCTGCCCTCCGGGGCGCAGCGCCCAAGTGCTCGGGAACGACGCGAGTTCGCTGGTCCCGACGGTCGCCGGTGCCGGTGGCGAAACGCGGTGGCAGCCGATCGCGGCGAGCAGGACCGCCATCGCGGCGGAGCATCGACGAGGCATCACGGCAGTAACTTAGCATGGCGCGTTCGTCGACCTCCCATCCACATCGTTCCGTGGCCGACCCCCGACTCACCGAGCAACGCAATCCGCGCACGGCCGACATCGACCTCGCCGACCCGCTGACGCTGGTCGATCTGCTAAACACCGAGGATCGGCTGGTGGCGGAGGCCGTTGCTCAGGCCCGCGGGCCGATCGCCGATGTCCTCGTGGTCTTCGAGCGCGTGCTGCGCGCGGGTGGTCGGGTGTACTACTTCGGGGCCGGGACGTCGGGTCGTCTCGGTGTGCTCGATGCCAGCGAGCTGCCGCCGACCTTTCGCGCCGATCCGGCACAGGTCCAAGGCGTGATCGCTGGCGGTCCCGCCGCGCTTACCTTGGCACAGGAGGGGGCCGAGGATGATCTGCACGATGCCGCGGTCCAGGTCGACGCCCGAGCGATCGGCACCGGTGACCTCGTGATCGGGATCGCCGCCTCGGGTACCACGCCGTGGGTCCGCGCCGCGCTCGGCCATGCGCGCCGGCGCGGCGCGACCACGGCGATCATCGCGTGCTCACCGTTGCCCCAGGCGATGGCCGCCGTGGTCGATCACGCGATCATCGTGCTGGTCGGCCCCGAGGCCGTCACGGGATCGACGCGGCTCAAGGCGGGCACGGCCACGAAGCTGGTGCTCAACACGCTCAGCACCGGTGCGATGATCCGCCTGGGCAAGACCTGGGGCAACCTGATGGTCGATCTGCGGGCGACGAACGACAAGTTGCGGGAGCGCAGTGTCAGGATCGTACGCGAGGTGACCGGGCTCGACGCGCTGACGGCGACGTCGCTGCTCACCGCCGCCGACGGTCGGGTGAAGGTCGCACTGGTCATGCAGCTGCTGGGGGTGGACGCGGCCACGGCGGAGGCTCGGCTCGATGCCGCCGATGGCGTGGTGCGGCGACTGATCCCGGCGCCCCCTTCGGAGTCCGCGTGAGCCGACCGACGGTGATCGTCGGGACGATGTCGGGAACATCGCTCGATGGCGTGACGGCCGCGGTCGCGGAGTTCAGCCTCGTCGATGGCTGCGAGTCGTTGCGCTACCTCGGGCACTGCACGGTGCCGTACGCCGACGATCTGCGCGCGCAGCTGGAGCAGGTCCTGCGTCACGCGTCGCCCGCGGCCGTCGTGGCGTTGCGGGCGGCGCTCGCCGACGCGACCGTCGCGGCCGTGCGGCAGCTGCTCGCCCAGGTGGATCGCGCGCCGGCGTCGATCGACTGCCTCGCGTTGCATGGGCAAACGCTGTGGCATGCGCCGCCGCTGGGCAGTTGGCAGATCGCCGACGCCGCACGGATCGCCGAACAGCTCGGCGTGGGCGTGGTGAGCGATTTCCGCTCGCGCGACGTCGCGGCGGGCGGGCAGGGCGCTCCGCTCGTGCCACTGGCCGACGCCATGCTCTTCGCGCACCCGCACGGCGCGCGCGCCCTGCTCAACATCGGTGGGATGTCGAACGTCACCGTGGTGCCACGGCGCGGGCACAGCGACGACGTGCTGGCCTTCGACACCGGCCCGGGTGTGGCCGTGATCGATGCGGTCGTCCGTACGCTGGTCGGCGCGCCGTTCGATGCAGCGGGTGCGCTCGCAGCGCGCGGCCGGCCGATCGACGCGGTGCTCCGCGCGAGACTCGCCGACCCCTACTTCGCAGCGCCGCCGCCGAAGTCCACGGGACGCGAGCGCTATGGCGCCGCTTTCGCCGACGCGCTCATCACGGACTGCCGCCGGACGACGCCGGACTGTGCGGATGCGGACATCGTCGCGACCGCGACGGCCCTGACGGCAGAGAGCATCGCGACCCAGTGTGCACGGTTCATCGCCGTCCCCCTGGTCGATCTGCTCGTGAGCGGCGGTGGGGTGCACAACCGGACGTTGATGAGCGCGTTGGCGCAGCACGCCGGGACGACGCAGGTGCGCCGCTTCGACGACGAGTACTTCGACGGCGATGCCAAGGAGGCCGTGGCGTTCGCGTATCTCGCGTGGCGACACCGCCGCGGTCTGCCGGGCAACGTGCCGTCGGCGACGGGTGCGCGCGGACCGCGGGTCCTCGGTGCGTGGACGCCCGCGTGACCGCGCTGGCATCGCTACTGCTGCCCGTCGCCCGATGGCATGCGGAGTATGGCTTCACCCTCGCGGATCAGGCGGTGCGTGCCGTGCTCGACCGCGGCGGTCTCGGCGCGCTGGTGACCGACGGACCAGCGACCGAGGTCCTCGCGCTCACCACGGCCTGGCGCGCGCAGGTCGATCGGTCGCTGATCATCGCCGCCGAGTTGGGCGGCGGCGTCGGTGAACGCTTCGATGGCGCCACGGCGTTACCGCCGCTGGCCGCGTTCGACATCCGCGACCTCGAGAGCGTGCGGCGTGCCGCGGTGCTCACCGCGCGCGAGGCCCGCGGGGCCGGGATCAGCTGGGCGCTGGCACCGTCGTGCGTGGATCCCACGCTCGCGTCGGCCATCGTGCGCTCGCGCACCTTTCGCGGCCCCGACGAGGCCGTGACGGCCGCCGTCGCCGAGTGGGTGGATGGCTGTCAGCAGGAGGGGGTCGTCGCGGTCCCCGGGCCGTATCCGCTGATGCAGCCGGCGGCGGCCGCCGGCGCACTCGACGCAGGGCCCGGTGCCATGCTGCTCGCGGCAGCGCATGTGCATGATGCCGACGCGATCGAGTACCTGCGTCACACCGTCGGCTTCAGCGGTGTCATCATCGCACCCGTCGGGGCGGTGGCCGATCAGCTGCACGAGGACGAAGAGCCCATCGCCGTCGCCGCACTCTCGGCAGGCGCCGACCTGTTGCTGGGGCTCGAAGAGCCCGATGCCGTCGAGCGGGCGATCGCCGCTGCCCTGCGACAGGGGACGCTCGACCGCGACGCGCTCGATACCGCCGCCGCGCGGGTGCGTGCGTGGGCGGACTGGTGCGATCCGCGTCGCGGTGGGCGCCCGCTGACGCTCGAAGATGCGCTGTGGGCGCGGCGAGCGGCCGACGCGGCGGTGCACACGCAGCGGGGACAGGTCGTCGCGCTGCTGGATCCCGTCGAGGTCGTGGTCGTCGACGACGATCCACCGCGGCGCGTCCCGGCCGGTCACGTCCTCATCGAGACGCTGCAGCGGCTCGATCACGAGGCGCGCCGCGTCGCCTCGCCGACCGGCACCATCCGCGGGCCGGTGGTCGTGGCGCTGTTCGGCGACCGTCGCTTGGCGCTCGGCTTCGACATCCACAGCGATGCCGCGCTGGCCCGCGTCAGCGAGGTCGTCGCGCGGGCAGAGGCGCAGGCGCGCGATGTCATCGTGGTCCACTTCACCCCGGCCGAGCTCGCCGCAGCGCTGCCCGCATGGCCGACGCTGGTGTGTGGATGGGGTGGGACGCGGGCGATGGAGGAGGCGGTGGCCCGGTGGCTCTCGCGCGGCGACGGCTCAGCGCACCGCGCTGCGCGCTGACGCGGGCAGGAGCCGGATGAGGTGCTCGCTCGGCACGGCATAGACGAGGCGACCACCGCTCTCCGCCGCGCCACCATACACCACGCCGATCACGAAGCCGTTGGCGTCGAAGACCGGGCTGCCACTCGACCCTTCGCCGGCATAGGAGTCCATCTGCAGGACGTCGCTGAGCGACTTGCTCACGGTGCCCACCGTCAGCGACGGGCGCGCCGTGACGTTGGCGCCCGCCCGTTCCATCGGGGTGTCGGTGCCATGGGGGAAGCCGATGATCGCCACCGGGTCACCCGGCTGCGCACGCGCGGCGGGGGTCACTCCCTTCACCGTCGGCCACGGGCCGTCGTTCTCGATCTGGATCACCGCGAGATCCATGCGTTCGTCGATCGCGACGATCTGCGCGAGCGAGGGGCGCTGCAGCCCGGAGAACTGCACGCCGATCTTCTGCGGGCGACGCCCATCGGCACCGAGGATGACGTGGCGGTTCGTGACCACGATGCCGTCGGCCGTCACGCCGAAGCCCGAGCCCGTGAACACCTTGCCGTCCGCGGCTTCGACGTAGATGATCGCCGAGGCCGGGCCGTTCGCCGCGTTGATGGCGCGGAAGTCCGCGTTCGCGGCGCTGAGTACGCCGGTCGTGCGCCGGTCCAGCGCGGCCATGGCGGCCGAGAGCTGGGACACATCGCCACCGGCCCGGAGCTGCGCGGACAACCGGTCGCGTTCATCGCGCAATTGCCGGAGCGCCGAGTCGAGCCCCGACTCACGCCCGGCGGCCGCACGCAGCGACGCCTGCAGCGCGCCCGAGAGCGAGTCGTTGCGCGCGAGCAAGCTGTCGATCGCCCGTCGCGTGTCGGCGTTGGTGCGCTGGTTGAGGCCCACGAGCACCGCCACGCCGACCACCGACAGCGCCGCCACGGCGAGGATCGTGCGGCGCAGCGACGAGGTCTGCTCGCGCACGGCGACCGCGATGCGTTCCTCGGTACGACCGGCCGCCGCCCGGGGCGGTGGCACGCGGCCCGAGATCCGCGTCGGATCGGGGGCCGCCACACCGGGCGCATCGACCGCCAACACGTCCAACCGAGGCCCCGCGCCGCCGAACACGATCGCGTCCCCCGGCTGCAACTGCACCGGTCCGGTGACGCGCTGCCCATTCACGAACGTCCCGTTCGTGCTGCCGAGGTCGCGGAGCGACCAGGCGCTGCCCTTCCATGCGAACTCGGCGTGCCGGGACGACACATCAAGGTCCCGCTCCGCGTCGAATCGCAACGCCGCATCGGGGTGTCGGCCGGCGACGAAGCTCGCCACGCTGAAGCTCACGGCCTCACCGGCCCGGGCGCCCGTGGCGATGCGGAACAGGATGGCCACGAGGGCTAGTTCCCGCTCGCGATGGGGAGATATCGCAGGGCCAGCAGCACCGCCACCACGGCGAACACGATGCCGAACACGATGTTGACCATGCGCGCCGACGCGCGCGGTCGCGCGACGACCGGCTCCGCGGCCAAGGGCGTCGTGCGGATCGTGGGCCGCGGCTCGGCGATCCGCGGGTCGTCGGTGATCGCGCTGATCGGCACGGTCTCGCGGGCCTCATCGGCGCTCTGGTACAGCTGATGGCGCACCGCATCGTCCAGCCCTTCGGTCGCCAATCCCTCACCGTCGAACCGGGCCGCGATCACGGTGATGTTGTCCGGGCCGCCCGCCGCGTTCGCGAGGTCGATCAGCCGCTTGCACACCTCGACGAGGTCCGACTCCTGCTGCACGACGCGCGCGATCTCGTCGCTGCGCACCTGTCCCGAGAGCCCGTCGCTGCAGAGAATGAGCACATCGCCGCGCCGCAGCCGCTGGTGCGTGAGCTCGATGCGCACCGTCGCTTCGGGGCCCAACGCTTGCAAGATGATGTTGCGCCGGTCGCTGACCTCGGCTTCTTCTTCCGTCAGTTCGCCGGCATCGATCAACCGTTGGACGAGCGACTGGTCCTTGGTGATCTGCCGGGCGACCCCATCGCGCACGAGGTAGCCGCGCGAATCGCCGACCTGCGCCAGGAACAGCGTGTCGTGCAGCAGGCCCGCGATGGTCGCGGTGGACCCCATCCCGCGGTTCTCGGGGTGCTTCGTGGCGTATCCGTGGATGGCCGCATTGGCCTCGTCGGCGGCCGAACGCAGGGCGGCGGCGAACCGCTCGGGGGTGTGCACGTCGGCGGTGATCCAACGCTCCCGCAGGGTACTCAGCACGACCTCCGTGGCCATTTGGCTGGCCACCTCGCCCGCCGCGGCACCGCCCATGCCATCGGCGACCATGAAGAGCGTCCCCAAGGGGCCGACCGTGTGCGTGCGGACCTCGGGCAGCAAGGTCGCCCGGTCGGCCGTGAGGTCGGCGACCACGAAGGCGTCCTCATTGTGTTCACGCGTCCGCCCGACGTCCGTACGTCCGAAGACGTGGACGACCACCGGCGCAGCAGTCGATCGGGAACCGGTCACGGGCGATGGGGAGTCGGAGCGGAGCAAAATGTGGTGACGAGCTGGTCCACGACGGCAAGATCCTTCCAATCTGACGACGCGGAGCGGGACGACGTCCTGAGGTCGTCACAGCCCGGTCCTTCCTCCCCAACTTGTATCCGTGCAACGCCACGGCGCCAGAGCAGGAGGGCGCGTTGGTTGCCGCTCGCGCGCGGGAGCACGCGGTTGGCCAGGGCGATCATCTGTCGGGCCTCCGGATCGCTCATCGTCTGCTTCAGGTACAAGCGCTCGATCTCCGCCAGGTCGTTCGCGTCCGTATTCTCGCTGACCGGCGGAGCGGTCGTCGCGTTGCCGGGGTCCGTACGCGGCGGGTCGGCCGTGGGATTCGTCGGCTGGGGCCGGGACAGCGGCTGGACACCTGACGATCCGCGCGTCGGGGCAGGGTTGCCTGCGCCGGCGGGTGGTGCCGACGGTGCCTCGACCACTGCCGGAGTGCTCGCGGGGTCGGTCGCTGGTGGTGTGCCGTCGCCCTTCATCATGACGAACGCCCCGATCGCGACCGCCGCCGCCACCGCGGCACCGGCTCCGACCATCATCTTGGAGCTCGATCCGCCGCCCGCGACGACCGGCGGGGCCGCTGCGCTCGGGGCGGCGGGAGCGCTGCCGGCCGATGCGCCCGCGACCCGGGTCTTCGGCACTGCGGTCGCCGCACCGATCACCTGGGTCTTGTCCTCGGCCGTCGAGGTCGACGGCATCGACGCGATGGTCCTGGCAAAGTCCCGGCCGAACTCGGCCGCGCTCTTGTAGCGCTCCTCGAAGTCCCGGGCCAGTGCGCGGTCCATCACGGCCTGGAGCTCCTCGGGCCATGCCACATCCGGCTTCATCTCGTCCAGGCGACGCGGCCGGTCCGTGAGGCGCATGATCATCGCTTCTTGCGCCGAGTTCGACGGGAAGGGCAGCGTGCCGGTCAGCATGTTGAAGCCGACCAGAGCGAGCGAATAGATGTCACTGCGCCCGTCCAGCGTGTCGCCGGCGAGCTGTTCGGGACTCATGTACTCGGGCGTCCCGACGACCAGGCCGGTCTTCGTGACCTTCTGCGCTTCGCTCGAACTCGCCTTCGCGATCCCGAAGTCGACGACCTTGGCGATGTCCGCGCCGTCGCGACCCTTCGAGATCATGATGTTGTCGGGCTTGAGATCCCGATGCACGATCCCATAGTCGTGCGCGACCGCCAGGGCGTCCGCGGACTGATGCAGGATCGACGCGGCCCGGGCGGGCGGCAGCGCACCGGCCCGCTCGATCAACGCGGTCAGTGCATCCCCCTCGATGAATTCCATCGCGAGGTAGATCAGTCCGTCGGGCGTCTCGCCGAAGTCGTAGATCGCGCAGATGTTCGGATGATTCAGCCGGCTCGCGTTCGCGGCCTCGCGGTTGAAGCGCGCGACGGCATCCGCATCGCGGTTCATGCCCGGGTTCATCACCTTGAGCGCGCTCTTGCGACCCATCTTCACGTGCTCGGCCAAGTAGACCGTGCCCATGCCGCCCTCGCCGAGCTTCTTCATCACATGGTAGCGCTCGGCGACGATGCTGCCGACGAGGTCCGCATGCACATCGGCCGAGCGCAGCGCGGTGCCGTCGCGCGGGCAGAAGCGCTCGCTCAGCGGGTACTCCGTGCTGCAGGTCGGACAGATCTTGACGTCGCTCACAGCTGCTCCACCCGAAGGATGCGGTCCCCGAGCAGCACCCGCTGCCCGAGCTTCAATGGACGTTCCCCACGCACCGCGATGGCCACCCCGTTGCGACTCTCCGCGTCGAGCACGATGAAGTCACTGTCCTCGGAGCGGACCTCGGCGTGCAGGCCCGACATCGTGGGATCGTACGGGAAGATCCAATCACCGCGGTCCCGCCCGATCGTGATCGATCGGCCCGGCGACAGATGGAAGGTATCGCGCACCGACCCGTCGGCGCGAAGCTGCGCCAGCACGGCGATGTCCGCGGTGGGGGTGGCCGAACCGAGGCGTCGGGTGCGGTCGGCCTCGGGCGGATGCGGTCCCGGGTAGCCGAGGCGGCGGAAGCGCAGGATCTGCGAACCGACGAGGACGACGTCACCGTCGGTCAGGCGGTGGGGCGCATCAATGAAGACCCAGCTGCCGTTCCGCGAGCCGAGGTCACGAAGCCACAGCGTGCCCTCGCGGTGCGAGAACTGCGCGTGCACCGGCGAGAGGTAGGTGTCGTCGGGAAGCTGGATGGCGCCATCCGTCCGGCCGACGATGCCGTCGTCGCCGACGACGAGGAAGGTGCGTTCCACCTCCCCCGTCGGGGTCAGGAGCGCCAGCTTCGGCCCGGTCTCGCGGTTGGCCCCGCTGAGCACAGCGGTGGCGTTCGGGCGCGCCGGCGACTCGGAGACGCGGCCGCCGCAGTGCGCGCAGAACGGCAGCGACCGATCGACGAGGGCCTGACAGTGCGGACAGGGGGTCGAGCGACCAGCGGCCACATTGACGGGGGGGGCCGGTCGGGCGGGCGACGGGGCACCGCCCGGGGCCATGACGCGTGCAACGGACGCCCCGACCGCCTTACCGCAGTCGATGCAGAACCTGGCCCCTTCCTCGTTGTCCCGTCCGCAGAATGCGCACGCGCTCACGCCTCGATCTCCCGGGTTCACCCCGTCGGTTCTCGCGAATATAGGGAGCGCCACACAGGCGGGCAAACCCGTTCCGGCCATCGCTCGCCGGCCGTGAGGTCCGTCATTACCTTGCCGCTATGCGAGCGATCCTCTCCCCTCGGCGCGCGCTCGGTCCGGCCGTTGCCGTGCTGATCTCGGCCTGTGGCGGAGGCAGCGCGATGCGTCGTGCGCCGGTCCCGATCGGTCTTCCCGAGACCATCCTGCAGGACGTCGCCACGGCCGCCGCGGCCGATTCCCTGGTGCATGCCGACGTCCCGGCCGGACTGCCGGCGGTCGAGCCGGTGGCCGGCGCGCCACTCGCCCCGCGCGTGATCTATCCCGTGGTGGACCAGCTGGTCGCGGTCCGCGACTCGAACTTCATCTTCGGGTCGGTCGGCAGTGGCGATGCCCTGCTCACCATCAATGGGGTGTCCGTCCCCGTCGAGCCCAACGGGGCCTTCCTTGCGTGGTTGCCCGTGCCGCGCGGGCCCGCGGCGACCTACACGCTCCGGGTGCAGCGGGGGAGCGATACGGCCTCGCTGGTCCATCGGATCCGCACGCCCGCGTCGAGCCCGGTGGCCGCGCGCCCGAGCGGCACGGCCCCACCCACGCCAGCGGCCGTGTCGCCGCGCCCGGTCGCCCTGGGGGCCCGGCCCGGCGGCGTGAGCGACCCCGATCGCAGCATCCCGTTGCGTCCGGTCCCCAACGGCACCTACAAGTGGTTGCTGGTCCCCGGCACGGTCGTGCAGCGGATCTCCTCGCGCAATGGCATGACGCGCGTGCGATTGGACAGCGCGCTCGACGCCTACGTGAACGACAGTGAGATCGTGGAGCTCGACAGCAGCGCGCGGCTGCCGGCGCGCACGGTCGCGAACATGCGGGTCATCCCCGACACCGGATGGACCGACGTGATCTTCCCGCTGGCCGATCCGCCGCCATTCCTGATCGAGGTGGGCGCGACCTCGCTGACGGTGACGCTGTACGACACGCGCGCCACGACCGACATCATCAACTATCGCAGTGGCGACTCGCTGGTCCGCGCGGTGACCTGGGAGCCGGTGGCGAACGACCGTGTGGTCTACACCATCCACCTGCGGGACGCACCGTACGGGCATCTTGCCTTCCATGATGGTCGGCAGTTCGTCGTGCGCGTGCGGCGGACCCCGCGCGTGGACCCCGCGCATCCGCTGCGCGGGAAGATCATCGCGGTCGATGCGGGTCACCCACCGGCGGGTTCCACCGGCCCCCTCGGCACGCCCGAGTACGCGCTGACCTTGCCGATCGCGCGTGCGCTGCAGGCGGAGCTCACGCGCATGGGCGCACGCGTGGTGATGACCCGCGTCACCGACGATCCGCTGGGGCTCGCCGAGCGTCCGGCGATCGCGCGACGCGTCGGTGCCCACGCCTTCGTGTCGGTGCATCTCAACGCGCTGCCCGACGGCGTGAACCCGTTCGGGGCGCACGGGACCGGGACCTATTTCTTCCAGCCGCACAGCGAGCCGCTCGCGCGCGCCGTGCAGGCCGGCATGGTCCGGCATCTGCGGTTGCGCGACCTCGGCGTGTTCTATGACAACCTCGCGGTGATCCGCCCGGCGTGGATGCCATCGATTCTCACCGAAGGCGCATTCCTCATGGTCCCCGCCCAAGAGGCGGCCATGCGGACCCTCGCCGGCCAACAGGCGTATGCCCGTGGCATCGCGGAGGGGCTCGAAGCGTACTTTCGCCAGCTCGCGCGGTGAAGCGGCTCGGCCTGTGGCTCGTGGGCCTGTGCTGCGCGACGCTGCTGCCGGCGCAAGCGCCCGACGAGGCGTGGCGCACCATCAGCACCGCGCATCTGCGCGTGCATTACCCCGCGGCCCTGGACTCGCTGGCGCGGCGGGCAGCGGCCGAGGGCGAGTGGGCCTGGAGCGCCCTCGCGGCGTCGCTCGTCCCGCCGCGCGGCGTGATCGAGCTCGTGGTCACCGACCATCAGGACATCTCCAACGGGTCGGCGACCGTGTTCCCCACGAACCGCATCACCGTGTTCGCGCGGCCGCCCGTGGACGATGTCGCGTTGCGGGCCGGTGCCGACTGGCTGCGCTTCGTGATCACGCACGAGATGGCGCATGTCTTCCACTTGGATCGTTCGCGCGGACTGTGGCGTGTGGCCCAGGGGATCTTCGGGCGGCATCCGGCCCTCTTCCCGCACTTGCAGTCGCCGCGCTGGCTGATCGAAGGGATCGCGATGCAGTATGAGCGGCTCGCGGGTGCGGGACGCTTGGACGGGTCGCAGTTGCCCGCGACGCTGGCGGTGCTCGACGCGAGCGCACATCCGCTCACGCCCCGGACGGCCTCGATCGCGACGCCGCGGTATCCCGGTGGCAACAGTGCCTACTTCGCCGGCGCACGGTTGGTCGAGGCGGGCATCCAGGCCGGTGGCGACTCGGCCCTGCGCCGGTTCATCGACGACGGGGCAGGTCGGATCATCCCCTTCGGCTGGGATCGGGCCGCGCGTCACGCGTTCGGTGCGTCGTTCGGCGCGTTGTCGGAGCGCGTCGTGAGCGGACGCGCCGGGCCCACCGCGTCCGCGCCCGGCGACCTCGCGGCGATCGGCCCACTGTGGTGGGAGGCGCGCGGCCCGCGCTGGCGGGGCGACACCATCCGCTTCGTGGCCACCGCCCCGCGCGAGATCCCTTGGGTCTTCGATGCGGTGCGGGGCGCCGTGCATCCCGTGACGCGGCGCAACAGCGTCGACGCGCACGGACAGGCGGGCGCACACGCGGTCTATGCGGACCTCGATCTCACCGATCCCTATCGCTACCGCTCGCATCTGCTCCGCGGCGAGGAGCGCCTGCGCACCCCGGGTCTCGAACGGGCCGCCGCGCCGGACGTGCGGGCCGATGGGGCGATCGTCGCCATGCGCGGTGCGGCGGGGACCACCGAGTTGATCATCGTCGAGTCCGATACGGTGCGCGTCTTGGCCGCGGGGACCCCCGACCTGCAGTGGAGTGCGCCGCGCTGGTCGCGCGCCGGGGACCGCGTGGCGGCCGTGCGCTGGCGGCTCGGCGGCGAGACCGACATCGTCGTGCTCGATCCACAGGGCCGCACCCTGCAGGTCCTCGGGACCACGCGCGCCGTGCAACTGCATCCGAGCTGGGGTCCGGAGGATCGCACCCTGTACTTCGCGTCGGATCGGGACGGGGTCATGGCGATCCACCGTGCGACGATCGCGACGGGCGCGATCGAGCGTGTCGTGGAGGGCGGCGCCGGTCTCTTCGACCCGGAGGTCTCGCCCGATGGGTCGCAGGTGGCCGCCTTCGTGCTGGGGGCTGATGGGTATCGGCTCGTCGTGGCGCCGCTGCCAGCGACGGGACGCGCGGTGGGCGCCGCGGTCGCGGGCTTCGCTCCGGCGTTGCCGCCGCCGGCCACGGGCCCGTCGCGGTCCTACGCGCCGTGGCGGAGCGTGCTCCCGCGGTATTGGATCCCGACCACGGCGGCGAGCACGCGCGGGGATCGCTTGTTCGGCCTGCTGACCACCGGTCGCGATGTCGTCGGGCGGCACGAGATCGGGGCGCAGCTGCTCGCCGATGTGGAGACGGGCGAATGGACGGGCGACGCCGCGTGGCGCTATGCGGGGCTCGGGGTGCCGCTGATCGACGCGGCCGTCTCGCAGTCGTGGGATGCGTTCCAGCTCGCCGATACCACAGGGACTCGCCTCGGGGAGATCGCGCGACGGAATCGCATCGCGTCGCTGACGACCACGTGGCAGCGTCCGCGCGTGCGCACCGGCGCGTTCGTCGCCCTCGGCGCCGAGGTGGAGTGGCGCGACTTCGCGACCGACCCGGCGCCGCTGCTCATGCAGCTCGACCCGCTGTTGTCGCGTGTCTTGATGTATCCGGGTGGCGTGCTGGCGGCCGGCTGGAACAACCTGCGCCGTGCGCCGCTGGCGATCTCCACCGAGGATGGCGTGTCGGCCAGCGTGACACTGCGCGAGCGGTGGCGGCGCGACGACCGGGCGGCGACCTCGGCGACGTCGGTCCTCACCGATGTGCGCCTCTTCCGCTCGTTCCCGTTGCCCGGGCATGCGCGGCATGTGCTCGCGCTGCGCGCGGTCGGGGGGTGGGGCGATCGCACCTTGGCCCGTCCGTTCAGTGTCGGTGGGGTGAGTGGTGGGTCCTTGGAGTTGTTCCCGGGCTTCCGCATCGGTGACGCCCAGCGCGCCTTCGCGGTACGTGGGTTCGAGCCGGGGTCGCAACAGGGCGTGCACGCGTGGGCGCTGGGCGCGGAGTACCGCGCGCCCTTGCCGTTGGTCGGGCGGGGGACGTTCCCGCTGCCGCTGTTCTGGCAGCGCTCGGCGCTGAGCGTCTTCGGCGACGCGGCGTCGGCGTGGTGTCCTGCGGGTGCCGCGTCGGCCGGCTGCCCGACCGGTGGCACGACGCGCGAGGTGCTCGCGTCCGTGGGCGGCGAGCTCGCACTCGACGTGGCGGTGGACTACGACCGACCGACGCGATTCCGCATAGGCGCGGCGCTGCCCGTGCAGGGGGGCGAGCGTCGTGTGCGCGGGTATCTGTCCATCGGGGTGCAGTTCTGATGCAAGGCGATCGCGCCGCACGCGCTGCCTGGGTGCATCCCTCCGCGGTGGTCGTGGGCGATGTCGTGCTCGGCCGTGACGTGAGCGTGTGGCCCTGCGCGGTGCTCCGTGGTGACAGTGATCGGATCGCCATCGGTGACGCCACGAATGTGCAGGATGGCGCGGTGGTGCATGTCGACCCGGGCGTCCCGTGCACGGTGGGCGCCCGTTGCACGATCGGACACCGGGCGGTGGTGCATGGCTGCACGGTCGGCGACGAGGTGCTCGTCGGGATGGGGGCGATCATCCTGAACGGCGCGGTGATCGGCGCGGGGTCGATCATCGGTGCCGGGGCCGTGATCCCGGAGGGCATGATCGTGCCGCCAGCGTCGCTGGTGCTGGGCGTGCCGGGGCGTGTGGTGCGGGCGGTGCGGGACGACGAACGGGCAGCGCAGGTGGCGGGAGCCGCGCGGTACGTCGAGCGCGCAGCGGCGCACGCGGCGGGCGCGTATGCGCCGTGGTCAGCGGACGGGCGCTGAGCCGGCGCGCGGTGCACGGCGGTCTGCCGGGCCCCGCCGCGACGGCGTGACCGGGGGTGTGCGTGGCTCGTCCAGCCGCTGTGGCCGCTCGTGTCCCGAAGCAAGGGGTGGGGAATCAACAGCGTTGTGCACAGCGCGGCGAGCGGGATCGTACAGGCGACAGGCACGAGCCACCGCCGTCCGCGCGTACGCCTTAAGTCGTTGTGATGTAGGAGGTTGAGTGATTCGGCGCGGTTCTCGTGGCGCGCCAGTGGCGTTCGGGTGGGGGCGTACTGCGGTGCTCAGGCAGCGGACGGTGGAAAACCGATCGCCCGCGCTGAATCGTGACATGGCGTTCGTAAGTCTTTGTCTTGAAAGTGCTTACCGCAAGGCTGGCGCGGAATCACGAAGGCAGATACGTTGCTAACCCGCTGTACGATGTCCTCGATCCGCGTTGTGTGACCGAGGCCGACTTCCAAGTTCCACCGGAGACCCTCCCCGATGCCGTTCCCCACCACCCCTCCGACCGGCCCCGTCACGTTGTCGCAGAATGCCCGCACGGTACTTGAGAAGCGGTACCTCGTGCGCGATGCGAGTGGCAAGCCGATCGAGACGCCAGAGGACATGTTCTGGCGTGTCGCGACGACGGTGGCCGATGCGGATCGCCGCTATGGCGCCAGCGATGGGGCGACGAACGCGCTCGCGGAGGAGTTCTACTTCCTGATGACGCAGCGTCGCTTCGAGCCGAATTCGCCGACGCTCATGAACGCCGGTCGCCCGCTGGGGCAGCTGTCGGCCTGTTTCGTGTTGCCGGTGGAGGATGCGCTGGCGAACGGCAAGAACGGCATCTACGACACGCTGACGTCGATGGCGCTGATCCATCAGTCCGGCGGGGGCACGGGTTTCTCGTTCTCGCGGCTGCGCGCGAAGGGGGCGATGGTGCGCTCGACGACCGGGGTGGCGTCGGGGCCGGTGTCATTCATGAAGCTGTACGACGCGTCCACCGACGCGGTGAAGCAGGGCGGCACGCGCCGCGGTGCGAACATGGGCATCCTGCGCGTCGATCATCCGGATGTGCTGGACTTCATCGCGTGCAAGGAAGACCTCACCCAGGTCACCAATTTCAATATCTCGGTCGGCATCACGACGGCGTTCATGGACGCGGTGAAGGCCGACGGCTCCTACGACCTGATCGATCCGAGCAACGGTGCGGTCGTCGGGTCGCTGCGTGCGCGCGAGGTGTGGGACAAGATGATCCTCGGCGCGTGGCGCACCGGCGAGCCCGGTGTGTTCTTCATCGACGAGGCCAACCGCTACAACCCGGTCCCGCACCTGGGCGCCTACGAGGCCACGAATCCCTGCGGCGAGCAGCCGCTCTTGGCCTATGACGTGTGCAACCTGGGCTCGATCAACGTCGGCTGGTACGTCGAGAATGGCGTGATGGACTGGGACCGCTTCTCGTCCGACATCCGCCTCTCGACGCACTTCCTCGACAACATCATCGACGTCAACAAGTACCCGTTGCCGGAGATCGACTCGCTGTCCAAGCGCATCCGTCGGATCGGCCTTGGGGTCATGGGGTTCGCCGACGCGCTCATCCGGCTGGGGATCCCCTACGACTCGCCCGAGGGCGTGGAGTTCGGGCGCCGCGTGATGGAGTTCGTGGACGTCGAGTCCAAGAAGGAGTCCGAGCGCCTCGCGGGGGACCGCGGCGTGTTCCCCGAGTGGGAGCGCTCGATCTTCGGCCCCGACGCCACCTGCGCGCGCGATGCCAACGGCGAGCGCATCCGGCCGATGCAGCGCCTGCGCAATTGCAACGTGACCACGGTCGCGCCCACGGGCACGATCTCGATCATCGCGGGCTGTTCGTCGGGCCTCGAGCCGCTGTTCGCGGTGGCGTTCATGCGCAATCAGGCGGGCGTCATGATGCCCGACGTGAACGAGGACTTCGTCGCGATCGCCACGCGCGAGGGCTGGTACAGCGAGGCGCTCATGGAGCGCATCGCGAAGGAGGGGCATATCCAGTTCCCCGAGGTGCCGGCCAAGTGGCAGCGGGTGTTCACGACCGCGAACGCCATCGCGCCGGAGTGGCACATCGAGATGCAGGCCGCCTTCCAGAAGCACACGGATTCCGCGATCTCGAAGACCACCAACTTCTCGCATGCGGCCACCGTCGAGGATGTGCGGCGGATCTACGAGCTCGCGTACGAGAAGAAGTGCAAGGGCGTGACCGTGTATCGCGACGGTTCGCGTGACGGGCAGGTGCTGTCCACCGGTGCGACCGAGAAGGCCAAGGCGGAGCGGGGCAAGGAGCCGGGGGCCGAGGCCAGCGCCGAGGCGCCGTCGAAGCGGGATCTCGGGGAGCTGCATGGCCGCATCGCGGAGCTGGACGCCGAGGTCGCGCGCCTGCAGAAGGCGCTGTACGACGCGGAGGCCGAGAACCTGCAGCGTCGCGCGAAGCGCTCGCGCCCCGACACCCTGCGCGGCACCACGATCCGCAAGGAGACGCCGCTCGGCGTGATGTTCGTGAACATCACCGAGGACGAGCGCGGGCAACCGATGGAGGTGTTCATCAACCTCGGCAAGGCGGGCGGCTCGGCCATGGCCGATGCGGAGGCGATGGGGCGGCTCATCTCGCTGGCGTTGCGGTCAGGGATCCCGATGATGGAGATCCACCGCCAGCTGCGCGGCATCTCGTCGGATCGCGCGGTGGGGCTTGGCCCCAACAAGGTGCTCTCGGTGCCCGATGCCGTGGGCTTGGCGATCGAGGAGTGGGTGCGGCTCAAGCAGGGCGTGCAGCAGGACCTCCTGCGCACGACGGCGGAGCAGCCGATCCCGGTGGTGGAGCAGGTCACGGTGGCGCCGAGCGCGGCGGGGAATATGCAGCCGACGCTGCAGTTCGATCAGCATGCCGGTGGCCAGTCGTTCATGGGGACCTGCCCCGACTGCGGGTCACAGCTGGAGTTCGCTGAGGGCTGTGTGAAGTGCCACGTGTGCGGCTACAGCGAGTGCGGCTGAGCTGACCTCGTCGGTGGGGTGCGGTGGGCGGTGCAGGCGCCGCGCCACGATCGCCAGCGCGGCCGTCGACCCTTACGGGTCGGCGGCCGCGGCTCGTTGGTGGCTGGCCGTGTGCGAGACGCGCGGTCCCCACTTGTGTCACGTGCGTTGTTCTGATACGTTACCCGACCCTGCAGGAACGGCCACGGCTGTCGCTGCAGGGTGGTTGTCGGAGTGGCGAAACGAACTCTTGACAACACTG
Source organism: uncultured Gemmatimonadaceae bacterium (assembly GCA_964503275.1). Lineage (GTDB taxonomy): Bacteria > Gemmatimonadota > Gemmatimonadetes > Gemmatimonadales > Gemmatimonadaceae > DASRAP01. The sequence continues at coordinate 98 of CAZCZO010000024.1, read as the reverse complement.
AAACAGAGTGGTATTCTGGAAGGCTGTCGCGGAAACGCGGCACGATGAGCTGATTGACAACTGGAGTGAGAGAGCAACAAGTGCGAGGCGATCTTGAT
>CAZCZO010000023.1:0-39030 GCA_964503275.1 uncultured Gemmatimonadaceae bacterium | reverse complement strand
GTTGAACTGCGCACAGCGCAGTTCCACGCCGAGCCCCGCGGCGACCACCGCCACATCCGCCTCGATATCCGACAAGGTCCGGGTCCCGTAGATGGTCGGCTCGCGCGAGCCCAGCAGATTGAGGTTCGGGCCATGCAGGACGTCGATCCTCACGACTTCGTCAACCCGGAGAGCCACGACTGGAAGTCGTCATCGCTGGCCGTCGGTCCCGGGGCCGGCGCCGCCGACGGGGGGGGCGCCGGCGCCGCCGGGGGCGTGGCGCGAGGGGTCGCCGCGAAGAACTGATCGAACTTGATGGTGGTCGATGGGCGCGCCGGCACGGCATCCCCCTCGAGACTCGTGCCTGGCGATCCCGGGGTCACCGCCGACGGCGGGGGCGCAGCGGCTGTGTCGGGAGCAGGCGGCGGCGGCGCAGCCGCCTCCAGCGGCGCGAAGGCGGTCGCAAAGAGGGCCGCTCGCGCCTCTTCGTCAACGTCGAGAACGGCGTGTCCCGCATGCGCCGTCGGGGCGGCGACCTCGGCGGCAGCTGACGCGGAAGGCGCGGCGACCGCCAGCGGCGGCGCGTCGTCGAGCCAGGACGGCGCCGCGTGACGGTCCGGCGCAGCCTCGAGGACTGCGACCGCTGGGGAAGCTTCGAACGCAAGGTCCACGCCCTGGGCGTCACCGGGACCGTCCGCGACCGGCTCCGCGCTGCGCCTCGCCGAGGGTACCGCGGCGCGGAAGGCCAGTGCCGCGAAGAACTCGACCGCTCTGGGCTCAGCGGTCCGCACCGAGGCCTGGTGTCCCTGCATCGCCGCCGGTTCCGGTCGGAGCGACGCCAGCTTGGCCTGCAGCGCGGAGTCACCGGGGCGCTGCTGCAGCAGTGCCTCGTACACCCCGATCGCTTCCGCGACGAGCCCCTGCCGCAGGTACAGCTCCGCCATGGTTTCCGTGGCGAAGGTCGCGGTCGGGACCGGCGTCGCAGCAGCGCTGTCCTCGGGCAGCAGCTCGGGCTCGACCGCGGGCGCCGTCGCCCCTCCACCGAATGCGTCGACGTCGAGGAGCGCCTCGTCCAACAGCTCGACGCCCTCGGGTGCCGGAGCCGGCACAGGGGGCACCGTCAGGATCGCGCCGAGCAGCGCGGCATCGGGATGCGCGGCCGCCGGATCGTCATACGTGCTGAACGCGGCCGGCTCGGGCTCCTCGAGCATCTCGAACCCCAGCGTGTCGTCCACCGCCTCGTCGAGCGGTGCCAACTGGACGGAGCTGTCGACCGGCACGTCGGGCAAGTCCGAGAAGCCGAGCCCGTCCGCGAGCCCGGCCTCAGGTTCGTGGGTGGCCAGCGGGTCGCTCTCGAAGGCCATGTCCTCGAGTTCTACCGCAGCCAGGCCGTCCACGGCCCCCGAGCCAGCCCAGGCGGTCGACGCACGCGAGCCGAGTTCGGGAGGCGACGGGTCGACGTCATCCGACGTCGCGTCGAGGTCGGCGGGCGGGAACGTCAGACTCGCCGAGCCGGACTCTCGGGCACTGGCGTCCGCAAAGGTCCCGACTTCCGGCATCGCGAAGGCCGCTTCGATGTCAAGCAACGACGGCGCTTCCGAGGCGGCGACCGTCGGTGGGGCCGTTACGGTCCGATCATCGATCTCGGTGACGGCGTCGCGCCGCGCGAATCCAAAGGCGTCCGCCGCGTCGAGGTCGATCTCGTGTACGGGGAGATCGTCGTCCAGGGCCGCAGTGACGCTCGCATCGGCCACCGACGGCGCCGGCGTCTCCGCCTCGAGCTCCAGGGGCTCGTGGGCGAGCGGCTCGGGTTCGACCGTCGTCGCAGCGTAGCCCGAGAGTCGTCCCACCGAGGGCAGGCCTGGGACGTCCGGGACCGCCTCGAGAAGGCTGTCGAGCGCCGGACGCTCAGGTGCGCTGAATGACTGGCTCGTCGCCAGCCCTTCGACGCGGCCGTCCGCGGGCTCCATAGGCATGGCGGGCTCGGGAGCATTCGAGTCGATGGGGCCCACCGCCGCCGGGGGAGCCATCGTCCGCGGCGCGGTGGTCTGCGCGGCCTGCATCTCTCGCAGCAGGTCCCCGATCTCGTCGTTCCGCGGATCTGCCTCGAGCACCCGCTGGTACCAGCCAGCGGCTTCGCCCGGGGACCCCAGGAACCGCGCGATGTCGCCCAGGTGCCGAAGCGCGATCAGGTTCTCGGGGTCCAGCTGGACGGCCACTGAGAAGGGCTGGCGCGCGTCCTCGTACCGCCCCGCATCGAACAGCGACTGCCCGAGCACGATCTGTCCGGACAGATTGGCTGGGGCCTCTGCCACATGCGTCTCGCAGAGCTGGATGGCCCGCTCGACATCACCGGACTTCCGGTACTCATTGGCCAGCGGCGCGAAGAACCGGCGGGGGTTCTCCTCGTAGCGCTTGCGCAATTCATCGAGCCGGGGCGAGACTCCCAACCGCGGTCCTCCTCAGGACGTTCGGGTACCGACATCAGGACGATTCGGTGCCCGAAGATAGCACACTTCCGAGCGCAGGGTCAATTCCGAAGTGCCAGCCCCGCTTGATTTTAGGGCACGCAACCGGGTACGTTTTGAGGCTCTTGCCCTCTCGGCACACGCGCCGGATCGGGGGGCCGAAACCATCGCTAGACAATCAGGAGTAACGCGCCGTGCTGCAGGATATGCGGAGCGCCGGGAAGTACATCATGTGGGTGTTGCTCGCCGCGTTCATCGGCGGCTACCTCCTCATCGACACCTCGGGCCTGCTCGGCGTTCAGCCGGTCACGCAGGGGACCGCCATCGCGAAGGTGAACGGCACCGAGATCTCGTACGTGTCGTGGCTGAACGCGACCAACGGCCTCGTCGCCGAACAGGAAGCGCAGCAGGGGCGGAGTCTCGATCTTGACGAGCGCGCGCAACTGGAGCAGCAGGCGTTCGACGAGCTCGTGCTCCAGGTCCTCCTCACCGAGGAGTACAAGCGGCGCGGGATCAAGGTCCTCGACGAAGAGATCGTCGATGCCGCCCGCTTCTCGCCGCCGCCGGCCATCCAGCAGAATCCTGACCTGCAGACGGATGGGCGCTTCGACCCCGAGAAGTGGCAACGTTTCCTGGCGAGCCCCATCGCGCGGCAGCAGGGGACGCTGGCGCAACTCGAGGCGTACTACCGCTCCGAGATCCCGCGGGTGAAGCTCTATCAGCAGATCGCCGGCGAGGCCTTCGTGTCCGACTGGCGCCTCTGGCAGGTCTATGCGGATCAGACGGACAGCGCGTCCGTGTCGTTCGTGTCGTTCAAGCCGGCGCCGGGCGCCGACAGCGCGGAACTGTCGAAGGTCACCGACGCAGAGATCACCGCCTACTACAATCAGAACCGTCGCCGCCTGACCACGGCGACGCGGGCCACCGTGTCGGCGCTCGTGATCCCACGCTCGCCCACCGCCGAGGACACGGCCGCCACGCGCGAGCAGCTCCTCGCGATCCGGGACCGGATCGTCGCCGGTGAGTCGTTCGAGGCCGTGGCCCGCGAGGTGTCGGACGATTCGGTCTCCGGGGCTGACGGAGGGTCGCTCGGCAGCGGCGGTCGCAATCGCTTCGTCGCCCCGTTCGAGACCGCGCTCTACGCACTGCGCCCCGGCCAGATCTCCGAGCCCGTGCTCACGCAGTTCGGCTGGCACCTGATCAAGATGGATGCGCGCACAGGGGATTCCGTGACGTCGCGCCACATCCTGTTGCGGGTGAAGCAGACGGAGGCGCGTGCGGCCGCGACGGACCGCATGGCCGACCAGGTGGCGCGCCTCGCGGCCAACGCGACCGATCCCAGCAAGCTGGACAGTGCTGCGGCGGCCGTTGGCATCCCGCTGGTCTCACTCAACCTCATCGAGGGGCGCCGTGGGATCTCCACGACCGGGCTGGTCCTGCCCGGCCTGACCCAGTGGGCGACCAGCAGCGGCGCCGGCGTCGGTGAGGTCTCCGACCTGCTCGACGGCGACGACGCGTACTTCGTCGCGCGGCTGGACTCCGTCAAGGTCGGCGGCGAGCAGCCGCTCAGCGCCGTGAAGGAGGACATCCGCAAGTATCTCGCCAGCAAGAAGGCGGTCGAGGCCTTGGTCACATCGGCTCGGCAATTCGCGACCGCGGCTGCGACCAGTTCGCTGGAGTCCGCCGCCGCGACCGCGGGGCTCGAAGTGCAGCGTGCGGGGCCGTTCACTCGGACGCAGTTCGTCCAGGGGATCGGGCAGCTGTCTCCCGTGGTCGGTGCGGCGCACTCCTTGACCGTCGGGGCGGTCAGCGAGCCGATCGTCGCCGAGGACGGCGTCTATGTGCTTCGTGTGGACTCGCGAAAGCCGGCGTCGCGCGAGACGTTCACGAGCCAGTTGGCTGAGCAGCGGGCGGCGTTCACCGATCGGCTCCAGCAGGAGCGGGTGCGTCAGTATCTTGCCGCGCTGCGCGACGCGGCCAAGATCGAGGACCGACGCGCGAAGGTCCTCGGGTCGCTGCGGCGCCAGGTCGTGACGCAGTAAGCGTCACCTGCCGGTCGCGCGACAACGAAGGGGCGGCGATCCACCACGGGATCGCCGCCCCTTCGTCCGATCAGTTGCCTCGTTCCCCGCCGCCCAAGGCGACGGGACACCCGGTCAGTTCAACAGCTTCTTCGGTTCGCGGGTCGCATCGACCGTCGGCTGGACCTCGCTCACCGGCGGCGCGCCCAAGCGCTCATTCCCGCCCTCGGGTTCGGTGATCGACCGCTGCACCTCGTTCATGTTCTTCTTGAACTCCTTGATGCCCTTCCCGAAGGACCCCGCGATCTCTGGGATCCGCTTGGCCCCGAAGAACAACAACACGATGGCGAGAATGAGGACGATCTCGCCCATTCCGAGATTGAACGGCATAGTGCCTCCTAGAAGAGGGAGCGGGCGACGAGATACGCGACCAGCACGCCGACCAGACTGAGCAATGAGACGTCCAGCACGACTGGACCGAGACTGAAACTTAGGATGACGAGGTCCAACGTCAAAGGCCCCATCGACGGCGCGACCCCGGTCGTGAGGAATTCCTTGACCGCGCCGGGCGGCAACCAGCGCCGTGCCGCGGCCGTGAACAGCCCGCCGACCACGAACCCGATGGCCAGCACGAACACGTGGAATGCGGGACGATGCTTGGCGGACCCGGTCGTTGCCATTTACCAGCGGCGGTCGAGCACGTAGCTCAGGGTGTCGGTGAACGACGTGCGCACGGGACCGGCCGGCAAGGTCGCGAGTGCCTCCTCCGCTTCTTGGGCGAAGCGGTCACCTCGCTGCCGCGCGTACTCCAGTCCGCCGCACTCTGTCACGATGCCGACGACTTCCTCGATCAACGCGTCACTTGGCGTGGGATCGGCGAAGAGCACCTCGACGCGGCCGCGCGCCGCGGGCGACATCTCTCGGAGGGCCGCGATCAAGGGCAGCGTCACCTTGTGCTCCCGCAGGTCGAGCCCGCTGGGCTTGCCGGTGACGGCCGCCTCGGCCGTGTAGTCCAGCAGATCGTCGGCGATCTGGAACGCCATCCCCAGTCGCTCCCCGAATCGCCGCATCGCGCCGCGATGGGCCGACGCACCAGCGAGGGCGCCCACCTCGCAGACCGCACCGAGCAAGGAGGCGGTCTTCGCCTGGATGAGTCGGTCGTACTCCGCCTCGGTGAAGGCCAGCGCATCGTACGACGCCAGCTGGCGCAGCTCGCCGAGGGTCATGCTCGCCGAGGCGATGGAGAGCACCCGGATGGGCTCCAGGTCGTCGAGGCGCGCCAGCTCCGAGACGGCGCGGGCGTACAGATGATCCCCGAAGATCACGGCGACCTGATGCGTGAACAGCGCGTTCACGGTCGGTCGACCACGCCGGAGCGGCGAATGGTCGACGGAATCGTCGTGGACCAACGTCGCCAGATGGATGAGCTCGCCCACGGCCGCCAGAGGGACCGCGCGAGGCTCCGGCGTCCCCTCGATCGAGGAGGCCAACAACGTCAGCGTGGGGCGGAGCAGCTTGCCCCGCATCCCCATCAGGTGCCGACTCACCTCACGAATGAGGTCGTCGCCGGGATCGGAGACGATGCGCCACATCTCGTCGGGCACCTGATCGAGCCGTTCACGGATCGGGAACTGGATCTCCGCCAGCGCCGGGGCGACCGTCGCCCCCGGGGTCTGATGCCCGTCGCTCACGCCGTCCCCCGTTCGAGCTGATTCAGTCGATCGCCGACGTCGCGGAACATGATGTCCACCGCGAATACCCGCTGGAAGTAGCCGATGGCCTCCGGGGTGCGCCCCAGCGAGCTCGCGGCGTCGCCCAACAGGTACAGCACCCCCACGAGCTGATCATCGCCGACCCCCGGCTCGCTCAGCGCACGCTGCAGGATGGTCATCGCGACCTGCGTCTGTCCCTTTTCGATGAAGCACTGCCCCAGCGCCTCGTATGTGCGCACCCGGTGGCTCGCCCCGCGGAGTGCCTTCTGGAACTGTGCGATCGCCTCGTCGACCAACCCCATCTCCTTGAACGCGACCCCGAGGTCGTAATGACTCTCGTGATCCCCCTCATCGACATTGTCCGCGACGCCCTGCTTGAACTTGCGAAGCATGTCGCGGAAGTCCGCATCCTCGTCACCCGAGGGCGCCTCTTCGTCAACGACCATGCGGGTCGATTTGGGTCCATCGTCCTCACGCAACCAATCACCGAGCGAGACGAAGTCGGCGTCGTCGCCTCGCACTGGCGCCTCTGGCGCTGGCGTGGCGGGAGGCTCCTCGACCACCTGCGACTCCGAGGTGTACCGCTTTCGGCTCGTGGTCTTGCGGGGCTCGGCAGGGGTCGGGACCCCCGGCACCACACTGCGAATGCTCTGGGCGTCGAGCGCCCGCAGCGCTGCCGCGGGCCGCGCGTCGTCCGGCGCGAGTTCCGCGACCCGCGCATACACCACCCGCGCCTTGTCCACCTGCCCGGACTGGTGCAGGGCGCCCGCCAGTGCGAGGTACGCTTCGATGAGGCGCGGTCGATCCGACGTGCGCACGGCGTACTCCACGCGCTTCTGGTGCAACCGTGCATCACTCGGCGCGCGCACGCCGAGCAGCTCTGCCACGTCGCTGGCCGCCACGAGGTCGCCTGCCCCCTCGAGGCCCTCCATGGCCCACTCGAGCTCCTGCACGCCTCTCGCCTCAGCCCCCTCCGCCAACAGCCGCTCGCCCAGCAAGCGACGCGACCACCAGTCGGACGGATCACGTTCCACGCGCGCGGCCAGGCCCTGCAACGACTGCTCATCGACGGGGGCATCGGCAAGCCAATCCCCCGCCGGATCCACCAGGGGAGTTCCGCCGGGGAGCGAGGGGTCGGCGGGGCTGGCCTCGCGGGCGAGCTGCTCGTCCGCGAGGCCGTCGTCCGTGACGATGAAATCCAGCGTTGCGCCGCCCGGCAACGGGGTCGCCACCTCGTCCGCCTCCGTGGCGGGCAGATCCCAGGATGCATCGGCGACCGACCCGCCCTGCGCGACACCGTCGTCCCACGATGCGTCCGCCGCAGGGACCGCGGTCGGATCGAGCAAGACATCGAGCGGCGATCCGGCCTCCGCGGTCGGCGCTTCGACCGCCGCGTCGACGATGACTTCGAGCGGCGGGAGCTCGGTCGTGTCGTCGATGACATCCAGCGCCGAGGACGCCGCATCATTCGGGGGCAGGTGGTCGTCTGGCGTGGACGCGGAGTCCGACGGTGCGAGCGCGGCACCCGAGTCACGCCCGAACCCAACGGTCGAGGCCTCGCCGAACATCGGCTCGGGTTCGATCTCCCCGAAGCTCCCGATGTCGAACGCCGTCGGCTCGAGGCCCAACAGCGCATCGTCCCCGGGACGCATGGCGGTCGAGCTGGCCCCGGCGGCATCGGGCTCGTCGACGAGCCGCGTCGGCTCGAAGCCCACCATCCACTCTGCGGTCGCACGCGTCGGGGTACCGTGTGCGGGCGGCGCGTCCTGTGATGCCGCGGGCGCGACCTCAGGCGCCGCGGGCGACGGCTCCGGCTCGAGGGGGATGAACGGTAGCGGGCTCGACGCCGGCGGAGCTTCCGGAGGCGCGGGCGGCGCGACGATCGGCGAGGCAGACGGGGGCGCAGCCGCCGCGTTGCCCATCGGCGGTGGCGGCGCTGGCGGCGGCACGACCGACCCGACCGGTGGCGTGCGCATCGCGGGGATGCCCGTCGTGGGGCGTCGAGGCGCTGGAGCGTCGTCAAGATCGAGGAAGACGAGGCCCTGCGTGTCGGCCATGCGGCTGGGGCCTCGCCGCGTGGGTTCGGCCGTCGGATCGATCGCGCGCATCCGCGCCAGCGTCGCCGCGGCCAAGGCGTCGTCGCCCATCGCCTCGTAGCGCTCGAACAGCAGCTGCAGCTGCTCCAGTGCCTCCTGCGGGCGGCCCAGCTTGGTCAGCTGATCGGCGACCATCTGCCGGATGTCGTCCTCCTCCGGACACAGGTCCGCGAACTCCTTGAGCGCGCGCAACGCCTCGTTCAGATCATTCGCCCGCTGCTTGCGATCGGCATACTCGAGGAAGTTCTTCTTCGCATCGCCCCGGAATCCCTTGTGCGCGCTGATGCGTCCCAACTTGTAATACACCGAGGTCTGATTCGGTGCATAACGCAGGATCTTGTTGCACAGGGCGATGGCATTGTTCAGGAAGCCGCCGTCCGCGTAGAGGTCGACCGCGCGCTCCCAGACCCCGATCGCGTCGGCGGCACGCCCCTCGCGGAGCATCAGATCACCCGCGCGATTGTAGAGGCTGACCTCGATGTTGGCGAGGTCTTCCCCTTCCCACTCGGCGAACAGTTCGAGGTAGGCCGCGATCGCCCGGTCGACCTGTCGCTTCGACTCGAACTCGACAGCACGCCTCTTCAACTTGTCGGCGTTGGACATCGCTCACCGAGACAGGGGGGACCGGCCGAAAGAAGACGGAAAACGTACGCCCCGTGGCCCGGGTGGGACAAGGACCCGCCGGCGCGGCCGCGTCGTCTCCCCAAATCTCGCCGCGGGCACCGGTTTTCCAAAGGGGGGAGCAGGCGCGGCCCGCCGCCCTGGTCCGCCTACGCGGTGATATCGCGGAGTCGGGCGATGGTCAGGGGTGCCTGGGCCTCGCCGCGGCAGGCGTAATAGCACTGGTTGCACGCGATCGGCTGATAGCCGCGGAACTCGCGCCAGTGGAAGTCGGTGGCGAAGTCCGGGCAGCGTTTCACCCGACCCTGGGGATCGATGTGGATGGTCCGGACGCCGGACGCGCAAAGTTCGGTGACCTGACCGCGCACGTACCGGGGGATCTGCCCCAGGTAGTGGTCCGAATTGGTGATCACACCCCGCCGGCGACGCTTGAACGCGAGCAGCGCGCCGATGGTCTGGTCGAGCGCGCGCCAGCGCTCCTCACCGATCAGATGGTGCGGATTCCCGTTCTTGAGATCGGTATACAGCGAGAAGTTCACCCCGCACCCCAGCGACGCTGCTCGCTCGACCAAGGGCATCGCCTGGTCCAGGTTGTCGTCCTTGAGCACCGCATTGAAGCGGATGTTGTCGATCCCCGACGACCGCATCGCGTCGACCGCCGCGAAGATCCGCTCGGTGAGTCCCGGGATGCCGCGGGCGAGGTCGTGCCGCCCGTCGAGATAGTCCAGCGAGATGTTGAACTGATGGATGCCGGCGTCCCAGAGCGACCGGGCCCGCTCGACGGTCAACATCCCCCCATGGGTGATCAAGGTGTTGTAGGAGGTGCGCACCGCGCGCGCCACATCGCCCACCACGGTCTCCAGATCCCGCCGCAGGAGGGGCTCACCGCCCGTGAAGGTGATGAGCATCGGGTCGAAGTACCGTGCGGCCTCCGCGAACGACGCGAGCTCATCGTGCCGGCTGGACGCGGGCGTCTTCCAGTAGTCACAGAACCCGCAGCGGGCATTGCAGCGCATCGTCACCTCGAAATGCACGAGCAGGGGACGGCGGCGGTAGGTCAGGCGCGCGTACTTCCACGCGAACCGCGGGAGATCCCACGGCGAGAATCGTCGGCTGAGCACGGGATCGCCTACCGCGCGCCGACGCCGCCGGCGCGGAACGTCTGCCGGTCGTAGTTCAGCTTGATGTCCGGCGCGGGCTTCAGCGTGATCAGGAAGGTGAACGAGAAGTTGCCGTTCGCGGCCTGCGAGAAGCCGAACATCGCCCGCCAGTCCTGGAGGTCCCGCTGGAGCGAGACGATCTGGCTCGCGAACTCTCCGCGCTCGATGTCGAAGCTGGTCTGCCACGACGCCGCCCAGAGCCGGGTCAGGTTGAAGGACATATTGCCCTGCACCGACGACTGCGGCGGCAGCTGGAACACCGGCCCGCCGCCCGTGGTGAGGAAGTCGAGGGCGTTGCTCTGTGTGGGGGTGCGCTGCCGCAGACAGACCTCATACTGCAACGGGCTCTGCGCACGCAACGGCTCGCACTCCGTGCGTGGATCCACATTGATCACCCCCGATCCCGACGGCGGACGCTGCCGGGTCGATGAATAGGTGAGATTCGCCTGCCAGCCCTGCCCCGTCTGCACTTCCATCATCGCCGGCCGCGATCGGCCGGCGACCTGCGAGGTCTGCCCCATCGTCCGACCCGTCGCCATGGCGGGGGAGCGCATCGGCGCGGTGTCGGCATCCGCTTCCGTGGCAGGGCGTTCCCCGGTGATCCAGCCCAGTACCCGCGCCAAGGGCGAGAGCAGATTCGCCTGACGCCCCAAGGCCAGCGACGCGCGGATGGACTCCGGATACGGCGAGAACACGGCGGTATCGCTGAGCACCGACCCCTGGAACAGGGAGTAATCGATGCCGAAATCGAAGCCGGGGAGCAGATCGGACCGCAGCGTCGTGTTGAAACGCTCGGTGGCGAAACCCGATCCACCGGTCACGCGTGCGCGCTCGAAGTCGTACTCGATGGCGGAGAACTGCAGGGAGAGCAGGCGGATCTTGCGATCCTCCGGCGGTGCCTCCCCCTCCGCGACGGGCTCATCGCTGCGGCGTGCCCGCAGCTTCGCCTCGATGTTCTGCACCAGCGTCAGCGACACGCGGTTCTGTGCCAGGGATCCCAGATAGCCGGCCCGCGTCCGTCCGATCGCGCCGAGGAACTCATCGCTCACCGATGCTTCGGGCGAGTAGCTGTACGCGAGGGTCGGCGTGATCGAGTGGCGCAAGCGCGAGAAGACGCCCAGCCCGGGGAAGAGGGCGAAGAGCGTGGGCGACACCGAGGCGCCGTACTGCAAGCGCTTCGACTGGCTGACGAAGTTGGCCCCGGTGCGCTCGGAGCGGATCCAGTAACCCGCCGGGTCGACGTTCGACAGCGTGACGTTCGGCGTGAGGTTCCACGAGCCCTGCAAGAACTGCGGCAGGTTCATCGAGAAGTCCCAGTCCACCGAGGTCAGGTAGGTGCGGTCGTAGATGATGTTCCGACGCTGCGTGGTGTCGGAGGGGTCGATGACGAGTCGCGCCTCGGGGAAGGCGTTCTCGCGATCGGCCATGCGGATGCCGGTGTTGATGTTGAAGTTGCCGATCTTGATCGGGGAGTTGAAGCCCAGCGTCGTGGTGCGCAGGTTGCGCTCGACCTGGGTGCTGTCGAGGGTCCCGTTGCGGTCCACGTACCGCCAGGTGAACTCCGTCGGCGCATCGGACTTGAGCGTGCGCGCGGTCGCCGTGTTGAGCGACGGCGTCCAGGTCAGCCACGGCGCCAGCTCGATCGGCTCGCTGGTGATGTTCAGGCTGGGGAAGTCCGCCTGCTGTTCATCGCGCCCCGGGGCCTGCCGGAACGTGCCGCCCAAACTCGCGCGGAGCGGACCGAACTGCGTCTGATAGTTCGCCTGCGACGTGATGTTCGCGACCGCGACCGCCGGATTCAGCGCGGTCTGTCGCTGCAGGGTGGTACTCGTCACATAGTTGACGTTGGCGTCGAAGCTGCTGCGGCTCGAGAACCGCTGCCGGTGCATCCACGTGAGCGCCAGGTTCTCCTGGCCGCGGAACTGGGCCAGCCGCGACGCGCCGAGGCGTCCCTCCAGGAACCGGTCGCGCCAGGCGTAGCGCAGCTCGCCGTTGAGCCCGATCCAGCCGGGATCCGGCTCGGACGGCCGCGCCCCGGAGCGCCAGTCGAGCGAGATCTGCGCGTCGAAGTAGTCGTTCAACGCGAAGTAGTAGCCGAAGTTCTCGATCGTGCGGCGGTAGTTCGACGAGTTGCGGAGCAACTCTCCCGCGCCGAAGCGTGGGGTGAGCAAGCCGCTCCGGCGCCCCTTGCGGAGATCCTGGTACAGGAACGGGATCCACATCACGGGGACCTCACCGATGTACAGCACGGCCGGTCGCGCGACCATCACGTTCGACGAGATCTGCTTGACCTCGCCGACGAGGAATCGGTAGTGCGGCACGGTATCGGGATCGGTGGTCAGCACGGCGGTCTTGCCGTAGAAGGTCCCCCCCACGGTGTCGGACACGAAGCCCCCCCGCGCCGAGCGGATGTACCAGGCGGACGACGCGGCCGCCGTCGTGCGCATGTCCGTTGCCGTGACCCGGCGCTCATCCAACCGGTAGCGCAGGACCCCCGACGCGGTGACATCGCTGCCCTGCCCCGGATCGCGGACCACGATCGTCCGACTGCGCACGTCCACGAGCTGCGTGGAATCGCTGTAGTCGATGGTGTCGCCGCTGAGTGCCGTTTCGCCGCGCATCACGGCGGCCGGCTTGCCACGCAGATTGATGCGGCGCTCGGCGGCCGTGAACGCGACGGTGTCCGCCTGATAGCGTGTGGCCGTGTAGCCCTTGCGCTCCAACAACAGGGCCATGAGCGAGTCGGGGGGCAGGAAGCGCAGCGTGTCGCCCCCCCGTGCCTTGGCCCCGGTGTCACGCGTGAGCGGCACAGTGTCCCGCGTCGGGCGAAGTGTGTCGCGCCGCGCAGGTAGCGTATCGCGCCGCACGGCGAGCGTATCGCGCCCGACGCGCGCCGTGTCCCGGACGATCACCGAATCCGGGGGCGGCGGAGGGGGCGGCGGCGGCCCCTGCCCTTCCCCGCGCGCCGCGAGGGTCACCAGCAGCGCGGCGGTGCCACGCAACAGGGCGCGCCTCATGCCGCAGCCTCTGCGGGGGACGGCTGATCCGTCGAGTCGTCGCGCGCCTCGCGCCAGCGGTACACGATCGCCGACAGCACGATCCCGAGCTCGTAGAGGAGGTACAGCGGGATCACCAGCGCAAGGGTCGCGATCAAGAGGTCACCGGGCGTGATCAACGCCGACCCGACCGCGCAGAGCACGAACGCGTGCCGACGATATTGCCGCAAGAACATCGGTGTGACCAGCCCCAGCGCGCTCAGCGCCAGGATCACCACGGGCAGTTCGAACGCGATTCCGAAGGTCAGGCACAGGGTCACCACGAAGGAGAAATACTCCCGAGCGGTGTAAAAGGTCGCCAGCGCATCGCCGCCGATCGCGACCAGGAACGGCAGGCTGGCCGGGAGCACCAGGAAATAGGCGAGGCACACCCCCAGGACGAACAGCACCATCCCGCCGGCCAGCACGGCCATGCCGATCCGCTTCTCCTTGGGGAAGAGCGCGGGCGCCACGAAGGACCAGATCTGGTACAGGACGACCGGTGAGGCCAGGACCAAGCCGATCGCGAAGGCCAGCATCATGACGATGCTGAGCGTGTCGGTGGGGTGCGTGACGATGAGCTTCCCGTCGGGAAGGAACGGGGACGCCGCGGCGGACAGGACCGCGATCATGTTCATCTTGAGGACCGCGACCAAGCCCACGATCATCCCCACCAACACCGCACCGACGGCGCGAAGCAAACGCCAACGCAGCTCCTCGAGATGGTCGAGGAACGGCATCTCCGGACCACCGCCAAGGGCCATCATGACAGCGGGTCGGTGCTCAGGGCGTGGGCGGCAGGGTCTTCAGCCGATCCCGCGCGAGCTCGACCTCTGCCGCCCGCGGATACTTATCGATCATCTGCGTGAGCACCGTCCGGGCGAGTCGCGTCTGCCCCGCATTCGCGAGGGCGACGCCACGTTTGTACAGCGCCGTCGGCGCGTCGGCGGATTCCGGATAGCGCTGCGCCACGAGGACGAACACCGAATCAGCCAGCGCGTCCTGCCCTTCGCTCGCGTAGGCCACGCCGATCTGCAACTGCGCCGCCGAGGCCAACTCGGACCGAGGGTAGAGTCGCAGCAGTTCACCGAAACCGCTGCGGGCGGTCGCATAGCTCCCGCGCCGCAGCTGGTCGAAGGCCGACTGGTAGATCTGGTTCGGCCCCGGCTGGGCGACCGTGGTATCGACCACGACCGCGACCGTCGAGTCACGCCCCGTCATCACCGACGGGGGCAGGACAGGCGCCTGGGCACGCGACTCGAGCTCCGCGCGCAACTCCTGCAACCGGCGCTCACTCAGCCCCTGTGTCGCCAGGATCTGGATCAACTGCTGGCCGATCGCGTACTGCTCCTCCTTGGAATCCGCATTGTGTCGGCTCAACTGGGCCGACACGGTGCGCAGGGAGTCCGTGACCGTGCCGAGGAGCCGCAGCAACTGCGCGTCGCTCGACGCGCGCACCGAGTCGCGCAGGCGGACCTCCTCCCGCATGCGGAGCAGGTCCGCCTGCACGATACGGACATCGTTGCGTGTGGCGAAGCACCCGGAGGTCGCCACGACCACCACCGGCAACAGTCCGGCGAGCCCCCGGGTGCGGAACATCAGCGATCCGCCGGACGCAACTGGTCCGCCCCCGCAACGATCTCGAACTCGTCCCGACGGTTCCGCGCGAAATCCGCCTCGGTACCGCCCGTCGCGACCGGGCGCTCTTCGCCGAACGACACGATGTCGATCCGTGACGCCGCGATCCCACGCCCCTCCAGGTACCGGCGCGCGGCCGCGGCGCGGCGCTGACCCAACGCGAGATTGTACTCGTCCGAGCCCCGCTCATCGGTGTGCCCCGAGATGCGCAGACGCAGGCTCGGGTTGGCGTTCAGCACCGGCACCTTCGCATCGAGGGTCGCCCGCGACGCCTCGGTCAGATCCGACATGTTGTAGTCGAAGTAGATCGGCGCCACGAGGGCGGCCCGGGCAGCCTCGATCGCCGAGGCCAAGCGCGCGCGCTCCGCGGCCTCCGCCGCGGCACGGTTCGCTGCATCGATCGAATCCTGGTTCACCCGCGGGGCCTGCGGCGTGGTCGGCGTCGGCGTCGGCGGTACGACCGCCGGCTCCGGCTTCTTGCGGCACGCAGCGACCGACAGGGACAGGACAGCGACGACGAGCAGCGAACGAGTGGATGGCAGCATCACGGAGCTCCTAGGTGAATGGCGGGAAGAGGATCGGGACAACGACAGCGGGACCGACGGACGATCAGGTCAGCGATGCGACAGGTGCGGGGACCACGCCCCGTGTCGCGACGCGGCCCCGCGGGTCAATTGTCGGAGACGGTTGCTCTCCGTATCCAGGACCCACAGTTGCTCGGAACCGGTCCGGCGCGACGTGAAGACCAAGTGCCGACCGTCCGGGGCCCAATGCGGGTCCTCGTTCTGGCTGTCACTCGTGTACTGCCGCACGCTCCGGTCCCGCAACGAGATCGTCATGATCTGGAACCGACCATCGAGTTGCGACTGGAACGCCACGGTCCGACCATCGGGCGACCACGCGGGATTCGACCGATACTGCTGATCCCCGAACCCGGTCGTCGTCAGAAGGTCCACGTTGGTCCCGTCCGCGTCTGAAATATATATCTCTGGATTGCGGATGCGGCCGCTGGTGAACGCGATGCGACGCCCATCCGGAGAGAACGACGGGAGCGCGTTGTCGGTGCCGCGGCCCGCCGAGATCCGGCGCGGCGGGCCGCCGGCGAACGCATCCACGGCGTAGAGGTCGGTGCCGTCGCCCTCCCCGTACGCATACACCAGCGTCGTCCCGTCGGGCGAGAAGATGGGCGTGATGTTGCTGCCGCTCGTCGTCCGGGTGATGGTCCGGCTCGTCCCCGTCTGCAGGTCGCGCACGCCGATCTGGTACCCCGCGTCGGACGGGCGCGCGAACGCGACGTAGCGTCCGGTGGGGTGCCACGCGGGCGACAGGCCCGCCTCGGTCCCCAGCGGCGTGGCGTTCTCCCCGTCCGAATCCACCTGCCACAGGCGTCCGCCACGCACGAAGGCGATCCGGGTGGCCGCGATCCCGCGCGTCCCGGTGATCCAGCGCTCCACCTCGTCGGCGGCCATGTGCACGGACAGTCGCCATTCGGCCGAGAGTTCGACGCCACGCAGCGGAAAGTCCTGCACCTGCATGATGCCGCGCGCCGCAACGTCGTGGACCGCGACATGCAGCGCCCCCGCCGGCGTCAGCGTGGCCTGCACGATCCCGCTGACGCCCAACCGGGCGAACAACTCGTAGTTCGGCGTGCCGCTCACCGGAGGGAGGTCGGCGACCGACGCCCCCACGATCCCCACGCGGTCTCCGAAATCCAAGTCGCGCACCAGCATCGCCCGCACGCTGTCGCCTCGGCCCGGCCCCTTCACCTCCAGCACCGCGACACCGGGACGCGTGCCACTCGCATACTGCAGGCCGATGCGCACACCGCGGACGGTCGAATCCTGCGCGTCGGACACCGCAGGCCACATGAGCGCGGCCGCGACCAGTGGTCGCCACAGACGGAGACCCATCATCGGATCAGTTTGGGATCGAAGGAGAACACCACAGGGAGCACGTCGTCAGGGAAGCCCGCGGGCAACGGGCCGAAGGCGCGGGCCGCCGACTCCACCGCCCCGCGGGCCTCGAGGTCGAACGCATAGACGCCGCTTCGCTTCGCGACGCGGATGTCGGTCACCCGGCCATCGCGGTGGATCAGGAAGGCCACATCGGCGCTCAACAGACTGCCCTTGGGCGGCGCGAAGTGCAGCGTGATCTGCCGAACGACGTTGTCCAGATACGCGGGATAGGGGAACGGAGTCTCCCCGACCTTGATATTCGCCACGTCGGTCCCGGTTCCACCCACATCGCCCCCACCGGCCCGGGTCTGCTCGGCGGCGCGGTCGGTGCGCGTCGCGGGGCGCGGTGGGGTCGGGGTCGCGCGCGTCGCCGTGCGCGGCGGGGGGGTCGGTCGTGGCGTCGGCGCTGCGGACGCAGGCTGCTGTGCCGCCCGCGCCGGCGGCGGCGTGGGGGTCGGCGCCTCCTGCACCGGATCGACCGCACCGATCGCACGCGGCCCGGCCGGCGCCGCGAACAGTTCCACCTTGTACACCGGTGGCATCGGCGGCGGCGCCCCAGGCCGGACCAGCAGCGCCGCCGCGATCACGAGGACATGCAAGCCGACCGACAACGCCAACGACGAGGCCATCGGCGAGGCGCTCCCCCCGCGCGTGCGACTCATCGACCGGTGGCCCCGACCCGCTCGGTCACGATCCCCATCGATTCCACCCCCGCCGCCGACAATACCGCCATCACGTCCACCAGCTGCTGTACGGTCGCGCCCGCGTCCCCGCGGACGAGCACGCCATTCCGCGCACGATCGCCCGCCAGCGTCTTGAACGACACGCGCAGCTCCTCGAGGCTCATCCGTGTCCGGTCGACGTACACCGCGCCATCACGCGTCACCGAGACCACCAGGCTCCGGTTCGGATCCAGCGCCTTCGATTCCCCGGTCGGGAGCTTCACATCGACGCCGCCCTGCATCATCGGCGCCGTGATCATGAAGATCACGAGCAGGAGCATCATGACGTCGATCAAGCTCACCACATTGATCTCCGCATTCAGCTCGGCGCGATGCCGGCCCCGGCGGAGACTCACAGGCGCCCCTCCCGCGCCATCAGGCCGATCACCTCGGAGCCGAACCCATCCACCCGGGACGTCAGCCGATTGAGGCGATTCGCGAAGATGTTGTAGCCGAACACCGAGGGGATGGCGACGACCAACGCGGCCGCCGTCGCGGTCAGTGCCGTCGCCACGCCCGGCGCGACCGCCCCGATGCTCCCCGACCCTTCGGCCGCGATGCCCACGAATGAATCGATGATGCCCAGCACCGTGCCCAGCAGACCGATCAGCGGACTCGCCGAGGCGATCATGGCCAGCACGGGGATGTACCGCCCGAAGGCGTCCCGGGCCGTCTCGGCCTCGGCGTCGAGCACCAGGCGCAGCGCCTCGACCTGCGCGGCATTCAAGCGTGGACGCGCCCCTTCGGGAGTCGACGCTTGCGACGTCCGCAATCCGTGCAGGTACTCGGCGGCGCGCAGCACCACCCGTGAGTACGGCGACGGGCGCGCCCGGCGCGCCAGCGCGGCCGCATCCTCGAGCCGCTCCGCCAGTTCCACCTCGCGCACGAACTCCGCGGTGCCACGCTCCACCGCGCGGAACTCCCGCCACTTGGCCAACATGATCGCCCAGCTGATCAGCGAGAGCAGCGCCAGCAGGACGAGGACCGCCTTCGTGACGACGTCGGCGTTGGTGATGAGTTCGAGTGGCGTGCGGGGCACCGCCCCAGCGAGCTGAAAGAGCACAGGGACCTTGCGGGTGTCGGAGGTGGAGAGCACGCACGCTCCACTGCGCGTTACTCCGTCACGCCAACAGAGTTCCCCGCAGTGTGCGCAACCACGAAAAATAATGCGTGCGGCGGTCGCATGTCCCGACCGCCGCACGCGTCCGTCCCACTCAGGGCATCTTGGCGATCACGTACGCCCGCATCCCCACGGCGATGCCCACCTCGCGCTGGCTCACCACGATCGCGGAGACTCCCTCCGGAGTCACTTTGAGGATCTGCGCGACCGCGATGAGATCCTCGGCCAGGGCCTCGCCCACCGCATCGCGACCACGATCCCGCGCGAGGATCACTTGATCGCCGGTAACGATCCCGTCGGCGGCGGTGGCATCCAGCGTGATATAGCGACCGACGGACGGCAGGACCGGCGCGCGCTGGACCCACGTCACACGCATGGACCGCCCACCCGTCACGGGCTCGGGGAAGACGCGGTCGCGCAGCGTCAGCGTGTCGAGCGGCAGGACCTGCGCGCCGGGATACGCCGACCCGAACAACGCACGCACCCGCACCTCGACGGTCCGGCCACTGGGGGTCGCGGGACCCACGACTTCGACCACACCGGTCGGCTCCACGACCTGCCCTCGCGACAGTCGATCCCCGAGCGACACGATGAGGAACCGATCGCCGCGGACCGGCGTGATCCCGACGGGCGGGCTGAGGAAGATCCGCTCATCAAGCATCAGCGGACGGTCCGATGTGTTCACGATGTCGAACGCCATCGCCTCGGCGGTACGCTGTACGCGGCCCATCCCCGGCGGCCCACCCGTGGGCCCGACGAAGGGCGCGGAGAGATACTCACCCGACCGGACCGCGGTGGTCCGTGCGGCGGCGATCAGGTCCGCGAAATCCGGATTCCGGCGACGCGGCGCGCTGTCCACCGGCGGCGGCGGTGGTGGTGGCTCGACCTCATCGGGGGCCGGGGCCATGATGGTCGCGATGTCCGGGATACGCAGTACTTCCCCGGGAAAGATCCAGTGCGGATCCTCGACGACATCGGTGTTCGCGCGATAGATCTCCGGCCACAGGAACGGGTCACTGTAGTAGGTCTTCGCGATGTCCCAGAGCGTATCCCCCCGCTTCACCGTGTGCGTTCGCGGGGCGGGTGATCCGCCCTGGGCGACCCCGAGACCGGGAAGCAGGACGAGACCAGCGGCGACTACGAGAGTTCGGCGTCGGAGCATGAGGAGGGGAGTAAGGGGACGTCATCACAGAGACGACCCTCGCCAGCCCGGGCAACCTCGGCGGCCCGACCCGCCGGCACCCGGCGGCCGAAACGAGGGCGCTCCCTCGCCTCGACCGCTGGGCTGAGGCGGCCGACCGGGTCAGAACGGCAGGTCGTCGTCGTCCTCTTCCAGCGCGCCGGGGAAGTCCGTGAAGTCATCCCCGCCTGCGGCCGACCCGCTCTTGGCCTTCGGCGCCGAAGCAGCCGCCGCCCGCGGAGCCCGCGGCGCGTCATCACCGCCTCCCGAACGCCCGCCCAAGAGGATGATCTCGCTGGCGTTGATCTCGGTCGAGTAGCGCGTCTGGTTGTCCTTGTCCTGCCACTGGCGGTACTCGATCCGCCCTTCGACGAACAGCTTATCGCCCTTCTTCACGTACTGCTCGATGACCTGCGCGAGCTTCGCCCCGCGCGCCGAGTCCCAGGCCACGATGCGATGCCACTCGGTCTTCTCCTCCTTGTTGCCGCTCTGGCCCGTCCATTGACGGGTCGTCGCCAGCGAGAACTGGGCCACGCGGTTGCCGCCGGGGGTCGCGCGCACTTCTGGATCCTGCCCGACGTTCCCGATCAGCGTCACTCGATTCAGACTCCGGCTCACGGTCGTTCCTCCTCAGGGTTCTGGGTGTGCCACCATGCTACAAGGGTTCGGATCGCGGAACGGCACCTATTCATCGCATCCGTCGTCGCAATGACGCATGTCGAATCTACTGCGCGGGGGTGACAACCGGTGCGGGGCCGACGGTCGCCTCGGGCCGCTCCCATCGCAGGATCAGCGCGTCCTCGCGCGGCTGTTGATAGTAGCCGCGCCGCCGACCGACGCGCCGGAACCCCAGCGACTCGTAGAGCGCCCGCGCGGCCACGTTGGACTCTCGCACCTCGAGGTACACGGTCCGGACGCCCGCGGTCGCCGCCGAGCGCAACATCGCCCCCAGGAGCTGCCGGCCGGCGCCTCGCCGGCGCTGCGAGGGCGCGACCGCGATGTTCGCGACATCGCCGTCCGGCGGTGCCAGGAGCAGGATGCCGTATCCGACGACCGCGCCGGCCGCGTCGAGCAAGACCTCGAATCGCGCCGACGACACGTCCAGGAACGCGCGGAACGAGCGGCGGGACCAGGGATCGCTGAAGGCCCCGTTCTCGATGTCGAGGACGGCCTCGAGGTCCGACTCCCGGGCCGGCCGCACCGACCAGGTCATGGCGCCAGGGGACGACCGTGCGTCGCCTCCCAGCGGACCTGCGCCTCCGCCAGACGGCCGTAGGCAGGCTCCCACGCGGCGCGATCCACCGGGCCCTCGACGAGATCGCCGTCTCGCAGCGCCGGGAAGAATGCCGCGCGAGGCACGGCAGGGGCGATCCCCGCCTCAGCGCGGGCGGCGAGCGACGCGAGGTCGGCCGCCGGCACGATCGCGGCCGCCCCCACCGCGCGCACGACGCGACCATCCCAGTCATAGACCGCCGCGTAGCACTCGCCACGCAACGCATCGAGCGTCAGCAGATGGCGCCCGGGCGCCAACCCGGGCACGCCGAGCGCCAAAGACGGCACGGCATACAGCGGCAGCCCGCCCCCGGCACAGAGGCCCTTGGCGATCCCCGCCGCGACCCGCAGCGACGTGAAAGAACCAGGGCCGCTCCCGCAGATCACCCGACTCAGTGCCTCGACACCACCCGCCGCCTCGACCGCTGCGAGCACGGCTGGGAAGAGGCGATCGGCGGCCACGCCGCGCATCGGGACCTGGGCCGCGTACAGGACCACCCCGTCCCGCAGCACGGCCACCGACCCATCCGCAGCCGCCTCGAGGACCAGCGCTACGTCAGCCACCGGACCTCCACGCGTCGACGGTCCGCATCGTCGGGAAGGTCGTCCAGTGTGATCTCGAGCCGCGCCCCCAAGCGCGCGCTGTCCGCCCGCTCCGGCCACTCCACCAGCACCAGCGCCGACGCCTGCAGGAGGTCGTCCCAGCCGAGTGCCTCGAACTCAGCGGGCGAGCGCAGGCGATACAGGTCGAGATGCGCCACGGGGCCGCGCGGCGAATCGTAGGTCTGCACCAACGAGAACGTCGGACTGGTCACGACGTCGGTCACGCCGGCACCGGCGAGGATCGCCTGGGCCAGCGTCGTCTTCCCCGCCCCGAGGGGTCCGCGCAACGCGATGATCGCCGGTACAGTGAGCGTCGCCCCGAGCCCCCGACCCCATTCGCGCAACGCCTCCTCGGCCACCGCGGGGCCGGGGAGCGGCGGGAGGTCAGCGCCGGGCACGCGACCGCCACGACTTCGACGCAGCCTCACGCGGGCCACCGGACTGCGCGGCCTTGAGCTCGAAGACCTCATCGCGCAGACGCGCGGCGGCCTCGAAGTCCAACGCGACCGCCGCATCGCGCATGGCCTGCTCCAATTCCGTGATCTTCGCCGCCAGCGCCCCGGCATCATAGGTCGGACGCGACTCCGCGACGCGCCGCGTCTCCTCACGCTCGCCGCGGGCATCGGCGACCCGCGTGATGAAGCGGACCTGATCCACGGACTTGGCGACCGTCGTCGGCGTGATGCCGTGCGCGAGGTTGTGGGCCACCTGTGTCTCGCGACGCCGGGCCGTCTCGTCCATCGCCCGCTGCATCGACCCCGTGATGCGATTGGCATAGAAGATCGCGCGGCCGTTCGCATGACGGGCGGCGCGGCCCACCGTCTGGATCAACGAGCGATCCGAGCGCAAGAACCCCTCTTGGTCCGCGTCCAGGACGGCGACCAACGAGACCTCGGGCAGGTCCAATCCCTCGCGGAGCAGGTTGATACCGATCAGCACATCGAACTCACCGAGCCGCAGGCCGCGCAGGATCTCCATCCGCTCGATCGCGTCGATGTCGGAGTGCATGTAGCGCACACGGACCCCGACCTGTTGCAGATAGTCGGCGAGGTCCTCGGCCATCCGCTTGGTGAGCGTCGTGACGAGCACGCGCTCGCCCGCCCGCTCCCGCGCACGGATCTCGTGCAACAGGTCGTCGACCTGTCCGCTCACCGGCCGCACTTCGATCTCCGGATCGATCAGCCCCGTGGGGCGGATGATCTGCTCCACGACGACGCCGCCACTGAGGCGCAGCTCCAGGTCCCCGGGCGTCGCCGACACGAAGATCGCCTGCGGCGTGAGGGCGAGGAACTCGTCGAACTGCAGCGGGCGGTTGTCCAGCGCGCTCGGCAGCCGGAACCCGTAATCCACGAGCGTGAGTTTGCGGGCGCGATCCCCGTTGTACATCGCCCCGATCTGCGGCAAGGTGACGTGCGACTCGTCGATGACGAGGAGGAAGTCCTCGGGCAGATAGTCGATCAGGACGCTCGGGCGGTCGCCCGCAGCGCGGCCCGCGATATGCCGCGAGTAGTTCTCGATGCCCGCACAGGTCCCGACCTCGAGCATCATCTCGATGTCGTAGTTGGTGCGGGACTCGAGGCGCTGCGCCTCCACGAGTTTGCCGGCGGCCCGCAACTCCTCCAGGCGCCCGATCAACTCGCCCTGGATCGCCTTGATCGCGCGCTCGAGCGTCGGCCGCGTGGTCACGAAGTGTTTGGCCGGGTAGACCGCCATCCGCTCGAGGACCGCGATGGTCTCGCCCGTCAGGGGATCGACGCGGGTGATGCGCTCGATGCGGTCGCCCCAGAGCTCGACGCGGACGGCCTGCTCCTCGTAGGCCGGGAAGATCTCGACGGTGTCCCCCCGCACGCGGAACGTCCCGCGTTCGAAGGCGACATCGTTCCGGTGATACTGGATCCTGACCAGCGCGCGCAGGATCTCATCGCGGGGAATGTCCTGCCCGGTGCGCAGATGGACCATCGCCTCGCGGTAGCTCTCCGGCGCGCCCAGGCCGTAGATCGCCGAGACCGTCGCGACGATGATGACGTCCTCCCGCTCCATCAGCGACGAGGTGGCCCGGAGCCGCAACCGGTCGATGTCCTCGTTGATCGACGCGTCCTTCTCGATGTACGTGTCCGACGAGGGCACGTAGGCTTCGGGCTGGTAGTAGTCGTAGTACGAGATGAAGTACTCGACCGCATTGTGGGGGAAGAAGCCCTTGAGCTCCCCGTAGAGCTGCGCGGCGAGCGTCTTGTTGTGCGAGAGCACGAGGGTCGGCTTCCCGTGGGCCTTGATGACGTTGGCGATCGTCATCGTCTTGCCCGACCCGGTCACCCCCAACAAGGTCTGGAAGCGGTCCCCGCGGGCCAGACCGGCGGACAGCTCGGCGATCGCCCGCGGCTGGTCACCGGCGGGCGCGAACGGCGCGCGAAGATCGAAGACGGCCTGACCCATCCTTGGAATATACCGCCTACGGCCTTTCTTCGGTAGCCCGGCGTCCGGCGGCGCGGCGGCGTGTCAGGCCGTTAGAACCGGAAGAACGGACGGGCCCACGGCGTCCCGTACGCGATGAGCGCGAGCGCGATGCTGAAGGCGACGGTCAGTCGCGTGAAGCGCGCCCGGTCCGTCTTGCCCTTGCGCGCGATCGCCGTCCCCGCGTGCGCTGCCCCGAGGGCGAGCACCATGATGAACGCATGCTCGACCGCGAAGAAGCGGGACGCGCGGTCCTGCATGGTGGCCCCCATGTTGTCGAGCAGGTCGCGGATGAAGGGGCTCACCGCGTAGAGCAGGACGCCGACGACCAACTGCGCGGTGAGCAGGTGCGCCGCTCCCTTGGCCCAGATCAGGTCCCCCGAGCGCCACGGGGTGCCGCGCAGGAGCCCGAGCAGGCCACGGACGAGGACCACCACGACGGCGGCCAGCACGAACCAGCGCAGATACGAGTGCAGATACAGCAGGGGTGGATGCATCCGTCAAAGATACCCACCCGCGGGTTCAGCTGTCACCGTCGTCGATGATGCGTTCGCGACGCGCGATCTCGGTGATGCCGCGCACGTTCCGCGCGGCGGCGATGATCTTCTGCAGGTGGTTCAGGTTGTCCACCTCGACCACGGCGCTGCCCTGCACGCGCCCATCGACCGTCCGCAGTTCCAGCGAGCGGATGTCGTTCCCGGTGGCGCTCATCGCGGTGGCCAGATCCGCGTACAGATTGCGGCGATCGAATCCGGCCATCGAGAGCCGTACGAGGAAGCGCTCGCCGGCCCCTTCCTGCCAATCGATCTCGAGCCGGCGCTCCGGCTCATGCCCCAGCGTGAGCAGGTTCGGGCAGTCGCCCCGGTGGATGCTGACCCCGCGGCCCCGCGTGACATAGCCGACGACCGGATCGCCGGGCACGGGCTGGCAGCACTGCGCATAGCGGACCATCAACCCGTCGGCGCCGTGGATGCGGATCCCCTTCCCGCTGCCGCCCCGGAAGCGCTCCACCAGTCGCTCGATGGGGCTGGGGCGCAGCGCGGCGTCATTCGACTCGTCCAGCTCCGGGTACACGGCCTTCAAGAGCTGCGTGACCGAGATGTCCCCGCGGGCGATCGACGCCAGCAGATGGGTCAGGTCGTTGAGGTGCAGGACCGCCGCGGCCTTGCTGAGCTGGTCGTCGGTCAGCTTGCTGAGCTTGCGTCGGCGCAGCTCGCGGTCGAGGATCTCGCGCCCGAGCGACGTCGCGGACTTCTGCTCTTCATGGCGGAGCCACTGCCGGATCTTGTGCCGGGCGCGGCCCGTCCGCACATGCGCGAGCCAATCGCGGCTGGGGCGTGCGCCCGGTGCCGTGAGAATCTCACAGGTCTCCGAGTTCTTGAGCTCCCGGCCCAAGGGCACGATGCGCCCGTTGACCTTGGCCCCGGCGCAGTGGACACCGACCTCGGTGTGCACCGCGAAGGCGAAGTCCAACGGCGAGGCCCCCTTCGGCAACTGGATCACATCGCCCGTCGGGGTGAAGACGAAGATCTCGTCCTGATACAGATCGAGCTTGAGGAACTCCAGGAACTCGGCCGGCGTCTTGGCATCGAGCTGCAACTCGAGGACCTGCCGGAACCAGTGCAGCGCGCGATCGATCTCGTCGGCCGCGGTCTCACCGTCCTTGTACCGCCAGTGGGCGGCGATCCCGAACTCCGCCGTGCGGTGCTGCTCGCGCGTGCGGATCTGGATCTCGAACAGCGAGCGCCGCGGGCCGAAGATCGTCGTATGCAGGGACTGGTAGCCGTTCGACTTCGGCGAGGCGATGTAGTCCTTGAACCGTTCCTGCAACGGCGTCCAGCCGTCGTGGATCACGCCGAGCGCGTGATAGCACTCCTGCACGGAGTCCACCAGCACGCGGATGGCGAGCAGATCGTAGATCTCGTCGTAGGGCTTGCCGCGCTTCTCCATCTTGCGGTGGATGGACCACAGATGCTTGGCGCGCCCGGCCACTTCGTACACGGTGATGCCGGCACCCGTGAGCTTGCGCGCCAGCGGCTCGGCCAACTCCGTGATGATGGCCTCACGTTGCGCGCGCTTCTGCGCCACCAAGGCCGCCAGCTCGCGGTACTCGGTGGGCTCGAGGAACTTGAAGGCGAGATCCTCGAGCTCCCAGCGCAGGTTGGCCATCCCGAAGCGATGGGCCAAGGGGGCGTAGAGATCGCGCGTCTCCTGTGCGATGCGGCGTTGCTTGGCCTCGGGGAGGTGGTCCAGCGTGCGCATGTTGTGCAGCCGGTCGGCCAACTTGATGAGGATGACCCGCGCATCCTTGGCGACCGACAGCAGCAATTTGCGGTAATTCTCGACCTGGCGCTCCTCGGAGGAGGTCAGCGGCAGGTGCCCGATCTTGGTGACGCCATCGACGATGCGCGCGACCTCGGGGCCGAACTCCCGCTCGACGTCCGCGAGGTCGTACGGGGTGTCCTCGACGACATCGTGGAGCAGCCCGCCCGCCACGGTCGACGTGTCGAGGCCCAGCTCTGCGAGGATCCGCGCCACCTGCACCACGTGCGTGACGTAGGGCTCGCCGTTGCGCCGGGTCTGCGACGCGTGCGCCTTCTCCGCGAAGCGATACGCCCGCAGCAGGACTTCGGGATCGAGGCGTTCGAAGGCCTCGTCGGCGAAGTCCCACCCAGGAATGACGTCTGCGAGTGATGTGGCCACGGGACCGGCGACGGGAGAGAGAGGGACTCTTTGATGATACCCGTCGTGCAATGTCCGTGCCACCGAACGCCCTAGAGCAGCCCCGCCTCTGCGAATGAGAAGTGCCGTCCCCGTCCGATCACGACGTGGTCGTGCACGGGGATATCGAGCAAGCGCCCCGCCGCGGCCAGCTGCGAGGTCACCCGCCGATCATCACTCGACGGCGTGGGGTCGCCACTGGGGTGGTTGTGGATCAGGATCACCGCAGCGGCGCGCTCGGCGATCGCCTCGCGGAAGACCTCGCGCGGGTGCACCAGCGAAGAATCGAGGATCCCTCGTGTCACGAGCAGGTCGCGTTCGAGGCGGTGTTGCGCGTCGAGCACCGCGACATGGAATTCCTCGACCGCGGCATCGGCGAGAAGGGGGCCGTACACCGCGAACACGTCCAGCGGATTACGCAGCGGTCGCCCCAGATCGCCCGGCTCGGCCGCCTGCCGGCGCCCGAGCTCCAGCGCCGCCGCGACGGTGGCCGCGCGCGCGGGCCCCACGCCCGCCTGATGCGTCAGCGCCGCCAAGGGGGCCTGCGACAATCGCCGCAGCGACCCGTCGAAGCGGGCCAGCAGCCGATGCGCGACATCGATCGCGGAGCCACCCCGCGTTCCCGAGCCGATGAGCATCGTCAGCAGCTCCGCCGTGCTCAGGGCGCGCGGCCCGAGCGCGCGCAGGCGCTCACGGGGACGTTCCGCAGTGGGGATCTCGCGAACACGGAGCGCGGTCGAGGTGGGCGCGGTCATCGGGGGCGGGGCAGAGGGGAACGCACAGAGGGTCCGGAGAACCTGTCTCCGGACCCTCCGATGCGCGTCACCGTCGCAGCGCGCGCGGGATCACACCATTGCGCCGTGGCACTTCTTGAACTTCTTGCCACTGCCACAAGGGCAGACGTCGTTGCGGCCGACCTTCGACAGATCGACGCCCGCCGGCAGCGCACCACTCACGGTTCCCGCCACGCCGCCCGCCAGGGAGCGCGGGCGCCCCGCCCCCACGACCGTCGGTGCGGGCGCCGCCGCCCGCGCCGGTGCCGCCGACTCCGGCGGACCCGACGCCGGTGCGGCCGCTGCTGGGGCGCCCGCCGTCGCGGGTTCGGCCACCCCCATCGCGTCGAAGCGACGCGCCGGGGCCTCGAGCTGAGGCGCTGGCGGTGGCGGCGCCTGCTCGAAGATCAGCTGCACCTTGAGGAAGCGCTCCGTGAACGTGTGCTGCAGATCGTGCATCAGCTCCACGAACATCGTGTACGCCTCCTGCTTGTACTCGACCAGCGGGTCCTTCTGGCCCCACGACCGGTAGTGGATCGCGCTGCGGAGCTGATCGAGGTCGTAGAGATGCTCCTTCCACTTCTCATCGATCACGTTCAGCATCACCAACGCCAGCAAGCGGTCGGCGTATTCACCCAGCGAGGCCTGCTTCCGTGCGAACGCCGCGTGCCCCTCGGCGACGCCGGCGGCGACCGCTTCGGCGAGCGCGACCGGCCGGTCCGCCGCCCCCTCCTCGAACGCGGCGACCGTCAGGAGGTAGTTCATCAGCAACTCCTGCCGCAACAGTCCGAGGTCCCACTCGCCGGGCTCGGCATCGCCCACCGTCGTCTCGATGCGACGCCCGATGGCGGCCGCCAGCATCTTGTGGGCTTCGCCCTTCAGTTCCTCGCCGCCCTCCAACGCGAACGCGCGCAGGTTGTAGATCACCTCGCGCTGCTGGTTCATGACATCGTCGTAGTCCAGCAGGCGCTTGCGCGCCTGGAAGTTCTGCAACTCGACGCGCTTCTGGGCCTGCTCGATCGAGCGCGTGATCAGCGGGTGGGTGAGCACCTCGCCGTCCTGCGCCCCGAGCGCATCCATCAGCTTCGCGATGCGGTCCGACTGGAACAGGCGCATCAGATCGTCCTCGAGCGAGAGGAAGAACTGTGAGGCGCCCGGGTCGCCCTGACGACCCGCCCGGCCGCGCAACTGCCGGTCGATCCGGCGCGATTCGTGCCGCTCCGACCCGATGATATGCAGCCCGCCGATCTCCGTGACGTCCATCGGCTTCTGCGTGTCGGGATCGATCACCTGTGACGGCTTCCCCTCCCGCACGCCCTCACCGAGTTTGATGTCGGTCCCGCGACCCGCCATGTTCGTGGCGATCGTGACCGCGCCGGGGCGTCCCGCCTCCGCGACGATCTCGGCCTCGCGCTGGTGGTACTTGGCGTTCAGGACGTTGTGGGTGATGCCCGCCCGCTTGAACATCTTCGACAAGGTCTCGGAGACATCGACGTTCGCCGTGCCCACGAGCACCGGGAAACCCAGCGCGTGGAGGCGTTGCGTCTCCTCGACGATCGCATTGTACTTCTCGCGGCGCGTCTTGTAGATGAGATCCTGGCGGTCGTCCCGGATGATGGGCTTGTTGGTCGGGATGACCGCGACCTCGAGCCCGTAGATCTGGTGGAACTCCGTCTCCTCCGTCTCGGCCGTGCCGGTCATGCCGCCGAGCTTCTCATACATCCGGAAGTAGTTCTGGATGGTGATCGTGGCCAGCGTCTGCGTCTCGCCCTTGACCTGCACCCCTTCCTTCGCCTCGACGGCCTGGTGCAGGCCCTCGGACCAACGACGGCCCGGCATCGTGCGGCCGGTGAACTCGTCGACGATCAGCACCTGCCCTTCCTGCACGACATAGTTGACGTCGCGCTCATACAGCGCGTGCGCCCGCAGGAGCTGATGGATGATATGCAGCTTCTCGGCCTTGGCAGCGTAGTCCCGTTCCAGCCTCTGCCGGCGCTCGAGCTTCTCGGCCGGATCCAGCGTGGCGTCCTGCTCGACCCGGTGTACGGCCGTGCTCAGGTCGGGGAGGACGAACTGGTCGTGATCGTGCGGGGAGAGGAACTCCACGCCCGCATCCGTCAGGTGCACGGAATGGCCCCGCTCGTCGAGCACGAAGAGGAGTTCATCCTCGAGGCCCTGCAACTCCCGCTTGCTGGCCGGCAACTTGCGGTCGGCGATGTGCGCGAGCTCCATCTTCTGCACGAGCTGCTTGACGCCGACCTCCTGATAGAGCTTCAGCAGTCGCTTGTTCTTGGGGGCGCCGAGTTGCGCCTTGTACAGCAGCAATGACGCTTTGGCCGTGTCGTTCGCCTCGAGCGCCGCCTCCGCCTGGGCCACCAGATCGTTCGACGCCTCCAACTGGCGCCGCACCAGCCGCGCGACGGCCCCGTTGTGCTCGTAGTACATCCCGTCGTTGTCGTTCCCGACGGGTCCCGAGATGATCAGCGGCGTCCGCGCTTCGTCGATGAGCACGGAGTCCACCTCGTCCACGATGGCGTAGACGTGCGGACGCTGCACGCGCTGCTCCAGCGACACGACCATGTTGTCGCGGAGGTAGTCGAAGCCGAACTCGTTGTTCGTGCCGTAGGTGATGTCGCACAGATACGCCGCGCGGCGCTCGGGCGTCCCGGGCTCGGTGTCGTCGAGACAGCCGACGCTCAGCCCGAGGTAGGTGTACAGATGCCCCATCCACTGCGAGTCGCGGCGGGCGAGGTAGGTGTTCACCGTGACGAGATGCGCGCCCCGCGCGGGGAGCGCGTTCAGATACAGCGGCAGCGTCGCGACCAGCGTCTTGCCTTCGCCGGTCGCCATCTCGGCGATCTTGCCCAGGTGCAACTGGATGCCGCCGATCAGCTGCACCTCGTAATGGACCATGTCCCAGCGCAACGGATGGCCGGTGACCATCACCTCGGTGCCGACCAGGCGCCGCGCGGCCTCTTGCACCGTGGCGAAGGCCTCCGGCAAGAGACCGTCCAGGGTCTCGGCGATCGCGGCGCGCAGCTGCCCTTCGAGACCGCCGCTCCCGTCGGCCCCGTGCAACTCGAGGTCCAGGCGGTCCCGTTCGGCGACATCCGCCGCGTCGTGCTTGGCCTGCTTCAGCGTGGCGATCCGCTGCTCGAGATCGGCCGTCTGCTGCCGCAGGGTCTCGCGGAACTTCGCCGTCTGTCCGCGCAGCGTGGCCTCATCGACCGTCTGCAGTCGTGCCGCGTGCTCCGCGATCTCGGCCAGGATCGGCTTGATGCGCTTCAGTTCCCGGGTGTGGCGCGTCCCGAAGACGCCCTCCAGCAGCTTCTTGATCATCTCAGTTCTCAGGCGTACACGTCGTGTCGGCGGAGATATTCCGCGACCGCGTCCGGTACGAATCCAGTAAGCGCGAGGCCCGCACGCACCCGCGCGCGGATCTCTGTTGACGACACATCCACCCGGCGCGTCGAAAGCCGCCGCAACCCGGACGGCAGGCTCTCGCCGCCGTCGGACCGCGTCAGCACACAGATCTCGGCCATCGCCGCGACCTGCTCCGGCTCCCGCCACTCTGGCAGTCGTGCCGCTGCATCAGTCCCTAGGAGCAAGAACAGGGCCGCGCCCGGGTGTCGCGTTGCCATCACGCGGAGCGTGTCGACCGTGTAAGATAATCCCCCTCGATCGACTTCGATGGGGTCCACCTCGAAGCGGGCGTCGCTGGCACAGAGGAGTCGGGTCATCGCGAGCCGCGCGGCCGCCGGGGCGCCGGCGCCCCCCTTGAGTGGTTGCACGGCCGCGGGGATCCAGATCACCCGGTCCAGCTGCAGCGCGTCCACGGCGTCGGACACCGCCAGCAGGTGGCCGACGTGCGGAGGGTCGAAGCTACCGCCGAACAGGCCGATGCGATCCACGGCTCACCCCGCCGGGCAGACCGCGTCGACCTTCGGGTCGTTCGGGTACTCCGTGCGGACCCGCGTACAGGTCTCGGCCGCGTCGTCTTGATACTTCAGCACCCGGTAGCTCCGCACGATCATCAACAGGGCGTCGCGCGCCGCATCGGTGCCTGCGTACCGGGTCGCCGCGCCCTCGAAGTAGATGATCGCGGAGTCGTAGGCCTTGCGTCGATAGTAGTGCATCCCGACCAACAGATCCTTCTCGCCGAGCATCTGGCGGATCCGGGCGGCCCCCGCGCCCGCCGCAGTCAGATTCGCCGACGACGGGTACTGCCGGATGAGCAGGTCGTAGGTCGCCAAGGCTTCGAGCCCGTACTTGGAGTCGAGCTCGGGTCGGCGCCAGAGCTTGCTGAAGGCGTCCCCGGCGGCCAGCAGGGCGTCGTCGGCCAACGGATGGTCGGGGAAGTTCTCGGTCACGCGCAGGTAGGTCTGCCCCGCGAGCAACCATTGCTTCTTCTTCGCATGCAGGTCCCCGAGGGCCTGATGCACGATGGGCAGCAAGGTGTCGCTCGGCGGCAACTGCATCTGCAGACGCTCCAATGCCTGGATCGCGTTGTCCTCACGCCCGGCGGTCCGCTCCGCCACGGCCGCGGCATAGAGCGACTCGTTGGTGTCGAACGCTTGGGCGCGGAACGCCGGCTTGCACGCCGACGCCGCAAGGAGCCCGACCAGCACGACCCCCACCCGGATCTGCGGACGCGACCTCATACCGCAGCCCCGCGCGCCAGGCGCTGGCGGAAGTCGGCGATGGTCGCCGCGACGCCCTCCTCGAGCGACACGGTCGGCTCCCAGCCCAGCAGGCGTCGGGCGCGGGAGATGTCGGGTCGGCGGACCTTGGGGTCGTCCTCGGGCAAGGGGTGGGTCTCAATGGCGGAGCGGCTGCCGGTCAGCCGCAGGACCACCTCGGCGAGCTGCCGCACCGTGAACTCGGTCGGATTGCCGATGTTCGTGGGCCCGGGATCGCCGTGCAGGAAGAGCCGGTAGATCCCCTCGACCTCGTCGGTCACGAAACAGAACGATCGGGTCTGCGACCCGTCGCCGTACACGGTCAGTGGGCGATCCGCGATCGCCTGCACGATGAAATTCGACACGACCCGCCCATCATCCGGCCGCATGCGCGGCCCGTAAGTGTTGAAGATCCGGACGATCCGGGTGTCCAGGCCGTGCGTGCGATGATAGGCCATCGTCAGCGCCTCGGCGAAGCGCTTCGCTTCATCATAGACCCCGCGCGGTCCGATAGGGTTCACGTTGCCCCAGTACGACTCGGTCTGCGGATGCTCGAGCGGATCGCCATACACCTCGGACGTGGACGCCAGGAGGAACCGTGCCCCTTTCGCCTTGGCGAGCCCGAGCGCGTTGTGGGTCCCCAAGGCTCCGACCTTGAGGGTCTGGATCGGGTAGCGCAGGTAGTCGATCGGACTCGCGGGCGACGCGAAGTGCAGCACCCCGTCCAGATCACCCGCCACATACGTGAACTCGGACACGTTGTGCCGGATGAACTCGAAGCGCTCATTCGGCATCAGGTGTGCGATGTTGTCGGGATGGCCCGTCAGGAAGTTGTCGACGCCCACCACGCGGTGACCGTCGGCCAGGAAGCGATCGGCCAGATGGGACCCCAGGAAGCCCGCACAGCCGGTGATCAGGACCCTCACGGCCCCTCCGGCGCCGGACGCCCGACGCTCGTATAGTGGAAGCCCAGCGCGACGAGGCGCGCCGGGTCGTACAGGTTGCGCAGATCGACGAGCACCGCGGCGCGCATCACGCGCCGGATCCGCGCGAAATCCGGGTTGCGGTAGACGTTCCAGTCGGTCAGCACGACCAGCGCGTCCGCCCCATCGACGGCATCGTACATCGCCTCGGCGTAGTCGATCCGCGTCCCCAGTCGGCGCTGGGCCTCCGGGATCGCCTCGGGATCATGCGCGATGACCGACGCGCCGCCGCGCAGCAGCTCGTCGATCACGGTCAGCGCGGGCGACTCCCGCATGTCGTCGGTATTGGCCTTGAAGGCGAGCCCCCAGATCGCGACGCGTCGTCCCTCGAGTCGCCCGCCCAACGCGGCCCGCACCCGGGAGACGCTCGCGAGCTTCTGCTGGGCATTCGCGCGCTCGACCGCCGCGACCACCTCCAATGCCGCGCCCGCCTCCGTCGCGGTCCGCAGCAACGCCTGGACGTCCTTGGGGAAGCACGACCCGCCGTAGCCGGGGCCGGGGAACAGGAACGACGAGCCGATCCGGGAATCACTGCCGATCCCCCGTCGCACCGCATCGACATCGGCCCCCACGGCATCGCAGAGGTTGGCCATCTCATTCATGAACGAGATCCGTGTGGCCAGCATGGCGTTGGCCGCGTACTTGGTCATCTCGGCCGACGCGATGTCCATGTGGATGATGGGCTTCCCCGTCCGGAGGAACGGCGCATAGAGCTCGTTCATCACCCGGCGGGCATCCTCGTGATCGGTGCCGACCACGACGCGATCCGGCTTGAGGAAGTCATCGATCGCCGCGCCTTCCTTAAGGAACTCCGGGTTCGCGCACACATGGAACGGCACGCGCGCGTGTCGTGCGACCGCCGCTCGGACCTTGGCCGCCGTGCCGACGGGCACCGTGCTCTTGGTCACGACCACGATCGCGCGCTCGGCGTACCGCCCGATGGTCTCGGCGACGGCCAGGACGTGTCGGAGGTCGGCCGATCCATCCTCGTCGGGCGGCGTCCCCACCGCGATGAACACCACCTCGACCTGCGCGATGGCCTCCGCGAGGTCCGTCGTGAAGCGCAGTCGCCCTTCGGCTTGGTTGCGCTCGACGAGCGCCTCGAGGCCCGGCTCGTAGATGGGCAGGACATTGCGTCGCAACCCGTCGATCTTGGCCACATCGACATCAGCGCACACGACGTCGTTGCCCGTCTCGGCGAAGCAGGCGCCGGCAACGAGACCCACATATCCGGTGCCGATCACGCCGACGTTCACGGGGTCCCCATCCGCGACGACGCCGCGAGCGAGAGCACGGTGGCCCGGCCGCGCCGCACGCCACGCGTCACATTGCGCGTATCCACCACCAGCGTCGCGTGGTCCACGACGCGCTGGTAGTCCACCGCGGTATGATCGGTGACGATCACCACCGCGTCGGCCGCCGTGAGCACCGCCTCGTCGAGGGCCACGCTCTCGAAGCGCCGACCGTCCTCGTGGAACTGGGGCACGTGCGGATCGTGATACTGCACCCGAGCCCCGCGCGCCTCCAGCAAATGGATGATGTCGAGCGCCGGACTCTCGCGCACGTCATCGATGTTCCGCTTGTACGCCACCCCGAGGACGAGGATCAGACGATCCCGGACCGGCTTGCCGGCATCGTTGAGCGCACGCGCCACCTGCTCGACGACCACCTCGGGCATGGCGGAGTTGATCTCGCTCGCCAGGTCGATGAAGCGCGTCTTGTAGTTCAGCTCGCGCATCTTCCACGCCAGGTAGTGCGGGTCGAGCGGGATGCAGTGTCCACCGATGCCCGGCCCGGGCGTGAACTTCATGAAGCCGAACGGCTTCGTCGCGGCGGCATCGATCACCTCCCACACGTCCACGCCCAGCCGATCGCAGACCAGGGCCATCTCGTTGACCATGGCGATGTTCACCGAGCGGAAGGTGTTCTCCAACAGTTTCACCAACTCGGCCGTCTCGGTCGAGGACACCGGCACCACGCGCTCGATGCAGGTCGCGTAGAGCGCCGTCGCGACGCGGGTGCAGGCCGGCGTGATGCCCCCGACGACCTTGGGCGTGTTCTTCGTGTTCCAGGTGGGATTGCCGGGGTCCACGCGCTCCGGGCTGAACGCGAGGAACACCTCATCGCCGACCCGGAACCCCCGCGCCTCGAGCCGCGGCTGCAACAGCTCGCGCGTCGTCCCGGGATACGTCGTGGATTCGAGCACGATCAGCGTGCCGGGCTGCGCCTGTGCCGCCACCACATCGGCCGCCGCGATCACGTACGACATATCGGGGTCGCGGGTCTTCACGAGTGGCGTCGGGACCGCGATCGAGATGGCCGAGGCCCCGGCGAGGATCGCCGCATCGGTCGAGGCCCGGAAGCGGCCCGTCGCGCGATGCTGCGCGACCTGCTCGGAGGGGACATCCTGCACGTGCGACCGACCCGCCATCAGCCCATCCACGACCCGGGCGCTCACATCGTATCCGACGACCGTGAAGCCGGCCTCAGCGAAGGCCATGGCGAGCGGCAGGCCGACATAGCCGAGCCCGATCACACCGACCACCGCGGAGCGGTCGTCGATGGCGGCGCGCAGGCGGGTCTCGTGATCGCTCATCGTCCGTAGAACCCGCGCACCGCAGCGACCACCTCGTCGCGCTGGTCGCCCGTCAGCTCGGGGTACACCGGCAGCGAGATCACCTCGCGCGAGGCGGCCTCCGCCACCGGACACATGCCGGCCTGATACCCGAGGTAGGCGAAGCAGGGCTGCAGATGCAGCGGCAGCGGGTAATACACGCTGTTGCCGATGCCGGCGCCCTTGAGGTGTTCCTGCAGGGCATCCCGTCGCTCGGCGCGCAGCGTGTATTGGTTGAAGATGTGCTCGCTCTCGGGCGCGACGTACGGCGTGCGCAGCTCCGGGACGTCCGCGAAGGCCGCGTCGTAGTAGGCCGCATTCGCACGCCGCGCCGCGCTCCAGGCCTGCAGGCGCGCGAGCTTCACCGACAACACGGCCGCCTGCAGGGCGTCGAGGCGGGAATTGTACCCGACCTCCTCATGCAGGTAGGTCCGCGTGCTCCCGTGCGTCCGCAGACGCAGGATGCGCTGATACAGGGCCTCATCCTGCGTGACGATCATGCCGCCGTCGCCGAAGCCCCCGAGGTTCTTCGAGGGGAAGAACGAAAACGTGCCGATCGTCGCGACTTCGCCGGCCATGCGCCACACGCCATTGATCAGCCGCTTGGCGCCGATCGACTGCGCGGCATCCTCGACGAGCGGCAGATCGGGCAGCGCCGCCTGCAGCTGTTCGATCGGCGCGATCTGCCCGAAGAGGTCCACCGGGACCACGGCCTTGGTGCGCGGGGTCCGCGCCGCCGCCGCCGCCGCGGGGTCGATGTTGAAGGTCAGCGGATCGATATCGACGAACACCGGCCGCGCGCCG
Source organism: uncultured Gemmatimonadaceae bacterium (assembly GCA_964503275.1). Classification (GTDB taxonomy): domain Bacteria; phylum Gemmatimonadota; class Gemmatimonadetes; order Gemmatimonadales; family Gemmatimonadaceae; genus DASRAP01. The sequence continues at coordinate 2,423 of CAZCZO010000023.1, read as the reverse complement.
ACGTTGTGGATCGCCCCCGCCGTCGCGAAGAACGTGAACGGCGGCGCGATCACCTCGTCGCCGGGCCCGATGTCGAGCGCCCGATACGCGAGCAACAGCGCGTCCGTCCCATTCGCACAACCGACCGCGAAGCGCGTCTTCGACAACCCGGCGACCTCGCACTCGAGCTTGCCGACCGGGGCCCCGAGGATGAACGCCTGATCGTCGACGACCTGCATCATCGCCGCGACCACCTCGTCCTTGATCGTCGCGTACTGCGCCTTGAGATCCAGCAGTGGGACCGCCATCAGCTACTCCGCACCCGAAAGATTGTTGGGGCCCTGTCCCCGTCCCGCACGCGCCGCCCGCATCAGCGCCGCACGAGTGGCAACGGGACCTCACGCCCCGTCCGTGCGCTCTCGTAGATCCCCAGGATGAGCTCGAGGGACTTCCGCCCCCCGCGCCCGTCCGTGTCCGGCCGAGCCTCACCCCGCAGTACCGCCGCCACGTTCTGATAATAGCCGAGGTGCCCGAAGCCGTAGACCGTCGGCGGATTGGTCGCCGCCGTCTCGATCGCCTTGTCGTCGTCGTCGTACTCGGCGAACTGCCACAGGTCCACCTTGTTCACCGCCGTCCCGCCGATCTTGACCGACCCGCGCTCGCCGAGGATCGTGATGGAGCCTTCCAAGTTGCGCGGGAAGGCGAGCATCGAGACCTCGATGACCCCGATCGCCCCGCTGCGGAACTTCAGCACCGCCGCACCGATGTCCTCGGCCTCGATGCGCCGCGCCAGCGTGGCCGTCTTCGCGACCACGCTCTCCACGGGCCCCACCAGCCACTGGATCAGGTCGACATAGTGCGAGGCCTGATTCATGAACGCCCCGCCGTCGAACTCCCAGGTGCCGCGCCAGTCCGCCGAGTCGTAGTACTCCTGCGGGCGGGACCAGCGCACCGTGGCGTTCGCCGAGAAGATGCGTCCGAAGCGCCCCTTGTCCACCGCACGCCGCAGCAGCTGGATCGCCGGGTTCAGCCGGTTCTGCTTGACCACGAAGAGCTGGACCCCCGCCGCATCGCAGGCCGCCACGAGCTCGTCGGCCGCACTCAGCGTGATGGCCATCGGCTTCTCGCTGATCACATGCTTCCCAGCCCGGGCGGCCGCGATCCCCTGCTGCGGATGCAGCCCGGACGGCGTGCAGATGACCACCGCCTCGCAGGGCGCGTCGGTCAACATCTGCTCGTACGACGAGAACCACGGGACGCCCTCCGCCTCGCCCATCGCTTGGGCACGCGCCGCCACCACATCGCAGACCGCGCTGAGTGACATGCCCTCGACCTGCCGCAAGGCCTCCACATGGTTCTTCGCGATGCGCCCGCAGCCCACGAGCGCGACCCGGATCTCCGTCATCATCCCTCCCAAGGTTCCACGACATCGCCGCGCCGTCGGTACAGCGCACCCGTGCCGGAACAACGCAGGCGCTCGACCTCGCCATCCTGGCCGTCCGGCACCAGGCGGTGGCCGGCGGCCGACATCCAACCCGTGCGTCGGCCGGGCACCCCGGTGATCAACGCGTAGGCCGGCACGTCGCGCGTCACGACGGCGCCTGCCCCGATGAACGCGTAGGCACCGATCGTCACCCCGCACACCACCGTGGCGTTCGCGCCGATGGACGCGCCGCGCCGGACCAGGGTGGGGCGATACTCATCCTTCCGCACGATATGGCTGCGCGGATTCAGCACGTTCGTGAAGACCATCGACGGCCCGCAGAACACGTCATCCTCGAGCGTCACCCCCTCGTAGATCGACACGTTGTTCTGGATCTTGACGTTATCGCCGATGGTGACCCCGTTCATCACGACGACATTCTGCCCCAGCGAACAGCCCGCGCCGATCACCGCGCCCGGCAGCACGTGGCAGAAATGCCAGACCCGCGTCCCGGCGCCGATGCGCGCCCCGGCATCGACATAGCTGGACTCGTGGATGAACGGGGCCGCGTCCGTCACGCCGTCCACTCCTGGATGCTCCGCACCTCGAACGTGCCCGACACCTGGGCGACGATCGCGTCGACCGCGGCCCGCGCCGCCGACAGCGTCGTCGTGTAGGGCAGGCGCGCCGCGATCGCCGCCTGTCGCAGCGACTGCGCATCCTGCTGCGCTCGCTTGCCCTTCGACGTGTTGATGAGCAGGTGCACGGCCCCGTTCTTGATGAGGTCCAGTCCGTTCGGGCGCCCGCCGCCCACCTTGTGCACCACATCCACCGCGAGGCCAGCCGCTGCCAGGTGCTCCGCCGTGCCGTCCGTGGCGTAGAGGGTGAAGCCCGCCGCCACCAACCGTTCCGCGAGCGGGACGACGCGCGCCTTGTCCCGCTCGGTCACCGTGAGGAACACGGCGCCGCGGCGGGGCAGCGTATTGCTGGCCGCCGCCTGCGCCTTCGCAAAGGCCTCGCC
>CAZCZO010000022.1:14375-45376 GCA_964503275.1 uncultured Gemmatimonadaceae bacterium | reverse complement strand
ACCTGGCTGTTCATCCTCTCGATCTTCATCAACATCGGGATGTGGTTCGAGCGCTACGTGATCGTGGTGCCGTCGCTGTCACATGAGTTCGAACCCTGGCAGTGGTCGAGCTACATGCCGACCTGGGTGGATTACGGCATCCTGCTCGGCTCGTTCGGCTGGTTCTTCATGTGGTTCCTGTTGTTCGTCAAGCAGTTCCCGATCGTCGCGCTCGCCGAGGTCAAGGAGATCGTGAAGCCGCGGATGAAGCACGCCGCTGGTCATGGAGGGCATCACTGATGCGTGGGGTGTTGGCGAATTTCAAGGAGCTGGACGCGCTCTGCGAGGCCATCGAAGGCCTCAAGAAGGAGCGGTTCACGCAGGTCACGGTGTACACGCCGACGCCGCGGCATGAGATCGAGGACGCCGTGGGCGCGCCCGTCTCGCCGGTACGGCGCTTCACCCTGATCGGGGCGCTGTTGGGCGCGAGCTTCGGTTACTGGGTCGCGGTCTGGACCTCGGAGTACTGGCCGCTGGTCGTCGGTGGCAAGGCCGTGGCGAGCTGGATCCCCTACACGATCATCGCGTTCGAGATGATGGTGCTCGTGGGTGGGCTCGCGACCGTGGCCGGCATGTTCATCAACTCGCGGATCCCGCGACTGACGTCGACGATCGGCTACGATCCGCGCTTCAGTCATGGGGACTTCGGCATCTGGGTCGAGGATGCGCCCGAGCGGCTGGGCGCCGCCGAGGCCCTCCTCCGTAAGCATGGAGCGTCGGAGGTGCGTGGTGCACAGTAAGCTCAAAGCGCTGACGATGGTCGCGCTGCCGCTCGCCCTCACCGGCTGCAGTTGGTTGACGGATTTCCGGCAGCAGCCGTCCGTCGGCCCGTGGCAGTCGTTGACGGTGGACTGGTCCGACACGACGACCCCCTCGCGGGGCGCGCCGCAGGGCTCGGTCCCGGTCACGGGCACCGCGGTCGCCGCGTACGAGATCTCGTACCGGCCGCTCATCCCGGTGATCGACTCCTTCTCCGTGGTGCCGAACCCGGTGGCCGTCTCGCAGGCGTCCGTGGACCGTGGCTGGAAGCAGTACCAGGTCAACTGCGCGGTCTGCCATGGCGAAGCCGGCGCGGGCAACGGCCCGGCGCTGCGCTTCGGCGTCGGCGCGCCGTCGCTCCTCACGCCGATCACGGTCGGTCGGACCGATGGCTACCTGTTCGGCATGCTGCGCAATGGTCGCGGGTCGATGCCCTCGATGAATCGCATCGAGGAGCAGGATCGCTGGCACGTCATCAACTATGTACGCGGTCTGCAGGGGCAGTTGCCGGCGGACATCGTGGTGCGCAAGGAGGCCGTCGGGCGGCCCGGGGAGACGGGCGACAAGCTGCCGGGCGCGACGCGCCTCGCGCCGAACGCCATCGCGCCGTTCGTGAAGCCGGTCTATGTGCCGTCCCCTGGGACGGGTGAGAAGAATTCGCACGGGGAGGGCCACTGAGCATGGGCCACGGTCACGGTCACACGCCGACGCGCGATGAGCTCGTCCGGCTGATCCAGAACAAGCCGATCCCGGCGATCGCCCGGCAGTTCGGCTGGGGCGCGCTGTTGGTCGGTCTGGGGTTGTTCGTCTACGGCGCCGCGACGGGTGAGCAGCGCGCGTGGACGGCCTTCCACATGAACTGGCTGTTCTTCACCATCATCGCGTCGGCGGGCGTCATGTTCGCCGCGGTCCAGCGCATCGTGACGGCGCGCTGGTCGCGTCCGGTGATCCGGCAGGTCGAGGGCTTCGTCGCCTTTCTGCCGATCGCGTTCGTCGCGCTGATGGTCATCATCTTCCTCGGCGGCAAGAACATCTATCCGTGGTGGGAGAAGGTGGGGACGGGGTACCTGATCCCCGAGAAGGATGTGTACTTCAACCACACGTTCTTCTATCTCCGCTCGATCCTGATCTTTGGCGGCCTCACGGTCCTCTCGATCTGGTACGTGTACACCTCGGTGCGTCTCGACGTCGCGGTCGTGCCGGAGGAAGGCGCGTCGTGGGCGGCCGGCATCCGGGCGAAGATGCGCGCGGGCTTCGGCGATGAGCGTCGCGAGCTCCATTCGACGCACTCCCGGCAGGGCGTGCTCGCGGTCATCCTCGCGCTGCTGTTCGGAATGGGCTGGCCCGTGATGGCGTGGGATCACTCGATGTCGCTGATGTACTATTTCTTCAGCACGATGTACGGCTGGCAGGTGTTCATGGGCGGCTGGCTGGCCATGCTCATGACCTGGTCCATGTTGTCGCGCTGGTGGAAGAATCACCTCGGGGCCGATGGCATCATCACCGACACGCACTTCCACGACATCGGGAAGCTCTGCTTCGCCTTCACGGCGTTCTGGGGCTACATCACCTTCTCGCAGTTCCTGGTGATCTGGTACGCGAACATCGGCGAGGAGACGCACTTCTTCCGGATGCGTCTGATCGACCCGTGGATGCCGGCGACGCTGGCGGTCGTGTTCCTGGTGTTCGGCGCGCCGTTCTTCGGCCTGCTCTCGAAGGTCGCCAAGACCTACACGCCCACGATGTCGCTGTTCGCCATCAGCTCGCTGCTCGGCATCTGGATGGCGCGCTACGTCGAGATCTACCCGTCAGTCTATCTCGACACGGTCACCACGTTGCCGCTCGGCTTGTGGGAGATCGGCATCGGTCTGGGCTACCTCGGTGCCTTCGTGCTGAGCTATGCCGCGTTCATGGACGCGTTCCCCAAGATGCGGGTCTTCCTCATGACCTCGCCGTATCGCGACGAGGTCCAGGTCCCCTGCGATCCCAAGACCATGGAGCCCCTGCCCGCGCACGAGTGATGTGCGAGGGCCGTGCCCGCGGTCGCGATGAGGGGGGCGGACCCACCGGTCCGCCCCCCGTCGCATGTGCCGGGTCGCTATATTGCATCAGGACTCGGGGCGTTAGCTCAGCTGGGAGAGCGATCGCTTTGCAAGCGATAGGTCACCGGTTCGATCCCGGTACGCTCCATCGTCACATCGGCTCCGCCACGATGGTGGAGGCATGACACGACGCGCGGGGACACGATCAGGGATCGTGTCCCCGCGCGCATGTCAGCGAGGCGCGTCACTTGTGTGCGCCTCTGCGCAGGCTGATTATTCCAACGTGTGGCCCATCGCACACCGCGATGGACCGCGACCCTTTCGACGAGGCAGCCCATGCTCGTATCCATCGTCCAGCGCCATACGGCGCTCACGGCAGCCCAAAAGGCGATGTTGCAGGAGCTCTCGACGCGCTCCGAGAAGAACTTCGCCCGTTTGGATGACATCGAGTGGGTCGTCACCAAGGAGAAGCTCCAGGTGACGGTGGCCGTGCGGCTGCGTGCGCGCTCTGGTGTGTTCCGTGCGCGGGCGAGCGCCGCGAACCTGTCGCTCGCGGCCCACGAGGCCATCGGTCGGGTGCTGACGCAGCGGCGTCGGACCAAGCGCAGTGTCGTGGACCGGCGCGACGATGAGACCCGGAAGGGCGTCGGTCGGCGTCGTCCGCTGCGGTGACCCGTCGACCCTCCTCGTTCCCCATCCCCTGATCCCCCCGCAATGCCCCTCACGCTGCAGCCCGTACCGACCGTCGGTTCGGAGGCACCGGATTTCACGCTCGCGTCCACGGCCGGTCGCGAGATCACGCTGTCGTCGTTCCGCGGGAGCAAGCACGTCCTCGTGGCGTTCTTCCCGCTCGCGTTCACCAGTGTCTGCACGGCCGAGATGTGCGCCTTCGCGGAGGACTACGGGGCGTACACCGCGCGCGATGTCGTCGTCCTGCCGGTGAGCATCGACGCGGTGCCGTCGTTGCTGGAGTTCAAGAACAAGCACAAGATCCCCGTGGACCTGCTGAGCGATATGCGGCGTGAGGTGTCGGCCGCCTATGGGGTCCTGCTCCCGGAGAAGTGGTTCTCGACCCGCGCGTATTTCCTCATCGACAAGTCCGGAGTCGTCCGGTGGGCCCACGTCGAGGACACGCCGGGCCAGCGGCGGGAGAACGCTGAGATCCTCGCGAAGATCGCCGAGCTGGGCTGAGCGACCGGCGTGATGAACAGCCCCCGCCCGAGGCCGTCGGGCGGGGGCTGTGGCGTGCCGGGGTGACGCCGCGTCGTCGCTCAGCGCGTCTCGACGGCGATCCGGCGCGGTGACGCGGCGGGACGCAGCGGCACGGTCAGCGTCAGGACCCCAGCAGCATAGGTGGCCGTGATGGCCTCCTCGCTCGCCGTCTCGGGCAGTGGGATGCGGCGCTCGAAGGTGCCATGGACGCGTTCGGCGACCGTCCAGCGTGTGCCCTCGGTCGACGTGTGCCGCACCCGCTCCCCGCGCACCCGGAGGGTCCCGTCGTCCACGGTCACCTCGACCGCGGCGGGATCCACGCCCGGCAGATCGAGGTCGATCTCGATCGCGTCGCCGCGCTGGCGGACGTCGATCGCGGGGCACCACGTGCGCGCGGGGCTGTGCTCCGGGCGGAGCACATCGTCGAAGAGGCGGTCGATCTCGCGGCGCAGCGCGCTCGCGGGGCGGGGCGAAAGGGAGGCGTACACCATGTGAAGTCTCCTGCTCAGTTGGGGTGAACGAATCTGCCGTGGTCGCGGCAACGCCAGCACCGTGGCGACATCCATCCTATGAGCAACCGTCGTGCCGTCACGATCCCGGCAACCTGACAGCAGAACTTGTCAGCGCGGCAGGGAGGTCGGTCAACTTGTCCGGTTCGCTGCGGGCTCGTAGCTTCCGAATCCCCTCCTGCTGGCCCGATCCGCGATCCATGCCCACGACCCCACCGGCCGCCACCGACGCACCTACGATGGAGCTCCGCACCTTGGCGGGCGTCATCGAGCGTCTGGCGTCGGGGCTCCCGCTGGAACAATCCCTGCCGCCTGTCCTGCATGCGCTGCTCCGGGTGCTGCAGGTGCGGGAACTTGCGGTGTGGCAGATCACGCCTGCGGGGCTCACCCGCTCAGCCGGGGCGGGGCCCAACTCCTTGACGGCCGAGCAGCTGCGTCAGGTGCTCCAGCGGCGGATCGAGATGGCCGACCTGCAGGTGATGCCGCTGACGACGGGCGACCGCCGACTCGGGTTGCTCACCGTCCTGACCTGGAAGGCGCTGCCCGAGGCCCATACGCTGTTGCTCACGGCGGTGGCGCAACTGGTGTCGTCACATATCGCCCAAGCGGAGCGGCAGCAGCACTGGCAGGTCGAGGTCGAGGCGCAGACGCGCGAGTTGGAGGACGAGCGGCGGTTCACCGAGCGTATCATCGACTCGCTGCCGGTGGGCCTCTACGTGGTGGACCGCGAGTATCGCGTGCAGGCGTGGAACCGCAAGCGCGAGACGGGCATGCAGGGCGTCTCGCGCGACGAGGCCGTCGGTCGGCCGATCTTCGAGGTGCTCCACCGCCAGTCCCGCGACGTGTTGCAGCAGGAGCTGGACGAGGTCTTCACCACCGGGCGGGTCCACTCGTTCCAGGTGGACAGCACGAGTACCGGCGAGGTCCGCACCTATCGCATCTCCAAGATCCCGATGCGGATGACCGGTGCGGAGGTCACGCACGTCGTGACCATCGGAGAGGACGTCACCGAGTGGAAGGCCACGGAGGAGCGCATCGCGCAATCCGAGAAGTTGGCCGCGATCGGTCAGCTGGCGGCGGGCGTGATGCACGAGATCAACAACCCGCTCGCGACCATCGCGGCCTGCGCGGAGAGCCTGGGGTATCAGTTCGAGGACCTGGCGGCGGCCGGGGCGGTCGTGCCGGAGGGGACGGGCGAACTCCTCCGCACCATCGACGACGAAGTGCAGCGCTGCAAGGGCATCGTGGACGGCCTGCTCGATTTCAGCCGGCCGCGGCGCGCGCACATGGAGCCGGTCGACGTGCACGAGGTGCTGGAGCGGACGCTGTTCCTGCTGAAGCACCACGCGCGCTTCAAGCGCCTCACGGTCGCGACGACCTTCGACCGCTCGCTGCCGATGATCGCCGCCGCGAACGCGGAGCAACTCGTGCAGGTCTTCATGGCCCTGCTGCTCAACGCGCTCGACGCCATGTCGGATCGCGGGACCGTGACCATCCGCACCCGGCGCGGTGGGACGGCGGCCCTGCCGATCGTCGTCGAGGTCGTCGACACCGGTGTGGGGATCCCGCGCTCCGAGTTCACGAAGATCTTCGAGCCGTTCTATACGACGAAGGGGGCGGGGGAGGGCACCGGGCTGGGGCTCGCCATCTGCTACGGCATCGTGCAGGAGCATGGCGGGCGTCTCGAGGTGGACAGCGTGGTCGGCGAAGGGAGCACCTTCCGCGTGCTCCTGCCGGCGGGGGGTGGCGTATGATCGCGGCACCGTCGGGGGCACGCCTGCTGGTGGCCGATGCCGATCACGCGCTGGCGTCCGTGTTGGTGCAGGCGCTGGAGGCGCGAGGGCATCGGGTCACGCGCAGCGCCACGGGCGCCGACGCCCTGGCGGCCCTGCAGCGATCGCCCTTCGACGTCGCGCTGCTGGACATCCGTCTGCCCTCGCCCGATGGGCTGGAGCTCCTGCGGGCGCTCGCGACCGATCACGCCGCGCCCGAGGTCGTCATCACCACCGATGAGTCCTCGGTCGACGCGGCAGTGCAGGCGATGCGGCTGGGCGCGTTGGCGTATCTGTCCAAGCCGTATCGCATGGCGGAGCTCGACGCCCTGCTGGCGCGCGCGCTGGAGCGTCGTCGCCTGCTCAGCGCGCAGGTCGTCGTGCAACACGATCGGGCGCGCTTCGACGCCGCGCACCCGCTGGAGACGCGCTATGCACCGCTCCGCGCCGTGCTGGCGGTCGCAGAACACGTGGCCGGCGGCGATGGGACCGTGGTCCTGACCGGCCCGGCCGGCGTGGGGAAGCGTGCCCTCGCCCTCACGATGCATCTGCGCAGTCCGCGGGCGCATGCCTCGTTCGTCACCGTCGACCGGGGGACCCTTGAGTCGCCTCACGCGGCCGTCGCGCTCTTCGGCCAGGTGGCCCGCGGCGCGTCCGGCGCGCAGCTCGGCGCCCTGGGCTCCACCGGCACGGTCTTCGTGGCCGACATCTGCGCGCTGGAGCTGTCGATGCAGCGACGTTTGGCCCGTGCGCTTCAGACGGGATCCTTCCGGCCCGAAGGCGGTGTCGATCCCGCTCCCTTGCGCGCGCGCCTCATCGTTGCGGCGCGCGATCCGCTGAGCGCGCCGAGCGCGTCGGTGCACCCGGAGCTGGTGCGTGAACTGGGCGACATCCGGCTGGAGTTGCCCGGTCTGGCGTCGCGACCCGAGGATATCGGACCGCTGGCCGAGGCCTACGTGGCAGCGGTGTCCGGGGGCACCCGCCGACTCTCGCGCGAGGCGGTGGCGCTGTTGCGCGCGCACCAGTGGCCGGGGAATGTGCTGGAGCTGCGTGGTGTGCTCGATGTCGCGCTGGCGGTGGCGCGCCGCCGAGTGTTGGAACCCGGCGACCTCGTGGTCGGCGCGCCCCTGACGCAGCCGCTGGCCGTGGTCGAACGACGCCATATCGTGGCGGTCTTGGAGGCCACCGGCTGGCACCAAGGCCGCGCGGCCGATGCACTTGGCATCTCGCCGAAGACTTTGTATCGCAAGATCCGGGAGTTCGGGTTGCACCGGCCGGGTCGGGAGGGACGGGCATGAAGGTGCTGGTGATCGAGGACGACCCGACCGTGGGGCAGTTCGTCCAGCGGGGTCTCGAAGAGCAGCGCTGGGGGGTGGAGTTGGTGGCCGACGGGATCGAAGGCGAGCGCTTCGCCCTCACGCAGCCCTATGACCTGGTCATCCTCGACATGCGATTGCCCGGCAAGAGCGGTATGGATGTCCTGCGCAGCCTGCGCGCGCAGGGCTTCGAGCGGCCCATCCTGGTGCTCACCGCGCAGGACGCCGTGGACGCCAAGGTACAGACCCTGCGGGCGGGGGCGGACGACTATGTCACCAAGCCCTTCGCGTTCGAGGAGTTGCTGGCGCGCGTCGAGGCCTTGGCCCGTCGCCCGCGCGCGATGCAGCGCTCGCGCTTGAGCGTGGCGGACTTGTCGCTCGATCTCGACACGCGCGAGGTGCGCCGCGGCGAGCAGCTGATCGAGCTGACGCCCAAGGAGTTCGCGGTGCTCGAGTACCTGATGCGCCACGCCGGGCGTGTGATGAGCCGGACGTTGATCACCGAGTACGCCTGGGGGTACCACTTCGATCCCGGGACCAACGTCGTCGACGTGGTGATCAATCACTTGCGCAAGAAGGTCGATGCCAACTTCGAGCCCAAGCTGATCGGCACGGTGCGGGGGGTCGGCTACGTGATCCGGGGCTGAGGGTGGGCTGGTCCGTGCGCGGGCGGCTGGTGCTGGTTATCGGCACGGTGCTGATCGCCACGGTCGCCGTGTTCGGCACGCTGCTCTTGGCCGTCCGCCGCGCCCAGACCTCCAACGACACGTCGCGTGCGGTCCGGCTCATCGCGGAGGGCATCGGGAACCGGGTGACGCAGGCGTCGGTGGGCGCTGACCGCGGCGAGACGCCGCTCACGACGCTGACCGACACGACGCTCGGCGTGACCGCGACCGCGCGCCTGCGCTCGCTGATGGAGGGGGTGCCGGACTACGTGTACCTGCTCGACTTCCGCGGCCGCACCATCTACAACTCCTACGCGGTGCGCACGTTGCCGCCGGCCGCCCGGAGCACGTTGGACTCGCTCGCGGTGACGTTCCCGGTGCGTGGCACCGGCGCACGCGTGCGGCAGGCCGACCAGGTCCTCGTCTTCCACGCGGTCGATCTCCCGACCACCTCGGCGGGGATCACGCGGGTGGTGGTCGGGCGGGCGGTGCCGCGCTCGGTCAGCGCCGGTGAGCTGATGGCGTCCATCCTGTTGCTGATCCCCGTCATGGCCCTGGCGTCGGTGGTGGGCGCCGGCGTGGTCTCACGGGTGGCGTACAAGCCCGTGGAGCAGGTCATCGACGAGGTGGAAGCGATCACGGACGGTCGCTCGCTGCACCGGCGCGTCCACGTGGACGAGAGTGTCGGCGATGAGTTCACCCGGCTCTCCGGCACCCTGAACGCCATGATCGGTCGCCTGGAGGCCTCGTTCGGCGCCCTCCGGCGCTTCACGGCCGACGCCTCGCACGAGCTCAAGACCCCGCTGACCGTGTTGCGTGCCGATGTCGAGCGGGCGATGTCCGCCACCGGCGATCCCGCCGAGCAGCTGGTGGCGCTCGAGGAGGCCTTGGCCGAGACCACCCGGATGGCGGACCTCGTGAACGGGCTGCTCACCCTGGCGCGCGCGGACGAGGGCCGCCTGGACCTGTTCCGAGAGCCGGTGGCGCTCGATGCGCTGGCGCAGGACGTGTTCGAGACAGCGCAGCTGCTGGGCGAGCCGGCGCAGGTCAGTGTCTCGATGGAGCCGCCGCCCAGTGTCGTGGTGCCGGGTGACCGCGAGCGCCTGCGGCAGCTGTTCCTGAACCTGGTCACCAATGCCATCAAGTACACCCCGGCCGGCGGCTCCGTGACGCTCGTGCTGGAGCACGATGCGACGCACGCCCGCTTCCTGGTGCGGGACACCGGCATGGGGATCGCGGCGGCCGACCTGCCGCATGTGTTCGAGCGGTTCTGGCGCGCGGATCGCGTGCGGACCCGTGGAGGGGAACGGTCGGGCTTCGGCCTGGGGCTGCCCATCAGCCAGTACATCGCCCACGCCCATGGGGGGAATCTCGCCGTGCAGTCGCGCTTGGGTCGGGGTACGGTGTTCATCGTCACCCTGCCGCTGGCCGCCTCGGACGACGTCGCCACCGAATAGTCACTGCGATTTCATCGAATCGTAATTCTTTCGCAATGACGTCCTCAGGATCGGGTGGTACAATAGGTGAGCGAGTCGTACAGTCTCACCTCCGCCCGTACTCCCATGTTCGACAATCTGCTCGAAACGCAGGCGAAGAAGGAACGCTCGGCCGGCGGCACCGCCTTCTCGATCCTTGCCCACGTCGCGATCATCGCGATGGCGGTGTATGTGACCGGCAAGGGCGTGGCTGAGGCGGTCGAAGAGGCGCGCGAAGAGAAGATCGACTTCGTCGAGGTCAAGCAGGAGGAAGTGAAGCCGGAGACCCCGCCGCCGCCGCCGCCCGATGCCGTGCTCGCGCCCCCCATCGCCAAGGGCTTCCAGGTGCTCACGGCCCCGGTGGAGATCCCCGATGTGTTGCCGGACATCGACCTCTCGAAGCGCGCGATGAACGAGGCCGACTTCAGCGGCAAGGGGGTCGCGGGCGGGATCGCGGCCGGTGTCGCGGGTGGCGTGCCGCAGGCCATCTCGTCGGACGCGGTCATGTTCGAGTTCCAGGTCGAGAAGCAGGCGGCGGCGGCGCCCGGGTCCCCAGGGCCGACCTATCCCGAGATGCTCAAGCAGGCCGGCATCGAGGGGCAGGTGCTCGCGTCCTTCGTCGTGGACACCACAGGCCGCGCGGACATGAGCACGTTCAAGGTCATCACGTCCACGCACGAGCAGTTCACGCAGGCCGTGCGGCGCGCGCTCCCGCAGATGCGCTTCCTCCCTGCCGAGGTCGGTAACAAGAAGGTCAAGCAGTTGGTCCAGCAGCCGTTCGGTTTCGCCATCACCCGTTAACCGTCAGTCCCCCTCCGGAGAGTTCGCCTCATGAGTTTCTCGATCGCTGATATCTGGACGCATTCGCCGATGTTCGCGAAGGCCATTTGGGCCATTCTCGCCATCATGTCCCTCTGGTCGATGTCCGTCGCGCTGCAGAAGTGGTGGAATCTGCGCACCGCCCAGAAGGAGACGCTGAAGTTCGCCCCGGAGTTCTCGCAGTTCCTCACGGAAGACAACCTCAGCGAGGCGATCAACCTCGCCGAGTCCTACAAGAAGTCGCACGTCGCCCGTGTGCTCGGCGGCGCGCTCTCTGAGGTCAAGCCACTGATCGCGGACGGGTCGGTCACCGTGTCGGACATCAACTCGGCCGAGCGCGCGATCGAGCGCAACATGCTCGTTGAGATCGTGTCCCTGAAGCGCGGCCTCGCGGTGCTCGCGACGGTCGGGTCGACCTCGCCGTTCGTCGGGCTGCTCGGGACGGTGTTCGGCATCATCAACGCCTTCGTGGCCATGGGCACGGCGGGTGGCGCCGGCATCCAGGCGATCGCCGTCGGTATCGCCGAGGCGCTCATCGCGACGGGCTTCGGTCTCCTCGTGGCCATCCCGGCGGTGTGGTTCTTCAACTTCTTCCAGACGAAGATCGACAATCTCACGGCCGAGATGACCTACGTCTCCAAGGAGATGATCGACTACCTGATCAAGGGCGTGTCGGGCGAGTTCGGCCGGTCGCGCTTCACCCGCGAGTTCAACACGCAGGCGCAGAAGGGCAGCGCCCCCATCTCTGGTTGATCGCCCGCACGGGCAGAGGAGTCTCCGATGGGAATGTCCGTTAGCACCGGTGGAGGGGTCAAGGCCGAGCCGAATGTCGTTCCGATGATCGACGTCATGCTCGTGCTCCTGATCATCTTCATGGTCGTGACGCCCGCCATCACCTCCGGCTTCCAGGCCACGCCGCCGGAGGGGGTGAACTTGAAGGAGCATCCCGAGGAAGAGACCGACATGGTCCTCGGGATCGACAAGTACGGGCAGTATTTCTTGCAGAAGCAGCAGATCCCCAACGAGAAGCTCGGGGAGTTGCTGACCGACATCTACGCCAATCGCGACGATGCCATCCTGTACGTGAAGGCCGACCGTGGCCTGCAGTACGAGGTCGTGCTCGAGGCGATGGACATCGCCGCGAAGGCCGGGGTGCGCGTCGTTGGCGCGATCTCCGATCAGTTGCCGGGCACCATGTCCACGGTGCCGGGTGACATCATGGCCCAAAAACAACAATAGGAGCCGCCGACCATGGGAATGAGCGTTGGCGGAGGCGACAGCGGGCTCTCGAGCGAGCCGAACGTCGTCCCGATGATCGACATCATGCTCGTGCTGCTGATCATCTTCATGATCATGCAGCCGATGATGCGGAAGGCCATCGACCTGCAGTTGCCCGATCCGAATCCCACGCCGATCGCGCAGCAGACGCAGTCCGATCAGATCGTGATGGAAGTGTTGCCGGGCGGGCGGTTCGCGGTGAACAAGCAGGAAGTCTCCAAGGAGGACCTGCCGGGCTACATCAAGGGCGTGTACGATCCGCGCCCGGAGAAGCTGATGTTCATCAAGGGCGACCCCAAGGTGACGTACGCCGATGTGATCTGGGCCATGGACGTGGCCCGCGGCAGTGGTGTCCGCATCATCGGGGTGCCGCCGCCGGACCCGAAGTGACGCTGGTATCGTGACCGCGCGGAGGGAGGCCCCGAGGCTTTCCTCCGCGCGTTGCGTTGCACGCCCGGTGAACCTTTCGTCCTGGCCGTGGCGTAGTATGTTTCAGAAGAACCCCGTGCGAGGCGATCCCGACCGATGACCGACCAGGACACCCCCGCTCCATCTGTGACCGCTGACGCCGAGGGCCGACCGGCGCTGCGGCCGCTCGTCGGACTTCCGCAGCGGCGGGAGTCACGCTGGGGCGGTCCCACCCTGTCGTTCCTCGCGCACGCCCTGCTAGTACTCCTGCTGTTCCTGCCGTCGTTCATGCAGGCCACCATCGAGGTGGACGACGAGGGCGCCGGCGGGCCGGGCCCCGCGGGCGGCGGTGGGGGCGGGAGCGGCGGGACCGGTGGGGTGCGCGCGGAGCGGTTGCAGTACATGGAGGTCGCGCCGGCCAAGGTGCCGAGCGCGGTGCCCACCATCACGCCGCCGGTCGTGCCGCCGGTGGTGCCGCCGCCTGAGCCCGTCGTCACACCGCCGGTCACGCCCCCGCCGGTCGAGACCAAGGCGGAGGAGACCAAGACGGCGGCCACCGAGGCGACTTCGGTCGTCTCCGGCGTCGGCGGTGGCAGCGGCAACGACGGGTCGGCCGGTATGGGGCCGGGCAGCGGCGGCGGGGTGGGCTCCGGCGTCGGCACCGGTCGTGGCTCGGGTACTGGGCCTGGCACCGGCGGTGGCACCGGGACCGTGTACCCCCCCACGCCGACCAGTCTGGCGCTGCTGCCCCAACCGGTGCCCAGCCGCGTGCGCCCCTACACGCTCGAGGCGATCTTCGAGGTCGACGAGACCGGCCGCGCGAAGATCCTGCAGTGGAACCGGTCGAAGGACAACTCCTACAACCAGAAGATCGAGAAGATGTTGCAGGAGATCCGCTTCCGTCCCGCCGTGCGCGCGGTCGACGGCATGCCGGTGGTCGACACCGCGAAGGTCACCTTCAGCGCGCCAGGCTGAGTCGTCCACGCCGGAGCGCGCCCGTGTCCATTCCGGGCGCCGTTCCGCAGCCGCTCGCGTGGTGTCCATGCCGGGGGGGGCCGCGGACGAACGTTCAGCTGGTCCCCTGCGTATCCCGGACGTACCTTAGCGTGAGCGCGGGCGGTCGTGCGCCGCGCCCGTGGTCGGATCCGGCACCTGCCGGTCCATCGCCCAGCCTCCATTCTACTCTTTCGATGCTGAGGAACGCGTGAGCTGTCTCGTCGCGGTGTTGGATTCTGCTATGTCGCGGGGTACCGGAGTGCCCTCATGAGCGCGCGGATCGAGGAGAGCGGGCCCGGCATGCCCCTCCACACGAAGATCCTGATCGGCCTCCTGATCGGTGCGGTCGTCGGGATCGCGGCCAACCTGACGCTCGGCGGCAGCGATCCCGGGGTCGTGTGGGTCAATACCTATCTGGCGGGCCCCGTGGGACAGGTCTTCCTGCGGATGCTGTTCATGATCGTGATGCCGCTGGTCTTCGCGTCGATCGTGTTGGGCGTCGCGGGACTCGGTGATGTGCGCAAAGTGGGACGCGTGGGCGGCAAAGCGATCGCCTACTTCCTCGGGTCCACGGCGCTCGCGGCCATCCTCGGCTTGATCATCGTGCAGATCGTGGAGCCGGGCGTCGGCCTCGCCCCCGAGGTCAAGACCGAACTCATGGCGACCTTCGCCGCCGACGCCGGCGTCAAGCAGGAGCAGCAGGCCGCGGGCAAGTTCGGGGTCGAGACCTTCGTCAACATCGTGACCCGCAACCCCATCAAGTCGGCGGCGGACGGCGACATGTTGGGGGTGATCTTCTTCGCGCTGTTGTTCGGCGCGGCGCTCACGATGATCGAGCGCTCCGTCGCGCAGCCGATGATCGACGTGCTGACGGCGCTCAGTGAAGTGGTCGTCAAGATCGTGAACATGGCCATGCGCATCGCGCCATACGGCGTGGCCGCCCTGATCTTCGGGGTGTGCTCACGGTTCGGCTTTGCGCTGCTCAAACCGCTGTCGGTCTACGTCATCACGGTCCTGGTCGCGCTGACCCTGCACGTCGTGATCACGATCGCCGCCATCCTCAAGTTCTACGTCGGTATCTCTCCGCTCGAGTACGCGCGCCGGATCCGGGCGGTGCTCGTGACGGCAGTCTCGACCAGCTCCAGCGCGGCGACGCTCCCCACCGCGATCGAAGCCGCGGTGACCAACCTCGGCGTGCCGCGCGCCGTCGCGGGGTTCGTGCTGCCCATCGGCACCACGATGTGCATGAACGGCACCTCGCTCTTCGAAGGCATCACCGTGATCTTCCTCTGCCAGGTGTTCGGCGTCGAGCTGACGCTGGTGCAGATGGCGATCGTCATGGTGATGGCCGTGATCACGGCGGTCGGGGCTGCGGGGGTGCCGGGCGGATCCATCCCCCTGCTCATCGGCATCCTCGCGATGTTCGGCGTGCCGGGCGAAGGCATCGCCATCATCCTCGGGGTGGACCGGATCCTCGATATGGCCCGCACGGTCGTCAACGTGTTCGGTGATGTGACGGCCACCATGGTGGTCGCCAAGAGCGAAGGCGCGTGGGACGCCAGCAAACTCCCGCAGTCCACTTGATCCCTACCTCATGAACGCCACGTCGTCTGCGTCGGTCGCGTCCGACCGTCCCTTCCTCCCGCTGCTCGTCCTCCTCTTCGTCGGCAGCGGCTGCGCCGCGCTGATCTACGAGGTGGTCTGGCTCCAGATGATCACGCTGATCGTCGGATCGTCGGCCATCTCGCTCGGTGTCGTGCTCGGTACCTTCATGGGCGGGATGTGCCTGGGGTCGCTGCTGCTGTC
The DNA here is from genome assembly GCA_964503275.1 of uncultured Gemmatimonadaceae bacterium. Lineage (GTDB taxonomy): Bacteria > Gemmatimonadota > Gemmatimonadetes > Gemmatimonadales > Gemmatimonadaceae > DASRAP01. The sequence goes on along the minus strand of CAZCZO010000022.1, from coordinate 30,280 downwards.
GCGGTACGTCTCGCGGGCCGAGCACCCGATGAAGGTGTACGCGTATCTCGAGCTCGGCATCGCCGCGTTCGGATTCCTCCTGCCGTTCCTGTTGCCGGTCGCGGGCGGCCTGTACTTCGCGATCGCCGGGTCGGGCATGCTCGGCCTGATCCTGCGGGGCCTGTTCTGCGCGCTGGTCCTCCTGGTGCCGACCCTGCTGATGGGCGCGACGTTGCCGGCCATCGCGCGCTGGGTCGAGTCCACGCCGAAGGGCGTGTCGTGGCTGGGCTTCTTCTACGGCGGCAACATCGCGGGCGGCGTGATCGGCTGCCTGCTGGCGGGCTACTACCTGCTGCGGGTCACCGACACACGGACGGCGTCGTTCGTCGCGGTGGCGTTGAACGTCGTGGTCGCCGTGGCGGCGCTGTTGCTGGCCAAGGAGTCCACGTACAGTGGGAAGCGCGCGGCCGCCGATGCCCCGAAGCCCAAGCTCTTCGCGGCGCCGCCGGGCACCTGGCCGGTCTATGCCGCGATCGCACTGTCCGGCTTCACGGCCCTCGGCTCCGAAGTCGTCTGGGCGCGCCTGCTGTCCCTGAACCTCGGCGGGACGACCTACACCTTCTCGCTGATCCTCGGTGTGTTCCTGATCGGCCTGGGGCTGGGCTCGTCGGTGGGCGCGTCACTGGCGGGCTCCGTGAAGGATGCCCGCACGGCACTCGGCTGGTTCCAGATGGCGCTCATGGCCGCGATCGCGTGGGCGGCGTTCGCGCTGACGCAGGCGGTCCCGTTCTGGCCGGTCGATCCCACGCTGTCGCTGGGCCCGTGGTTCACCTTCCAGATGGACTTCGTCAAGACGGCCTTCGCCGTGCTGCCGGGCGCGTTCCTGTGGGGTGCGTCGTTCCCGCTGGCGCTGGCCGCCACCATGGGTGAGGATCGCGACCCTGGGGTGATGGTCGGGACGGTCTATGCGGCCAATACGGTCGGTGCGATCTTCGGCGCCGTGCTGGCCAGCGTGGTGTTCATCCCAGCCCTCGGCACGCAGGATTCGCAGCGGATGATGGTCGCGTTCGCCGCCGTGTCGGCGCTGCTGCTGCTGGTGCTGTTCCCGTCGCAGACGTCGGTGGCCGCTGGCGGCGCGATGCGACGCTTGGGCGCGCTGGCGGTGGCGGTGGCGATCGGTGGCCTGTTGATCACCACCGTGGCGCCGGTGCCCCCCTTGCTCGTGGGCTTCGGGCGCTTCGCGGCGCGCCGCTACTTCGACCACGGGGAGTTCATCTTCGTGGGCGAGGGCATGAACTCCTCGATGGCCGTCTCGCAGCTGTCGAACGGGGTGTTGAACTACCACAACGCGGGCAAGGTGCAGGCCTCCAGCGAGCCGCAGGATATGCGACTGCAGCGCATGCTGGGCCACCTGGCGACGCTGATCCCCAAGGATCCCAAGTCGGTGCTCGTGATCGGATTCGGCGCGGGGGTCACGGCGGGCTCCGTGAGCATCGATCCCATGGTGCAGCGGCAGGTGATCGCCGAGATCGAGCCGCTGGTGCCCAAGGTCGTGTCGACCTACTTCGGGCAGCAGAACTACTTCGTCGCCGAGAATCCCAAGGTCGAGATCAAGGTCGACGACGCGCGCCACTATCTGCTGACGACCGACGAGACCTTCGATGCGATCACGTCGGATCCCTTCGACCCGTGGGTCAAGGGTGCCGCGACGCTGTACACGAAGGAGTTCTTCACGCTGGTCCGCGAGAAGTTGAACCCGGGCGGCGTGGTGACGGTGTTCGTGCAGCTGTACGAGAGCACGCCCGAGGCGGTCAAGTCGGAGGTCGCCACCTTCTTCGAGGCGTTCCCCGACGGCTTCGTGTTCGGCAACACGCACATGGGGCAGGGCTATGACATCGTGCTCGTGGGCCAGAAGGAGCCGGAGCCCATCGACGTGGACATGATCCAGGCCAAGCTCGACCGTCCGGAGTTCGCCCCTGTGCGGCAGTCCATGGCGGAGCTCGGCATGTACTCGGCCGTGGACCTGCTCTCGACGTTCGGGATGGAAGCCAAGTACCTCAAGCCCTGGACCGCGGACGCCCAGATCAACATGGACCGCAACCTGCGCTTGCAGTACCTGGCCGGCTTCGGGCTGAACATGTACCGTCAGGCGGAGATCTACTCCGAGATGCTGCAGTACAAGCGCTGGCCCGAGGGCGTGTTCATCGGCTCGCCCGACCGCATCGATCTGCTGCGGATGCAGATGATGTCGTACTGAGCGCCGCTCGCCACGGAACGACTGACACGTGCGCCGCAGGGCCGGGATCGGGAACTACGATCCCGGCCCTGCGGCTTCGTGTGGTATGGAACACGTCCTCCGCGTCTCTCTCACGCTGCCGTTGCCGCGCGCCACGGTCTTCGAGTTCTTTGGCGCCGCGCACAACCTCGAGCGCATCACGCCGCCCGAGCTCAAGTTCAGGATCCTCACCCCAGAGCCGATCGTGATGCGGCCGGGGACCTTGATCGACTACTCGCTCTCGCTGCACGGGCTGCCGTTCCGGTGGCGCACGCTGATCTCACGCTGGGAGCCGCCGTTCGTCTTCTGCGACGAGCAACTGAAGGGTCCGTACGCGCGCTGGGTGCATACCCATCGCTTCGAGGCGCTGGGACCGCAGGAGACCCGGATCGATGATGAGGTGCGGTATCGGTTGCCGTTCTCGCCGTTGGGTGACCTCGTGCACCCGCTGGTGCGCCGGCAGGTCGAGCGCATCTTCGCGTATCGGACGGCGGCGGTGCGCGCGGCGTTGCTCGGCGAGCCGCTGGCGCTGCGCTGAACGATGAAGGGCGCGACCCTGCGAGAGGTCGCGCCCTTCGGGCATTCGCTCGATGTGCGGCGTCAGTTCGCCGTACGGCGTGCGCGTTCCAAGACCATGCCACGTCCCTCGCGGTTGGCGAGGTACACGACGCCGCCCTTGCCGAAGCCCACGAGCGTCCGGCCGGGCGGGAGCTGCACGCGCTCGACCAGTTGCCCCTCGCGGTTGACGATGTCGTAGATCAGGCCGGCGGTCGGCGTGGTGGCCGCTGCCGCCAGCGCGGCGAGCGCTTGCATGGGATTGCCAGCCGGTGCAGCGCCAGCGCGGGCCGAGTCGGCGCCGACGCGGCGCGCGGCGGAGTCGGCACCGGCGCGCTGTGCGCCTTGGGCGCCCTGGGCGCCTTGGGCCCCGGCAGCACGGCCACCGACCACGGCGCCGCCTCCGCGACCCGCGTCTCCACCACGACCGCCGTCGCCCCCGCGACCGCCGCCGCCAGCGGCCCCGCCGATCATCCCGACCATGGCGCCCGGCGGCATCCCGCCGCGCCCGCCACCACCGCCCATCATCGACTGCGCGGCGAGCGCCAGCGCGTTGGTCTGCGAGGTGGTGGTCGGCAGGATCCACAGGTTGCCGTCTGCGTCCGCGCGCACCGCGCCCTGCCGGATCGGCGGATAGTAGTCGGGGAGCTCCTCCGGGGCGACGGGTTCGAAGTTCGCCAGGAAGTTCGAGCCGCGCGTCTGCTGGGCGAACTGCTCAGTGATGCGCGTCGCGATGGTCTTCATGGAATCGACCAACGTGCGCTTGTCGTCATCGGTGAGCTGCTTCCACTCGAATGGCAGCTTCGGCGAGAGCTCGCGTGTGCCGTCGGCCTTCAGCCAGTCCACGCGGTAGTCGAGCACGCGCACGATGGCGATGGTGCCGTCGGCCATCAGCGCCCACTCATCCTGCTGCGGCAGCGGATTGATCTTGGCCGTCAGGCGGGTGTTGCCCTCGGGCGTGACCGTCGTGGCGAACGACTGCCGCGGCAGACGGATGTGCCCGACGGTGTCGACCTTGCGCGTGTTGAAGTCGGCCCGGACGATGGGGGCGGAGTCGGGCGAGATGGGTGTGAAACCGCCCCGTCCGCCCTGGCCGCCACCTTGCATGCCGCGCTCGCCGCCACGCCCACCGCCGCCGGCCGCGCCCGCGACGACCGTCGCCATGGCGCCGCCGCCACCCGCCATCGCCATCATGGCCGGGTTGAAGCCACCACGTCCACCGCCGCCAAGGTTCGCCCGGTAGACCAAGCGCCCTTGCGCGTCGAACGCGTGCGTTCCAGAGGTCATCCCGGCCAGCAGATTCACATCGGCCGGCCGCGGCGGTGCCATGATGCGCACCTGCTCCCCGCGCTCATTCAGCACGATCAGCGCGAACGTCGCAGGATCCACGATGATGGTGGAGTCGCCGACATACGGGATCAGGCCGATGTTGCGCTGACCGTAGGGGATCGGCGCCCCGATGGTGTCCGAGATGATGCGTGTGTTCTGCAACGTCGGATCGAACAGCAGCAACTGGCGCTGTTGGAAGTCGTTGATGAACACGGCACCATTCGACAGCGCACGCACATTCGTGATGTTCGAGATCGGCACCGACGCCTTGGCCTCCACGGGCCCCAGGGCGCGCAGTGGGACCTTCGTCGAATCCTGAGCGGCGCCGGTCGTCGCCGCACCCAGCAGGAGCGCCACAGCGGGCAGGGAAGAACGCAACGTCATGGAGAACATCTCAGTGACAGGAAAGGATCGTGATCGCGGCGAGGTCATCAGCGCCCCCCTCGGCCGCCGCCGCCACCACCGCCACCACCGCCGAAGCCGCCCATCCCACCGCCACCCATGCCACCGCGGCCCGCGGTGCCCGAGCGGATCGCGCGCAGGGTCCGCACGTCGAGGTTGGACTGCAACTGCGCCGGCAGGAGGCGGAACTGTTCGTTGGTCAACAACGACTTGAGCTGGGGCGCGAGCTTCATGAGCAGGTCGACCTGATCCTCGCGGGCCTCGCGATACTTCCGGTACGCGAGGTCGTGGTCGTACTTGTCCGGCAGCGCCGCCAGTTCGCGGGCCACCGGCATCCACATCGCGTCGGTCGCCAGCACATACATGCGGTTGAGCGTGGCCAGCGAGTCGGCCTGCACACGGGTGAGCTTCAGCGTGTCGGCCTGCTGCAGGATCTGCTGCATGGGGTTGATGAGGCCCACGTTGCCGAGGCCGCGGAGCTGCTGCACCGACGGCTTGTTGCCCGGACGCGTGCGGCCGCGGTCGAGTTGCTGCTCGAGCTGCTGCCGCTCGCGCGTCGGGCCAACGTCGAAGCGGACGTTCATCGTGACCAGCGGCATCGCCTGATTCGCGCTCTGCTGCGGGCGCGTCGAGCCGAAGCGCTCGTTGACCTCGTACTTGAACTGTTGCGTGACGGGGTCGAACCCGCGGACGAACAGCAACTGCTGATCCGGGGGAATCGTCTGCCCCCAGCCCTTGAGGTTGTCCTCACCGTGGAGCAGGCGGTCAACGCCTGCGAGCGGGTTCTGGACCTGCATGGAGATCGTCGCGCGCTGCGGGATCCCCAAGCGCACCGAGTTCAGCGTGATGCCGAGATTCGCACCGGCTGTCCACGGTCCTTCGCAGTTGTTGCGCTTGGCGAGCTTGCCGAGCTGGCTTTCGAGGCAGCGACGCGCCTCGGGCGTGGCCGTCTCGATCAGGTTCTGCATGCCGGCCGCGAGGGTCGGGTCGCTGGCAGTCGCTGGGTCGAACACGAATGCGCGGTCGTTGCCATAGCTGTCGCCATTCACGTCACCGGCGATGAGCGCGGAGTACGGTGATCCCGAGCGGAGGTTACCGCCCCACGAGACCGTCACGGCGTCGAAGAAGTTGTAGGACAGACTGTATTGGATCTGATGCCGAGAGTTGCCAGTCGCGCGGGACCACTCCTTGGCGAAGGGGTCGCCGACGGTGCTCTGGAAGCCATTGAATTGCTGACGTACGTCGGCGAATACGTAGGTCAGATTCCACCGGAACACCGACGAGTAGTTCAACGGCGCGAGGCTCAACGTGACCTGGCGGCTGTCCGACTGCAGGTCCGACTGCTGCTGCGTCACGCGGCCGAAGGCATCGGTCACGCGCGCCTGACGCCAGGCCACCTGCCCGGTATTCGATACGATCGCCGAGGTCGGCACATACACCGGACGCCCACCTTCGTTCTCGAGCACGAACGCCTGATTGCCCACGAAGTTCAGGTCGACCGAGTTCTGCTGGGCGAGATTCCGCGAGTAGGTCACGTCGACGGATGCGCGATACCGATTCTGCATCACGGCGCCCGCCCACCGCAGGTTCGACCGCAGCGAGCGCTGCGCCGCGAACGACGGGTCGAAGAGCAGCACGTTCGGCGCCGACTGCGCGAAGATCGTGCCCTCGGTGCCGTCGGCGCAGGTGCGCGGGATCAGCGAACGGTCGGCGATCCATGCGGTCCAGTCCGGCGTCGGTGCGGCGGCGCCGAGGCAATTCAACTGCTGCAAGCCCGAGGGCAGACCCGTGTTGTCGATCGCCCCGCCGATGAGCTGCGTCCCCGGCGTGTTCTGGAACACGCCGATGCCGCCGCTGATCACGGCGCGCGGTGCACGCACCATGCCCGGCACGAAGGCGATCTGGTCCGCCTGGCCATAGGTCCAGGAGAACCCGACGCGCGGGCTCACGTACACGCGGTTCGGCACGTCCGCGTTGTTGCGGCCGAAGACCGAGTCCACCAGCGGGTTCGACGACGGACCCTGCAGGAAGCGGTTCCCGTCCATGCGCACCCCGTACTGGATCTGCACGTCGTTCGTGGGGCGCCACGCGTCGCCGAGGGAGAACGCGCCCACGAACTGGCTGCCGACGCGCCGACGCGGCGCCAACTGACGGCTGTAGCTCGCCGGGCGTCCGGCTTCGAGGTCAGCCAGCGACTGATACGAGAAGCTGCCGAGTTCGTTGCTGGTCAGGTCCTGCCAGTAGGACTCCCGGCGCGCCTCGGTCGTGAACTTCACCCGGTGACGGTTGTCGCCGCTGAACCACGACAAGGTATTGAGGAAGCCCAGCGACCCGTTGCCGCTGGCCTGGTTCAGGTTGGGGGCACCACCGAAGGCGATGTTCCGCACGGACGCCGAACCGTCGGACAGCGTCGAGTTCACGCGCACAGACCCCGCGGGGGCGAGCAAGTAGGGCTCCGCCTCGTTGCGGCTGACGCTCAGCCCGACGTTGGTCTCACTGAGGATCGTCCCGACGAACCCCGAGTGGCGTCCCTGCAGCGTCGTCCCGTACGACAGCCGCTCGCCATCGCGCGACGGCGTGCTGAGGATCCCGCCCTGCGCCGGTCGCTGATTGTTGAGGTTGCCGCTCAGCGACAGGGCGAAGTTCTGATTCGCGAAGCGCTCGGTCGGGTTCCAGTTGAGCGAGGTCAGGAACGAGGCCTGATCGCGATAGCGCTGTCCCGGGAAGCCCCCCACGTTCACCGGCAGGCGCTGGTCTTGCAGGATACCGAGGAAGCGCGCCACGGAGTCGGCGTTCATGCCGCTGGCTTCGAAGCCGAGCGCATTGGTGCTCAGCAGCGTCCGCAAGTCCTGCAGGCGCCGGTCGAACTGGAAGGAGCCATTGTAAAAGAGCTCGTCCGGCTTGATCGGACCGGCCGCGCTGCCACCGAGCGAGAGATTCGTGAACTCATTGCCGGCGGCCTGGGCGAGCTGGTTCGCCCACTGGAGCTGCGGCGCCTGCAACTGCGTGCTCAGTGACCGCGACCGGAAGTTGCTGCCCGAGCTGGTCCGCAGCTGCAGCTGACCACCCGAGAACCCGCCGCGTGACACATCATACGGTGAGCTGGCCAGCGAGATCGCGATCGCCGCATCGCGCGGCACGTTCGCGTCACCGAAGTTGAGCCCGTTGAGCTGGACGTTGTTCTGGTCCGCGCCGAGGCCGAGGATCGAGAACCCGTCCATGCCGCCGTCGGCCCCCGGGATCAGCTGCACCCCGGGCAACGCCGCGGCCATCGCCGCGAGGTCGCCCATCTGATCGGCGTTCAGGAAGTCCGAGATGGACTCCGTGACATTGCGCTCGGTGCCACCGACGTCGCTCACGGTGTCCGCGCGGGACGCCGCGGCCCGCTCCGTCACATTGAAGGCGTCGAGCGTCACCGTGGACGCGGCCAGTCGCGCATTCGCGATCAGCACTTCCTGATCCGCGGTGCGCATCACCTGGAAGCGGCGCTGCGAGAAACCGATCGCGTTGAACGACACCCAATAGTCGCCCTCCCCACCCGGGAAGACGATGGTGTAGCGCCCATTGCGGTCGGTGCGCGCGGTGCGATTCACCTGCCCGGTCAGCGAGGTCGCCGTCACGAGCACGTTCGCGACCGGGAGGGAGTCGGGGCCGAGGACCAGGCCGCGGATGATGTCGGCCTGTTGGGCCTGGAGCGGAGCCGCGGCCAAGGCCAGCACGAAGGCGGCGGCGGCGGCGAAGAGGCGAGGGAAGGTCACAATCATCTAGGACGTCGAAAGGGCCAAGGTCGTTAAGGGCCAAGGGTCCATCAACAGCAACGGGACCCAGCGCGGGGTCCCGTGTCAGCAGTCATACGAAGCCGGCCGGGAAACGTTGAGCGGTGCGGGCCGTCTGGCGTCCCCGGAGCAGCGACATAACTTTGACCACAGCAGCCATACGCAGCGTTGCCCCGATTGGTGCCACGCGCGCCGTTCGCCCCACACCGCGGAGTCCCCCGTGCCCGTCACCTTCTCTGTCAACGGCTCGACCCGCACGGTCGATGTCCCGCCGGAAACCCCCCTCCTGTGGGTCCTGCGCGACGTCCTCGACCTCAAGGGGACCAAGTATGGCTGCGGCGCGGCGCAGTGTGGCGCCTGCACGGTGCACCTGCGCGGCGTGCCGACGCGGTCCTGCGTGTTGCCGGTCTCGCGCGTCGCGGGTCAAGAGGTGCGCACCATCGAAGGGCTCTCGCCCGACGGCTCCCATCCCCTGCAGCGGGCCTGGGTGGAACTGGATGTCCCGCAGTGCGGCTACTGCCAGGCGGGGCAGCTCATGGCGGCCGCCGCGCTCCTGGCCGCCAAGCCGACCCCTACCGATGCCGACATCGATGAAGCGCTCGACGGCAACCTCTGCCGCTGTGCGACGTACCTCCGGATCCGCCAAGCGGTGCACCATGCGGCCAGCCTCGCCGCCACCGATGCGGCCGGCACTGGCGCGCGGCGCCGCGGGGAGGACTGAGCCATGACGACCCCCACCACGGTCTCGCGCCGCGCCTTCATTCGTGTCTCCGCGCTCGCGGGCGGCGGGCTGCTGCTCGCGGCCTATACCGACCTCGCCGAGGGCGCCGCGGCGCTGCTCGACTCGGCCGCCGACTTCGCCCCGAACGCCTTCGTGAAGATCTCGTCCGAGGGCGTCATCACCATCATGGCCAAGAACCCGGAGGTGGGACAGGGCATCAAGACCATGCTCCCGATGCTCATCGCCGAGGAGCTCGACGTGGACTGGGCGCAGGTCACCGTCGAGCAGACCATGGCGGACCAGCAGCGCTATGGCTCGCAGGTCGCGGGAGGCAGCTCGGCGACCCCATCGAACTGGGAACCCATGCGCCGCGCCGGTGCCGTGGCGCGGGCCATGCTGGTCGCCGCCGCCGCAGAGACCTGGAAGGTGCCCACCAGCGAGTGCCGCACCGCCTCGGGGGTGGTCACCCACACCCCCACCGGCCGCACCGCGACCTACGCGTCGCTCGCGGCGACGGCGGCCACCCTCACGCCGCCGGACCCCGCGAGCGTCGCCCTCAAGGACCGCAGCGCGTATCGCATCATCGGCAAGCGCACATCGCAGGTGGACAACCCGGCGATCGTCACCGGCAAGCCCCTGTTCGGCATCGACGTTTCCCTGCCGGGCATGCGCTACGCGACCTTCGTGAAGTGCCCGGTCTTCGCGGGGAAGGTCGCAACGGCCAACGTCGAGGACCTGCAACGGCTGCCCGGCATCACCAAGGCCTTCATCGTGCGCGGCGGCACCCAGCTCACGGGCCTGCTCGACGGCGTCGCGATCGTGGGTGAGACCTGGTGGGCGACCCAGGTCGCTCGGCGTCGGCTGCGTGTGACCTGGGACGAAGGGGCCACCGCGGAGCAGAGCAGCGAGGGCTTCGCCCGTCAGGCGGCGACCTTGGGTGCCCAGGCGCCCGAGCAGACGCTGCGCAGCGACGGGGACGCGACGGCCGCGTTGGCGGCAGCGGCCAAGGTCGTCGAGGCCGCGTACGAGTATCCCTTCCTCTCGCACGCCACACTGGAGCCGCAAGGTGCCACCGCGCATTTCCACGACGGCATCATGGAGCTGTGGACCACGAGCCAGACGCCGCAAGGCGCGCGGCAACTGGTCGCCTCGACGCTCGGCCTCGACGCCGCGAGCATCCAGATGCATATGGTGCGCGGCGGTGGCGGATTCGGCCGCCGACTGACCAATGACCCCGTGGTCGAAGCCGCCGCCATCGCCAAGGAGCTCGCGGGCACGCCGGTGAAGCTGCTGTGGAGCCGCGAGGACGATATGACGCATGACTTCTATCGTCCGGCGGGGTGGCACTTCCTCAAGGCGGGCCTTGATGCGCGCGGTGCGCTGGTCGCGTGGCAGAACCACTTCGTCTCGTTCGGCAGCGGCGGCCGGTTCGCGTCGAGTGCCGGTCTCGGCGCCAACGAGTTCCCGGCGCGCTTCGTGCCCAACTACTCCGTGGGTGCGTCGTTGATCCCGTTCGGCATCCCCACAGGGGCGCTGCGGGCGCCGACCTCGAACGCCATCGCGTTCGTGTTCCAGTCGTTCCTCGATGAACTCGCCGAGGCCGCCGGCGCCGATCCCATCCAATTCCGATTGGATCTGCTGTCGTCGCCACCGGTCGGCGTGGCGCAGGGCACGATGGACGCGGGGCGTATGCGCGGCGTGCTCGAGAAGGTGCGCGAGGTGTCCGGCTGGGCGCGCCGCGCCGCGCTTCCCAAGGGCACGGGGATGGGGGTGGGCTTCCACTTCAGCCATCGCGGCTACTTCGCCGAGGTCGTGCAGGCTACGGTCACGCCGCGCGGTGTGCTGACGGTGGACAAGGTCTGGGTCGCGGGCGACGTGGGCCACACCATCATCAATCCGAGCGGTGCCGAACAGCAGGTCGAGGGCTCGGTGCTCGACGGCATCTCGGAGGCGTTGGCGCAGGCGATCACCATCAGCGGTGGTGCGGTGGAGCAGGACAACTTCGACATGTTCCCGCTGCTCTCGATGCGACAGGCCCCGCCGGTCGAAACGCACTGGGTGCTCTCGGACAATCCGCCGACGGGCATCGGCGAGCCGGCCTTGCCGCCCGTCGTGCCGGCGTTGACGAATGCGATCCGCGCGGCGACCGGCAAGCGGATCCGCGCATTGCCGCTCTCCAAGGCGGATCTGTCGTGGTCCTGATGCGCGCGTGAAGCAGTGGGCTGAGACGCGCGCCGTGCACGCGGCGATCACGGCGCTCGTGGCGGCAGGCGGTCGCGGGGCGCTGGCCACGGTGATCTCGGTGCGGGGCTCCGCGTATCGGCACGAGGGCGCGAAGCTGCTGGTGCGCGACGACGGGAGCACCGTGGGCAATGTGAGTGGCGGCTGTCTCGAGCGCGATGTGATCGAGGTCGCGCGCCGTGTCATGGCCTCGCAGCAGGTCGCGAGGCGGACCTGGTGTGGTGGCCCCGATGAGATCGCCGCCTGGGATCTCGGCGTGGGGTGCGAGGGCGCGGTGGAGTTGCTGATCGAGCCCATCCACGGGGACCGTGCCGCCGAGTACCGGGTGCTCGAGGAAGAGATCGCGTGCTGCGTGGTGACCTGCGTGGACCCGTATGCGACAGCGCGCCTCGTGCTGCGGGCCGATGCGCTCGACGGCAGCACGGGCGACGCCGCGCGCGATGCGCGGCTCGCGGCCGTCGCGCGGGAGGCGCTGGGTCGCGGGGGCGGCGCACTCGTGCGCGAGGACGGTCGGCTGTACTTCGTCGAGTCGCTGGTGCCCCCGCCGCGGCTGCTGCTGCTGAGCGCGGCCGACGATGGCCGCGAGGTCGCGCGGCTCGCGGCGACGGTGGGCTTCCGGGTCGTGGTCGTCGACAAGCGGCCCGGCTTGCTGCGTCCCGAGCGCTTTCCCAGTGGCGTTCGATTGGTGGAGGCGCGGGCCGAGGCGCTCGCGCCACTCGCCGCCGACCTCGGAGCGGACGACATGGCGGTGGTGATGTCGCACGACTTCGCGGACGATGCAGCGGCGGTCGCCGCGCTGTTGCCGTCGGGTGTCAGCTACATCGGTGTGCTGGGGCCGCGCGCGCGCACGGAGCGTTTGCTGGGCGCGATCGATGCCGTGGCGCATCGCGATGATCCGCGTCTGCATGCGCCTGTCGGATTGGACATCGGGACCGACGGCGCTGAGCAGGTGGCACTGGCGATCGTGGCCGAGCTGCTGGCCGTCCGCTCGGGCCGTGCCCCGCGCTCGCTGCGCGAGCGCGCGACGCCCATCCACCGCGACGCGGACCCCGTCCTGCGGTGACGACGGCGGCGATCGTGCTCGCGGCCGGTGCCTCCACGCGCATGGGGCGCAACAAGTTGCTGTTGGACATCGAGGGCCGCCCGATGGTGCGGCGTGCGGTGGAGCACCTGCTCGAGGGCGGGGTCGATGCCGTGTTCGTCATTACGGGGAGCTTCCGCGACGACGTCGTGGCCGCGCTCCGAGGCGTACCGGTGCGCTTCGTCGAGAGCCCCGACCCCACGGGGCCGACCAGCGCATCCCTGCATGCCGGTCTGTCGGCGCTCCCCGCCGAGGTCGATCGGGCGGTGGTGATGTTGGCCGACATGCCGCACATCACAGCGCCGATGATCAGGACGCTGCTCGACCGCGCGACGTCCGGCCTCGAACCGCTTGTGGTCTCGCGCTACGGCGATGTGCTGGCGCCGCCGCTGCTGTTCCGCCGTGCGCTGTTCGCCGAGCTGTTGGCCTGGCACGGCGAGGGCTGCGGGAAGGCGGTCGTGCGGCGACACGCCGACGAGGCGGCGTATGTGGACTGGCCCGAGACCGCACTGGCCGACGTGGATACGCCGGCCGACTATGCGGCCGCGATCAGCGCGCTGCGCGGGGCCGCACCGTCACGCGGATCGGAGCCGAAATGAGATCGGGGCCGATCACCTTGTGCTCGTGGTCCGCGAGCACCAAGCGCAACGTGTAGGTCCCCGGCGCCAGATCCAGCGTCGTCTCGATCTGCCCCGCGCCGTAGTGCCGGTGCAGGGAATCCACGGGGATGATGACCCCCGGAGCCTGTGGCTCGGTATTGATCAAGATGTGGAAGTGGCCGGTGCGCGTGAACGGCACGCCGGCCGGGGCGACGCCATAGTTGCGCAACCCGAAGACGACCGGGAATTCGGTCTCGACCGTGGCACCGTTGGCCGGCGCGCGGAAGAAGATCTCCGGGCGCGGCGGCGCGGCGGGTGCGGCCGCTTGGGCGCCCAGGGCAAGTGGGGCGAACAGCAGGAGGGCAACGAGCGACGAACGGTTCACAGCAACTCCATCGGGGACGAAATGAGGACGCAGGACTTGCGACTAGTACGCACGGGTCGCGTCGGACGTTCCGCGAGCCGCCCGTCGGCGCGGCGATGACCGGGCAACGGGCGGCTTGCGGGCGTCAGCGCGATGGGAACGGCTTCGGCGGCGGGACCTGGTCGGCGAAGCGCCAAGCGGGTGCGCCTGCTCGGGTCAGCGACTGCCCGGTCAGGCGGGCGCGGACCATCGTGATGGGCATCGGGCCGCCCTGCATCACCGCATCGTGGAACTCCCGGTTCGTCATCCGGCCCGAGAGGACCAGCTCCCCGTGCAGGGCGCGCATCTGCAGGCCGCCCAGCATGTACGCCGCCTGATACAGTGGCGAATAGCTCCCGTTGAACGAGCGGCGCACCTCGGCCTCGGCGTTGGCGCGCTCGAAGTTCACCATGTCCACCAGCAGGTCGATCGATTGCTCGGGGGTCATCTTCCCCAGGTGGAACGAGAGCGAGAAGATGATGCGCGCACTGCGGTGCATGCGCCAGAACAGCGCACCGATCCGGTCCTCGGGGGAGCTGTGGAAGCCCTCGTCCCAGACGAACATCTCCCAGTACAGCGCGATCCCCTCATTCCAGAACGGCGTGTTGAAGCCGCGACGGTGCGCGTTGTAGCGCTGCGTCATGAAGCCCTGAAAGTGATGCCCGGGGTTCAGCTCGTGGAACACGGTCGCATGCGAGAAGTGCGGGTTGTTGCCGCGCATGGACATGAGCTTCTCCTCGTCCGTCATCGCGTCCGTCGGATACGACACGAGGATGGCTTCGCCGCCGAGGAAGAACGGCGAGACCCGCTGCCGCTCGGGCGACAGCATCTCCATGCGCCAGTCCTCGGTCGACAGTTCGGGGATCGTCACCCAATCCTTCGATGCGAAGTACGCCTCCGCTTGCCGGGCGAGGTCGCGGATGATGTCGATCTGCTTGCCCGGCGCGACATACAGGTTCTTCACATGCTCCGAGGCCTGCTTCCAGTCGTCGTAGCCGAGTTCCTTGGCGGCCTTCTTGATCTCCTGCAGCGAGAACGCGTACTCCCGCTCGGCGATGGTGATCAACTCTTCGGCAGTGTAGGGGATCATCTCGTAGTCGAGGTCCGCCTGCAGGCCATCCGCGCCGATCGGGACACCGACGATGGGCTCGTCCGCCTCGGCGGCCTGCCCGCCCCCACCGCGCCCGCCGCCACCGGGCGCCGCCGCGACGGCTGGGCCGGTCTGCCGCCATCCCACCACCCGCTCGCGCAGCGTGCGTGCGTAGCGCTGCATCGACTCGTCGAGCTTGCGGTACGGATCGGCCAACCACCACGAGAACATCGGGTCGTAGCCCTGATAGTACCGGTACCAGCTGCCCATGGTCTGGCGGATCTGATCCACGCGGGCCGCCGCACGCATGCCGGTCGAGCGCGTCAACGTCGGGGCGCTGCGCGCGGCGGGGGCGGCGCCCCGTCCGGCGGCCGGTGCTTCGAAGAGCGCTCGCAGTGAGTCGACGGACTTCGTGACCGCCGTGAGGGTACGTGCGGCTGCCACTGGGTCCACCGTCTCCATCCGTCGACGCGCATCGTAGATCGAGAGCAAGGCGTCGGCGAAGGGCAGCGCGGGCGCGGCCTCCGCGCGGAGCTTGTCCTCACGATCGAGGAGCGCCAGCTGATGACGCAGTTCGTTGTCGAGCAGCACGTAGTCGATCTTGGCCTCGTGCGACAGCGCCGAGAACTCCGTCTCGGCGAGCCGCTGACGCCACGCCGTGTAGAAGTTCCGCATGCGGAAGCGGCGGTCGGGCGACTCCGGCGCGTCGTAGCGGCGGGTCAGCGCCGTCTGATCCGCCTGATACCGCGAGACGACCTCGGCGAACTCGCTGCGCGACGTCGCGATCAGCGAGGCCACGGGCGGGACACCGAACATCGGGTCGCGGGGCGGTGGGTCCTGCGCGGTCGCGCGCGTGGGACCGAAGAGCGTCGCGCTCAGGAGCACAGCGCCGAGGGCAATTCGAGTGGTCATCAGGTGGTCGGTTCGTCGTAGGTGTCCGTCGGGATGCGGAATCCGGCCGCGACCTCGGCGTCGCCTTCATCGCCGAGGACCCGCTGCGCGATGTACGCACCCATCACGGGGCCGAACTTGAAGCCCTCCGCGTTGCCGCATCCGGCGATCCACGCGTTGCGGAAGTCCGGGTGCGTGTCGATCACGAAGTTGCGCCCGATGCTCGATTCGTAGTGGCACGCGCGCGTCTCGAGCACCGGGGCGCTGGCGAGCTCGGGGAAGCGCGCCACGAGGACACGGCGTGAGGCTTCGATGCGCTCTTCGCTGGTCCAGCGGTTGGAGCGGTCGGGATCCTGCTGTGCGGGGTCGGGCGGGGTGGCGGTGGCCGCGCGCGCGGGGGGCGACGCGGCCCGTGCGCCCGCGGGCGGGTTCGACGTCGCGGGAGTGGCGCCGGGCGCCGCCGAGCGGCTGGCCCCGCCGCCCGCCAGCGAGCCACGCACCCGGAATCCGCGGCTGTCCACCGGCAAGGTCGGCCAGCCCGTGACACCCGGGAAGTTCCAGCT